>CAYLYA010000007.1:0-69007 GCA_964387855.1 uncultured Bifidobacterium sp.
TCGATGTAGCCCAAGTAGGGGGCGACCATGAAGCAGGTGTGCGTGAAGGCTTCGACCTGTGCTTTGACGTTGTCGACAACGCGTTGTGCGCTGTTGCCGACGTTCACTACCGCAATGCCTGCGCCCATATCGATGATGGAGTTGCCATCGACATCAACGATGATTCCTCCGCCAGCGCGTTCGACAACTATTGGAATGGCCATGCCGAGGGCGCTGGAGACGGCATCTGAGCGCCTCTTGAGAATTTCCTCAGACTTTGGTCCAGGAATAGAAGTAACGAGCTTTCGAACCTGCGCAACGGTAGTCATGAGGCAATCCTAACAGGGGGCTAAAAGTACTCATTTGTCGGTCTAACCTGAGAAGATACCCCAGTGCAATTACTAGGAATCCTCGCCTTCGTCGTTGCCCTGCTTTTTTCGGTCATGGTCCACGAGTTTGGCCACTTCATCACGGCCAAGCACTATGGCATGAAGGTAAGTGAGTTCTTTCTTGGTTTTGGAACCAAGATCTGGTCCACGGTGCGAGGCGAGACTGAATTTGGCATCAAGGCGATTCCTGCAGGCGGTTACTGCCGCATAGTAGGCATGTCTCCAAGTGAGACGTCCGTGGGTGATGAACGTGATTTTTATCGCGCAAGCAGCGGCCGAAAACTCGTCGTACTTGGAGCTGGATCCTTCCTTCACTTTGTTTTGGGCTTTGTTCTGTTGCTAATTCTTTTTATGGGAATTGGCACAAATCAAGTCACCTCCACCATTGGTGATATCAGCCAGTGCGTCGCCCAAGTTACAAGCACCAAGGCGTGCACGCCAACATCGCCACCCACTCCTGCAAAACTGGCGGGTCTAAAAGTCGGTGACCGTATCATTTCCATAAATGGCAAGCGGATCACCAATTGGTCTAAAGACGTTGAGATCATCCGCAATTCTCCCGGCAGGCCTCTTGTCTTCGGAATCGATCGAGGGCAAAAGGTAAAAGGCTCCAACTCGGGCAAACCTGATTTCGAGATAACGATCACTCCCGCAACGAGGATCAGTGAAGGCAAGAGCATCGGCTACATCGGCGTCATCAATTCTTACGCGCAAGTGCGAAGTGATCCCGTCACGGCAGTCAAAGAATCGGTGACCACTACTGGCTCGGTTATCAGCGGATCGGTCAAGGCATTGATCTCCCTTCCTAGCAAGATTCCTGCTCTTTGGTCGCAGACGGTCGGTGATAAACCTCGAGATGCACAAGGTCTCGTGGGGGTCGTTGGAGTCGCACGTTTATCTGGCGAAGCAGTCGCAAGCACCAAACTCACTGCAGGCGAACGTGTTGCGGCCTTCATTGTCATCATCGCCCAGCTCAACATCTTCGTTGGGATATTTAACCTTCTTCCGATCCTGCCGTTGGATGGCGGGCATATGGCTGTGGCGATAGCCGACGAAATTCGCGCCTTCTTTGCTCGACTTCGTGGACGCCGAAGGCCCGCCGCCATTGATGTGGCCATTCTGACGCCAATCACAATGGTGGTCTTTGTCCTTCTTGCTGGACTCACGCTTCTATTGCTAGTGGCAGACGTCGTAAACCCCGTGAACTTCAACCTTTAGGCAGATAGGGCAGAATGAGGACATGGTTGATTTAGGAATGCCAGCAGCGCCGCCTGCGACGCTTGCTCCTCGGCGAAAGACCCGTCAACTTCGCGTAGGGAACATCGGCGTTGGCAGTGATTCGCCCGTAACCGTTCAATCAATGTGCACCACACTCACCTCCGACGTGAATGCGACGTTGCAGCAGATCGCAGAGTTAACTGCCTCTGGGTGTCAGATAGTTCGTGTGGCCGTGCCGAGCCAAGACGATGCAGATGCGCTCGCGCAGATCGCCAAGAAGTCACAGATCCCCGTCATTGCCGATATCCATTTTCAGCCGAAATACATTTTCGCGGCCATCGATGCAGGTTGTGCTGCGGTCCGCGTCAACCCGGGAAACATCAAGCAATTCGATGACAAGGTAAAAGAGGTGGCAAAGGCGGCCGGGGATGCAGGAATTCCCATTCGTATTGGAGTCAATGCTGGTTCGTTGGATCCTCGACTTCTGGCAAGGTACGGCAAGGCAACCCCCGAGGCATTGGTGGAGTCCGCTTTGTGGGAGTGCTCTTTATTTGAAGAGCACGGGTTCACCGACATCAAGATCTCGGTGAAGCACCACGACCCTGTCACCATGGTCAGTGCATATCGACTCTTGGCGCAGAAGTGCGATTATCCGTTGCATCTCGGTGTTACCGAGGCCGGACCTTTATTCCAAGGCACCATCAAGTCCGCAACCGCTTTTGGGATTCTCCTTTCAGAGGGCATCGGGGACACAATTCGAGTTTCATTGTCGGCACCTCCCGTTGAAGAGGTGAAGGTGGGAATCTCCATTCTTGAATCTCTCAACCTTCGCCAGAGAAAACTTGAGATCGTTTCTTGTCCATCATGCGGGCGAGCCCAAGTAGATGTCTACACATTGGCAGAGAAAGTGCAGGCAGGACTTGAAGGAATGACGGTGCCGTTGCGCGTTGCGGTAATGGGTTGCGTGGTCAATGGACCGGGTGAGGCTCGCGAGGCAGATCTTGGAGTCGCGTCAGGAAACGGCAAAGGCCAGATCTTCGTTAAGGGAGTCGTCATCAAGACAGTTCCAGAGGCTCAGATCGTCGAGACTTTGATTGAAGAGGCGATGCGATTGGCAGAGGAAATGGAAGCGGCTGGGATTGGCTCAGGCGAGCCATCGGTTCACGTTAGTTAGTACGGCCTTAACGCATTGCCCCTGATTACTCGGGTAGGCTGACTTTCATGTTGCGAATGTCCACTTTATTTCTGCGCACTCTGCGTGATGATCCAGCCGATGCCGAGGTAGCTAGCCATCGACTATTGGTTCGTGCGGGGTACATTCGCCGAATAGCGGCCGGCATTTACTCATGGTTGCCACTTGGCTACATCACGCTGCGAAACATCGAACGCGTCATACGCGAGGAGATGGATGGAGCAGGCTTTCAAGAAGTTCACTTTCCAGCGTTGCTTCCTAGAGATGCGTACGAGCAGACCAATCGCGTTGCTGAGTACGGACCAAACCTTTTTCGTTTGAAGGATCGAAAAGGTGGGGACTACCTTCTCGCTCCTACTCATGAGGAAATGTTCACCCTTATGGTGAAGTCGGAATACTCTTCCCATAAGGACCTTCCATTATCTCTGTATCAGATTCAGACGAAATACCGTGATGAGGCTAGACCTCGCAGTGGAATCATCAGGGGTCGCGAATTCGTCATGAAGGATTCGTACTCTTTCGACCTCACAGATGAAGGCCTAGAGGTTTCGTACAACAAGCATCGTGATGCCTATATCAAGACCTTTGATCGTCTGGGAATGCGCTACAACATAGTCAGTGCGATGTCCGGTGCGATGGGTGGTTCGCGATCTGAAGAATTCCTTGCACCGTGCCCAACCGGAGAAGACACCTATGTGCTCTGCGAGAAATGCGGATATGCGGCCAACGTCGAGGCGATGAAGACCGTTGTTGCCCCAGTTGATTTGAAGACTGTTCCACCGCTGCAGGTGGTGGATACCCCCAATACTCCAACTATTGATTCCCTCGTCACTGTCCTGAATGAGAAATTCGGTGGAGGATATACGGGCGCGGATACCCTCAAAAATGTTCTCCTGGTCGCCGATGGGAAGAATATTGCAGTCCTTGTACCAGGGGATCGAGAAGTCGACCTCAAACGACTGGAGGCAAATCTCCCGGGAGTCATTGATATTCGACTCTTTGAAGATGCCGATTTCGCCAAGAACCCAGGACTGGTCAAGGGTTACGTTGGGCCACAAGATGCCAAGAAGTTCGGCCTGACTGTCTATGCAGATCCGCGCATTGCACCCGGAACCTCTTGGGTTACAGGAGCCAACAAGAAAGATTGCCACGCTCTTAATGTTGTTAACGGTCGCGATTTCGACATCGACGGATACATTGAGTCCGCTGAAGTCCGTGCAGGTGATACATGTCCCGATTGTTCGGCGCCAGTAGTCATTGATCGTGCGATTGAGATCGGGCATATCTTCCAACTGGGACGAAAATACGCAGAAGCATTAGATCTCACTGTCCTTGATAGTGATGGAAAATCTCGTGTCGTCACCATGGGCTCATACGGAATCGGTGTCTCACGTGCGGTGGCGGCAATCGCCGAGCAGACCCATGACGAAATCGGACTCTGTTGGCCCGCTGAAATCGCGCCAGCCAAGGTTCATGTTGTTGCTACAGGCAAAGACGACAACCCGTTCAATGTTGCAGAAGAGATTGCATCTCAATTAGAGAAACAGGGGATAAGCGTCATGCTCGATGATCGACGCGATGCGAGTCCTGGCGTTAAGTTCAAGGACGCCGAACTCATAGGCATCCCGATCATTGTGATCGTCGGCAAGGCGCTTGCAGAGGGGAATGTCGAAGTGCGCGTTCGTCGAACGGGTGAGCGTCTTGAGGTTCGCCTTGCCGATGCTGCGAGCGACGTAGCCAAACTCCTTTCATAGCATGGGCTTTTTTGGCGATCTCTCTGCCATATCAATGGCCTTCATGGGCGTTGCTGCCCTGTGCGCCGGGTTCGTGGATGCAATTGCTGGGGGTGGGGGACTGATCCAGTTGCCGGCTCTGCTCATCGGTTTGCCTCAATCGACAACGGTGCAGGTTCTTGGAACCAATAAGTTGTCATCGGTTTTCGGCACAACTGCTGCTGCAATCATGTATCGAAGAAGAGTCAAACCCGATTTCCTATTTACATTCGCCATGGCGATACCGGCATTTGCGGGATCGATGTGCGGCGCCCTCCTCGCTGCGCATCTGCCCACGCACGCACTTAGGCCATTGGTTTTCGTACTTCTTCTTGCAGTGGGCATCTACACCTGGCGTCGTCCCACGTTGGGACACGTCGAACTACTTCGTCACACTGCGGGTCGCAGAAATATCATCGCGGTCATCGCTGGACTTGGGATCGGCTTCTATGACGGAATTTTCGGACCCGGTACTGGCACATTCTTGATGGTGGTCTTAGTTGCCTTTCTCGGATTTGCTTTCTTGACCGCTTCCTCGGTGGCGAAGATTGTCAATGTCGCTACGAATTTGGGAGCGATTGCGATCTTTGGCCTTCACGGCGTGATTCTGTGGCACGTCGGCCTGGTACTCGGTCTTGCAAATATCGCAGGGGGAATGCTCGGAGCAAGGCTGGCGATACGTGGAGGATCTTCATTTGTGCGGCAGATCTTCCTGGTGGTGACTGCCGTGCTGATACTCAAGGTGGGGGTTGACACTATTACCCATTGGTAGGGCGTTGATATCTACGTTATGATCCGAAATACAACTTCATAGAAAGTGATAACCATGAGTCTCGTACAATCAATAACAGATGCAATTACTCCTGTGGTAGATGCCGCCGGTCTTTTTCTTGAAGACGTACATATCGCATCCCCGGGCAATCGACGTGTCGTGACCGTCGTTGTAGATGGAACCGTGAATTTGAACCTCGATGAGGTTACGGCGATTACAAAAGAGATTTCTGCGATCTTGGATGTTTCCCTGGCGGACCTTTCATACACTTTGGAAGTTACATCACCTGGCGTGGACCGACCGTTGACTGTGCCGCGTCATTGGCAGAAGAACATTGGTCGCCTCGTTAAATCCGTAATGGTGAACGGTGAAGTCATCACCGGAAGAGTCGAAGTAGTACATGACGAGTCCGTGTGCGTGATCGTCGAAGGTAAGACCCCGCACAAGATCGAACTTCCCTTCGTCGAGATCAAGCGCGCCCAAGTGGAGATTGAATTCAATCGAAAGGGTGATGGCCTCTAATGAATGTGGATATGAAGGCCCTTGCTTCCCTAACAATTGAACGAGAAATACCCCTTGAGCGACTTATTGGTGCAATCGAGGCGGCTGTTCTAACTGCCTATGTGCACATGCCGCTGGCGAAGCCGCATGCCCATGCTCATCTGGATCGCGAAAGCGGTGAGATCAAGATTTTGGTTCCCGTCTTTGGCGAGGACGGCGAGAAGATCGATGAGGTTGTCGACAGCCCGGAAGGATTTAGTCGGATTGCAACTTCGACAGCCCGCCAGGTAATCAAGCAGAAGATGCGTGAGGCAAATGATGCCGACATCGTTGGAGAGTTCACCGCCTCTGTGGGCGATGTTGTCTCTGGGGTTGTCCAGCAGGGTCGTGATCCTCGAATGGTGTACGTCAACCTTGGGCGCGTCGAGGGAAAAGTCCCCCCTCAGGAGCAGGTTCCGGGTGAGGTCTACTCACACGGCGAGCGCATCAAGTGTTTTGTGGTCGAAGTGAAGCAAGGGATGAAAGGGCCGGAGGTGACGCTCTCGCGAAGCCATCCTGCGTTGGTCAAACAGCTTTTCGCCTTGGAGGTTCCTGAGATATCAGATCGAATTGTCGAGATCATGGCGATTGCTCGCGAAGCCGGGCATCGGACCAAGATTGCCGTACGCACTCACCGTGCGGGAGTGAGTCCCAAGGGTTCGCTGATCGGCCCAATGGGCTCGCGTGCTCGCGCAGTTATGGACGAACTCCATGGCGAGAAGATCGATATCGTTGATTGGTCTGAGGATCCGGCCGTATTCGTCGGAAATGCCCTTGCCCCCGCGCGAGTTGAGAAAGTAGAGGTCGTCGACCTAGTTACCCGCTCAGCCAAGGTCACGGTTCCCGACTACCAACTCTCCCTGGCCATTGGAAAAGACGGTCAGAACGCGCGTCTTGCCGCCCGGCTTACAGGGTGGCGTATCGATATTCACTCCGACGCACCCAAGGCGCCAACTGCTGTCAAATAGGGCATTTTTCGGGGCTGTTTATGTGAATGTGGATTTGGCAGGTAAGGTTGGCACATTGAATTTAAGCGATGAGGTCTTCATGAAAGCCGTGCCCACGCGTGGCTAGAGGAACTAGCAAGTTCTTGCGAAGTTGCATTGATTGCCGAAAACGCGAAAATCCGATGGCGCTACTACGTGTGGTGTGTGAGAACGGAAGAGTTCTTCCCGATCCTCATCGCAACCTTCCAGGTAGGGGGGCGTGGGTGCACCGAAAATGTGCAGTAAGAGCTGTTGAACGTGGAGCATTCCGTTGGGCATTCCGACGAAATGAACCGCTAGATGGCAGTGAATTGCTCGCCTATATGAACAACTACGAAACGGATGCGAAAGATATGACACTCAAATGAGTTCGAACCGATCATGAGGTTGTACAACTAGGGCTCGCATCCCAAAGAATTGCGGGCCAAGACAGGAGAACTGTGGCAAAGGTCCGCGTACATGAGTTAGCAAAACAACTCGGTATGGAGAGCAAGGTCGTCCTTGCAAAACTCCAAGAAATGGGCGAATTCGTCCGATCCGCATCATCGACGGTGGAAGCACCGGTCGTTAGAAAAATGCTTGAACTCTTTCCCGATGCAAAGCCGGTGGATGAGGCAAAGCCAGTAAAGAAGGCTGCGGCGAAGAAGGCGGCCGCCAAACCTGCGGAAGAAACGCTTACGCCAGAGGCTGCCACTGAACTTTTGGCGGAGATCGCCCCAGGGTTAGTAGAGCAGACAACCATTCAACAAGCCCAAGCACACAAAGTCGCAGAGGCACATGCGCGTCCAGTCACGCCTGCGCCATCGGCTCCGGTGCCTACCGCTATTCCACGTCCTGCTGCGCCTCGACCAGGAAACAATCCTTTTGGAACGCCACGTCCACCGGCTCCACGTCCACCAGCCGCACGTCCCGGAACTGCTCCGTTTGGAACACCGCGTCCACCGCAACGACCTGCAGGTACCGGCGGTCCACGACCTCCTATGTCAGGTCCGCGCCCAGGATCGGTTCGTCCGGGCTTTGCAGCACGTCCATCGTCTCCACGTCCTGCTGGTGCCGGAACAGGTTTTCCTCCACGTACCGGTGGTCCATCCGCTGGAACCGGAAGTCCTTACCGCACACCAAGTGCAGGTGGAGCCGCTGGCGGTCCAGCTCGTCCGGCTGGCGGTGGCAGACCGCAACGCGGAAGCACAGGTGGCGCATTCGGAAAGAATGCAAGCAAGAGCAGCAAGAGAAAGCCAAAGAGCAGAAAAGCTCTGCGCGATGAATTCGACAATATGCAGGCACCTCAACTCGGTGGCGCTGTAGTTCCGCACGGTGATGGAAAGACCCAGATCCGCATGCGTCGTGGAGCATCCCTTGCTGACTTTGCAGAGAAGATCAATGCAGATCCAGCAGCGTTAGTGGCTGCGCTATTCCACCTTGGTGAAATGGTCACGGCGACGCAATCAGTGGATGAAGACACCTTCGCAATCCTTGGTACTGAATTGGGTTATGTCATCCAAATCGTCAGTCCTGAAGACGAAGACCGCGAACTGCTTCAGACTTTCGACATCAACCTTGAAGATGAATTAGCAGGTATTGACCCTTCGCGCCTAGTTACTCGCCCTCCGGTTGTTACAGTCATGGGTCACGTCGATCACGGTAAAACGAGAATGCTCGATGCGATCCGCAAGACTGAAGTCATTAAGAGCGAGGCCGGTGGCATCACCCAGCACATCGGTGCCTACCAAATTCACCACAACCATGATGATCGTGATCGTGCGATTACATTTATCGATACTCCAGGTCATGAGGCGTTCACCGCTATGCGTGCTCGAGGTGCGAAGGTAACCGATATCGCCGTCTTGGTCGTTGCGGCAGATGATGGAGTAATGCCACAGACAATTGAGGCGTTGAACCATGCTCAAGCCGCAGACGTTCCGATCGTTGTTGCGGTTAACAAGATTGATAAAGAAGGTGCCAACCCAGAGAAGGTTCGCCAGCAGTTGACCGAATACAACTTGGTTGCAGAAGAGTACGGCGGAGACACAATCTTCGTGAACGTCTCCGCAAAAACTGGCGATGGCATCAAAGAACTCATCGACTCCATTCTCCTTACAGCGGATGCTGCCATTGATCTTCAAGCGGTCGCTGATGACGATGCACGTGGTGTGGCGATTGAAGCTCACTTGGATCGCGGTCGCGGACCGGTTGCGACAGTGCTTATCCAACGAGGAACTCTCAAGGTTGGAGATGCCATTGTTGCCGGCGGATCCTTCGGTCGCGTTCGTGCGATGCTCGATGAGCATGGAGTTACCGTCGAGAGTGCAGGGCCATCGCGTCCCGTCCAGGTTCTCGGGTTCACTTCCGTGCCAAACGCCGGAGACACCTTCCTCGTTGCTGGGGATGATCGAACTGCCCGTCAGATCGCCGAGAAGCGTCAGGCCGCAGAACGAAATGCCCAGTTGGCTAAGGCCCGCAAGAAGGTCTCACTTGAAGACTTCATGGAGCAATCCAAGATCACGACTCTTAACCTCATCCTCAAGGGTGACGTCAGCGGTTCGGTTGAAGCCCTCGAAGATGCATTGCTGCAACTCGATGTCGGAGCAGAGGTCGATCTTCGTGTCATCCATCGCGGTGTTGGCGCGATCACCAAGAGCGATATCACTCTTGCATCAGCATCCACCGCAGTCGTTATCGGATTCAACGTCAAGCCTGAACCTCAGACTGCGATCTTCGCCGACCAAGAAGGCGTCGATGTTCGTTTTTATTCGGTCATTTACCAGGCAATCGAAGAAATCGAACTCGCGCTCAAGGGCTTGCTCAAGCCAGAGTACGAAGAGGTCGTTCTCGGAAACGCCGAGATTCGCGAGATCTTCAAGTCAAGCAAGTTCGGCAACATTGCTGGTTCCATCGTTCTCGACGGAATCATTCGCAGAAATGCCAAGGCTCGCTTGCTCCGTGGCGGTGAAGTTGTCGCAGAGAACCTCACCATCGAATCACTCAAGCGATTCAAGGATGATGCAACCGAAGTCCGAGAGGGCTTTGAGTGCGGTATCGGAGTAGGGTCACATAAGGACGTGCAAATCGGCGACGTAGTTCAGGTCTACGAGATGCGTGAGAAGAAGCGGGTGTAACTGTGAGCCAATCACATCGTTCGCAAAAAGTAGCCGACCGAATCAAGGTAGTAGTGGCGGGCCTGCTCGAGGGGAAGATTAAAGACCCTCGACTGGGCTTCGTCACGATTACGGATACTCGCGTCACCGGCGACCTCCAACATGCCTCTGTTTTCTATACGGTCCTTGGGGATGAAGATCAGCGCGAAGCGACAGCTAAAGCACTTGATAGTGCCAAAGGCGTTATTCGAGCAGCCGTTGGTCGAGATCTTGGACTGCGAATCACGCCATCGGTTGATTTCTTTCCGGACGCACTTCCAGAGAGCGCAAAGGCACTCGAGTCACTTCTTGAAGAAGTGCACCAGCGCGATGCTGAAGTTGTTGCTCTACGTGCAGCAGCGAAATACGCAGGCGATGCCGATCCATATAAAGCCCCTCACGTAAAAGAAGAACTAGGGGATGAAACGCTTGATCACTGACGGGTTCCTCGTCATTGATAAATCTTCCGGCATGACAAGCCATGATGTTGTGGCGATTGCCCGTAGAACTCTCAAGACAAAGAAGGTCGGACATGCGGGCACCCTTGACCCGATGGCAACGGGAGTTCTAATTCTCGGATTCGGAAATGGAACGCGCCTTCTTCAGTACATCACCGAGGGAAGAAAGTCCTATGACGCAACGATCGTGTTAGGTGCAAGCACCGTGACCGATGATTTCGAAGGACCAATGCTGACTGAAGCAACGAAAACTCAGATGGACGGAATAACGGAAGAGGCCATAAAAGCAGAACTGGAAAAGATGCGCGGCACGATTATGCAGCGGCCAAGCTCGGTTTCTGCAGTGAAAGTTGCGGGAGAGCGGGCTCATGCCCGAGTTCGCGCTGGTGAAGAATTTGAATTGCCTGCCCGAGAAGTGACGATCTATCGCCTGGATGTCGGGGAGATCCATCGCGTTCAAGAGGGCACCCGAATTGAAGTTGATATCAGGGTCACCTGTGGTCCTGGGACATTTATTCGGGCAATTGCCCGCGATTGCGGGGATCGTCTGGGAATCGGCGGTCATCTAAGCGCTCTTCGACGCACGCGTGTGGCTCCCTTTGACCTCAGCCATGCAATATCGGTTGAAGCGCTCAAGAATGGCGAGTTCGAACCTCTCTCTATCGCAGAGGTCGCCGCCAAGACTTTTCCGTTTAGACAGGTCAGTCTGGATGAACGAACCGAACTTTCATTCGGACGGCCACTGACCCTCAACGAAACCGAGCACATCACAGCGGCATTGGCGGGTGAGGATCTGCTGGCTCTGCTACAGAACAGAGATGGACAGGCTCGTCCGATCGCAGTCTTCGCGGCGAAGTCGTAAGGGTGCCAGAATACGCAGATGAATAGACTTCAATGGCGCGGAGAGCAAATAGCGGGCGCTACAGTTGCCATCGGAATCTTTGACGGAGTGCATCTTGGCCACCAGGCCATCTTGAAACGGGCGAAAGAGCTCAGCAATGGGCGTGGCCTGATCGTGCTGACATTTGATCCCCATCCGAGGCAGATCTTCGACCCTGAGAACGCGCCGACGATGTTGGTCTCCCTGGAACGTCGAGTTGAACTTCTCAAGCACCATGGCGCCGATGCTGTTGTTGTCTGCGATTTCGACAGAGACTTTGCCGCAAAATCTCCCGAGGAATTTGTCACTGAAGTACTGGTGAAACAACTTCAAATATCAGGCGTGGTCGTTGGAGCCAATTTCACTTATGGCCACAAGGCGGCAGGAAAAGTTGCAGATTTGATCATCTCCGGCAAAGTGCATGGGTTCTTTGCCGAAGAAGTAGCGATACAAGACTTCGACGGGGCGCCGGTTTCCTCCACCAGGATTCGCGAAGCCGTGGCCAAGGGCGACGTCGAAAGTGCGGCGAAACTTCTTTCAAGGCCACATCGCCTCGAGGGGATTGTTGTTCATGGAGAAAAGCGTGGCCGCGAGATCGGCTACCCAACCGCAAACCTTGGATATTCGACTGCGTTCAATTCAGTCCCTGGCGATGGTGTCTATGCCGGCTGGCTGGAGGTTGAAGGGGATCGTTGGTCAGCGGCGATTTCCATCGGCACAAATCCAACATTTGCGGGAGAAAGGTCCACTCAAGTTGAGGCATACGCCCTTGATCAAAATGGCCTGGATCTGTATGACAAGAGCGCCAAAATTGATTTTGGGTGGCGTCTTCGCGACACTGTGAAATTCGACGGTCTGGAACCGCTGTTGGAACAGATGAAGAATGACTGCGATCGAGCGCGAATATTGACCCAAAGTTAGGCTCAAAACCCCTGAAATGAGGCTCGATTTCTCCTCAACCTGTGAGCGCTGATACCCTATGGCGTCCACCGAGAAAGCGAGTTTCCGTGAGGCAGAACCGGAAGCCCTCGTGAACAGTAGAAGGAGCATAAGAAATGGCACTAACACCTGAAGTAAAGAAAGAAATTATCGCCAAGTATGGAAACTCTCCTACTGACACGGGAAGTCCTGAAGCACAGGTCGCTTTGCTCTCCAAGCGCATTGAAGAGATCACAGAACATTTGAAGACAAACAAGCATGACCACCACAACCGTCGTGGCTTGCTTCTTCTTGTTGGTCAGCGTCGTCGCATTCTTCAGTACCTCGCAAAGACAAACATCGAACGTTACAGAGCGATTATCGAAAAACTCGGTATTCGCCGCTAATACAACGATCAACCGGGAGCAATGGTCCTCGGTAGTGGTTTACGGAACTTCTAGCGATAGCAGTACGCCGTGGGCTTCGATCGAAGATTCATTCACTCCCGTGGTTTGATCGAGAACAGGAGTGACCCATGGAGGGTCAAGAAATTCATTCATCCGTTGCAATCATTGATAACGGAAAATTCGGAAAAAGAGAAATTCGTTTTGAAACGGGGCGTTTAGCGCTCCAAGCAGGAGGAAGTGCCGTCGTCTACCTAGATGACGAAACCATGCTTTTATCGGCAACAAGCGTTTCTAAGCAACCAAAAGATCAGTTCGACTTCTTCCCACTTACGGTAGATGTCGAAGAGCGTATGTATGCGCTTGGCCGTATTCCAGGCTCGTTCTTCCGTCGCGAAGGCCGTCCATCCGAGGACGCCATCCTCACCTGCCGACTCATCGACCGTCCTTTGCGTCCATCCTTTGTTAAGGGACTTCGCAACGAGGTCCAGGTAGTTGTCACGGTCATGGCACTTAATCCAGACCATATGTACGACGTGGTTGCGATCAACGCTGCTTCAATTTCAACACAACTTGCAGGTCTGCCATTCTCTGGTCCAATCGGTGGCGTTCGCGTTGCCTTGATTCAAGGCCAGTGGGTTGCATTCCCTAACCACTCACAACTCGAAGAGGCAGTCTTCGACATGGTTGTGGCTGGCCGGGTCACTGCAGATGATGTGGCAATCATGATGGTTGAAGCAGAGGCCACAGTTAAGACGATTGAACTCATCAAAGGTGGAGCAGTCACTCCAACTGAGGAGATCGTTGGACAAGGTCTTGAGGCTGCAAAGCCGTTTATCCGCGCCCTTTGCGAGGCTCAATCAGCCCTCGCCAAATTGGCGGCAAAGCCAACGGGCGAATTTCCTGTCTATCTTGATTACCAGGCCGATGCCTTTGACGCAGTTGCAGCAGTTGCGACAGACTCGCTGGCCAAGGCTTTGACAATTGCTGGCAAGCAAGATCGAGAAATTGAGACAGAGCGCATCAGTGCAGAGGTTAAGGGTTCTCTTGCTGAGCAGTTCTTAGGCCGCGAGAAGGAAATCCCAGCGGCTTTCCGGTCCCTCACCAAGAAGTTGGTTCGCCAACGTGTTCTTCGTGACAAGGTTCGTATCGACGGCCGTGGCTTGCGCGACATTCGTCCGCTGTCTGCTGAAGTTGAGGTCGTTCCTCGAGTTCACGGTTCGGCAATCTTCGAACGTGGTGAGACCCAGATCGTAGGTATCACCACGCTGAACATGCTCAAGATGGAGCAGCAGCTTGACACCTTGAACCCTGAAAACCACAAGCGATACATGCACAACTACAACTTCCCACCATATTCAGTCGGTGAGACTGGGCGCGTAGGTTCGCCAAAGCGCCGCGAAATCGGCCACGGAGCACTTGCAGAGCGCGCTTTGCTACCTGTTCTCCCAAGCCGCGAGGAGTTCCCATACGCAATTCGTCAGGTCTCTGAGGCGCTTGGTTCAAATGGATCAACCTCCATGGGTTCTGTCTGCGCATCAACCCTTGCCCTTCTCAATGCAGGTGTGCCACTTCGCGCGCCAGTTGCTGGTATCGCAATGGGTCTGATCTCCGATGATGTTGATGGAAAAGTTGAGTACGTCGCCTTGACTGACATTCTTGGTGCAGAAGATGCATTCGGAGACATGGACTTCAAGGTTGCCGGTACCAAAGACTTCATCACCGCATTGCAACTAGACACCAAGCTTGATGGAATTCCAGCCTCAGTTCTTGCTGCGGCACTTCATCAGGCTAAGGAAGCTCGTCTTGCGATTCTAGATGTGATGGCAGAAGCCATTGATTCCCCGGATGAGATGAGCCCATACGCCCCTCGCATCATCTCTATCAAGATTCCAGTAGATCAGATCGGCGCCGTAATCGGGCCTAAGGGCAAGATAATCAACCAGATCCAAGACGAAACTGGTGCTGAGATCTCAATTGAGGACGACGGCACGATCTATATCGGAGCAACCGATGGGCCCAAGGCAGAAGCTGCCCGCGCTCAGATCAATGCCATCGCCAATCCTCAAATGCCGGAAGTTGGCGAGAGATACCTAGGTACAGTCGTGAAGCTTGCCGCCTTTGGCGCGTTCGTTTCACTTCTTCCAGGAAAGGATGGACTTCTCCACGTCTCGCAAATTCGCAAGATGCATGGTGGTAAGCGAATCGAAAACCTTGAAGAGGTCCTGAAGGTTGGCGACAAGATCCAGGTTGAAATCGGAGAGATCGATCCCAAGGGAAAACTCTCCCTTATTCCAGTTCTCGAAGACGCTACAACTGAAGCAGCAGAATAAAAGTTGAGCGTTCGACGCACAGTTCTACCTAGCGGCCTGCGGATCGTTACCGAGGAAGTCTCATCGGTTCGCAGTGCTGCGGTTGGAATTTGGGTCAATGTAGGTTCACGTGATGAAACCCCGGCTGTTGCCGGGGCTTCTCACTTTCTAGAGCACTTGCTTTTCAAAGGAACAAAAACTCGAACCGCACTTGAGATCTCGTCCTCTATCGAATCTGTCGGGGGAGAGATGAACGCCTTCACGGGGAAGGAATACACCTGCTTCTATGCACGTGTTATCGACACTGACCTTCCAATGGCGATCGACGTAATCTCCGATCTGATTACCTCATCTATTGTCACGGCATCTGACGTCGATGCTGAGCGCAAAGTCGTTCTCGAAGAAATTGCTATGCGTGACGATGATCCCAGCGACTTAGTGCACGATCTTTTCTCGGATACATACTATGGAGATACGCAACTAGGCCGGTCAATTTTGGGTTCGGTTGAATCTATCAATGAGATGTCGCGAAAGAGCGTCTTCAATTACTACAAGAAGCGCTACGTCCCTCAGGATCTCGTCGTCGCAGTAGCTGGAAACATCAAACACAAAACCGTAGTTGAAATGGTTGAGAAAGCTATATCACGCGATGGATTCCTCGATGTGACTGGGGTCCCGCAAGTTCGACCAAGCAAGATTGTCAAGGTCAAAGACCAACGTTCCGTCGGTCTCATTACGCGCAAGACTGAGCAAGCTCATATGTTCTACGGGCTTGCGGGGGTATCACGCGAAGACGAACGCCGTTTCACAATGGGAATTCTCTCTGCTGCACTCGGCGGCGGAATGTCATCACGACTCTTCCAGGAGATTCGTGAAAAGAGGGGCCTTGCCTACTCGGTCTACTCCTATGCCCAACAATTTGCTGGCTCAGGACTACTCGGCTTCTATGCCGGCTGCCACCCAACCAAGGCAGTTGAGGTCGTCGAGATTATCCGCGAAGTCCTTCACGACGTTGCCGAGAACGGCATGACCGCCGAAGAGATTTCTAGAGCAAAGGGTGCAGTTAAAGGCTCGTTGGTACTGAGTCAGGAGGATTCAGGCTCTCGAATGAGCAATATTGGCAAGAGCGAGATCGTCTACGGCGAAGTTATGAGCTTTGACGAGATTCTTAAGAAGATTTCAGATGTGACACCTGCGGCCGTTAGGCAATTGGCTGGCGAGATTCTCCTTCAAAGACCTACGCTTGCACTTGTTGGCCCGTACAAAGATGAATCGAAGTTCGAAAAGGTGTTAGGAGCATAAGTGAGCATCAAAGTGGGCGTGCTTGGGTCCAAAGGCCGTATGGGCCAGGAAGTCATGAAGGCGGTCAACGAAGCTCCGGATTTAGAACTAGTTGCCGCCCTTGATCTAGGTGACTCATTGGATCAACTAGTCTCGAATAAGGTAGAAGTGGTTGTTGATTTCACAACACCGGATTCGGTAATGGCCAACTTGGAGTATGCCATCAACGCCGGAATCCACGCGGTTGTTGGCACCACTGGCTTTGACGACGACCGCCTCGCCAAAGTTCAGACATTTGCAGCAAAGCACCCAGAAGTTGGAGTGCTCATCGCACCTAATTTCGGTCTTGGCGCCGTTCTGATGATGGAGTTCTCAAAAAAGGCAGCCAGATATTTTGAATCGGCTGAAATAATCGAATTGCATCACCCAAATAAAGTCGATGCCCCAAGTGGCACATCGACTCGTACCGCAGAATTGATCTCCAACGCACGCGCACAAGCAGGGCTCTCGCCGATGCCAGATGCGACCAAGACTGGCCTTCCTGGGGCAAGAGGGGCAGCTGTAGGTGACGTGCATATCCACTCGGTTCGATTGCGCGGATTGCTTGCCCATCAAGAAGTTCTTTTCGGTGGTCCCGGTGAGACGCTGTCGATTCGACACGATTCACTCGATCGTCTTGGCTTCATGCCGGGAGTTCTCTTAGGCGTGCGTGAGGTCGGAAAGCATGCGGGAATAACATACGGGCTTGAGGGGTTCTTATCTTTGTGAGCCCAAAAGTAACAATGTATTCGGCGGATTGGTGCGGTGATTGTCGTCGCTCAAAGCGCGTCCTGGACAATCTGAAAGTAGATTATCGGCTTATAGATGTCGAGGCCGATTCTGCGGCTTCCGCAAAGGTGATTGAGATCAACGGCGGATACCGTTCAATCCCGGTGCTTGTTTTTCAGGACGGGACTCATCTTACCGAACCTTCGGACAAAGCCCTTAGACAAAAGCTCCTGGAACTCTCGCTGATCTAATTCTTCTCTTGAATTTCTAGTCTCCCTCGCTCAGACTTCCTGTATGTATTGGGAGGGGTGGGGATGACGACAGATCTTTCGATGGGAAAGAAATCTGCTTTTGGTATTGCTTCGACTCTCGCGTGGCTTGCCCTCCTAGTTTCCTTTCTTGCTACCGCCGCGACGTTGACTATCAACAGCATGGATCATGTGGGGGACACTGCCTCTTCAATTGTCAATCGACTTTCGACGAATCCCGTCGCGATCGACTCTCTTCTGAATGATTTCAGGAGGAACGCCGATTCCGTGACTGTGGCAGAAATCGATAAGAACAAATCGAAAATCGAATCTGCGATCGCATCGCTCACGGGCGATAAAATTTTCCAGAAGAACCTTGCGTCTACCTTGAACACGATCTCCCAAGCCATCCTCAACGGAGCCAGTTCCGTCACAGTGGATTTTGGTCCCTTGGCAACGACGGTTGCTGAGAAGGTGAATGCTATTTCAGGCAGTCCAGTGGTTAGCAAGGAAGATCTCGCTAAACTGAAACCGCAGGTGATTGATCTCTCGAAGCAAGCAATAGACTTCTCCAACGTAAAGAATCGACTCGCAGAAGTCATTTTGGTCTGGATGATTTGGTTGCTCTTTCTTGGGGTGATCTATCTATTGCGAAAGTGGAAGGTCTTGAGAACAGCAGGCTGGCAACTCATTTCAGTCGGAGTCATCTTTATTGTTATCCGTTTTGTGACTCCTATCGCGGTTGACAAGGTTTTTAATAATTCAGATCGGCCGGTTTATCAAAAGGATCTTGCCCAAGAAATTCTCAAAACTTTATTTGGTCCGCTGCTGACTCTCTCGATTATCACGGCTTTTGCTGGATTGATTCTGGTGTCAGGAGATCGACTTCTTCGAAATCGATTACAATCGAACCCGATTCAGATAAGTCCAAGCATGGTGGCGTAACTTGCCGCTTCAGCACGGTTGGCGACACCCAGGATCTCGAATATTCGCATTGTCTCATGACGAATTGTGCTGACGCTGTATCCCATCTCGCTTGCTATTGTGTTGTTGGTTTTTTTCATCACGATTCCAGCAAGAATAACTCGCTGTCGTTCGGTCAAATCTGGCTTCCCATCGTGAGAAGGCCAACCTCTTTGACGCGGTGACGAACCATTGTGATGGAGAGTGTCCCCAAATCTGAGGGCAAGGTAGAGCGAGATTAGTATCGAGAAATCTTCAATCTCAGTGGAGACTCGATCGCGATCCGTTACGGATTCGGGAAAGCGTAGAGTTAAGAAACCGATGAGCATGCTTCGTGCGTAAAGATTGACCACTGTATGACACCCGTCCTCTGACCACGATGCGCTCCTCTTTGTTGCAGTCTGCGACGTTAGGAGCTGAACCTCTGATGAATTGCGCCATATGTTCCCTGGGATTGGGACCCCGACTATGACATTGCTCGGCCCGTAAACACCCAGACATGTCAACGCATCCCGATCATTGAGGTGCCAGATGGCCGACTCATTAGGTCCATACGTGAGGAAGTAGTCGAGGACGAGTGATCTGGCAACCTTGTCTAGAGGAGGTAAGAAGGTGAGCCATTCTTGCATTCGGCGCGCCTTCACGTGCTGGTTCATAACTACTTCCATTCCGGCTGAGTTCCTAAAAGTTCCTGCGACACGCTAGTCGATAACTTTCCGGTTACCCCCCTTTGCCCATGCCGATGACTGGTCAAGACGCTTGTCCCCCTCTAGGGGGGCAAGGATCGATCATTCATGGGACGTGCTGAAGTGCGGTTTTTGGATGGCGATACGGTGTCTAACGGAAGTGAAAGACGGCAGCCGAAGAAAGTGCGGCAAGGATCACTACAACTGGAAATGGTGCTCGGAATTTTAGGGCAACGGCGGCGACCGCCAGTCCAACTGCTCGATGGTCGAAAACTAGCTTGCTCTTCTCAGCGAATGTTTGAACGGCCACGAGTGCGCTCAATAACGTGATAGGAATGAGGAGGTTTGTTCGCTGAATCTTGGGATGTTCTAGATATCGATGAGGTATGGAGTGTCCAAGATATTTAAGGGCGAATGCTGCCGCGCTTGTTCCGATGACTCCCCACCACATCATGGTCATGAGTGGGCCGTCATGATTTTCGCAGTCCAACCGCCAAGGCAAGAAATGCGGTTGCAATGATGGGAAGCCCGGCCGGCACGAATGGAGTAAGGGCGAGAGCAAGAGCCATTGCCGCAATACAAAGAATTCGATCAGATAAAGAGGTAAGGCGAGGCCAGACTAAGCCCAGGAATGCAGCGGGAACGGCGGCGTCCAACCCCCATGCCGCGGGATTTCCCATGGACTGGGCGCCGAGTGCTCCGGCGAAGGTAAAAAGATTCCAGAAGACGAAAACGCCAACTCCGGTGACCCAGAAACCAGATCGCATCGCATCCTGACCCAGGCTCTCTTGGGAGAGCGCGACGCCTGTTGATTCGTCGATGGTGATGTGCGCTGCCAGGATTCGTTTTGCACCTCGAGTTTTAAGCAGAGGAGACATTCGCAAACCGTAGAGTCCATTGCGAAAACCAAGGAGTGTCGCCGTCGCGATTCCGGATAGCGCGCTGCCACCCGAACCCATTACGCCCACGAGGGCAAATTGTGATGCACCCGAGAAGGTGAGTAAAGAAAGTAGGCATGTCTGCAAAAGTGAGAAACCTGCGGCCACACTCGCTGCCCCGAAGGCGATCCCGTATGCCCCCACTGTGATTGAGACGCTGAGGGAGTCTCGGATTGTGGACTTAGGAGTGGCAGACACGACAGCATTCTGCCGTATCAATCCGAAGTTGGGCACCTGGGTTCGATAGGGTCGCGATATGTCCGAAGCCATTTTTCGAAGCGATATGTCTGTTGATTTAGTCAAGCACAGTGCTAGCGATGCCGATGTTATTTGGGCGGCACGAGTATCCACAGCAGGGGAGCAGTCCCTCGATGAAATCAGCAAGGATCCTGCTAAGTCAGCTGGACTGATTAATTACCTTGCCCGCGAGCGACATGGCTCCCCGTTCGAGCACACTTCCATGACATTCTTCATTTCAGCACCAATTTTCGTCTTTCGCGAATTCATGCGCCATCGAATTGCCTCATACAACGAGGAGAGCGGACGATATCGCGAACTACAACCCGTCTTTTACGTTCCGTCACCCGAGAGAAAATTGGTTCAGGTCGGAAAGACCGGCTCATATTCCTTTGTTGACGGCACGAAAGAGCAATATGACATCACGGTCAGATCGATGAAGGAAAGCTACGTCTTCTCATACGAGCAGTACCAAAGGATGCTTGAGGTTGGTGTTGCCCGTGAGGTGGCGCGAGCCGTATTGCCCGTGGGCCTTTATTCATCCATGTACGTGACCATGAATGCCCGAGCATTGATGAATTTCCTATCTCTTCGAACCTCGCGAGAGGGATCGCATTTTCCGAGTTACCCGCAACGCGAAATCGAGATGGTTGCAGAGAAGATGGAAGAGGTCTTTGCCCGTTTGATGCCTCTGACCCATGGAGCATTTGAGAAATCAGGTCGCATCGCCCCCTGACGCGAGCGGGACGTAAGGGTAGTAGCCTTACGCCATGACAATTCAGGCGCCTTTTGGGCGACTTGCCACGGCCATGATTACGCCATTTAAGAAGGACCTCTCCATCGATTGGGATGGCGTATCCACCTTGGCCAAGCATCTGGTTGACACCGGCCATGATGCCATTGTGGTCAGCGGTACGACTGGGGAGGCTCCAACCACCAGCGATGATGAGAAAGACCAGATCATCAAGGCAGTTCTGGAGGCGGTCGGCAATAAGGCAAAGGTAATCGCCGGCGCGGGCAACAATGAGACTTCTCATTCGGTCGAACAAGCGCTTCGCGCTCAGAAGGCAGGAGCACACGCTCTTCTGGTTGTGACCCCGTACTACAACAAGCCGCCGCAGACAGGAATTGAGGCACATTTCCGCGCGATTGCCGATGCATCAGACTTGCCCGTAATCCTGTACGACATCCCCGGCCGCACCGGAATGCAGATCGAATCCGACACCATTGTCCGTCTTGCAGAGCATCCAAGAATTGTCGCGTTAAAGGATGCGAAGGGTGATGTGGCGGCGACATCGTGGGTTATTAAGCGAAGCGGTATTCCGGTTTATTCAGGGGATGACATTTTGAATCTACCCTTGCTCTCCGTTGGTGCGGTCGGATTCATTTCCGTCTGTGGGCACACGGTAGGGCCACAACTCAGAGAAATGCTAGATGCGTGGTTCGCAGGCAATGCGCCGCGCGCACTCGAGATACATCAAAAGATCTTGCCTGTATTTACAGGAACGTTTCGTACGCAGGGTGCGATTATGACCAAGGCAGCCCTCACGATGATGGGTCTTCCTGGTGGATATACCCGGCTGCCTTTAGTGGATGCAACTCCGGCACAGATCGCGCAATTGCGTGAAGATCTCCTCGCCGGTGGCGTAAAACTCACCGCATGACGCATCCGCATCCAGGACTCGGAACTCCATCGAAGCTGGTAAAAGGTGGATTAAGAATTGTTGCCTTAGGAGGACTCGGGGAAATCGGTCGTAACATGACCGTTTTTGAAACCAATGGCAAGTTGCTTGTTGTCGACGTCGGAGTTCTTTTTCCGGAGGAAACTCAGCCCGGTATCGATTTGATCTTGCCTGATTTTTCGTACATTCGCGATCGTTTGGCAGACGTCATAGGAATCGTGCTTACCCACGGGCACGAAGACCACATCGGCGCTGTGCCGTATCTTCTACGCGAGCGAGGGGACATTCCCTTATATGGTTCCGCTTTGACCCTCGCACTTGTTGGTGCGAAATTGAAAGAACACCGCATAACTCCTCTTACCCGTGAAGTCTCCGCGGGGATGAGTGAGGATATCGGACCCTTCACAGTTGAGTTTGTGGCAGTGAACCACTCCATTCCCGACGCGCTAGCAGTTGCGATTCACACGATGGCCGGAACCGTGCTTCACACGGGTGATTTCAAAATGGACCAGTTGCCCCTTGACGGACGAATCACTGACCTGCGTGCGTTTGCTGCTCTAGGTGAGAAAGGCGTGGATCTGTTCTTGGTGGATTCCACAAACGCGGATGTGCCTGGTTTTACCCCGTCAGAGCGAGAAATCATGCCCGCCCTGGATCGAGTTTTCCGTGCTACCCGTAGGCGGGTGATTGTTGCTTCTTTTGCATCGCATGTTCACCGAGTGCAGCAGATTATCGATACCGCGATGTCTCATGATCGTAAGGTTGCCTTTGTTGGCCGTTCAATGGTGCGAAACATGAAGATCGCAAAGGACATGGGATATCTGACCATTCCTGATGATCTGATTATTGATTCTAAGGACATCGAAAACTTTGGTGACAACCTTGTTTTGATTTGTACAGGATCTCAGGGAGAGCCGCTTGCTGCGCTCTCTCGTATGGCCAATGGCGACCATGCCATTCGAGTAGGCGACGGAGACACCGTCGTGCTTGCATCGTCTCTGATCCCCGGCAATGAGAATCCCGTGTACAGGGTAATAAATGAGCTAACGCGCTTTGGTGCCAAAGTTGTCCATAAAGGCAATTCTCTGGTGCACGTATCTGGTCATGCTGCTGCAGGCGAATTGCTCTACTGCTACAACATTGTGAAACCTAAGTACGTCATGCCAGTTCACGGTGAATGGAGGCATCTTCGCGCAAATGCCGAACTTGCCATTCAGACTGGGGTGCCGCGTGCGAATGCGATCATCATTGAAAATGGAATTGTTGTAGACCTCGTCGAAGGTGAAGCAGTTGTAGCAGGAACTGTGCCCGTCGGTTTTGTGTATGTCGATGGCCAAAGTATTGGCGACATAACGGAGTCTTCGCTAAAGGACCGCCGCATATTGGGCGAAGAAGGTTTCATTTCAGTTGTCGTTGTCATCGATTCCCAAAGCGGAAAGGTCGTTGCGGGTCCAGATATTCATGCACGAGGATTTGCAGAGGATCTTGCGCTCTTTGATGAAGTCAAATTGCGCATTGAGAAGGCTTTGGCTGTGGCAGTTGCGGACGGCATAAACGGAACTCATCAACTTTCACAAGTGGTTCGAAAGACAGTTGGTGGTTGGGTCGGGGGAGAGCATCGCCGGCGACCGATGATTGTCCCTCTAGTTATCGAGGTATAGCCTCACGGCGCGCCTAATCCGGTTGATTTTGTTTAGGAATTACGCTCTTCCTTGTGGCGGCGAAGAGTAGGAAATCCAAAAAAAAATCTAGCAAAGGCGCGGTAGTCGGGCGCGGTCTTAGCGGAATCTGGCGTCTTATTGCCAAGGCGATTGGAAGCTCGGTTCGGTTTCTTGCCCGCGGTGCACGCGACTTGGATCCAGTACATCAGCGAGATGGTGTCGCCTTCCTTTTTCTCGTTTTCGCTCTCATCGCCGCCGCGGGGTCGTGGTTTCACTTCAATAACCTCATTGGTCGCGTGCTTTATGATTTCTTCTATGGAGCCTTTGGCCGAATTGGTTTTTTTACTCCACTTGTCCTTCTCTATTTTGCACTACGCCTATTTCGAGTACCTGAAGAGAGGGCTGCAACGGGGCGTATAACAGTTGGCACGATTGCATTAATGCTTAGCGCTACCGGAATTGCTCACATGCTCAACGGTTCACAGGGAACGGGCTCGTCGGCAATGCGACAGGGTGGCGGCTGGCTTGGATATGCGGTTTCGCATCCTTTGATTCTTTTGATGACATCAGTCCTTGCCTACCCCGTGTTGATCTGCCTCTTCATATTCGGTCTTCTTGTAATCACGGCCACGCCTGTTTCGCAGGTGTCGATTCGCATCAAGACATCATTTGTCTGGCTTTACTCAAAGATTTCTGGTCGAGTCAAGAAGGTTGGAGAAGATTTTGAAATTTCTGAGTCGCCCCCTTTTGAGACTCCTCTGGTGGCAAACTGGCCTGTAAGCGAGGAAGAAGAACTTGATGAAGAAAGTTTCGATGAGGAGTTCACAGTTCCCATACCGATGGACTTGCATCCAGCAGACGAGCACCCACGACCAACGGGAAAGCGTCCAGTACAGCTTCTTTTGACCAACGACGCGAAGTACGAGCTCCCATCGATGGATTCTTTGCGCTCGGGGCCGCCGGCTAAAGCCAAGAGCAAGGCGAACGATGCGGTCGTTGCGTCGCTGACTGAGGTGTTTGCACAATTCGAAATTGATGCGACCGTTACTGGATTCATGCGGGGGCCAACGGTTACACGCTACGAGGTAGAACTCGGCAACGCCGTGAAGGTGGAGCGCATTACTGCCTTGGCTAAGAACATCTCATACGCCGTTGCGAGCAGCGAAGTACGCATTCTTTCGCCTATTCCAGGCAAGTCCGCAGTTGGTATTGAGATACCCAATTCAGATCGTGAGATCGTGGCGCTTGGTGATGTTCTTCGCTCATCGGTTGCTGGGCAAGATCACCACCCGATGTTGGTTGCCCTCGGGAAGGATGTCGAAGGCAATTTCGTTTGTGCCAATCTAGCAAAGATGCCTCACTTGCTAGTTGCAGGAGCCACCGGTGCTGGTAAGTCTTCGATGATCAACTCAATGATTGTCTCTATCTTGATGCGTTCAACCCCTGATGACGTTCGACTGATCTTGATCGATCCAAAGCGCGTCGAATTGACTGCGTATGATGGAATTCCACATTTGATTACTCCAATCATTACCAACCCGAAAAAGGCTGCCGACGCATTGCAATGGGTGGTTCGTGAGATGGACCTCAGATACGAAGACTTATCAACTTTTGGATACCGCCATATAGACGATTTCAATAAGGCAGTTCGTTCAGGCAAAACGATTGCGCCTCCGGGAAGCGATCGAGTCCTTGAGCCATATCCCTATCTCTTGATCGTTATTGACGAGTTGGCAGATCTTATGATGATCGCCGCAAAAGAGGTTGAGGAATGCGTTGTACGCATCACGCAATTGGCACGCTCTGCAGGTATCCACCTCGTTCTTGCAACGCAAAGACCGAGCGTTGATGTTGTAACAGGTTTGATCAAGGCAAACGTTCCATCTCGTCTTTCCTTCGCCACGAGTAGCTTGGCTGATAGTCGAGTTATTTTAGATAGTCCGGGGGCAGAGAAACTCATCGGACAAGGCGATGCTCTCTTCATCCCTATGGGCGCCTCACGCGCAGTTCGTATCCAAGGAGCATACGTATCCGAGCGCGAGATTGAAGCCGTTGTCAATCATGTGAAGACGCAATTGACTCCTCGTTACAGAAGCGATGTCACAGCCTCTCAAGTGAGACAAGTAGTAAACGAAACCGAAATTGGCGATGATCTCGAATTGCTTTTGCAAGCGGTTCATTTGGTGGTGACGACTCAGTTTGGTTCGACATCGATGCTTCAACGAAAACTAAGAGTCGGTTTCGCAAAGGCCGGACGCTTGATGGACCTCATGGAGTCGCGCGGAATCGTCGGCCCTTCCGAGGGATCGAAGGCACGGGTCGTCCTCGTGAAGGTGGAGGATCTAGACGCGGTCTTGGCGACGTTGGAGGACTGATTCCCGCCTAAATGGGGACAGGAGGAAAGTGCGAGTACCAACTTTTGGCCATTGCGCGTTACCCTTTCCCTCTACTACTCCATAAATATGGTTTGGATTAAGGCCCCTCATGTCCCTAGGTTCGTCAATCAAGGAAGCGCGAAAGCGCGTCGGGATGAGCATCGAAAAGCTCGCCGAGCGCACAAGTATTCGCGCGGCTTTGTTGCGGGAATTTGAAGCCGACGATTTCTCCAAATGTGGTGGCGATACTTATGCTCGCGGTCACGTTCGCAATATTGCAAATGCGCTAAGCGTTGAACCCTCAACTTTTCTTGAACTCTACGTCGCCGAGCAGACAAAGGCTGAACGCCCGATGTATGACCTTCTTCTCGAAAACAAGGTGACTCCTCCTGCCAATCAAAAACCTCGTTTCTCGTTGAAAGTCCTTTCGACTATCTCGGCGAGTGCAGTCGTTCTAGTTGTTGGCGGACAGATCGCATATACGAATCTTCAGCCAGCCAAGGGGAGTTCAACGAAGTCTCTGATTCTTGCAACCTCGCCTGCGACGACTGCAACTCCAACGCCATCATCGACTCCGCAGCCAACGACTCCGGCGGCTCCTGTGACCTCAACTCCAGTCGCTGGCTCGGTAAATGTTTTGGTCACCGCCACTCGTGGACCGTCCTGGCTCTCGGCATCAAACTCCTCGGGCGTAAGCATCTTTTCAGGTCGCCTGACCGTTGGACAGAGTCAAACTTTCTCTGATGCGAGTTCAATCTCTATTCGTTTTGGCAACGCAGGTGCGGTCGATGTCGTCGTTAATGGAACACCGAGCCCTGTACCAGGAGCTATGGGCGAAGTTGTAGACCGCACGTACGGATCGAATTCCGTCAATTAACTCTGTATCATCTCCTAAATGAGTAGAACAGTTGCGGTCGTTACTTTGGGTTGCGCGCGCAACGAAGTTGATTCCGAGGAGTTGGCGGGGCGCCTGGCGGCCGACGGATGGACCCTCGTAGATGACGTTGAGTCTGCAGAAGTTGCGTTGGTGAATACTTGTGGTTTCATTGAATCAGCAAAGAAGGATTCCATCGATGCCTTACTCGAGGCAAACTCGCTTAAGGGACATGGTGTGACTCGTGCAGTCGTCGCTGTCGGGTGTATGGCCGAGCGATATGGTGAAGAACTTGCCAAAGCCCTACCTGAAGCCGATGCGATTCTTGGTTTTGATGACTATCGAGATATCAGCGCACGCCTTTCGTCCATCGTCTCTGGAGAGAAGCATTTTCCGCACACACCAAAGGATCGCCGTGCGCTCCTTCCTATCGCCCCGGTTGACCGCGTAGCGGTGCGAGACGCCCAATTGGGCGCCTCGGCCGTCGGAGCAGGTGGGTCGCTTTTTAGAAAACGTCTTGGCAACGCACCTTGGGCACCACTGAAAATCGCGTCGGGTTGCGACCGGCGTTGCTCTTTCTGTGCAATTCCCTACTTCCGCGGTTCCTTTGTCTCCCGCAGGCCGTTGGAGATTATCGAAGAGGCTCGCTGGCTCGCCTCCGAAGGAGTAAGTGAACTCTTCTTGGTGAGTGAAAATACAACCTCGTACGGTAAGGATTTGGGTGATTTGCGTTTGATGGAGAAGATTCTGCCCGAGCTTGCCGAGATTGATGGAATCGCCCGTATCCGCCTTTCGTATTTACAGCCGGCCGAAATGCGGCCTTCGCTCCTGCAGGCCATGATCGAGAACGACAAAGTTGTTCCGTATTTTGACCTCTCATTTCAACACTCCAGTGCTGCGGTCTTGCGAGCCATGCGTCGGTTTGGCGATAGCGAGAAGTTCCTCCATCTCATCTCACAGATCCGTGCCCTATCTCCTCAGGCGGGTATTCGCTCCAATGTCATCGTCGGCTTCCCGGGTGAGAGTGAACATGACTATCAAGAGTTGGTGGAATTTGTAAGTAAAGCCAATCTTGATGCAGTTGGTGTCTTCGGATATTCCGATGAAGACAATACGGAAGCTCTTAACCTTCCGAACAAGGTTGACCCCGACCTGATTCGTCATCGGGTCGACGAACTCTCGACATTGGTCGATGAGTTAGTCACCGAACGTGCAACCTTACGTATAGGCGAAGAAGTATTGGTGCTCATTGAGGACGAGGAACTTCAAGAGGGCCGTGCTGCTCATCAAGGTCCGGAAGTTGACGGGACCACATCGTTTGTAGGCACGCATTATTCTGCTGGAGTTTATGTGGCTGCTCGCGTTGTTGACACACTTGGTGCCGATCTGATTGCACAACCCGCATGATCCGTCGCTCCGAGATGAATCTGCCCAACTCAATAACGCTATCTCGAATACTTGCTCTGCCACTCTGTGCTTACGCCTTATTCAAAAATGGTGGCGACGATTCCGCTTGGAGGGTAATTGCATTTGGGCTCTTCTTTATCGTCGGTGTCACAGATTTTCTCGACGGGAAGTTGGCACGAAGCCGGAACACCGTCACGGAATTTGGCAAACTACTGGATCCGATTGCTGACAAAGCCCTTATTGGCACTGCGCTCATCAGTCTTTCGCTATTGGACATACTTCCATGGTGGGTCACGATCATTATCCTCACGCGCGAAATCGGCATAACTGTCTTTCGATTTGTGGTTATCAGTGATGGAGTTATCCCTGCAAATCGTGGGGGCAAGATCAAGACGATGGTGCAGAATCTTGCCGTGGGTTTCTACATTCTGCCTTTGAGCGTCTCTCTCTACTGGTTCCGCGAACTCTTCATGGGGGCAGCGCTGGTTCTTACGATCGCAACGGGTATTTGGTATCTCGTTGAGGCCAGTAAAAGGTAGGTTCGTGACCGTGACGGAATCCAGTGCAAGATCTATTGTCGATGAGCTCCGTCGGCGGGGGGAGAGTCTGGCGGTTGCAGAGTCGCTCACAGGTGGCGGCCTTGGTGCAGCTATCACGTCGGTGCCTGGTTCTTCGGATGTTTTTTCTGGGGGAGTCATCGCATATCAACTCTCCGTGAAGACAGAACTTCTTAAGGTTCCTCAGTTATTGATTGAGCAGTGTGGCGTGGTGAGCGAGGAAGTCGCCGTTGCCATGGCAGATGGGGTGCGTGAACTTCTCGGTACGTCGTGGGCGATTGCGACCACCGGCGTGGCGGGTCCAGGAGTGGCCGAGGGTGTTGCTGCCGGGACCGTTTGGATCGCAATTCGGGGGCCGATCAACCAGAGCACAGAATTGGAGATCCAGGGCGAGCGTGAAGCGGTGCGAAACGCGAGTGTATCCAGCGCGATTACCACCTTTGCGCGTATCCTTGCATCCTGTGGTACGAGATAAGGAGTGACGATCATGGTTCTATTGCGCGAACACATCGGAGCCTCACTTCGCTCTGCCCGTACTCATCAGAATCGCACTTTGCGCGATGTAGCCCGGGAAGCGCGTATATCCCTTGGCTATCTCTCGGAAGTTGAACGAGGGCAGAAAGAGGCATCTTCGGAATTACTCAACGCCATATGCCAAGCCCTAGGACTTTCACTTGCTTCGGTAATAACTGATGTCGCCCGCGAGATCACCACTCGTGAGGCCGTCAAACTTGTGGTTGTTGACGCTGCTTAAAGTGGCGTTGCCTTGACCCTCAATTCACTTACACCCCTAGAAGAGCCATATAGGCGGCAGATGACCTCGTATCGCCGCACCCGTTCCGCAATTCTCGAAGGAACCAAGCGGCTTATTGCCTCCGTTGGCCTGCAACGTACGAATATGATTGAAATCGCGGATACGTCGGAAGTCTCTCGTGCCACGTTGTATAACCACTTTCGAGATAAGGCAAGCGTTCTTCGAGCAGTACTTGAAAGTGAAATCGAGCGTGTATTTCTGGCCGTTGACAGCGACATGACACCAAGTGAAGCTTTGGAAGCAATTTCGCGGGAAATTTCTACGGATCCAGCTCTTGCAATGATGCGCAAGACCGATGCAGGTATTCTCGCTCAGATGCTCGTCTGCCGGGATGACTCTCTCTGGCAGCAGGCAGATTCAGGGCTAAGAAAGTTATTACGGGATGAAGACGTTGCGACGATGGCGCGATTGTGGCTGGTGGGTCAGGTGCTACAGCCGTTGAATCCAAGGCAAATTGAAGTTCAGTCGAATGCGATCATCTCTCTGAGCTCTCACCAGGCTCGTTAGAGTCTCTTTGATTGATTAGTCTCGGATCTCCGCACATCCGTGTCTATTCCTTCTTCGTACTCCTCGCGGACAACACCCGCCATTTGCAGCGCTTGCTCGTATGCGAAGACTCCTCGATCAGCCAGGCCAATTTCAACAAAGACCCGTGCAAGATGACCCCAGGATGTCGCTAGATATCTGGAAGGTTCCATCGTCTTCATAAAATCAACAGCAACTTTTGCTTCTGCCTCGGACTGGCTGTAGTGGCCTGTTCTTGCATGTATCTTCGCTTTTTGAATAATGAGGTTGGCACGTGGCCCGGGGATCTCAGGGGGGAGTTCCGTGAGCCCCATATCGACATACATATGCGCACCTTCAAAATTGGATTGACGCAACTCGATTTCGGAGAGACTAATACAGACATTTGAGGCCGAGCCCGGATCATTCTGTGCAACAAGCTCTAGATAGGCCGACTCCGCTAACTCATGTATCTCTGCGAGATCTTGGTCGGGCAGCTGCAGCAGTATTCCTGCGGCATTGCCGTTCAAGATGGGCAGAATCCGGTTCATCTCGGCAAGGTGGGCCCAATTTCGTGCCTCTTGATTCTGCGAAATACTCATTGGCATATTTCCGCGCCCTGCGGAGAGCGAGGATAGTTGCCAATAAGACTGTGCAAGCGATTTTGGACTCTTGCATCTTTCAGCCATCTCAAGTGCTCTCGTTACTAGTTCCTCGGCGCGTGGTAAATCTCCCCGCAAGAAATGGCAACTGGAGACCTGGAGAAGCAACTCCACGACTTCAATGTCTGGCCAGTGGTCTCCTAAATCTCGTATCATTTCGTCGCCGCGTTGAGCGCCCACTCCCAGATTCCCTGAGCGAAGACAGACACGGACAATCTCATTACCGATGAGTGCGTGAGTATTTGATCCCATCTTCGGGTTACTCCGAAAAAGACCCTCTAATTCATCTAGTAGGCCCGTGAACTGCCCCTGCTGTGCTTTCATCTTGATCAGGATGAGTTGGGCGTTCACCGAGTTGTCTCTTCGGCGGCTTGCTTTGCCGAGAACGCGCTCGGCATGAACCGTTGCGGCTTGAAAATCGCCCGTTCTTAGGGCATCCCAGGCGTGATTCAATTCTGAAGAAATCTCGCTCTCCTCAGAGGTAGAAGTGCCTTTTCCTTTTCGGCCGAATGCAAAAAGTGCGGTCAATCCCTTACGTCGAAAAGCCGAATTAACCGGACGTTGGCGCATTTATCTATGCTACCCGTCGGAATCAATCTGGTCGGGATTGGCCAAGAACCACAGAAAAACCACAGAATTGTGGTTACTTTCGTGTAAGCGAAATCACCCAGTCAGGGGCATCGGATCGGACAAAGACGGGGATGTGGTCCACGGAGGTTTCAATCTCAATCCACCGTTGACCAGAGATTGATTTCATGCTCCAGAAATCAATCCAGTCGCCCTCAGGTAGATACACCTTCCATGTTTTTACATCAGGTTCGGTAACGGGGCATACGAGAAGGTATCTGCCTAACATGTACTCGTAGTTTGCATTCCAAATTTCTGCGTCATGCGAGTAGTCGAAGAAGAGTCCCGCCATCAATGGACGGCCAGAGCAAATCGCTTCCTTGCCTTCGCTTTCAAGATAGGGGATAAGCGAGGCACGCACCTTTGTAAAGTTGCGGAAGATTGGGATGACAGTTGCATCGCCAGTTTGTTCAGCAATGTTCCATGGGGTGCGATCATTTGATGGAGAGCGATGATGATTGAACTCCGAGTGGAATTGCATGATCGGGCAGAAAGTGGCCATGGCGGTGCCACGTAGGTAAAGCTCGCTAGATGGAAGATCTCCGCTAAAGCCGCCGATATCCCAACCCCAGAAGAAGATGCCGCTGGCAGAAGCAGTAATACCGGCCCGGATTGAAGCGCGGTAGGCATCCCACGTGGAGTCCTCGTCACCGGCCCAGAAAGTTGGGAACGAACTGCTGCCGGCGAAACCGGCGCGAGAAAACGTGATGCCTTCTTTGCCCGTGGACTTGAATAGTTCATGGAAAGTTTGTGCATAGGCGACAGGGAAGAGGTTGTTTTTCTCAAGTCCGGTGTGGCCGCCAAGATACTGAAGATCGGCACCCCAGGCGTGCTCGCCACCATCAGTTTTGAATCCGTCAACGCCCATGTCGGTAACCAAGTAGCGATGTAGGTCTGCCCACCACTGCCGAACTTTCGCCTCCGTCAGATCGGGTAATAGGCCATCTCTGAACCAGAAGCCGCGCACTTTGTAAGGGTGGCCTTGGCCATCCTTGATCACAAGATCATTGTCGATCGCATAGTTCCACATGGCTTCGACTTGGCTGCCGGGCACGCCTTGATCCTTAATGACAGGGATCTGCCAGAGGACGAGCTTCATGTCTTTGGCATGCAAGTCATCAATCATTTTCTGCGGGTTTGGCCACGCGCCATCCATTAGATAATGAATATCGGCTGCGCGTAGCCCCTGTGAGGCATCGTTCGGGGTGTATTGGGCATCTCTGAAGACCGTGAACGTGGATTCATCAGCCCACGCCTCAATCACCACCACGCCAACCTCGATGTCGTTGGCGATACTGGCGTTAATTTCCTTTTCGACGCGCGCCTGCGTGTTCCATTCGTTGCTGCTTGCCCACAACTTGTAGATCCAACTTGGGGGAGCGTCGGGGAGTGCAAATTCTGACATGTACTGCTTGAGGATCTTTGATGCAGAACCTACGTAGGTCTTGATTTCGCAAGACTCTTGCGTGGCCGCGATGTCGACTTCGATGTGCAGACGGTCCGGATTGGTCACTCCTACGTCGTATCGACTTGGCGTGGAGGTGTTCACATAAAATCCGTAGTTGCTTCCGATCACCATGGCGAAGGGCGCAGGCAGATAGGTTCGATGACCCTGCCCCTTGTATTCCTCGTATACAACTGCGTCAACGTATTCACCGCGTTGATCAACAGAGTGAAACCGCTCCCCGAATCCAACTACGCGATCCTTCTGCGCCAGGGGGAGCGATGCCCTTGCTCGGAATATTTGGCCGCTTGCGTCTTTCAAAACCTTCTTGTCGAGCAACTCGACACCCGAAGGTAAAGAGCCGGTTGACCTTATGAATCCTTGATCATCCGGCGTCCAAACGAGAGCAGATACCGAAAAGGGATCCGTATGCTCATCAGTGTCACTTTCGAGCCAATAAATGACTTCTTCGTAATTGTGAAGAGCAGGTAGCGAAACTTCCCACTCGAGTTGACCTGGGTAGTCTCCTGATCGTGCTGCAGCATCTGCCAGGTGAGTGTTTGCTCCCGTAAATTTGGCTGTAGCCCCATAAGGCCCGAAATCATCTGATTGCGCAGCGCCAAGGCATGCGAGTTCGTAGATGTGGGTTTGTGATTCTCGCCGGAGGTGGAGGCTGACCTTCTTCGTTTGCTCATCTGTCCGTGCTCTCACTTTCCAGGCCTCGTCGGCAATTGGATATACGGGAATCCGCTGATCGGGTTCGTGACGATACGGGTGTCCTAGGCCGAGTGGGGCGTGAGATAGCAAAGTTCTAGTCCTTTCGAAGTGCTGAATACAAAGAGAGATACATGGCGTGACTCCAGAGCAACGGCACGGCGGGTTCACCCCATTGTTCGATCCACTGTGCGCGCTTTTCTGGCCGAAGAAGAGGTTCCTCCAATTGCTCTGGAAGTTCCAGATCCTCGTTTGTTACAGAGGCCACCCAATCAAGAATCTCCTGCGCCTTCTCTCGCTCACCCAAGGAAATGTAGGCCAAGCCGAGGAAACAGGAGAGCAGGGGCCATTTCCCGCCACCGAAGTACCAGTCATCTGCGTGCCGATAGGTCCCGAAGACGCCAAGTACCGAGGCGACCGCATCAACGGTTCCTCTTGCAATGCTCTCATCGTTAGCGAGAAGTCCGAAGGGGGCAACGAGAGCGATGAGGCTTGCATCCAGCCCGTTGCCATCAATCCATTTTGCCAAGCGACCATTGAATAGACCACTGAAGCGAATCAAATTCATAACTTGCTTGGCAGTATTTGCGGCAGAGGTTTTTGACTCCTTTGAGATATGTTCCCATGTACTACATCGCTCAAGGCCTGCCGCGATGCTTCCAAGGTTGGCTACATGTTGATGACCGTAACTTTCTTCCCACCAGTCGTACGTGTCGATCTCCCAGAAGGTGCCAAGGTAACCGATCAAGGTCTCCACAGCGCGATATGTGGCCAAGGGGAGAGTGTTCCCACGCTTCAAGAACTCATCTAGCGACCAGATCCATGTCCCAAAGCCATCTAGTTGAAGGTTGGTCCACTGCTCGCTGGATTCTTGACCATCTACCGTGTATCGGCAATGCAAATGCTCGTCGTTGGCAATCTTCTCGCCTTGCTTTCCTCGACGGATGAGAGAGGCGATCTTCTCTTCGCGTTCAATGATGATTCTGGTTGCCCATTTGTGAAAATCGAGAGCACTCTCATTCTCTCCAACGGCACTCATTGCATTGGCAATAAAAGCACCATCTCTAAACCAACTGTAGTTATAAACCCTGAAATTTGGTGAGGCAATATAGGCACCGGAGCCTGCTTGATTCGACTTGATAATGCGAATACTTGCGTCTCGTAACGGTGTGTGTGTTTCAGTAATGATTTCTTTTACCATCGTTTCTCGTAGACCGCTTGAATTGGGAAATGAAAGTTGAATGGCGTTGCGGTCCTTAAGGACCGCAACGCCATTACCCCCTAGTTATTCTTTTGCGAGAATTGCGTTTACATCACTTGCGGCAGAGTTCAATGCCTCAGTAACAGATACGGAGCCATTGAGTGCCTTTTCCAACCATCCGTTAACAGTGTCTTGCATTTCATTCTGTTGACGGATAACTGGAGGAGTGACTGGGTTCTTTAGTGCCTCAAAAACTGCCTGGCGGTTTGCAGGCGGATTCTGAGTAAGGTAGCTGGCAAGAGCAGTCTTGTTTGAGATGGCAGGAATTTCCCAACCAGCAGCAAGACGGATCTTTACAGCAGCAGGATCGCTGGTCATGAACTGAGCCCACTTCCAAGCGGCGTATGGGTACTTGGTCTTTGCTGACGCAACAACTGCGTTGGCAAAGAAGTGGTTGCCAGGTGTTACTCCGCCTGGTTCAACGGCGATATCCCAACCAAATGGGGCATCCTTGAATGCCGCGAACAGCCAGATACCAGAGTGGTACATAGCAATTTTGCCAGCTTTGAACATTGCGTCATCGGCCTGCGTTCCCATTTGGGCTTTGGTTGGTGCCCAACCATTTTGGGTCTTGCTGACGAGCCAGTTAAGGGCGTTGACGCCTGGCTGCTTGTTGAAGGTTGCGGTTTTCTTGTCGGCGCTGAGGAACTGTCCACCGGCTTGACCTAGGACTTTGTAGAACTCCCAGAACTGAGTTGGCTGGAAGTCAGCAAACGTGCCTGCCGGAAGATTCGCCTTCAACTTGGCTGCAGCCGCAGCCTCATCGCTCCAGTCCCACTTTGAAGTAGGAAGGGCTACGCCTGCCTGCTTGAAAAGGTCCTTGTTGTAGTACATAACTACAGTAGAGAAGGAAGATGGAACGCCTAATTGCTTTCCACCAAGGTTGAAGACATCGTAGGCCTTGCCGTAATAGATGCTCTTCTTGAATGAGTGATCCTTTACGTTGGCCTTGTTGAGGTCAAGCAAAGTTCCAGCTGCACCGTAGGTTACGAAGTTCTCGTAGTTCAGTTCGAAGGTGTCAGGGGTTTGATTTCCTGCAACACGGGTCTTCAACTTGGTGAAGTAATCTGCGTATGCGGCAGATTGGATGTTGATGTGGATGGTTGGGTTCTTCTTTTCGAAGGCAGCAACCATGGCTTGTAGATCCTTCATGTGGTCAGGAACCGCCGTGAAGGTGAAGAAGTTGATGGTTGTCTTGGAGGCAGCAACAACAGGATTGCTGACTAGCCCAACACTCGCCACCAAAATGCCGACGATGCCGGCGGCCCAGATCTTTCTTTTAGTGCCTTTCATTTCTTTCCCCCCTAGTAAGTGATGAAGCTAGCCCGTGAAGGCCTTTCTCACTGCTGATAGGTAACCCAAGAGATGGACTCATCCCTTTAGGCCAGCAGTGAGAAAACTTTGTGCGATCTGCTTCTGCAGAATCAGGTAAGTAAGAGCAATTGGAATTACAGCGATGGTTGTTCCGGCCATGACCATCGGCCAGTCGGTCAAATTTTCTCCGTGAAGGTTTGAAAGGGCCAAAGGAAGCGTCATCTTCTCTGGACTGAAAATCACGACCAGCGGCCAGAGGTATGCATTCCAGACCGACATAAAGGAGAGGATGGCCAAGGCCGCAAGTGTCGGTGTGCACAGTGGCAGTGCGATGGAGAAGAACATCCTGAAGTGACTCGCTCCGTCAAGAATCGCTGCTTCTTCTAATTCACGAGGGATGGCAAACATGGCCTGGCGCATTAAGAAGACTCCGAACGCGGTCACAACGGAGGGTAATCCAAGTCCGACGAGGCTATCGATGAGGTTCAGTTGTCTCATCTCAATGAACAACGGAACGATGATTACCTGTAATGGAATCATCATCGTCGCCAGATAGATCATGAAAATAGTGTTCTTGAATCGGAAGTTCAAACGCGCAAATGCGTAGCCTGCAAGAGCCGACGTGAATAATTGAAGGAATACGCAGATTACAGTGACAGAGATGCTGTTTAGAAAAAGTCGTGGCCAATCCATCGCCTGGAAGACGTGCCGATAGTTCTCAAGGGTTGGATGCTGCGGAAAAAGAGTAGGCGGCGTGGCAAAGGCCTCGACGCTATTCTTAAGAGAGGAGCTGATCATCCAGAAGAATGGGAAGAGCATGACCAGCCCGAAGAATGTTGTGAAAACTTTTGGCCTAGCGCTCTTTCTTGCCTTGGTTGCTTTACTCATAGTTCACCCACCGTTTCTGCAGGCGAATCTGAATACCCGTGACGATCATGATGATGAGGAAAAGCACCATGCTGAGAGCTGATGCATAGCCCATATGCCCATAGTCGAAGGAGTTTCTGACGATCTCCCCAACTACAACATTTGTTGAGCCTTCAGGTCCTCCTGCAGTCATCACCCAGATTTGGTCAAAAACTTGGAAATTGTTGATCAAACTTATGACAAGTACGAAAAACGTTGCGGGCGTGAGAAGGGGGAGGGTGATCCGGAAAAGAATTTGACGCTTGGATGCGCCATCAATAGCTGCGGCCTCTTGGTACTCAGGGGGGATGGATTGCAGACCCGCGAGGAGCAAGAGCATCACATAACCCAAGTCCTTCCAAGCAGATGGGACGATAACCGAAATCATTGACCAGTCTTTGCTTGTCCACCAACCTGGACCTTGAATACCAATCGCATGGAGGGCCGAGTTCACCAAGCCACCACTCGGATTCAAGATCCATTTCCAAAGTAGAGCCACAATGACCCAACTGGTAATCACGGGCAAGAAGTACATTGCGCGGAGGAAGCCAGAGCCTTTGAATTTGCGGTTAAGCGCTAATGCAGCCGTCAACCCCAAGATGTAGACGATCGGCAAATATCCGGCGATAAAGACCAAAGTGTTAAGGAGAGAGTGCAGAAATTCCTTGTCATGAACGAGTTGCTTGAAGTTGTCGAAGCCGATCCAGCGAGGCGGGGAAAGAAGATCCCAACTGGTGAAACTCAGTACTGCAGCTGCAATCATTGGAAGAACAAAGAATGCCAGCAATGGAATAAAACTTGGCGCAATAAAGAGCGTCGCGGCGAGGCCGTTTCGTTGCTTTTTGGTGGCTAGCGTCACGATACATTGCTCTCGAGCTTGGTAGCTATGCGCAGGCGATTCTTGACTTCCGCGAAGCTGGCATTTGTCCGATGGTTCCGGCTTAGAGAAGCCTGTAAGACGATTGCAGTAGCACCCAGTGCCCACTTGGCGTCATCCCAAGGATCCACTTCAATCTCATACCTATTCATGGTGGGGACCACGTGGGAGTCCAACGCCTTCTTGAAAGGACTTTCCCAAAGATCCCAGCCTTCGACACCTTCACCGCTGATAAAGATCAACTCTGGGCCGAAGACATTGATGACATTAGCAAGGGCAATTCCGAGGAGTTCTGCAGGCTTGCTGAAGAGTTCTTTTGCGATCTTCTTGTCTTTTCGGGCAACATCCCAGAGTTTCGACATAGGCGCTGATTTGGAAATGTAACCAGCTGCGACGGCGGCCTCATGGATTACCGGGCTGGAGGCGATCGTTTCAAGACATCCGATTTTTCCGCACTCGCACTCTCGCCCGTTTGCCACCGCGTGTACGTGTCCGAACTCGCCAGCGCCGTATGAACCAGAAAACAATTCTCCGTGAATGACAATGCCCATGCCGATACCACGACCGAGCGTGATGGTGAGGAAGTTGCTCACGTCGCGACCATGACCATAGAGGCTTTCAGTGACAGCAAGAGTGTTGACGTCGTTTTCAAGAAGTACGGGGGTGCCCAGAGCGTCGGAGATCTGCTTGCCAACATTTGCTTTCTCCCAACCCAGCATTGCCGAATCCGCAGTGCTTGAATCAATGGGGGAGACAACACCCGGTATACCGATTCCGATCCCTAAGAGCTGACCTTTGATCTTCTTGGATTGCTTCTTGAGTATTGCGATGAGCTCTTTAACTGCGGCGTCGCCACGAGAGCTAAATGGCTCTTCGAAGTTCCACATGATTTCCGAGTTGAGGTTGACGCAGACGCCGACCGCATGATTTTCGGTCAATTTCAGTCCGAGTACTTGGCCTGCGTTTGCAACCAATCCCAGCAAGGTGGCCGGCCGGCCACCAGTGGAAGGGGATTGCTTTACTTCGGCAATGAGTCCTCGATCAAAAAGATATTTCGTCGCTTGGGTAAGTGTCGGTCCGCTCAAACCCAGATCGCGGGCAAGCTGGGCTCTAGAGACAGGACCATTTGTGGCAATGGCTCGGAGGACTTCATTCGTACTGTCTCTCATGGCGTCCCCTTTCCTTGTCTAATAACCTGTACTTACTTTCTTTACTTACTTTAGTAAGTCGTTGGGGGAACACTAGATTGTGGATGCGAGCAAGCGCAAGGGATTTGCGATTTTTTTCATCACGGTTTTATAACGTTCAATTCTTGATTGCCACTGGGCGTGTCGTAGGTTTCGAACAGGTGTTCGGATACTCTTCTTCTACCCAACCAGAGCGGTTTCCACGATGCCGGCCCATGAGCCGGTCCCTCGTCAGTGGCCTTCCGTACCTTCTGGACCGTAACTCGTCGCATATGACGTTTAGTTGAAAGGAAAGAACAGTGGCTGCAGCAGATAAAGCAAATAACGATCGCACCAAAGCCCTAGATACAGCCCTTGCCCAGATTGAACGTCAATTCGGCAAAGGAGCGGTAATGAAGATGGGAGAACGTGGAAACGTTCTCGTGGAAGTAATTCCAACTGGGTCAATTAGTTTGGATATTGCCCTCGGCATCGGCGGACTCCCGCGCGGTCGTATCATCGAAATTTATGGGCCAGAATCATCAGGTAAGACAACACTTGCATTGCATGCAATCGCCAACGCGCAAAAAGCGGGCGGGATCGCAGCGTTTATTGATGCCGAGCATGCCTTTGATGCCGAATACGCCAAGAAGCTCGGCGTAGATATCGACGCACTATTGGTTTCTCAACCTGACACAGGTGAGCAAGCCCTTGAAATTATGGACATGTTGATTCGCTCCGGCGCACTCGACATCGTCGTTGTCGACTCGGTCGCAGCCCTTGTTCCTCGCGCTGAAATTGAGGGAGAGATGGGCGATTCCCACATGGGTCTTCAGGCGCGCCTGATGTCTCAGGCTCTTCGAAAGATCACTGGCGCTCTTCACCAATCAAAGACAACAGCAATTTTCATCAACCAGTTGCGTGAGAAGATCGGTGTTTTCTTCGGTTCCCCAGAGACCACTACCGGTGGCAAGGCCCTGAAGTTTTACGCCTCAATCCGCATGGATATCCGTCGAATTGAGACATTGAAGGACGGTCAAGAAGCAGTCGGCAACCGCACTCGCGTTAAGGTTGTCAAGAACAAGATGGCTCCGCCGTTTAAGCAGGCCGAATTCGACATTCTTTACGGGGTGGGGATTTCGCGCGAGGGTTCTTTGCTTGACCTGGGTGTAGAAATCGGCATTGTGAAGAAGTCTGGATCTTGGTACACCTACGAGGGTGATCAACTAGGTCAAGGAAAGGAAAATTCCCGCAACTTCCTTCTTGATAATCCCGATCTTGCCAACGATATTGAGTCCAAGATTCGCGCACACTATGCACCAACTCCTGTTGACCCGGATCTTGTTGCCGCGGTAAACGAGGCAACTGCTGAGGTCGATTTCTAATTTCAACCACGCACATGGACGAAAGCTCTGACCCCTACTCCGTTGCTCAGACGATTGCGCTTATTGCGCTTGCGCCTCGAGCAAAGAGTAGGGGTGAGCTATTCGCTCACCTGAAAAAGCGCGGTATCGCCGAAGATATCGCCAATGCGGTCCTTTATCGTCTGCAAGAGCAGGGGTTGGTCAACGATGAGGAGTTCGCCAGAAGCTGGAGTGAATCTCGCCAACGGACCAAGAAGCTGTCTAAACGCATGATCATGAATGAATTGCGCGCCAAGGGGATAGACGGCGACATCATCGAGATCGTTGCCTGCGAAATTGATGAGAATCGCGAACATGATCTCGCCCTCGAATTGGCTACCAGGAAATACCGCCCTATTGCGCACCTCGAAAGGGACATAATTCAAAGGCGAATTCAGGGTGCTTTGGCGCGGAGGGGCTTCTCGTCAGGGCTCATCAACTCAGTTATGCGCGAATTGGGGATTTAGAAGCCCCACTACAATTGCCCAATGACGCGCACCTACACAGTCGAGACCTACGGCTGCCAGATGAATGTGCACGATTCCGAGCGTATTTCAGGGCTTCTTGACGAGGCAGGCTACGTCCCAGCTGAAAAAGGTGAGACGGCCGACATTGTTGTCTTCAACACTTGCGCAGTTCGCGAGAATGCCGATAACAAGCTGTACGGAAACTTGAGTTTTCTGGCTCCTATCAAGAAGGCCAATCCTGCAATGCAAATTGCTGTTGGTGGATGCCTTGCGCAGAAGGATCAGGCCCTTATTCTGAAGAAGGCGCCTTATGTCGATGTCGTCTTTGGTACCCACAATGTCGGCTCGCTCCCGGTTTTATTAGAGCGCGCCCGCATTGAAGAGGAATCTCAAATAGAAATACTTGAGTCGCTTGAGCATTTTCCTTCTACTTTGCCGGCACGGCGATTCTCAGCTTTCTCAGCGTGGGTCTCGGTCTCTGTCGGATGCAATAACACCTGCACATTCTGTATCGTCCCCACACTGCGCGGAATTGAGAAAGATCGTGACTCGACAGACATAATGAGGGAAGTCCGAGCATTGGTTGACCAGGGCGTCATCGAAATCACACTGCTCGGTCAGAACGTCAACGCATATGGGGTCGACTTTGGCGATCGTGAAGCTTTTGCCAAATTGATCCGAGAATGCGGGGAAGTTGAGGGGCTTGAAAGAGTGCGTTTCATGTCACCGCATCCTCGTGATTTCACCGATGATGTTATTGAAGCGATGGCGCAGACGCCTAATGCAATGCCGCATCTGCACATGCCTCTCCAGTCAGGCTCCAATAAGGTTTTGCAGCAGATGCGTCGGTCCTATCGCACGGATCGGTACATGGGAATCATTGAGCGAGTTCGCAAGGCCATTCCACATTCCCAAATCACCACCGACATCATCGTCGGCTTTCCTGGTGAGACCGAAGAGGATTTCCAAGCCACATTGGATCTCTGCACGCAGGCGCGTTTTAGTGCTGCATACACCTACCAATATTCCAAGCGTCCCGGAACCCCCGCGGCAACGATGCCCGATCAGGTATCTCCAGAGGTGGTGAGTGAGAGATACACGCGACTGCATGCCCATCAAGAGGCACTCTCTCTTTCCGTGAACAAAGAGGCAATCGGTCGTGAAATGTACGTTCTTGTAACTGAGCATGAGGGACGCCGCGACGCAGAACGGGGGAGAATGTCCGGTCGGACCGAAGACTTCCGTCTTGCTCACTTCTCTTTTGACTCCGAGGACCTACCAAGACCTGGTGATGTAGTTACTGCTCGAATCACCGATGCTGCCCCGCACTTCCTTTCCGGTGAAGGGATCAGCGTTCGTCGCACTCGTGGCGGTGACGCTTTTGAGTTGCTCACCGCCGAGCGAAAGAGCGAGCCTCTGTTACTAGGAATGCCTGCTACCCGTTCATGAGCGTCATCGTCATCTGCGGAGCGACCGCTACGGGCAAAAGCGATCTAGCAGTTTCTCTGGCCACGGATCTCAACGGCGAGATTATCAACGCTGATTCGATGCAGTTGTACAGAGGCATGGACATTGGCACGGCAAAGTTGTCGATCGAAGCTCGAAAGGGGATTCCTCACCACCTTCTGGACGTCCTCAACGTCACCGAGGATGCAAGCGTGGCGTGGTACCAAGAAAGCGCGCGCGAACTCATTTCTTTGATTGAGTCCCGCGGTAAGAACGCGATTATCGTCGGCGGGACTGGTCTGTACATTAAGGCGATTTTGGATGATTTAAATTTTCCAGATACTGACCAAGAGGTTCGCGACCAATTGAACGAGATGGCCGAAAAGATCGGTGCGCCGGCCATGCACGAAAGACTGGCAAAACTAGACCCGGCCGCAGCACTTGCGATTGACGCACAGAACTTGCGAAGAGTAATTCGTGCCCTCGAGGTCATCGAAATAACAGGCAAGCCTTTTACCGCCAACCTGCCGCGTAAAGAGAGCACGCGCTATCCGGAAGCGCGCCAATTCGGCCTGGTGATGGATCGCCAATCCCTTGCGACACGAATTGACGAACGTGTTGAACGAATGTGGGCGCAAGGACTGGTAAAGGAAACACAAGGGCTTGTGGAGGCTGGAATCCGACAAGGGAGGACCGCGCAATTGGCACTGGGGTATGCGCAGGTTTTGAAATTCCTTGATGGGGATATCTCGGAGGAGGAGGCGAAGGAGGATACGAAGCGAGCCACACGTCAATACGCCAGACGCCAGGAGACGTGGTTCTCGCGCGATGGCCGAATTCAATGGATTTCACCGAAGCAACCCCGCCTGGAGACGATTAAGGAGCTTTTGGCTAAGCCCGCGGTCCGCATAAACGGTTAAACTCGCTGTGGATATGAATACCAAGATGCAGAAGGTGTTGGCCACATACGGCCATGGCACCGAGAATGATTTCGTCCTAGTTTTTGACCCCGACGAAGCAATTTCCATCTCGCCATCTCAAGTTGCCGCGATTTGCGACCGCACATCGGGCATCGGTGCGGATGGATTGATTCGAATCACGAAGCACGACGGTCGATGGTTCATGGACTATCGCAATGCCGACGGTTCGATCGCCGAAATGTGCGGAAACGGAATCCGAGTCATGGCTCGCTACCTTGTTGAGCGCGGCCATCAACCCGAGGGAATTTTCGCCATCGATACCCGTGCCGGCCTTAAGCATTTGCGCGTCCCTGCCAGTGGAGACATCACCGTGAACATGGGTCAGATTTCCGCCGATGAGGATGAGATCACCGTCCACGTGAATGAAAAGATGTGGAAGGGATATAACATCGATATCGGCAATCCTCATGCTGTGGTCTTCGTAAAATCTTTGGATGAGGCTGGCGACCTTAAAGTACCGCCGCTGGTGACTCCCAAGGATGCATACCCAGAAGGCGTGAATGTTGAGTTCGTTGAATTCGGCCAAGATCGTGAACTTAGAATGCGGGTCTTTGAACGAGGTGTCGGAGAAACCAGATCATGCGGCACCGGCACGTGCGCTGTGGCTTTGGCCGCCTCGATTTCTCGTGGCGAGAAATTGCCGGCACGCTGGGTGATTTTTCCACCCGGTGGTCGTCTTGAAGTTGAAATCGATGGACACTCGAATGTGACTCTTACAGGTCCTGCCATTCTCCTTCGCGACCATGACATCTCGTCATTAGTTTCCTAAGGCGGGTGAGTGCATGACCAAGCGCGATGATGCCGAGGATCAATTCGAGGCACTCCTACGTGAGAGCGCGAAGGTTGCAGAAGATTATGATGCCGGCGAAGAGAGTGCCCAGCCCGAGCTAGAACAGCGGCAAGGTCTCCGCCGTGTTCAAGGATTCTCGACCGAGCTGCAAGACATCTCCTCTGCCGAGTACCGACAACTGCAACTCGAGCGCGTGGTGCTAGTTGGAGTGTGGACCGAGGGAAGTGCCCAGATGGCAGAGAATTCACTGGCCGAACTCAAAGCCCTTGCAGAGACGGCCGGCTCGCAAGTCCTTGAAGGATTGATCCAGCGCCGAGATAAACCGGACCCGTCGACGTATATCGGCTCTGGAAAAGTGGAGGAGCTTCGCAAGGTAGTCGTCGCAACTGGCGCCGATACCGTGATCTGCGATGGCGAGTTGTCGCCTTCTCAACTTCGAACACTGGAGGAGAAAGTAAAGGTGAAAGTCGTCGATCGGACGGCCTTGATCTTGGATATCTTCGCTCAGCATGCAAAGAGCAAAGAGGGAAAAGCTCAGGTAGAGCTAGCCCAGATGTCTTATTTGCTCCCACGTCTTCGCGGTTGGGGTGGGTCGCTCTCACGCCAGGTCGGAGGTCGTGCCGCTGGCGGTGCTGGTATTGGTGGACGTGGACCAGGTGAGACGAAGATCGAAACTGACCGACGCCGTATTCGCGACAAGATGTCCAAGCTCAAAGGCGAGATCAAGGAGATGAAAGTCTCCCGCGACACCAAGCGCCAAGAACGTCGCCGTCATCGCATTCCATCCGTTGCCATCGCTGGGTACACAAACGCTGGAAAATCCTCACTTCTGAATGCTTTGACGAATGCGGGAGTACTCGTTGAGAACGCACTTTTTGCGACCTTGGACCCGACTGTTCGACAAACGCGTACCAGTGACGGTCGGGTCTACACCCTCACCGATACCGTAGGTTTTGTAAGACACCTACCCCATCAATTGGTAGATGCCTTCAGATCAACCCTCGAGGAAGTCGAGGATGCGGACTTAATAGTGCACGTCGTTGACGGTTCGCATCCTGATCCCTTCGAGCAAATCCGAGCCGTACGCGAGGTGATCGCCGAAATCGGAGGCGCTGATATTCCAGAGATCATCGCGATCAACAAAGTAGATGTCGCTGATCCTGCAATCATTATGCAGATACTCCGAACCGAGAAGAACAGCTACGCCTTCTCCGCCCGCACTGGGTTTGGAATCGAAGGTCTGCTCCTTGCAATTGAGAAATCATTGCCACTGTTGCTCATTGAGATTGATGTAACGATCCCGTATGGCAGGGGAGACCTCATCAGCGCGATCCATCAGCGAGGCGAGATCATAAGCGAGGAGTATGTGCCTGAGGGGACTGCCATCCATGCGAGGGTAGATGCCGCTCTTGCCCGACAGATAAACGAAGCCACATAGATTTACGTTGAACCCTTTGAGCCAGAGTCTCGTTTAGGGGATATGGAAAGAAAACTATTCAGCAAGGTGCTCCTGTCATTCCTGCTCTTGTCCTTGTTCACCGGTGCCTCAAGGGCAGATGGGGCGAGCGTGGTTCTCAAAGTTGGCCCATCCTCGCTTGGAAAGATTGTGGTGAATGGCAAGGGCATGAGCGCGTATTTCTTTGATTTGGACAAGGCGAACTCCGGCGTGAGCGCCTGTTCGGGCGAATGTGCCGCGAACTGGCCGGCAATCACATCAGCGACAACAAAGCCGAGTGTCTTCGGGATCAAAGGCAAAGTAGGAACAATCGCGGTCAAGGGCGGCGAACATCAGGTCACTATTAATGGAAGACCCATCTACACCTTCGCCTTCGACACCAAACCGGGACAGGCCATGGGGCAGGGCGCCCAGGGCGTTTGGTATGTGATCTCGCCTACAGGCAATGAGATAAAAGTCCTCAAATTGGCTTCAAAATCGACCCCTCAGCCCACCAAGGCCTCAGCCTACGGAAGGTCGAATTACTAAAAACCATTGAAAATTGGTCTTTTCGGTCTCCGAGCCCTATCTTTACCCCCGTTGAGACCAATCTCCTATCCCTTTTAGGGGAATATTCGCGACACGCCGAGGGTTATACCAGCCGATTGGTGTTAAATGCGCGAATATGCGCGCGCTGCGGTAATTCGCCCTGGCGAGGTTCTACAAACTTAAGAAGGCGAGGGAAGTAGTGGCTACTGACTACGACACCCCCAGAAAAACCGACGAAGAACTTCACGAGGAGTCTTTAGAGGAGTTGAAGGCACGGCGCGTTGACGCCCAATCAGGACAAGTTGATGTCGATGAGGCTGAAGCTGCCGAAACCCTTGAGTTGCCTGGAGCCGACCTATCGGGGGAGGAACTCTCAGTCCGCGTTGTTCCCAAGCAGGTAGATGAGTTCACATGCTCACGCTGTTTCCTTGTCCACCACATCACCCAGTTGGCCAAGGGCGAAGGTCCGACCGCTATCTGCAAGGAATGCTTCTAAATTTGGCGACCCCTGTTTAAGGCTTCTACCAGGCCTTTGGCATTTTTTGAAGTGATTAACCAATACGGTGTTGAATCTCGAGGATCGCGCACGCCGATTTTCACCCCACGGGGCTGCCAGAACCGGAGCGCGAGATAAGCAGCAGGGTCTGCGTCGCGTCCCCTAGTAAGGCGCATTTCATCAACATCTAGGGCGATTGCGTAGTCGAGATAGGTCCGCTCAATGTGCGCTCGCCCGACTCGGAGTTCGCTCGCATCGAGGCTTATTCGAAGAAGCATCGCGTTGTTAATCACGGGCAGCGCCACTATGGCAAGGATCAGGGCAATCAATCCAGATCGGTCATCAAAGGCTGCCCAAATCGATAGCGCTACTGATGCAAGTAGAAAGAAGATAAAGGCAAGAAGCCAGAGAGGGGGTCGCAAGGTCTCTTTGTAGAGGATTCTCGTCTCTTTGACAGGTGGCACAGGACTGAAGGTATCGGATTTTCAAGTAACCTTGAGCGTATGAGCAGGGTCCCCAGCACCGTCGCGCCCGAAGGCGCACAGATTCCACCGCGACATCCCATGGCCCCTGGAATCGGATCCAAGATCCCTTCGCATTTCGGCCATTGCTTTGGATGTGGCGACCTTCATCCGACAGGTCTGCATCTGGTTGCACACGCGGGCGATGCGGCAAATCTCACGGCGGAGTTCACGGTCACCGAGAACCACCAAGGCGCTCCTGGGCTCGCCCACGGCGGCATCCTCTCCTTGGCCTTTGATGAGGCCCTTGGAAAATTGATGTGGCTTATCCGCTCACCGGCTGTCACCGCACGACTTGAGACGGATTTCCTTCTGCCGGTTCCGATAGGCACGACACTGCATATCACCGCCGAGATTACCGGCCAAGTCAACCGGAAAGTTTATGGCCGGGCCGAAGGCCGCCTCAATTCCACTGACGGGCCGTTGGCTGTGAAGGCGTCCGCACTCTATGTCATTGTTTCCATGAACCATTTCATGACCAACGCTCCCAAGGAGTATTTGGCCTACGTTTCCGAACATCCTGAACTTCTTGCATTTGTCGATCCCGAATTCGAGATCAATCCGTGATCAAGCAAATTACTAGCGAGATCAATCCTTGATGGTCTCAGTGCTCATCAAGCGTTTGGATGATGGGGTACCACTTCCAATGTATGCAAAAGGTGGAGACGCGGGAGCCGACCTTGTTACGCGTATAGATGTGAGCCTTGCACCCGGGGAGCGGAAACTAATTCCCACCGGAATCGCGATCGCACTGCCTGATGGCTACGTGGCTTTCGTCCATCCGAGATCGGGGTTGGCAATTAAACATGGCGTCTCTATGGTCAACGCACCAGGGACGGTTGATGCGGGCTACCGTGGCGAACTTCAAGTCATTTTGATTAACCATGATCCGAAAGAGACCGTGACTTTTTCTCGCGGAGATCGAATTGCTCAGTTGATCATTCAGAAAGTTGAACGTGCGGATTTTGTTGAAGTGGCGGACCTGCCGGGTTCGGGCCGAGGCGCCGATGGTTTTGGATCGACGGGGAGAGCATGATGGAGAGCGACAAGAGCAAGATAATCAACGCACTCGGTGGCAAGCGAGGTCTGCTCGATTCGGGCCTGCCATCCTTGGTTTTTCTTATCGCGTACAACATCGGCCATGGATTGAAGGACGCCGTGATTGCGGCGATGATTACTTCGGCGCTGCTGACCCTTGTGCGACTCATACGTCGTGACACTTTGCAGCACGTGCTTTCTGGATTTGTCGGCGTAGCCTTCTGCGCGCTTCTTGCGCGAAAGACGGGACACGCGGTCGACTTCTATCTTCCCGGACTCATCATTAACGTGGTCTACGGCGCGGCGTACGCAGTCTTCAACATTATCGGCCTGCCCATTCTCGGTCTTCTTCTTGGGCCGATCTTGGGAGAGAACCTTGCGTGGCGGAAAGTGCCGGAGCGAAAACGGGCCTACACGCGCGCAGGATGGCTCTGGGTTGCGCTCTTCATCTCGCGATTGATCGTGCAATATCCCTTGTATCGGTCAGGAAATATCAACGCGCTCGGCACAGCGCGGTTGGTGATGGGGTACCCGCTCTTCCTTTTGGCAGCGTGGGGATCATGGGTGGTCCTGCGCGCAGTTCCAAGCGTCAAACCTGAACAAGCGTGAAATTTCCGCCGCAGCACGGGGCGTGGGCCTTCCTCATCGTGCCCGCAATTATCGTTTCATTTCTCGGTGCTGGCAATGGGATTGGTTTTATCTTCTTCCTTACATGGGTGAGCGGGTACCCGGTCTCCTATTTCCTTGGCCGTGCTTTGATCATGCGCATCCGCCGCGGCTCTTGGACAGCGAAGGCTAAGACCGAACTTCAATCAGCAATTCCGTGGATCGCCATTACTTTTTTTGGTGTCTCATCCTTAGTGGCTCTTCGGCCGTGGTTGTTTCTTTACGGCATCTTTGTCATTGTCCTCTGGTCAATAAGCGTTTATTTGTCATGGGCCGGACGTGAGCGAGGGATCACCAACGATCTGCTCCTTGTCGGACTTGCATCAATGGAACCAGTTTTGATGTATCAAGTTGCAAAGAATCACTCTTCTTTAAACGGCATTCCGCATGAAATCTGGATTGCCGCCTTGATGTCGATGCTCTTCTTTGCAGGATCAGTGGTTCATGTGAAGTCATTGATACGAGAAGTGAAGAACAGGAATTGGCGCCTCGGGAGCCTCATCTATCACCTGGTTGTACTGGCCCTGCTTACCGTCTTTGCAAGACCTTGGTATCTCGCGATTCCCTTCGCTCTTGCACTTGTGCGGACGATTGTGGTGAAGCCCGGACTTCGCCCGGGAACCCTTGGGGTCGTTGAACTAGGTGTCTCGATCGCGCTAATTACATGCACTGTGTTTGCATTTGTTTAGGCGTTAGAACGATTCATCAAAGGAAATCGAACCCGTAACCCCCACTTGGTAAGCCGAAACGCGGCGTTCAAAGAAATTCGAGAGTTCCTGAACATCTTGGAGTTCCATGAAGGCGAATGGATTCCTCGTGCCGAATATCGGATCAAGTCCCAATTGCGTCAATCGTTGATCGGCCACGAACTCCAGATAACCACGCATCTCCACAGTTGTCATCCCTGCAACTCCTCCTTCAAGCAGGTCAAGTGCAAAGTGATACTCCGCATCTACTGCCTCAAGCATCATGGCCTTGATCTCCTCTGTCAGTTTCGCATCAAAAAGCGAGGGTTCTTCATGGCGAACGGTGTCAATCACATCAAAGGCAAATGCCATATGCATTGATTCGTCGCGGAAAACCCAGTTCGTTCCGGAGGCCAATCCATTGAGGAGACCTCGTGAGCGAAGGAAATAGACATATGCGAAGGCTCCGTAGAAGAAGAGTCCTTCAACGCATGCCGCAAAACATATGAGATTAAGAATGAAGGTTCGCCGATCGGACGGGCTTTTCAGGGGACCCATTTTCTCTAGTGCGCCGATCCACTTGTAACAGAACTTTGCCTTTGCGCGGATGGAGGGGATATTTTCAACTGCGGCGAATGCTTGGTGTCTGGCCTCCGAGTCAGGTAGGTAGGTATCAAGCAGTGTCAGATAGAACTGCACATGGACGGCCTCTTCGAAGAGTTGTCGAGAGAGATACAAGCGCGCCTCCGGGGCGTTGATGTGCTCATAGAGGTTGAGGACAAGGTTGTTCGCGACGATTGTGTCTCCAGTTGCAAAGAATGCGACCAATCGCTCTATTAGGTGCCTCTCTGCTGGACTCAATTTTTCTAGATCTGCCAGATCTGATTGAAGGTCGACCTCTTCGACGGTCCAAGTGTTTTTGATCGCATCGCGGAACCGCTCATAGAAATGCGGGTAGCGCATTGGACGCAAGGTTAAATCTAACCCAGGGTCGAGAAGGTTTCCTCGTGCCGCGGATGAAACGGTTACAAAGTTGTCAGTAGTCATTATTGGCATGCCTCACAATTTTCTGGATTTTCAAGGGAACAGGCAAGAGCCTCAGCGGTTGCTACATCATTGATAGAAAGTGCCTGAGTAACAGTTGTCTGACGGATTCGGGTAGCCGGTCGTGATCGAAGGTAGTATGTTGATTTGAGTCCCGATTTCCACGCGTAGACGTACATCGAAGACAATTTGCCAATGCTTGGGTCGGCGACGAAGAGATTGAGGGACTGACTCTGATCGATGTACGGGGCACGTGAGGCAGCCAAATCAATTAATGCTTTTTGGGGCAGTTCCCATGCGGTTCGATAGAGCGTTTGGATGTCGTTTGGTATTAATTCGAGCCCTTGAATGGAACCCTCCGCTCTCTTTATGGCGTCCCTGACATCAGAAGCCCAGAGACCGCGGCCTTTCAACTCCTTCACGAGATAGCCGTTTATCTGAAGGAATTCCCCGCTGAGAGTTTCGCGTTTGAACAGGTTGGACACTTGTGGCTCGATGCATTCGTAGCATCCCGCAATCGAGGCAATCGTCGCTGTTGGTGCGATCGCAATCAGCAACGAATTACGCAACCCATGTTGTTGGATCTGTTCTCGCAATTGCTGCCAACGCCCTTGGCTATGGCTCCCAACACTCCACCCGTCGAAATGAAGGTGTCCCTTGGCAATTCGTGTCGAGTCGAATGCCGGATGAGGTCCGTTCTTCTTTGCTAACTCGCACGACTCTGAAAGAGCGTTGAAATAAATCTCTTCAGAGATTCTCGTTGAGAGTTCGCGCGCCTCGGGGGAGTCGAAGGCTATACGCAGCGAGAAGAAGACATCCTGTAATCCCATGAGGCCCAATCCGACCGGACGCCACTTTGGATTGCTCGCTGCGGCCTCTGGACTCGGGTAAAAGTTGATGTCGATGACTCGGTCGAGGAAGCGCACTGCAGTTCGTACTGTGACGGCGAGACTTTCCCAATCCATTTTGCCGTCTTGCAGGTGCTTGGCGAGATTAATGGATCCGAGATTGCACACAGCAGTCTCATCGTCTTTGGTGACCTCGATGATTTCGGTGCAGAGGTTGGAGAGATGAACAACATTGCTTGGATCCGCGCTCTGATTGCAGTGGCGATTGGATGCGTCCTTGAAAGTCATCCATCCATTGCCAGTTTCCGCGAGTGTTCGCAGCATCCGTGAATAGAGGTCACGGGCCCTGATAGTCCGGACGGCAAGTCCATCACTTTCAGCCGCGGTATATGCTTTTTCAAAGTCATCGCCCCACAAGTCGGGAAGGTCCGGCACGACTGAAGGATCGAAGAGGGACCATGGTGCATCATCCTCGACACGCTTTAAGAAGAGATCTGGGATCCAATGTGCGAGATTGAGATTATGCGTGCGTCTTGACTCATCTCCTGTGTTATCGCGCAGTTCCAAGAATTCGTCGATGTCCGCATGCCAAGTCTCTAGGTAAATGCAGGCAGCGCCTTTTCGTCGCCCACCTTGATTCACCGCAGAGACGGAAGAGTCAAGCGTTTTGAGCCAGGGAACGATTCCATTCGAATATCCGTTTGTGCCTCGAATGAGGGCTCCACGCGAGCGAACTCGCGACCAAGAGATTCCAATTCCACCTGCAAATTTGGAGAGTTGAGCCACCTGCGCGTAGCGGGAGTAAATCGACTCAAGTGTGTCTTCTGGGCTATCGATCAAATAGCAGGAGGACATCTGTGAATGCCTTGTGCCCGAGTTGAACAGGGTTGGGGAGCTCGGTAGGTACCTCAAGTCACTCATCATCCGATATAGCTCTATCGCTTCGCCTGCATTGGTGGAGAGGCCGCAGGCGACGCGCATCATGAAATATTGCGGAGTTTCGAGGACTCGCCGCGTCTGTGGATGGCGTAGGAGATACCGATCGTAAACGGTGCGCATTCCGAAATACTCGAATCTGGAGTCGCTACTAATGGAAATTGAATCATCGAGCTTTCGTTGGTGCTGTTGGACGAATTCAGCGGTTACATCCGAAATCTGCCCTACTTGATGAGCCATTGCGACGGATTGGGAAAATGAATGAATCCCTTGATTGCGCACCTCTTTACTTATTAGATTGGAGAGCAGTCTTGCAGCGAGGAGTGAATAACTTGGCTCTTCGCCAATCAACTCCGATGCTGTGCGGATGGATAGTTTGTCGAGTTCTTCTGTGGTGGCTCCGTCATATAAGCCACTAATGGTTTTCGTGGCGATGCGCAAAGGATCGACATCGGGTAATTCTGTGGAACAGCGTTCAACTGCCCGAACGATCTTGTTGACATCAACGGGTTCGGTCGTGCCGTTGCGCTTGGTTACTTTCATGCTCACCCGCTCGGTCGGGGGTGGTGATATGCGTGCTGCTTCGGTAATTGTCACTGGTCTCTCCTCGGGAGCCTTGTCGGCATGCCAGTGACTAATTCGGAGATGCGATAACGATGTGGCCGAAGAACGAGACGCGCATCGTCCGCGCGCGCCCCCTCGAGGCCACAGACATACCGAATAAGTGATTCGGTCAGCAGGCAGGTCTTCGGACTATGGGCACTTTCTTGGATTGGCCAAGAAATCTCTACTGGCCGTCGCTTCCCGAGTGACTAACTCAGTGCTTATGACGGTGGTCGTTCCCAATTACCGCTGCGGGGCAGTTCTAGGTTCTCACTAGATTCCCTCTTACGACGACGCCACCAAAAGTGGAGTCGAACCAACTGTAAGGGTGAGACTAATCCGTCCCGATAACGCGGCTCAGTATTGCGGGATTAGTCCGCGTGTCGTCGAAGCGAACTACGCAGACTGAATGAAACACGCCTTCAACTGACTCTCGGCAGCAGCTGATGCAACAAAGAGAAGCTCATCCCCAGGGCTGAAGACATCATGAGGCTTTGCAGTGATCACACGGCCATCCCGGGCAATCGCAGCGAGTGTGGAGTTCTCAGGAAGTGGTACTTCCTCAACCGTCTTGCCTATGCAGAGAGAGTCATCTGGCAGGGTTAATTCCACAAGGTTTGCCTGACCCCGCTTGAATGAGAAGAGGCGGACAACATCGCCGACGCTGACTGCTTCCTCGACGAGAGCTGAAATGATTCGTGGGGTTGATACCGCAACGTCGACACCCCAGGATGCATCAAAGAGCCACTCATTTTTCGGATGGTTTACTCGGGCAACAACTCGTGGAACGCCGTATTCGGTCTTGCCGAGAAGAGAAGCCACGAGATTGACTTTGTCATCTCCAGTGGCTGCGATAAGAACTTGACAGGTGTTTAGCTTGGCGTTGTCCAGTGAAGTCACTTCGCAGGCGTCTGCAAGCAGCCATTCTGCATCGGGCACGCTTTCCAGTTTCAGAGCCTTTGGGTCGCGGTCGATTAGAAGCACCTGATGACCATTGTCCAGCAATTCGCGGGCGATTGCACGGCCGACATTTCCGGCACCGGCTATGGCAACTCTCATGAAGCATCCTCGGGTGAGTGGGCGAGTGCGTTTTCAACGATTGCAATGTCTTGTTCGCGGACCATCACATGAATGAGGTCTCCATCTTGCAATACCGTGTGCTCGTCAGGGATGAGTCCTTCGCCCAGGCGGGTAATAAAGGCAACACGAGCGGGAGTGACATTCTCAATTCGAGTGACAGGGCTTCCGTACCACGTGTTGTCGATGTGCATCTCGCACAGTTGGATGGCACCGCTTGCATCACGCCATTCCGAGCGTGATCCTTCAGGGAGGAGTCGGCGCATGATCTGGTCAGATGTCCAGAGCACGGTTGCCACTGTAGGAATTCCAAGGCGCTGATAGATCTCCGCACGGCCCGGATCATAAATACGGGCAACTACGTTCTTGACTCCGTACGTTTCTCGCGCCACTCGGGCGGCCAGAATATTCGAGTTGTCGCCGTTGCTGACTGCGGCAAAGGCCTCTGCTCTTTCGATTCCTGCCTCAAGCAATGTGTCGCGGTCAAAGCCCACGCCCGCAACCGTGTGTCCGTTGAAGTTGGCGCCTAGACGGCGAAATGCCTCACGGGACTGATCGATGATGGCTACGGAGTGGCCGGCCGCCTCAAGTTCATTCGCGAGCGAAGAACCGACGCGCCCGCATCCCATGATTACGACGTGCACGGGGAAAACCTACACCCCAGATGCGCATAGGCTTACTACTTATGGAGGGACAACGCGCTAAATCCTTTGTAGTAGGGCAGCATCTCTCCCTTGCCATCGAAAAAGTGGCCCATGGGGGTCATTTTATAGCCCGACACGAGGGTCAGGTGATATTCGTCCGGGATGCAATTCCCGGTGAACTTGTCGAAGTAGTGATTACGAGCACCGGCTCAAGTTTCTATCGGGCTGACGTGGTTAAGGTGGTGGAAGCTTCTTCAGATCGCGTCGTGCCACCGTGCCAATATTCGCATCCGGGCGGCTGCGGCGGTTGCGATTTTCAGCATATTGATATTGCGCGCCAGCGTCAGTTGAAAGCCGATGTGATCGCCGAGCAATTCGCTCGTATTGCGAAGATAAATGTCAGCGTCACTGTTGAAGAAATCGGCGAGCCTCTCCACTGGCGGACGAGGATCTCCAGCGCCACTGATGAAGAGGGTCGCCTAGGGTTCTACGCATCGCGAAGCCACACCGTTGTCCCCGTGAAGGATTGCCTGATCGCAACCGTGGGAGTCAATTATCAAGAGTTGGCGACTCGGAAATGGCCGAAAAAGTCCCGGGTGGAGATATCAGTGAGTTCGACGGCTGAGAGATCGATCGCAATCGCATCGGCGATTCGCGGATCGAAGGCCAGACTCTCACAGGGCCCGCAATTGCTCAAAGAGAATATTCATGGCCACGAATTACAAGTCAGCCATACAAGTTTTTGGCAAAGCCATGAGCTCGCTCCTGAGATTCTTACGGGGGCCGTAAGAGAGCACGTTCAAGAAAATGATTCTGTCCTCGATCTCTACGGGGGAGTCGGCCTTTTCACAGCGGCGGTCATTGATATTGCTGGACAAGGCGGGCGTGTAGACCTCATCGAATCGAGTCCGTCTGCAACTGCCGACGCTCGTCGGAATTTCGAGCAGATGCCCAATGTGGCAGTTCATGTTGGCGATGTTGAAAAGAAGCTGGACATTATTGATCGTGCCGATGTCGTTGTCCTGGATCCTCCTCGAGAGGGAGCTGGAAAGGGGGTGTTGACCAAGATTGTGGCGCTCCAACCCCGGACGGTCGTGTACGTGGCTTGTGACCCGGCTGCCCTGGCCAGGGATTGCCGCTACCTTGAAGAGCTTGGATGGGCGATGTCGAGTCTGCGCGCCTTTGATCTTTTCCCAATGACACACCACGTTGAGTGTGTCGCCGTCTTTGAACCTTCCCAAAACCAATGAAATAAGGTATCTTGATATCAAGATACTTTTAGCGAGGTGGATATGAGCGTTAATTCCTTCAATTCAAAGAGTCAGATAAGCGTTGCGGGTCGGAGTTTTGAATACTTTGACATTTCCCAGATTGAGGGCGCAGCCGATCTTCCATTCAGTCTCAAGGTATTGCTGGAGAACCTTCTTCGCACCGAGGATGGCGCCAACATCACGGCAGCGCAGATCCGAGCCCTCGCTGCATGGAATCCAGATGCCCAGCCCGACACCGAAATCCAATTCACGCCAGCGCGCGTCATCATGCAGGACTTCACCGGAGTCCCATGCATCGTGGATTTGGCGACGATGCGCGAGGCGATCGTCGAACTCGGGGGAGATCCCGCCAAGGTCAATCCTCTTGCTCCTGCCGAACTTGTTATTGATCACTCCGTGATTGCCGATGTCTTTGGAACCAAAGATTCTTTCGAGCAGAACACCGACATCGAGTACGAACGGAACATGGAGAGATACCGCTTCTTGCGTTGGGGTCAGGGTGCCTTCGATGAATTCAAGGTTGTTCCGCCAGGAACTGGAATCGTCCACCAGGTAAATATCGAATTCCTTGCCCGCGTTGTCATGACGCGAAAAGTAGGAGGCGTGCTTCAGGCATATCCGGACACAGTTGTTGGTACCGATTCGCACACCACGATGGTCAACGGTTTGGGTGTCCTTGGATGGGGAGTTGGCGGCATCGAAGCCGAGGCAGCTCTCCTTGGCCAGCCAGTGTCGATGCTGATTCCACGCGTCGTTGGATTCAAACTCAACGGCCAACTCCCTATCGGGACCACCGCGACTGATCTAGCGCTGACTATTACTGAGATGCTCCGCAAGCACGGTGTTGTCGGCAAGTTCGTCGAGTTCTACGGCCCAGGCGTCGTGTCAGTCCCCATGGCCAACCGCGCGACGATCGGAAACATGAGCCCCGAATATGGCTCTACGTGTGCGATCTTCCCAATCGATGAAGAGACCCTTCGCTACTTGAGACTCACTGGTCGCACTGATGATCAGATTGCACTCGTTGAGAGTTACTCGAAAAAGCAAGGTCTATGGCATGATCCTTCGCACTCACCACGTTTCTCAGAGCACATCGAGTTGGATCTCTCAACGGTAGTGCCCTCGATCGCCGGACCGAAGCGTCCTCAAGATCGAATTTCACTTTCGAATTCAAAGGATGCCTTCGAGAAGATTCTGCCTAGCTACCTTTCAGATAAGAGCAGTAGAGATGCCATTGATATCAAGGTGAATCAGACGCCTACGACCATCAAGAATGGCGACGTCGTAATCGCTTCAATCACCTCATGTACGAATACATCCAACCCATCCGTGATGATCGGCGCAGCCCTTCTTGCGAAGAAGGCGGTTGAAAAGGGTCTGAAGTCAAAGCCATGGGTCAAGACGACTTTGGCACCGGGCTCCAAAGTGGTCACTGATTACTACGATCGCGCTGGACTGACGAAGTACATGGAGAAACTTGGCTTCAACCTAGTTGGCTATGGATGCGTTACCTGCATCGGCAACTCCGGACCTCTGCCAGTGGAAGTTAGTAAGGCCGTTAATGAAAACGACCTTGCAGTGACCGCGGTACTTTCCGGAAACAGAAACTTCGAAGGTCGCATCAGCCCCGATGTGAAGATGAACTACTTGGCTTCACCTCCATTGGTAGTTGCCTACGCAATTGCCGGAACCATGGATCACGACTTCGATCATGATTCATTGGGCAAGGATTCGGACGGCAACGATGTCTACCTGAAGGACATCTGGCCGACCGCCGAGGAGATCGCATCTGTCATTGAGTCATCGATTTCTTCATCGATGTTCACTAAGGACTATTCAAGTGTCTTCGATGGCGATCACCGCTGGAAGTCGCTCGCAACTCCAACAGGGAATACTTTCGAGTGGGATGCCAAGTCCACCTATGTCAGGAAGCCTCCTTACTTTGAGGCAATGCCTGCCAAGCCACAGGCTGTGAAGGACATCAAGGATGCGCGAGTTCTTGCAATCCTTGGAGACTCGGTCACAACCGACCACATCTCTCCGGCAGGAAATATCCGCGCTGATTCACCGGCAGGTAAGTACCTAACCGATCACGGAGTGGATCGAAAGGACTTCAACTCCTACGGATCGCGACGTGGAAATCATGAGGTCATGATCCGCGGAACTTTTGCGAATATCCGTTTGAAGAATCTTCTTCTTGATGGAGTTGAGGGTGGATTCACTCGTAACTTCCTTGACGGCGGCGCACAGTCCACGATCTACGACGCGTCAATGGCCTACCAAGAAGCAGGCATTCCACTCGTCATTCTTGCTGGCAAGGAATATGGATCGGGTTCATCGCGTGACTGGGCTGCCAAGGGCACGGCGCTGCTGGGGGTTCGCGCAGTGATCGCTGAATCGTTCGAGCGAATTCACCGTTCTAATCTCATCGGCATGGGAGTCCTTCCACTTCAATTCAACGAAGGCGACACAGCGGCTTCATTGGCCCTCGACGGGAGCGAGACTTTCTCGATCTCCGGAATTGAGGCACTCAACACAGGAGCCACGCCACAACAAGTGAGCGTGACCGCAAACGGAAAGACATTCATGGCTAAGGTGCGCATCGACACACCAGGTGAGGCTGACTACTACAGGCATGGCGGGATCATGCAGTACGTGCTGCGTTCCCTCATCTAACCTAGAATGTGTCGGTGATCGAATCGATTAAGGGCCCAGAGGATCTATCCTCGCTGACCCACGCTCAACTGGATGAGCTGGCGGTCGAGATTCGTCGATTCTTGATCGACAAGGTCTCAAAGACGGGCGGACACTTGGGTCCCAACCTGGGAGTCGTCGAACTCACTATTGCGGTACATCGCACCTTCGATTCGCCCAAGGACGTCGTCCTCTTTGACACAGGGCATCAGTCGTACGTTCACAAGATTCTGACCGGCCGTGCTGATGGATTCGATAATTTGCGTCAACGCGGCGGACTTTCGGGGTATCCCAGCCGCAAAGAGAGTCCCCACGATGTCATCGAGAACTCGCATGCATCCACAGCGCTGTCCTGGGGCGATGGGATCTCGCGTGGATTCTCCCTTACCGGCCAGAACGATCGCTATGTCGTTGTTGTAGTGGGGGATGGGGCACTCACGGGCGGAATGTCATGGGAGGCCCTTAACAACATCGCCACGGCAAAAGACCGAAACCTGATAATCATCGTCAACGACAATGCACGCTCCTATTCGCCAACCATCGGCGGTCTTGCAGAGCACCTTTCCACCCTTCGCGTCACACAAGGCTACGAGCGCTTCCTTGACTGGGGCAAAGACATCCTTCACCGCACACCGGTTGTGGGCATGCCGATCTACGAAACTCTTCACGGCATGAAAAAGGGAATCAAGGACATTGTGGCTCCTCAAGGCATGTTTGAAGATCTCGGCTTGAAGTACATGGGGCCATTCGACGGCCATGACATCGCCGCGATGGAAAAGGCACTGTCGATCGCAAAGCATTTCGGTGGGCCAGTGTTGGTTCATGCGATCACCGAGAAAGGTCGCGGTTACAGTCCTGCCATAGCCGACGAGGCGGAGAAATTCCACGCCGTTGGGATTGTCGATCCAGAAACTGGCATCCCGATCACCAACGGTGGCACATCGTGGACAAAAGTTTTTTCTGAAGAGTTGGTCGCTGCCGGCAAGGAGCGCCTCGACATTGTTGCAATCACGGCTGCAATGATGGGACCGACAGGTCTAGATGAATTCCAAAATCTCTTCCCACATCGGACTATCGATGTGGGAATTGCTGAACAACATGCGCTCACAAGTGCTGCTGGCTTGGCTTTCGCGGGTCTCCACCCAGTTGTCGCCTTGTATTCGACATTTTTGAATCGTGCGTTTGACCAGCTTCTGCTGGATGTTGCCCTGCACAAGGCAGGCGTCACAATTGTGCTCGACCGATCAGGCATCACGGGCGATGACGGACCTTCTCATCACGGAATCTGGGATCTTGCCCTTGCCGGCATCATTCCCACGATTCACGTGGCTGCCCCACGTGACGGTGCGCGATTGCGTGAGACCTTCCGTGAAGCCATTGATATTCACGATGCGCCATCGCTGGTGCGTTTTCCAAAGGGCGCTGTGGTCAAGGACATTGACGCACTCGAGAGAATTGATGGGGTCGATGTCCTGTATCAGGATAAGAACTCAGACGTGTTGCTCGTAAGTGTCGGAGCACTTGCCAACCTTGCTTTGGATGTAGCAGTTCAGGTTGGCCGCGAAGGCATAGGTATGACGGTGATTGATCCTCGATGGGTTAAGCCTTTACCTGAATCGTTGGTGAAGATGGCATCCAAGTACCGCAGTGTCGTTGTTATTGAGAATGGAATTCGCCACGGTGGAATTGCGAGCACTATTTCGGAAGAATTTCGTGACGCGGGGTTGTCAATCCCCATTCATTCCATAGGAATACCCCTGGAATTCATCGAGCATTCAAAGCCTTCCGAAATTCTTCAGGATCTAGGAATCAACGTACAAGATCTGTCACGATCAATCGTCGAATGGCACAGCCAAAATCAGTCTTCTAAGGGGCTAGCGGAAGAGATGCAACCCCGCGAGGATGAAAGCGTTTTCCGCAGACCGCTTCACTGATTCCCGCAGAATCTAGGTACGGCAGAATTCCGCCAAGTACCAGTGGCCACCCGCCTCCCAGGATCATGCAGAGGTCAATTTCCGCAGCAGTAGCGACGACACCTTCGTCCAACATCATTCGTGCTTCCTCGGCCATTGCACGAAGTGCGCGATCGCGAACTTGCTCTGCCGTAGAGGGCTTATATCCCTTTTCAAGTAGAGCCACTGCATCAGGATTTGGAATGTATTTCCCGTCTTCGCCCTTGATGTAGAAGTATCGAACACCTTCCTTGACCATCCGCTGAATCGTCGGTGAGATTCGATAGCGGGGTCCGAGGTTTGCGTTGAATGTCTCAGAGACGTGGAGCATGACTGCCGGGCCTACGAGTCCGAAAAGCTCGAATGGCGACATTGGAAACCCAAGGGGACGCAGTGAATTGTCAGCGACTTCGACGGGAGTTCCTTCGTCGATCGCATCTGTGACTTCTCCCATGAATCGGGTGAGGAGCCGGTTCATCGCAAAACCAGGAGTGTCTGTGGTGATGACCATGGTCTTCTTGAGCTCTTTGCCGACAGCAATCGCGGTTGCAGTTGTTTCATCATCTGTCTTGCTCGTTCGCGCAACTTCTAGCATCGGCATGACAGCTACAGGATTGAAGAAGTGGAAGCCGATCACGCGTTCGGGATGCTTGAGACCCTCGGCCATGGATTCCACGTGGAGGGATGATGTGTTTGAGGCAAGGACGCACTCAGGGGGGACGATCTTCTCAAGATTCTTGAAAAGCTGCTGCTTGAGAGAAAGCTCTTCGAAGATCGCCTCGACGACAAAGTCACAGCCTGCGTAGATGTTCTGATCAGTTGAGCCAGTAACGAGGCTGATCAGTCGCCCTGCTTCCTCGGGTTTCATCCGCTTCTTCTCGACGAGCTTATTAATCTCAGCATGCACCCAGCCCACGCCCTTGTTGACTCTCTCTTGGTCGAGATCTGTCATTACAACGGGGCATTTGAGATTTCGCACGAAGACAAGTGCAAGTTGAGATGCCATGAGTCCTGCGCCGACGACGCCAACCTTGGCAACCTTGCGAGCGAGGGTTGCCTTCGGAGCACCTTCAACTTTCTTGCGCTTCTTCTGAATCAGATTGAATGCATACAGGGATGCGCGAAGAGAATCGGTCATCGTCAAATCAGCGAGGGTCTCATCCTCTGCATCAAAACCACTGCTACGAGTTGCGGTGCGCGCTGCGGAGATGAGTTCAAGTGCACGCCGAGGCGCATCAATGTCCGCGCCTCCGTACTTCTTCAACGCCGCAGTTTTTCCCGTAGTGAGCGCGGTTGCCCAGTTGGGATCTTCCGAATAGTCAGCGCGCTCAATTTTCTTCTCACCTTTGAGCACGCTTGCGGCGAAGGCGACGGAGCGTTCAAGGAAATCTGCCGGTTCAAAGACGGCGTCGACGACGCCGAGTTCCAACGCATCCTTGGCTTTCATCATCGTGTTGTTGTTGAGCGGATTCAAAATGATTACTTTTACTGCGCGTTCAGGACCGATGAGTTTTGGAAGAAGTGTCGCACCGCCCCATCCGGGGACAAGCCCGAGGAAGACTTCCGGCAACCCCGTCATGGCAGTTGATGCCAGGGTTCTGTAGGTGCAGTGCAATCCGACTTCAAGACCTCCGCCTAATGCGAGCCCGTTGATGAATGCGAAAGTCGGAACTTCCAATTCGCCGAGCCTTCGGAAGACGGCATGCCCCAACTTTCCGATTGCGAGTGCTTGTTGGCGGGTGGAGATGTGGGCAAGCCCGGTTAGATCAGCACCCGCGGCGAAGATAAACGGCTTGCCGGTGACAGCGATGGCAGATGGCTTGCGAGATATCGCTTCGGAAATCGCTTCATCAAGTGCCTGCAGGGACTTCAACCCGAATGTGTTGGGGCGGTTGAAATCAAGTCCGTTATCCAGCGTGATGAGTGCAAGCGTTCCTTCAAATCCGAAAGGCTTGAGATCGACATCTCTGACGAATGCATTTGTGACTACTTCTTCTGGGGCACCTTCGAGTTGAGTAGTCATTCTTATTCCTCCCCGTTCCAGTGTGGATTTTCCCAGACGACAGTGCCGCCCATTCCAAGTCCGATGCACATCGTTGTTATTCCGAAGCGAACTTCGGGGTGCTCTTCGAATCCTCGTGCAAGATTGAGCATGAGGCGAACGCCAGATGAAGCAAGAGGATGGCCAACCGCGATGGCACCACCATAAAGATTCACGCGGGGATCGTCGTCGGCCAATCCAAAGTGATCAAGGAAGGAGAGAACCTGAATAGCAAATGCCTCATTAATTTCGATGAGACCAATGTCGGAAATATCTAGCCCAGCTTTTTTCAGCGCCTTGATCGTCGAGGGCACAGGTCCGTATCCCATGATCTCGGGTTGCACTCCGGCAAAAGCGAAAGTGACAAGGCGAGCCTTGATCGTCATGCCAAGTTCAAGGGCTCGATCCTCACTTGCAAGGAGAGCCGCGGTCGCGCCGTCATTGAGTCCGGCGGCGTTTCCAGCAGTGACTCGGCCCGCCGGTCTGAAGGGCGTCTTCAGTGCCGCAAGCGCATCAAGGGTTGTTGTTGGTCGCGGCGGTTCATCCACCGTAGCGATGCCCCAACCAAGAGTAGAACTTCGAGTTGCAACCGGGATGAGGTCTCGCTGAATTCCGCCGTCTTTGTAGGCCTTTGCTGTCTTCAATTGAGAATTAAGTGCGTATTTGTCGGCGCGCTCGCGGGTGAGATGAGGGAAGAGGTCGTGAAGACGCTCTGCGGTGTTGCCCATTGCAAGTGCATCGGTCTCGACGATCTTCTCGGCGAGGTAGCGAGGGTTCGGATCAAAAAGATGCCCGATCGGGTGGTTGCCCATGTGTTCGACTCCGCCTGCAATAGCCAGGTCGTACGCGCCCATGGCGATCGCCCCAGAAATCGTCGTGACGGCCGTCATGGCACCTGCGCACCATCGATCGATCGAATATCCCGGCACAGTGTTTGGCAGTCCTGCCAGGAGAGCCACGCTGCGCCCGATGTTCATCCCCTGGTCGCCCGTCTGGGTGGCCGCGGCAATGGCAACGTCGTCGATTTCGCTTAAGACGAGTTTGGGATTTCTCTCGATGAGTCCACGAAGGACTCGGACCATCAAGTCATCGGCGCGCAGTTCGGCGTAGAGACTTCCGGCCTTTCCAAAGGGGGATCGGACTGCATCAACAAGGACCACGGAGCGCGACATAACGGATTCCTTCTACTGGAATGCACTGGAGTGTAGAAGGTTACTCGTGAGTAGGAGAAAAAGGTACTACTCCTTAAGCCTCTTTGCTCACTGGTTTTCGAGAATTGGATAGGTACGGGGCAAGGACGCTAGCGAGGTAGACCGCCCAGACTCCAACTTGGAGCCAGGACATGGTCGTGGAGAATCCAATTGATCCAGCCAACAGGCTCGCGATAAATGAGTCAGGCGACATCCACGAATCAATCTGCCAAGCATTTATCGTGCCTCCCGGCAGCCATCCGACACTCTGCAGATCGCCCACTCCGTTAGCCAGGACTCCCGCCGCCACGACGATCAGAGCAACGCCGGTGATCTTAAAGAACTTAGCCAAATCGAAAGCTATGGCACGTTTATAGAGGAGGAAGCCGAGACCGACCGCTGCAGCAAGACCCAGAATCAGTCCGATGGAAGGAGCGGCCGAAGTTCTCACCGTTTTGAAATTGGTGTAGAGGAACAGCGCCGTTTCCAGACCCTCTCGTGCCACGGCCACGAAGGCGGTGACTGCGATGGCAACCGAGCCAATATGAACGGCGTTGTCAATCTTTCCTTCTAGATCGCTGCGCATGCTACGTGCTGTCCTCTTAAGCCAGAAGACCATCCAGGTCACAAGGGCGACGGCGAGCACTGCCATAGTTCCGGCAAAAATCTCCTCGCCACGTTCGCTGAGTTCGCTGGAGGTAAAGCTGAGTACGGCGCCTAGAGCCAAACTCATTACGAGTGCCAGGGTGACGCCTATCCAGAGCGGGTTGCGCAAGTGGGCGCGGTTGGTCTTCATGATGTAGGCCAGAAGGATGCCGACGATGAGTGCGGCTTCTAGACCTTCGCGCAGTGCAATGATGAATGTGCTTAACATGCGGACAATCTAGAACCTGAAAAGTAATTACGCAACTTTTATGTTGCGTAATTCTTGTCACAGGTCACGCTTCAGCGCGTGGGGAAGCTCGACCACTACTTGGCGCATCCTCGGCCAACTCCTCCAGAAGGGTGGAATCTCGACGGGGAACCCTCTCAGTCAGGGCAATCTCGGTTCGGGTTCGAACGACACCGCCAAGATCCAAAATTGCTTGAATAACCGCCTCGAGGTCTCGGTTATCGCGGGCCACGACTCGGCAGAGAACATCGGCGTCTCCGGTCACCGAATGAGCTTCGACAACTTGGGCAACGCTTGCCAGGTCCCTCGTGAAGGACTCGAGGCTGCCCTGCTGCAACTGAATATGAACAAAGGCAAGGACGGGGAAGCCGAGGGCGCGATGGTTGAGTTGAGGCGCGTAATCGCCAATGACTCCTTGTGCGGTCAGTCGATCCAGGCGGGCCTGCACTGTTCCGCGAGCCAGCCCCAGTGTGCGGGCATAATCGCGAACACCTGCGCGGGGCCTGGCTAGGAGCTCGCTCAAGATGGCGCAGTCAATTTGGTCAAGAGCCATGTTTTTACCTCATTCTGACTATGAAATCTGACATTAAATAGACCAATGGTTCAGCATAGCGCGTCACTCTTGTACCTATGGGCCACCCGTAGTTAATATCGTCACAATTATTTCCGACACTTCTCCTTGAGTGCACTTCGGAGGCCCGATGGATCAGTTCGATGACCTAATTCAACTTCTCGATTGCAATGGCGCCAGCGTCGAAAACTCGCAATACACCTCCACATTGGATGACGACACGTTGCTTGGTTTCTACCGAGATATGGTCCTTGTTCGACAACTCGATATGCAGGCAACGGCCCTGCAGAGACAGGGAGAACTCAGCCTCTGGGCGCCATCCCTTGGTCAGGAGGCCGCTCAGGTCGGCTCGGGCAGAGCGCTGAAGGGGCAGGACTTCGCCTTCGCCACCTATAGGGAACACGGAATTGCCTGGTGTCGGGGAGTGGATCCAGTTCAGATGCTTCGATTCTGGCGCGGCACCGTTCACCAGTCCTGGGATGCGAATCGTCACCGCCTCTACGGATACCAAATCATCATCGGAGCACATTCATTACACGCCACTGGGTATGCAATGGGAGCGCAATTCGCCGGTCGTGTCGGAACCGGCAACGCAGATCAAGACCAAGCCGTTGTTGCTTATTTCGGCGATGGTGCGATGAGCGAAGGAGACGTCAATGAGGCGTTCATCTTCGCCGCTGCTTACCAAGCGCCAGTGGTTTTTTTCTGTCAGAACAATCAATGGGCGATCTCTGAACCAACCAAGCGACAAAGTCTTGTTCCACTTGCCGATCGCGCCAAGGGATTTGGTATGCCGGGTATACGCGTAGACGGCAATGACGTTATCGCATGTCATGAAGTAACCATGGCGGCACTAGATCGCGCGCGATCGGGTCAAGGCCCGACACTGATCGAGGCTGTCACGTACAGGATGGGTGCGCATACAACTTCCGATGATCCAACCAAGTACCGCGATGGTGCCGACGACGAACTCTGGCGCACTCGCGATCCCATCGAACGTCTTCGAATCTATTTGGCAAACAAGGGCGTTCTCACCGAAGCAATCGCTGCTGATGTTGCGCGCGAAGCAGTACTGCTGGCAGAACGAATGCGCGAAGGTTGTCGGCAGTTCCCTGACCCAGATCCATTGGCAATGTTCGATCATGTCTACTCAGGCACCGATGCGCGGATAGAGGCACAGCGGAGAGAAATGCAAGAGATTCTTGCCAAAGAGGGGGCCAACTGAGATGGAAGAACTCACCATTCTTGGAGCCATTAACAAAGGACTTAGGCGTGCGATGGAGGCCGATCCCAAGGTTTTGTTGATGGGAGAAGACATTGGCAAACTCGGCGGCGTCTTTCGCGCGACCGAGGGCTTGCAGAAGGACTTCGGCGAAAGCCGCGTTATTGATACTCCATTGGCCGAATCGGGAATTGTCGGCACAGCCATTGGTCTTGCCCTCTATGGATACCGACCGGTCGTCGAAATTCAATTCGACGGCTTCGTCTATCCCGCCTTTGATCAAATCGTTGTCCAATTGGCTCGCATGCGTTACCGCACGGCTGGCGTCCTTCACCTCCCCATTACGATTCGAATGCCATACGGCGGCGGAATCGGATCGGTCGAGCACCATGGAGAATCTCCAGAGGCGTACTTCGCTTCGACCCCCGGATTACGCGTTGTCACGTGCGCCGATTCCACCGATGCTTACTGGATGATCCAACAAGCCGTTGCCAGCGATGACCCCGTCATCTTTCTCGAACCCAAGCGCCGTTATTGGCAGAAGGGCGAAGTCGACACGAGTGCCGATCTATCTACGGCGGTACCGATGAATGGCGCCCGCATCTTGGTCGAAGGCTCTGATTGCACGCTGATCTGTTATGGACCGACAGTTGCTACGGCTCTTGCGGCAGCTGCGCTCGCGGCAAAGGATGGAGTCCATCTCGAGGTCATCAATTTACGCTCGTTGAGTCCTCTGGATCTAGTCACATTGAACAACTCGGTCATGAAGACCGGTCGAGCCATTGTTGTGCACGAAGCATCTAGCAGCGGCGGAATTGGCGGCGAGGTCGGTCAGTGTTTGATGCAATCTTGCTTCTATTATTTAAAAGCCCCCGTGCTTAGAGTGACTGGGTATGACACCCCATATCCGCCAAGTCGAAATGAGAACAAGTATCTACCCGATGCCGATCGCATTCTTGACGCGGTCGAGGAGAGTATGAGTTATTGAGATGACATCAAATTCCGCATTCGAGTTCTTGCTTCCTGATGTCGGCGAAGGTCTAGAAGATGCCGAGATTGTTAACTGGAAAGTTTCCGTCGGTCAACAGATAGAAGTCAACCAGCCTCTCGTCGAGATCGAGTCGGCAAAATCTCTCGTCGAGTTGCCGAGTCCATTCGCAGGCACCGTGCTCGAATTGCTTGCCAAAGAAGGAGAAGTCGTTCGGGTGGGAACACCGATCATCCGACTTCAACTCAGCACGAGCGATCAGGTAGTCGAGAAGAAGGATACGACCGAGAAGACTGAGTTTCTCGTAGGTTCAATCTCGAAAGGCGATGAAAGTCGGCGTAAGAGAGGCACAACAAGGAACTACGGAAACAAAGTTGGATCCACTTTCTCGGTAAGCGAAAGTACAGTACCGGTTGCACCAAAAATCTCTGGTGGGTTGGCCACGCCTCCAGTGCGCAAGTTTGCTCGCGAACTCGGGGTCGACCTGAGCGATTTGGTTGGCAGCGGTCCCCAGGGTTCCGTAACCCGCGAGGATGTGACGAACTTTGCCGAGAAAGGCAAGCGCAAATCAATTGCCACCGATAGGTCGATGGACAGCGCACGAGAGAGTCGCACCCCTATTCGCGGGGTCCGCCGGGCGATGGCCGAGGCTATGGTGGCCAGTGCCTTCACTGCGCCTCATGTCACCGAGTTTATTACCGTAGATGTAAGTGCTTCGATGCACTTGCTTGACCAATTCCGTGTTCAACCCGATTTCGCCGGTGTTCGTCTTTCGCCGCTGACATTGCTTGCGCGCGCTATGTGCCTTGCGGCCCGTCGCACGCCTGCAATCAATAGCTATTGGGACGAGCATTCGCAGGAGATTGTGACCAAGCACTATGTGAATCTCGGTATCGCAGCGGCAACCGAACGCGGCTTGCTGGTGCCGAACATTAAGGATGCCGATCAACTAACTTTGAAACAGATGGCTCTTGCCATCGCCGAAGTAGTTGATGCAGCTCGCGAGGGACGGACCGAACCTGCACAGATGATCGGTGGCACCATGTCGATCACCAATATTGGTGTATTTGGAATCGACACTGGTACTCCGATCTTGGCGCCAGGTGAATCAGCAATCGTCGCACTTGGCGCCGTCGTGCAACGACCATGGGTAGTCGATGGTCAGATTATGGTGCGAGATGTGACCACGCTTGCTTTGTCCTTTGACCATCGACTAGTCGATGGCGCACAGGGTTCGAAGTTTCTTAGCGATGTCGCCCAGATGTTGCGAGAGCCTGCAATGCTGTTGTCGTGGGCATGAAACTGTCGATATAAAAACACTAAAACCTCGAGATGTTCTCTCGAGGTTTTAGGTAGTAACTCAACAAACAGAGTCTGTTGCGCCCCCAACGAAGTTCTAGAACTGTAGCACGAATCCAAATTCACTTGCTGTACTTTGCGAAATGCAAATGATAACTCTCTGTGACTTTCCCTTTAATCATGACCAGTTCTCCACATGTACCCGCATGGCAGCAAATCGCCAAGGCTACGTCCTCTAATTTGCGTGAGGTGCCTCTGTAGCTCAATGGAAAGAGCGCGCCTCCAACGAAGGCGGAGATACGGGTTCGAGTCCCGTCAGGGGCACATCACCAGAAAGG
>CAYLYA010000008.1:0-68284 GCA_964387855.1 uncultured Bifidobacterium sp.
AGAAGGAACTTGAAAACTTCCTCACCCACGGCGCCGAGGCAGTGGAATCACTTATTACGAACGGCCTAGAAAGGACGCAGCAAGACTATAACTCTTGACCACAGGGCGGGAATCAGAGGGTGGTGATCGCAGTAGATCCGTGAGCTGCTAGCCAATCTGCTGAATCGGCAGATAGGGCTGAGTGCGGAATTTTATAGTCTTCTGTTCGCGCAATCACTGCAAGGTTTGGCATCCCACGCAACAATCCACGGGATAAACGGTAAGTGGCACTAACCCGTGAACCGACCGTACGACGGGTACCAGAGGCAAGATATCGACGAGCGATCGTTTCGAAATCTTCTGCGGGACGGCCGCCAATCTCTTCTACGACATTTGTGGGGGCGCCGCGGCCAAAGGCGTTGCGTTGGTAATCAGCGAGGTACTGGAGTACCTGCGCCGTTGTGTAATCAGGTAAACCCAGACTTCGCCCAATTTTCCCAAACATGCTCAATGGGACATTTACGTACTTCACCTTTCGGCCGAGCACATTGCCCAATGCCTTCGCGATTTCTTGAGGAGAAAGCAATGTGGGACCAGTGGGGCGATAGCTCCTTCCGATGTGCGGAGCTGGGTCGGCAAGAACTGCGGCGACAACATGGGCGATGTCTTCGTTAGATGGAGGTGCGTTTAATCCGTCACCAAGTGGCATCGGCAAGAGACCAAATTGCGTGATCAAGTCTGGGGCGGCCAAGTAATTGTCGGCGAACCAGCCCGGATTTACGAATGTACTTTCGACATTGCGCATTTCTCTAAAGACAGCATCTGCTAGCCAATGTTGCCTCGTATGTATCGAGGGGTGACTCGGATCGGCCAACCACTGGGAGAGAGAAACAACGAATTCCAGATTCGTCTCTTCTGCCGCGGCGGCGAAAATCGTCGCCTTGTCCAAGAGTCCTGGCAGTATCGGAGGACAGAAGTAAGCGCGTTGCACTCCCGTTAGCGCTCGACGGACGTCGCTGATGTCGTCGAGGGATCCGACGAGGATTTCGGCACCCATTTGCTGAAGCGTCTTACTCCGCTCGTTCTCACGTCGCACGAAGGCTCGCACCGGAAATTTCCGTTCAACGAGTTCGAGGGCTGTAGGAAAACCGGTGTTTCCAGTCGCTGCCGTAACCAAAATCTTTGGATTGATCATTCCCTGCGTCCTCCTTCGTTCGGCCACGGAGTCCCCGCGCACGATTTTCGACTTGCATGATGATAGTGACTTTAACCCAGAGACTATCGTGAAGCAAGTCCCTCAGATAGACTCTTCTTATGTTGGGAAGAATGTATGAAGGCCAGGATTGTTCGATCGCTCGTGCTCTTGAGGTCGTCGGCGACCGATGGACTCTCTTATTGTTGCGTGACCTTTTCTTCGGCATAAAGCGTTTTGATGAGTTTCAAAAAAGTTTAGGAGTTGCGCCGAACGTGCTTACGGATCGTTTGAAACGCCTAGAGCAAGAGGGTCTTGTGAAACGTGTTCGCTACCAAGATTCACCCGAACGCTATGAATATCTTCCAACGAAGAAGGGCCTCGATCTTCAACCGGTAGTTTTCCATCTGGCTAAATGGGGAGATCGGTACTGTCCTGATCCACTCGGTCCTCCCCGGATCAGCTACCACGCCAATTGCGGTGGAAAAGTAAATGAGAAGTTGCGTTGCGGTAGGTGCAAGGAACTTGTTTGGTTTGACAGCATTTATACCGAGGCTAATCCAACGCACCAATAGGCAAAGTGATTAGTCCTCTAATGTCAGTTTCTTGAGTGAACTACTTAAACGCTCGATGGCTTCCTTATCGACGTGCGTGCGTAACTGGCTGAGAGCTTGGGACGTCTCTCGGTAGTCCTCTGAGATGGCAACGCATTTTTCACATATGGCGATGTGTGATTCAAGGCGGGCGAGTTCTTCATTGTTCAAAGGCGCCGACGGATCACGATCCAAATATCGAATCAGGTGCGCCCGCACCCAATGACATTCTGGCATCGACATGACTTCAGAAATCTTCACTTGGTAACCGCCTCTTCTCTCGCCTTCTGTAATGACTTTCTGACCTTGGCCACTGCCCGACTCCTGCGCGACATCACGGTGCCAATCGGAATTCCCAATATCTCGGCGCACTCTGCGTAAGAGAATCCTTCGACATCTACGAGAATCAAGACCGAGCGGAAATCCTCTGCAAGGCCATTAACTGCCTTAATCAGTGCCGGGTCGACAATCCCGCTCAACGCATCTTCTTCGGCCGAACGCGGCGACTCGGCGTTGAAAGCAGGTTTGAATTCTGGCAGCAGCGTCCAATCGTCGACGTAATCCGGCTTCTTCTTCCGCCAAACATTGTGTGCCGCGTTTCGCAAGATGGTTAGCAGCCATGCCCGTGGATTTGCGCCATCGAAATTATCTAAAGCACCGAATGCCTTGATCAGCGTCTCTTGGACTAAGTCTTCTGCATCGGCGGAATTACCAGTGAGAGAGCGTGCCACTCTAAGAAGAATCGGAATTTCTGGTTCGACAAAGAGCCGAAATGAATCGGGTCTATTCACTGGCACGCTCTCAACTTAGCACCCCGTTCCTAGGAGGTCCTCTGTCTTACTTGTGCATCTTGCTTGGGATGGCAACAGTCAGCGCACCCAGAACGATTCCAAAGACAACGTGCCCCATCAGCGACTGCCATGCCATCGTGTCGAAGTGAAAGACCGGCATGTTCAATTTCGCTGGCATCAAAACCAGACCGCCGAGTACCCACCAGAGGATTCCATATGCCATTCCGTACCCAATTCCAGCGGAGTAGTTCTTCAGCTTTTTCTCCAATAGGAGGCTGAACGCGACTCCGATCATCATGGAAATAAGAAGATGCACTGCCCATCCGACCGCGTTTGATTTGCTCCCGACCAACATTGCGATACTGCCGATCATGTCGAGCATGTTCATCATCATGCCGAAGACCAGGCCGCCCACGAGGCCGCCCATGGCGCCGATCATCACTCGTTGAGTTGGCGTGCAAGCGCACGTGATAGACGAGTTATTCCTTGAAATAGTTTGATTTGCCATTATTTTCTCGCTCCTTCTAGGGGGGACTAGAAGGAAAGTCGCGAGAGTCAGAATTAATTCCCGGTTTGAGGATTTCGTTGGGTTATGGATAGAGGTAGGTGACTGATACCTCAGCCGATATTTGATCGCAAATCTCGGCTGCCAGTTTAGGATTGAAGTGGGCGATCACCAGAGCTCCAATCACGGTAGAGGTTATCTTCTGTGCCTCCAGCTCAGGTACTTTCATTCCAGACTGCTGTGCACACCCCTTGAGTCCGTTATCAATGGCATTTCTTACTCGCACCAAATAGTTATCCGCGACCTGACGGGCATCTTCGTCATGGGACGAAAGTTCGACCATTGTGTTCACAACTAGACATCCTCGAACTGCAAGTTCTGGATCACTTCGAAATGTGTCTGCCAGGACTTTGAGGTATCGCGGCAACGCTTGTGCTCCTGGTTCGAAGGCCTCTAAATCTCTTAACGTGGGTTCGATAGTTGTTTCGTTGTAACGAGCCAGGGCGGCATCAAAAAGTTGGCGCTTGTTTCCAAATGCAGTGTAAAGACTCGAACGAGAAAGATGAGTTGCCTTCTCCAAGTCACTCATCGACGTGGCCTCGTATCCGCGGGCCCAGAAAGCATCCAATATTGAGTCGCGCGCCGGACTGAATTCAAATTCTCTTGGCCTGGCCACGGGATCTCCTTTGACAGTTTCGAACCGATCGGTACATAATACACCTAAATTATGAACCGATCGGTACAGAAAGAGGAGATATGAATCTAAATACCCACCGAGCTCGCCTCCATAGGCTGGCCGTGAACGGCGGAACCATTGCTTATCTTGATGAGGGTCCGCGTGAGGGAATCCCCGTCGTTCTGATCCATGGAATGCCAACTTCGTCTTTTCTCTACCGAAATGTCTCAAGCCAACTCGTAAATGATGGATTTCGCGTGATTGCCCCCGACCTTCTTGGCTTTGGCGCAAGTGACAAGCCGAAAGGCCACGAGATTTACTCGATGGCCAATCAATCTGAGCGAATCATCAAATTGCTGGATCACCTAAAGATTTCTAGGGCAATCTTCACGGGCCACGATCTTGGCGGTCCATGGGTCTTTGAAATCGCAGATCGCCACCCGGAGAAGATCGCCGGATTGGTTGTACTGAATACATCTGCATACGCCGAACTAATGAAGCCGCCGCTTCAGGCGCGCATGATAGGTGGCCCGATGGGTCCCATGATGCTCAAGGTGATGGGGTCAAAAATGGGTAAGCCGATGATCCACAAATTTTTCGTCGATTTCACGGGCACGGGAAAGGCTCTCAGAAACGAAGTGAGTTACGGATATTGGCTGCCATTGCATGAAGGCGGGACCCGTGCATTCCGTGCTTTCGCCAAAGAACTCAAAAACATGATGGCGCAGTTCTCTCGCTATTCAAATGCCCTAAAACGTCTTGATGTGCCTGCAATATTGATTTGGGGCGGAAAGGATCCTGTTTTGCGTTTTGAGTGGATTGTTCCCAGATTTGCCGCCGACTTGAAAATCAAATCGGCAGATGTACATGTGCTCTCGAGTGCAAGTCATTTTCTCCAGGAAGATCAACCCGACGAGATTGCAGCGCACATCTCCTCTTTCCTACGCTCTCGAAGTGCCGATTTTCAATCTTGAAGTAAAGTTAATCATGATCAATTCCTCGAGACGGATGACGATCGCCGGAGCAATTGTGGTTCTTGCCGCGGCGATTCTCGCTGGATGCGCAACCCAGACTCCTGCAGAGAGAAATCAATCGCCCATTGCAACTCCGACCGCAATACCTTCGCACACTCTTTCGACCGCCAATTCGATCACCTACTCCAATACTCACTATGGTTTCACTTTCACTTTGCCTCTGAGTTGGACGGGCTACAAAGAGGTGGTATCACGTTGGGAGGGATTGAGCGTCGCAACTGGCGCAGTCATAGAGACTGGCCAGCAGATTTCAATCAGGCACCCTCTGTGGACTTCGGCAAAGAAGAGACAAGACATTCCGATCATGATCTTCATGATTAGCCAGTGGAATGACCTCATTGCCGAGAAATTCCATATTGGTGCGGCACCAATCCCACCTAGTGAACTCGGTCGGAATGCGGCCTACGTGTTTGCCCTACCAGCTCGCTATAACTACGCGTTCTCGACGGGATATCGGGAGGTTGAACAAATCCTCCAGGGCAATCCTCTGCACCCCACTTGGGACTTAAAGCCGACTCCACCTCCGAAGAAACTAGTTCCCTAGACGGCTCTCCATTTGCAGGCTTAAACTCCGCCATGACTTCACGCGCTGATCACAAGATCCTCCTTGACGAATCCGAAATGCCCACCCAGTGGTACAACTTGATCGCGGACCTTCCATCACCACCGCCACCGCCGCTTCACCCTGGAACCCACGAGCCGATCGGACCGGAAGCGCTCGCACCGTTGTTCCCCATGGATTTGATCATGCAAGAAGTCACGACCGACCGCTACGTCGATATTCCGCAAGAAGTCCAAGACATTTACAAACTATGGCGTCCATCCCCACTCTTTCGTGCCCACCGTCTTGAGAAGGCACTCGGCACACCCGCACGTATCTATTACAAGTACGAAGGCGTAAGCCCTGCTGGTTCGCACAAGCCAAACACCGCAGTTCCTCAGGCCTATTACAACGCCAAAGCAGGAATCAAGAAGTTAACGACCGAGACAGGGGCTGGCCAATGGGGCACTGCCCTTGCATTTGCAGGCGCACTCTTTGGAATCGACGTCGAGGTCTGGCAAGTAGGTGCCTCCTTCGATCAGAAGCCGTACCGCCGCATGATGATGGAAGTTTTCGGTGCCAGCGTTCACCGCTCGCCATCAATGCTCACCCAAGCAGGACGCAACCAACTCGCATTGAACCCAAACCACACAGGATCCCTCGGTATCGCTATCAGCGAAGCTGTTGAAGTCGCCGCCCAAGACCCCGCCGTTGGTTACGCACTCGGCAGCGTTCTCAATCACGTTCTTCTCCACCAGACAATCATCGGTGAAGAGGCTCTCAGGCAATTCGCCAAGGTTGGTGACTATCCAGACGTCGTCGTCGGCTGCACTGGTGGCGGATCCAACTTCGCAGGACTCTCATTTCCATTCATTCGTGAGAACCTTAAGAACGGCAAGAACACCAAGATTCGCGGAGTAGAACCAGCATCATGCCCATCACTTACTCGCGGCGAATACCGCTACGACTTTGGCGACACCGCTGGCATGACACCATTAATGAAGATGCACACTCTTGGTCACGACTTTGTGCCAGATCCAATTCACGCCGGCGGACTTCGTTACCACGGCATGGCCCCTTTGATCTCGCACGTGTACGAACTCGGTCTCATGGATGCTGTTGCAATGGGCCAACTCGATTGCTTCGCGGCTGGCGTTCAATTCGCCCGCACCGAAGGAATCGTTCCGGCTCCTGAACCAACGCACGCTTTGGCAGAGATCATTCGCCAGGCAAAGGAATGTAAAGAGACGGGTGAAGAGAAGGTACTTCTCACCGCACTTTGCGGTCACGGTCACTTTGATCTCGCGGCGTACGACGCATTCCTGGGTGGCACGATGATTGATCACGAGCTTTCTGAGGCGTCAATCCAAGCGGCGTTGGAGACGGTGCCAAGGATTTAGGCGGTCTTTTTGAGTGATATTCCCAATTGACTGGCGATCGGCAGCAAACCACCAAGCAAGTGCCGCGGTTGTTTCAAGATCTATTCAGGAAACGATGCAAGAAAGGTTTGAGTTCCATTTAAGTTCACGTGGGGTGAGATGAAGAGTGTCGCACGCAATTCGCTACGGGGACACAGTCCAGTCTCTCGAGTTTTTGCCATGGTCTGTGCCCTGTCTTTGGAAGACTGTGCGAACGACGGTGAGGATTCTTTTTGCGGTGAGTCCAAGTTCGGGCCAGAACCTCTTCTTAACTCAATGCGTTCATCGTTTTAGAACCTTCGATCAGAGATTTTTCGGTCGTCAGTGCTCGAACGCCCTTTGCCACAGAAGTCAAATGTGCCGGACATGGTTTCTATTCCATTAGCTGAAAGAGTACGCAAAAAGAGTGTCTGGTCATTCTTTTGTTATTTGCTGGACTGCTTCGTAATGTCCTCCTAGACTCCTAACTTCGGCAGAATGTGACTGCTAATTGCGGGCGGAGAGGGGTGGACGGATTGTTATACGCGACCGGCACAGGTCCTTTCTTGAATAAAGCGCAGATATTGAGAATCGCAGACCGACTTGAAGACCCTTCCGAGTGGATAGAACGACGTGTTGAGTCTTTGACCTTCCTTGATGATGGAACCACTAGACGGCGAGTGAGTTTTGATTTTGTTGTTCCTCCTGAATTTCTTTTTCTTGGCTTTATACCGGTGGCAATCTTTAGAAAACAGGATTTGACGGCGCTTGACGTTCGCGCCGCCGACGGAAAAGCAATTTCGGTATTGACGAGTTATGACGCGGAGGATTTGGCTATTCGCCTTCTTCGGGCTGGAGTAAAGGTGCCAGTGACGGAGGAGATTGACTTGCTCATAGAGGAAATAGTCCTCTTCGACTCATCCACCATGGATGATGCCGCCATAAAACAAGAGGAAATTCTTTACGGGAAGTATCTTGACGTCATTAAACCCAAGAAATCAGCCGATTTTCTGAAACTTGCTCAAATATTGCTACGTACTTTTATTTTGTGGGTGCAATTACCCGATGAAGTGAAGGCTTACCAACGGATGATCGTGAAAGTTTCTTACGAAGAAGCGTTTCCCTTTGAAGGGACATTTCCACCACGCCCACTGCAGACAATTGTTCACCCCAATTGGTCTTCACGTTTTCATTTTGAAGTGACCGCGCCGCCAGATTTGAAAATAGCCGTACTCACCGTGAGAAGCGCTAATGCGTCGAATCACTTACTCATATCTGAAAAACCAGCCAGCGGAGCAAAATCGCAAGGAGAGACAGAGTCTTTTGAATTGCTTGCCAGAAGTCCTGATGGACCCTCGCAAGTGGGCCATGTTTCAATGTACGGATTTCGAGATGATCCTCCAGCCCAAGTTGATATCGAGATTATTCCATCTCCGGGTGGCACGATGAGAATTTCAAGCATGGCATCGTTTTGTACGATGTTGGTTTTTTTGATTCCAGCAGGCTTCAAGGTCTTCGGGTTGGGGTTTCTCGCGACGCCAAAAGACGGAACTGCAGCCGCGATACTTCTGCTTGGTCCAGCTTTATTAGTTGCCTATCTGGCAAGGTCTCCCGAGCATCCAATCGTTGCACATAGGTTACGCGGCGCTAGGTACTCACTGCTCGCGTCCGGGGGATTTTTGATGAGCGCGGCTGCTTTACTTGGTGGCATAGTAAGTGAACAATGGCTGAGAGTTCTCTGGTACTTGCTTACCGGATTCTCGGCTTCCGCTTTTGCAGTGTATGTTGATTGGGCAAGACGTTCAAGAATTTCCCTAAAGGGTTTTAATTGGCTTCACCGAAGAAGCAATGAGGTCTAGTATCACAAGTGAAGGGGGCACCGTTATGGAAGGTCGCAGCATCAGAAGGGTAAAGCGAACGCGTACCAGTCGAGCCCATATTCTCATTCCCTCAAATGCCCGGTACACGACGTTACCGAGTGCTGACGTATTGCTTGACCCCAAAATGGTTGAGGAGATTTTGGCCGCGCACAGCAAGCCAGATCACTCTACGGACGAAGAGAAGCACGTCGTTGGGACTCACGCTTCTCATAAGTAAATGGATTTGTTATTTGGTAGAAGAGGCTATTGATTGAGAGAATTTGGCCACCGAGTCCTCGACGAAAATCCTAACCGGTATTTCGAAGACCTGCGGCGATCCCATTGATGGTAAGAAGCAATGCTCTGCGAAGGAGTGGATCAGAAGTTGTATCTGAAGAACGGACGCGCTCCAAGAGGTTGACTTGCAATAGATGCAAGGGGGCAAGGTAGGCATCACGTACACCCAATGTACGTGCAAGCAGGGGCTGGTCACCAAGGAGTTCAGTTTTTCCAGTTAGTTTTAGAATTTCGGTCTTGGTCAGTTCAAACTCGGCAGTGATCGTGTCCAAGAAGTGATGAAGTGGTTCAGGCGTAAGTCGCGTTACGTAGCGGCGAGCGGTGTCTAAATCTGTCTTGGTTAGAGTCATTTCTACATTGCTTATAAACGTGCGGAAGAAATGCCACTCCTTAAGCATTTGCGCGAGAACTTTAGTCTTTCCGGATTCGCGAGCTGCCTTGAGTCCGCTGCCGACGCCGAACCATCCAGGAACAATTTGGCGCGATTGCGTCCAACCGAATACCCAGGGGATGGCACGAAGACCTTCTAGTCCGATGCTGGCATCGGGTCGACGAGAAGGACGAGAACCAAGGAAGAGATCACCGAGTTGCTCGACCGGAGTGGAGGCGTAGAAATACGCGGGAAGATCTGGATGATCGATCAGTGTTCGGTATTGCTTGAACGAATTCTCGCTGACGAGGTCCATGCACTCATCCCACTTCTTCAAATCTTCTGGACTTTGGCGAGGTCCGCGGTTAAGGACCGTTGCCTCAAGGGCGGCAGCAAGTGAGAGTTCGATATTTTCACGTGCAAGTGCGGGAAGAGAATATTTATCGCTGATGACCTCGCCTTGCTCGGTCATTTTGATCTGACCGTCAATGGAGCCCCACGGCAAAGCGATCAATGCGTCATAGGTCGGTCCACCGCCACGACCGACAGAACCGCCACGACCGTGGAAAAGGCGGAGCTTCACGCCGTACCTGATGGCGACGTTGCGAAGCCTTCGCTGTGCGCGGTGAATCTCCCATTGGCTGGTAGCAATCCCAGCGTCTTTGTTGGAGTCGGAATAACCCAACATGACTTCTTGAGTATTTCCGCGGAGTTCAACGAGTTTTCTGTAGGTGGGCTGGCTTAGAAGCGATTCAAGAATGACGTCGGCGGAACGAAGTTCTGCAACGGTTTCTAGCAAAGGGGCAAAGCCAATAAGTGCCTTACCTTTTGCGATGTTTACTAGCCCCGCTTCTTTTGCAAGGACGACTGCAGCTAGTAGATCGTCGCCGTTCTTAGTCATGGAGACGATGTAGGTCTCGATCGCTTCGGGGCCAAAACGTTCGATGAGATCGCCAATGGCTTTGAATGTATCAAGTGTTTTCTTGCCTTGCGCATCCAAACCATCGGCGAGGTAGTAGTAAGGGTGGTCCAACTCCTTGGCAAGTACCTCTAGACGTTGCGCGGGCGCGAGTTCTTTGTAGTTTGGAACTTCGAGAAGTTGGGCAAGTGCGTGGTGGTGGGCTTGGGCATGTTCGCGGATGTCCATCGTGGCGTGGGTGAGGCCGAAGGCAGATACCGCGCGAATTGTGCGCTCCAGAAGGCCTGTGGCGATGAGTTCGCCCTTGTGCGCGAATAGTGAATCGCGCATTACCGTGAGGTCTGCGAGAAGTTCGTGGGTGTCTTTGTAATCGCGATGTGGAATGTGGGCTGCACCCCTTGCATGGCGCGTTCGGGTGAGGTTGAGGCGATGGACGATCGCGGTGGCCTTGAGACGGTAAGGCTCCTCGGCGTTGAGGCGACGGTAGCGCGCTTCAATTTCAGGAATATTGGCGATGTCTTGCGCGAGGGAATCTTCAAGTTCTTTTGATGCCCCAGCGATACGGGTTGATACAGAGAGAACTTGTCGAATCTCATCCATCGCCGCAAGGGTGACACGAATCGCGTGGCCGACTTGAAGAACCATAGTTTCGCGGGTGACATCGGGTGTGACGTTGGGGTTTCCGTCGCGGTCGCCGCCGATCCAGGTGCCGAAGGAGAGTGGGCGTGAAGTTGGTGAGACTGCGACTCCAACGCGCCTTAATTCGCGGGCGAATTCATCGAGTACTTCAGGGACCGTGAATTTGAATAGGTCATCAAGGTAATACAGGGCGTTCATCGCTTCGTCGAGTGGCTCAGGTTGGCCAAGGCGTAGCTCGTCTGTTTGCCAGAGAAGATCAACGGTCTCACCAAGGCGACGAGATTGAAGTGCGGATGATTCTTGATCCAGAAGGTCGGCGACTTGTCCGAGCTTTCCTAGAACTGAACGACGTGCAGCTTCTGTTGGGTGTGCGGTGAAAACGGGACGGACTGAGAAGTCCGCGAGCCAGTGTGCGATGTCTTCGTTTGTGATCTCGTGACCTGCAACCGGATGCTCTTTTGCGTCAATGATCTTGTCGACTGCGCGTGAGAGCCATGATCCGGATTCTTCGCGCTCTTCGTCGAGGATGCGCGAGCGGTGAACTTGCTCTGCGATGTTTGCAAGATGGAAGTAGGTGCTGAAGGCGCGAACGAGTTGAACGGATTCATCGACGCTGACGTTCGCGAGAAGTTCTTCTCCGCCACCTTCACGAACTGCTTTGCGGACGGACTCAACGAGATCGAGAAGCGCGGGTCCTTCTTGGCGAACGAGGGTCTGCCCCAGAAGATCGCCGAGTTTGCGCACATCCGCGCGTAGTTCAGCGTCGTCGTTTGTCGCATCGTGGGCTGACATGAGGCTAATCCTCTCAAGAGTTCTGCTCTAGAATGGCTCTGCCCCCTCCCGGTTTGGGAGTTGGGGCTTATTGGCATTTGAAGGTGAGGTCGCAACGATGCGGGGATTGCTGCCTGCTCTTTCTGCCTCGAAGGATATCAGTGAAGCCATCACTGCCACGGGGTCATTGGTTGCCCCGACCTCGATTTACCCATTCCTGATTGCGTTAAGGGCGCAAGAACGCCCCCTGATCGTCGTGACTTCATCGAGCCGCGGCGCCGAGGATCTCGCGACCGAACTGCGGACTCTGCATGAGAACGTCTATGAATTCCCCGCGTGGGAGACGCTGCCACATGAGCGGTTGAGCCCGCGAAGTGACACCGTGGCCAAGAGAATCCATGTTCTGTACGAGATAGAAAAACAGCGCCGCGAGGGCACTTCTACCCACCCCATCATCGTCACGCCGTCGCGCGGGCTGATCCATCGCTTTATCGCCGATCTCGCCAAGTCCCCGCTGATGGAGTTGGAGATCGGCCAGGAAATCGGGTTGGAGAAACTTGTCAACCATCTTTCTGCGCTGGCCTATTCGAGAACCGACCTTGTCGAACGTCGCGGGGAGTTCGCAGTCCGCGGAGGAATCGTCGACATCTTCTTGCCGTTGTCGGATCACCCGGTGCGCGTGGATTTCTTCGGCGACGAGATCGAAGAGCTGAGTTATTTCGAAGTTGCCGACCAGCGGACTTTTAATCCGGTGGTCGGTGCCTTGCACATCTATCCATGCCGCGAGTTGCTGCTGACCGAGAGCGTGAAAGAGCGAGCATTGAGGATCCCCGTGAGATATCCGGCGGCGAAAGAGATCTGCGAACGTTTGGCTGAGGGAATCGTCACCGAAGGCATGGAGTCCTTGATTCCTCTATTGGTTGATGACCAGCAAAGCATTCTTGAGCGTGCATTGCCAAACACTGAAGTCATCTTTATTGAGCAAGAGCGCATTCGTTCGCGCTCTGCAGATTTGCTGGCGACCAACGAAGAATTCTTGGCGGCCTCATGGTCCAATGCCGCCTTCGGTGGAGAAGCGCCGTTGTATGACGGGCAAGAGACATATCTGACGTGGGATGAGATCCAGCAACAGCTGAGCGATCTTGGTATCTCGTCGCGAAACTACAGTCCGTTCGGCAGCGACTTGGAAGAGGATGTCATCTTCTTAGATGCGACTCCGATTGAACCGATGCGGGGCAACACCGACAGGGCCGTTGAGATCATCAGCGATTCCTTGTTGCACAACCATTCCGTAGTCTTCTCCGCCCTTGGCTCAGGTATGGCCGAGCGTTTTGCCGACATCTTCAGAAATGCTGACCTACCAGTGCGGATGGTCTCTGAAATAGCCGGTCAACCAGTGCACGGCACTGTTTACGTGACGACGTCGAAGTTGAGCCACGGCTTCCTGTCCCACGCAGCATCGCTGCTATTCATGACGGAACGCGACCTTTCGGGTCATAAAGGGAGCGGTAAAGACGGGGACGCTCTTCCCTCCCGTCGAAAGCAGGCGATCGATCCTCTGGAATTGAAGACTGGTGATTACGTCGTCCACGAGCAGCACGGCATCGGTCGCTACATAGAACTAGTACATAGGACGATCGGAACAATCACCCGCGAATATCTGGTCATTGAGTACGCATCTGCAAAGCGTGGACAGCCGGGCGATCGAGTCTTTGTGCCAACCGATTCTTTGGAGCAGGTGAGCAAGTACGTCGGCGGCGAAGCGCCGACCGTGCACCGCATCGGCAGCGGTGACTGGCAAAAGGCGAAGGGACGTGCACGCAAAGCAGTACGTCAGATCGCAGGGGAATTGATCCGCCTTTATGCAGCGCGCACGAGCACGCCCGGCTATGCCTTCTCACCCGATACTCCGTGGCAGAGAGAACTAGAAGATGCCTTCTCCTACATTGAGACGCCAGATCAGCTTTCAACGATTGAAGAAGTAAAACGCGATATGGAGAAGCCTTACCCGATGGACCGCATCATTTGCGGCGACGTGGGATACGGAAAGACCGAGATCGCGATTCGGGCAGCCTTCAAAGCAGTGCAAGATGGCAAGCAGGTTGCAGTCCTCGTGCCGACCACTCTTCTTGTGCAGCAGCACTCAGCAACCTTCACCGAGAGGTATTCAGGATTCCCCGTGAAGGTCGCTGGTCTTTCACGGTTTAACTCAGCCAAAGAGAGCAAAGAGATCCTGAAGGATCTTGAGACGGGGTCGGTCGATGTTATCATCGGAACACACAGACTTCTTTCGCAGGATGTTGTCTTCAAAGATTTGGGACTTGTCATTGTCGATGAAGAACAGCGCTTCGGAGTGGAGCAGAAGGAATCGCTGAAGAAATTACGCACCTCTGTAGATGTTTTGGCGATGTCGGCGACGCCGATCCCTCGAACCCTTGAGATGGCAGTCACTGGAATCCGCGAGATGTCGACGATTACAACTCCTCCTGAGGAGCGCCATCCGATTTTGACCTACGTTGGCCCAAGCGAGGATGCACAGATCAGCGCGGCAATCAGGCGAGAACTCTTACGTGACGGCCAGGTCTTCTATATTCACAACCGCGTCGAGTCGATTGATCAGGCGGCATCGAAATTGCAGACCCTGATTCCCGAGGCGCGTATACGCGTGGCACATGGGCAGATGGGCGAGCATCAACTTGAGGACGTCATTCTTGGTTTCTGGAACCGCGACTTCGATGTTCTCGTCTGCACGACGATTGTCGAGAGTGGTCTAGATATCTCCAATGCGAACACATTGATCGTCGAGCGCTCGGATCGCTTCGGCCTCTCGCAACTTCACCAATTGCGTGGACGAGTGGGCCGTGGCCGCGAACGCGCATACGCGTACTTCCTTTACCCCTCCGATACCCCGCTCTCCGAAGTCGCTATCGATCGGTTGAAGACGATCGCTGCGAACACTGACCTTGGCTCTGGCATGCGCGTTGCGTTGAAGGATCTTGAAATTCGCGGCGCCGGCAATTTGTTGGGCGGGGAGCAATCGGGTCACATCGCCGACGTCGGCTTCGATCTTTACATGCGCATGGTCGGTGAGGCAGTTGCCGACTACAAGTCGGGGTACATGGAAGTCGATGAGAAGAACCTTGAGTGCAAGGTGGAGCTTCCGATCAACGCTCACTTGTCGGATCAATATGTTCCAGGAGAGCGCATCCGCCTCGACCTCTACCGCCGATTGGCAGATGCAGCATCTGGGACCGTAGTCGATGAGATCCGCGATGAACTGATCGATCGCTTTGGGACATTGCCAGAGGAGGCTGAGTCCTTGCTGAAAGTGGCCCAGCTTCGAGCCCTCGCAAAGTCCGTCAAACTCACCGAGGTCGTCCTCCAGGGCAAGCATTTGCGCCTGGGACCTGTGAAATTGCCAGAATCCATGCAATTGCGCCTGACCCGTCTCTATCCGGGCTCTCTCTATAAGACCGCAACCAATACGGTCCTGGTCACTTTGCCGACGGCCTCGGCATGGGTGCCGTCCGTAGGCAGCACCGACATGGTGGATACTTCTCTACTGGAGTGGGCCACCACGGCCATTGAGAATCTCGTAGTTCCAACGACGCCAATGAAAGCGAGCAGGACGTGAAAAGAGTTATCGCCCTAATTACAGTAGCCAGCGCCCTATTACTAGCTGGTTGCTCCCAGGTTGGCGCCGCTGCAACGGTTGGTTCTACAAAGATCACACAGGCAACAGTGCAGAAGAGCATCGACGGCATTCTTGCCGAGCGCGCAAAGGTCGACACCACAGGAATGCAGATATCAACTGGCGCCGAACTCAACCGCAGCCAACTCCGCTTCCACTTGATCTCCGTCCTGCTTGGCGCAGTCGCCGCTGACGAGAAGATCACGATCAAGAAGTCTGAACTCGATGAACGGCGCGCGACGATCATCACCCAGCTTGGTGGCGAGGCGAACCTTCCTAAGGCACTTGTTGGCGCATCGATCGCATCTGTTGATTTCCCTCTGTACCTTGAATTGATTTTGCAGTCCGAGAAGATTGCACAGTACGCAGCAGCCCACGGCGTCGCGCAGGCTGACACGGGAACTGCAATCCAGAAGTTGGTTGTTGCAAAGGCTGCGGCCCTCAAGGTCACGGTCAATCCACAATACGGAAAATGGGATCCTGTAACCGGTGACATTCTTGCCGCTGATGCAGCAAGTTCAGCAGCAAGCCCTGCCGCGACTAAATGACCTCATCTCACTTGCAACAACTCGTTGCGGTGATGGATCGACTCCGTTCGCCCGGCGGGTGCCCATGGGACGCCGAGCAGACTCATGAGTCGTTGGTTAAATTCTTGCTGGAAGAGTCCTACGAATATATCGAAGCCGTCGAGACGCAAGATCGCGATGCAATGCGCGAAGAACTCGGCGATGTATTGCTGCAGGTGTACTTTCATGCGCGCATGGCAGAGGAACATCCGACCGATCCTTTCTCAATAGAGGATGTCGCTCAGACTGTTGCCGAGAAATTGATCCGTCGTCACCCGCATGTGTTTGCCGATGCTGAAGATCTATCCAGTGATCAGGTTCTTGAGAATTGGGAAGCGCTCAAAGCCAAAGAGAAAGGGCGCACTTCAGCAGTTGATGGCGTTCCCGTTGGGCAGCCAGCGCTGCCTCTCGTTGCGAAATTGCTCTATCGCGCCGAGAAGAACCGACTGAAATTGGAATTGCCTTCGAAGATTCACGAGCCAGAAGAGGCTACTCAGGAAGCGGTGGGCGAAGTATTGCTTGCAACCATTGCATGGGCGAGTGGACATGGCGTCGATCCGGAAGGTGCCCTTCGCCTCGTGGCACGCAATTTGGCTGCTCAGATAGCCGAAATTGAAAGCACGGTAGGATAAACCCGCAATCAGCGAAGCCAATCAGTGTTGATGGCACGCCTTTATCAATAACTTAAGAATTGAATTAAGAGGAGATATACAGTGGCCATCATTGAAGCTCTCGGAGCTCGCGAGATTCTGGATTCGCGTGGAAACCCAACCGTTGAAGTAGAAATCGCACTAGACGATGGCACACAGGCTCGTGCCGCAGTGCCAAGTGGAGCATCCACGGGCGCATTTGAGGCCTCAGAACTCCGCGACGGCGCCAAGCGCTACGGCGGCAAGGGTGTCGAGAATGCGGTTGCTTTCGTGCTGGACGAGATTGCCCCAGCGATCGAGGGCTTTGATGCGCAAGATCAGCGACTCATCGATGACGAGATGATCACCCTCGATGGAACTCCCAACAAATCACGCCTTGGTGCCAATGCGATCCTCGGCGTTTCACTTGCCGTAGCGAAGGCCGCAGCCGATAGCTCGGACCTTTCGCTCTTTCGTTACTTGGGCGGACCGAACGCGCACGTCCTGCCAGTCCCGATGATGAACATCCTCAACGGTGGCGCTCACGCAGACACAAACGTCGACATCCAGGAATTCATGATTGCGCCAATTGGCGCAGAGTCATTCAAGGAAGCACTCCGTTGGGGCGCCGAGATTTACCACGGTTTGAAATCCGTACTCAAGGCACGTGGCTTGGCAACAAGCGTGGGCGATGAGGGTGGATTTGCTCCGAACCTTGAGAGCAACCGTGCAGCGTTGGACTTGATTCTTGAGGCGATCGTCCTTGCAGGACTTGTGCCAGGCAAAGACGTTGCTCTTGCGATGGATGTTGCGGCCACCGAATTCCATAAGGCTGGCAAGTACACCTTCGAAGGCGCACAGAAGTCATCAGCTGATTTGATCGCTTACTACGCCGAACTCGTGAGTTCTTACCCGTTGGTCTCGATCGAGGATCCACTAGATGAAGAGGACTGGGCCGGATGGGCGCAGATGACATCTGAGCTCGGATCCAAGGTTCAAATCGTCGGTGATGATCTCTTCGTTACCAACCCAGTGCGACTCTCACGCGGAATCGCGGCGCACACCGCAAACGCACTTCTCGTGAAGGTCAACCAGATTGGAACACTGACCGAGACCCTCGACGCGGTGGAGATGGCGCATCGCGCGAACTATCGCTCGATGCTCAGCCACCGATCAGGTGAAACAGAAGACACGACGATTGCCGATCTTGCTGTTGCAACAAACTGCGGACAGATCAAGACCGGCGCACCTGCTCGGTCCGAGCGCGTTGCCAAGTACAACCAACTTCTTCGTATCGAAGAAGAGTTGGGCCATGGCGGCTTCTACGCAGGAGCCACTGCATTCCCACGCTTTAAGGCTTAAAGACTCGGAATAGACAATGTCGTCGCCACGTTCGGGGAAGAAGAAAGGTTCTGGACGGGCGATGACGTTGGCACTTGTTCTTTTCTTGCTCTCGTGGACTTTGGCTCCTCCAACCCAGAGGTATTTCGCACAGCGGGCCCAGATCAACGCTGTAAAAGCCCAAGTTGCCGCCAACGATCAAGCACTTGCTGACGCGGCAAAGCAACTGGAACTCTGGAAAGACCCGGACTACATCAAGACGCAGGCTCGCGAACGGCTCCATTTCGTCCTGCCGGGAGAGCGCCAGTACATCGTGACCGATACAGCCGAGACTCCAGCCGCACCGACAACAGCGGTGGCAAAAGATATTCCGAGCGGTTTGCCTTGGTACAACCGCCTTATTGCATCAATCACCGAAGTGGGATCTAAATGAGAACTGCTACACCTGCTGACTTGGAATGCATTCAAGAACAGTTGGGTCGACGCCCACGAAACGTTCATGCCATTGCGTATCGCTGCCCCTGTGGCAATCCTGCAGTGGTGGAGACGCCACCCAGATTGGAAGATGGGACACCGTTTCCCACTTTCTATTATGCGACGTGCCCGAAACTCACCGGTGCGATTTCAACATTGGAATCAAGCGGCTTAATGGTCGACATGAACCGTCGGTTGGCGATCAACCCCGAATTGGCTGGTGCATACGCCGCCGCTCACGATGATTACTTGGCAGCGCGCGCCGCTCTCGGAATTTACGTTGAGGAGATTGAAGACATTTCTGCGGGGGGAATGCCAGATCGAGTTAAATGTTTGCACTCACTCGTCGCACATTCACTTGCTGCCGGTCCCGGAGTAAATCCTTTGGGCGATGAGGCATTGGCCATGTTGCCCAAGTGGTGGCTGGACTCACCATGCGGATCGGAAAAAGAAGAATGAGGGTCGCAGCCTTTGATTGCGGGACCAACTCGATCCGTCTGCTGATTGCAGACATCGAAGGAGACTCATTCCGCGAAATTTTTCGTGGCATGGAGATCGTCCGCCTTGGTCAAGGCGTCGACAAGACCGGCGAGTTCCACCTCGATGCAATTGCCCGAACATTTGCCGGCGTCGATCTGTTCGTGAATGAACTGCGACGACGAGGTGTTGAGAAGATCCGCTTCTGTGCGACGAGTGCATCACGCGATGCGAAGAACCGAGATATTTTTCTCAACGGCGTGTACGAGCGACTTGGCGTATATCCAGAGGTGATCTCGGGGGATGAGGAAGCGGCCTTGTCGTTCCAAGGCGCTTCGCGCGAACTCCATGCCAGCCAGGCACCCTTCTTGGTCGTGGATATCGGTGGCGGGTCAACAGAATTCGTCTACGGCCATGAAAATGTGGAATTCGCAAAGAGCGTCAACATCGGGTGTGTCCGTATGTCTGAGCGCCATTTCCACACCGATCCGCCGGCCGTGGCTGAAATCGGCTTGGCCATCACCGATATCAAAGAGGCAATCAAGACCGCCGCGACCGTTGTGCCAATAACGCAGGCGAAGACGCTGATCGCTGTTGCAGGAACCGCGACGACAGTTGCCGCGGCGGCTCTTGGTTTGGACAGATATGACCCGAACGCGATCCACCTTTCACGAATTCCTGCCGAGCGAGTCCATGAGATTTCACAGATGTTCTTGTCTATGACTCATGCCGAGCGAGCCGCTCTTCCATACATGCACGAAGGGCGAGTCGACGTGATTACCGCAGGGGCACTTGTCCTCTCGCAGATCATGGAAGCCACCGGTGCGAAGGAATTCGTCGCATCTGAAAGCGACATCCTCGACGGCATGGCTTGGTCCCTTGCCAAAAGTTAAGAGGACGGATGTCATCGTCCTCAGCTCGAAGTCGTCAACAATTGAGGAACTAGATACGAACATCATCGGATGCAATGCATGTCCACGCCTTGTCGATTGGCGAAATGAAGTGGCGATCACAAAACGCAAGTCCTACGTCGACCACGATTACTGGGGCAAGCCAGTTACAGGGTTCGGATCGGACAAGCCAAGGCTTGTGATTGTCGGTTTGGCGCCCGGTGCTCACGGCGCAAATCGCACGGGTCGAGTTTTCACTGGTGATTCATCTGGTGACTGGCTATTCGGTTCGCTGCATCGCATTGGTATTGCGAAGATTGCGACAAGTGTCTCTGCCGATGACGGCCAGAAACTCAAGCACACTCGAATTACAACCGCTGTCCGATGCGCACCTCCGGGAAACGCCCCTGAGATAGATGAACGCGATCGATGCGCGCCGTGGTTCAAACGCGAACTTGAGTTGGTGATGCCGACGGCCAGAGCATTTGTGGGACTCGGTGCATTCGCATGGGGTGTTCTCTTCAAGACCCTTCAGGAACTCGGCCATCCGGTTGGTCGAGTGAAATTCACCCACGGTGTTGAATTTCGATACCGCTATGAAGGGGTGGAGTACTTGTTGATCGCCAGTTTCCACCCGAGCCAACAGAACACATTCACGGGCAAGCTGACGCGGCAGATGTTGGATTCGGTGCTTGAGAAAGCGGGTAGATTTGCCCACGCTATTAAGTGATAGGTAAGCAGCAGCACGCCCTCGTAGCCCAATGGCAGAGGCAGAGGACTTAAAATCCTCCAAGTGTGGGTTCGACCCCCACCGAGGGCACTTCTAAGATTCCGGCTCTCCGATCGGCATGGCGATTGATAGAAGTGGACAGTCTTGTATGGGGCGACTGTCGGTGTCGCTCAATTCATGCAAATGTCTTTATGGGTGAAGCCCTGGTGGGGAGTCAGGCCGAAGAACTGATCTGAATACTGGGTTTAGAATGGAGGTGCCGAGTGGTTGTACCAGGGAATGGTCTAAACAATTAGCGTCACATGTGTCGGTTAGTCTGGATCAATGTGGATGGATCGATTAGAGCCGAGTGCGACGCTCGACGTCTGGATCTCTTCGGCAATTTGTGCATTTCGTGTATCGGCAGAATTCGTTAAGGCGATCGAACACAAATGCATCGCCATTCGCGCGACAATTATTGTAAGTATCCGCAGAAGGTGGCATAGATAACGTGGGCGACTGGCAGCCGTCACGGACATACAACTCACTCATTAACGGACATCATCGAGTTGCCGAGAGTCGCGCGATTTATGGCATAAATGTGAGTCTCTCCACTTCGGCGACAGGTCCTGATTCCATAAGTATTCCGTATTCGGAATTCGTAGAACGAGTATGTGTGTACAGGACTTCTGATGTACTGCGTGCGCTGTCGGTGCAATCGGGTGAATTATTTGCGCCTGACGCGAAAAGAGAGCATTGGCGAATCATAAATCCATGGGCTGCCGCAGCAATAGCCAAAGAATCACTTTTGCACGGAAGCGAAGAACCAGATCAGCGAGATCTATCGGCTGAGCAGATTTTCGATCTTTTTTCGGACTTCGGTCATGCTCATGATCCAGAGCCCGACGATCAACACGCCGTGGCCAGGATTCTCGCGACCATGTTTTATGAACAGTTCGGTTGGCAGGAGTCGATATTTGAGGAACTTGCCAGGGCGGCTGCACTTTTTCGTGGCGGTTCAACGCGAGATCACGAGTTCATTCGCCAGATAATTGAAGACGCTCTGGGCGTAAGCATTGAGGATGCGATCGCAGCCACCTTCGTCATATCGGGGGGAAGCAAAAACCAGAATGGACGTTGGAGACCAGAGCTATTGGACGACGAAAATATCCGTGAATTATTCGACATAGTGCCCAAGGAAGCCGTACTTAAATATGCAGCCTTTCTGACGGCAGACAGAGGGAAATTTGAAGAAAGTCACACGCGGGCGATGTCTCGTGTTCCGAACGCAGACGTTAGTAAGCCACAACGTCATGGCTTTAATCCACTATTCAAGCATCCGATTGTCGAGATATCTCCAAATGAAATGGTTGTGCCAATCGACTCTCTTGTGGCACGGCGACTTTCGCCCGCAATGCTCTATTACGATGCCATCGCTTTGGCCGACCAAGATTTCACAAGTCCACTTGGGAGAGTTGTCGAGGATTATGCAGGTCGACAACTTAAAGAGCTGGAATCATCAGGTAGCAGGGTAATTTCAAAATTCAGACATCGAGCAAAGAAAGAGGAATTCGAGTCTACGGATTGGTTCGTCGATCTCCCAGACTGCGTTCTTTTCGTCGAAGTGAAGTCAGCCCGAGTCCTTCTTGCCGAAAGAATGGGACAAATGCCTGAGGACCGTGGGGTAAGGTCATTGCTAACAGAAGCTTTCAATCAGATTAACAAAGACGTGAATCTTTTCATTGCTAAAAAATCCGAGTTCGTAGCGCACATTCCAAGCGGCAAGCCGATGTTGGGGCTCGTCGTGACGTCCGAGCCGATCTATCATGGGAACTCGCCTTTCATCAGGGAACTTCTACCCGCTCCCAAAATCCCCATCACAGTCATTCCGATGCGCGTTTTGGAAAGGATTGTGATGATGGATTCCCGTCTTTTGGGAGCAGCGTTACTCTCCGTGCTGCACGACTCGGAGAAGAGCACCTGGCCACTTATTACAGCTCTTGGAAACATGGAAGGTGTGCCCCTTAACCGCATTCTCCAGAACGCGGCCGACGAACTGCCAATCTTCCGATGGAAGCCGACACAGGCATAGATTCAGGACTGATACCAATTTCTCAGTCTATTCTCAGCAAATTGGAATGGCGGGGAAGATCCTTGCCTCTAGCATTGTTCCACCATTGATGGATGCTCCATCGATGTCATTCAAGGAGATATGAATCTATGCAAAGTTCCAATCCTGTATTGGGAAGAGCTTTCAACAACAAGCGAGGCTTCGCCTCCATGGGCTCGGTTGCAACTGCGCCGGTGGACTCGACACTTGAGGATCTCTACAACGCCCCAGCTGCCTCATCGCTTCGCACTGGTCGCATGACCATGGACGACGTCGTCACCCGCACCGGAATTCTTTTTGGCGTACTCGTCATAGCTGGTGCTGCCGCATGGACATTGAACCTAGGCCTAGGCGTCATGATGATCGGCCTACTGGTCGGCTTCGGACTGGCCATGGCACTCACATTCAGCAAGACAGTGCGTCCTTCGCTTGCGATTGCCTATGCAGCGGTTGAAGGTCTGGCACTTGGAACCCTGAGCCACTTTTACAACCTTGCATACCCAGGCATCGTCAGCCAGGCGATCCTCGGAACCCTCGCCGCGTTCGTCGGAGTTCTTTTCGCCTATCGCAGTGGCAAGGTTCGCGTAACACCACGCTTCACTCGAATCGTGATGGGCGCGGCAATTGGCTACCTCGTTCTCGGCTTAATCAGCATGTTCGCCGCGATGGCGCATGTCGGTGGCGGAATGGGCTTCTACGGAATTGGCGGACTCGGCCTTCTACTTGCGGTTGCAGGTGTTAGTCTAGCGAGTGTCTTCCTGATTCTAGATTTCGATCAGATTCAAAAGGGCGTCGCTGCCGGAGTGCCAGAAGCAGAATCCTGGCGCGCAGCATTTGGCCTGATGGTCACCTTGGTCTGGCTCTACATGGAAGTTTTGCGACTGCTTTCAATTCTGCGCAATAACTAACTACTGCTTTAAGAAATCTCTGTTCGGCGTTTGAACTGAACCCCCTCAGTCGAGGCTCTCGATTGAAGGGGTTCAGTTCGTTTCTGGGAGGGCACTTTCTTTCTTTCGCCAACGTGAAATCTAGTTGATATTGATTATCGCCATGCCCAACTGAAACAACGGAGGTTATGGTTGACATGACTCAAACCTCAAGGTACGGTAAGAGTCATGATGACCAAAACATCTATGAGTGAATCTCCCCTAGGTTATGACCCGTCCCAATACCCGCCGTTCGCGGTGACAGTGGACGTGGTCATCCTGACGATGTCCGAAGGCGAACTGAAGGTGCTCCTCGTGCGTCGCGGCGAAGCGCCTTTTGAGGGTGAGTGGGCAATCCCCGGTGGCTTCAAACGTCCCACCGAAACGTTGGACGAAGCGGCAAAGCGTGAGTTGACCGAGGAAACAGGTGTTGATGCCGCGAGATTGTTGACCCAGTTCGGCGCCTACGGTGATCCTGGTCGCGACCCGCGCATGAACGTCGTCACGGTCGCCTATCTGGCCGTGCTCCGTGATGTGGGTGCAGTGGTTGCAGGCTCGGACGCCGCGGACGCCCGACTGGTCTCAGTCGCCAAGGTGCTCAACGGGGAAGTTGAATTGGCTTTCGATCACGAACGAATTGTGCGAGATGCAATCGCTCGCGTCCGCGTCGAACTCGAGGTCTCAGGTGTGGCGACTGCGTTCATTGGCGTGACCTTCACTTTGGCTGAATTGCGGGCGGTGTACGAGGCGGTATGGGGAGTGCAACTAGACGGCGCGAATTTTCGGCGAAGCATTGTTGCTGAGGATGGGTGGGTGATTCCGACTAGTCGTCGTGCTCAGCCTGGTTCAACTGGAGGAAAGCCGGCCGAGCTGTTTCGAGCCGGAAGATTGTGGAAGCACGGTGGGCCAATTAGACGCCCACAACTAAGTCAGAAGCGGAAGTGAGCTAATGAGAGCTGTCGTGTTTAGAAAGTACGGACCTCCTGATGTTCTCCATGTCGAAGAGGTCGAACGCCCCACGCCGAAGGAGAACGAAGTCCTCGTGAAGGTCATGGCTTCGTCGGTCACCAGGTCCGACACCGGACTGCGAAGCTCCGAATACTTTTTCGCCCGCATATTTACTGGATTGCTGCGGCCGAAGAGGACTATCGCCGGCATGGAATTCGCGGGAGTGATCGAAGAAATTGGCTCGGCAGTGTCCAACTTCCACGTGGGTGATGAGGTCTTCGGAATCGAAGGAGGTGCCAATGCCGAGTACCTCTGTGTTGGCGAGGGTGGCCTTCTGGCGCGAAAGCCGAAGGGGATGACCTTCGAGGAAGCGGCTGCTGTTTGTGACGGGGCACTTCTCGCGCTGTCCTGCTTGAAACCGGCAGAGCGGAGAGGACAGAGCATTGTTGTTTATGGCGCCTCTGGCTCTATCGGAACCGCCGCAGTGCAGTTGGCAAAATATTTTGAGGCCGATGTCACCGCAGTGTGCAACAGCAAGAACGTCGAACTCGTGCGCTCGCTCGGAGCAGATAAGGTCGTCGACTATTTGAACGAGGATTTCACTAAGACCGGCAAGGAGTACGACGTCGTCTTCGACGCCGTCGGCAAGCACTCTTTCCGGCGATGCCGCCATTCATTGAAACCGGAGGGAAAATACATATCGGTCGACCTCGGCTTCATGTCGCACCTCCCCATTCTTGCGTTGTTGACCCGCTGGATCGGAAAGAAGAAGGCGACGCTCGCGATCGGCAGGTACAGGAAGGAGGACCTCCTATTTCTTAAAGAGTTGATTGAAAAGGGGAAGTATCGAGCGGTGATTGATCGGTCCTACCCGATTGTGGATGTTGTTGAAGCAACTCGCTACGTGGAAACGGAGGAGAAGACCGGCAACGTCGTTTTAACTTTCTAAGGAGGTCGAATTTCATGAGGGCAATCGTTCACAACACTTACGGGTCTCCAGATGTTTTGGAACTTCAGGAGATTGAGAAGCTCGAACTGACCGATGATGCAGTCTTGGTGCACGTCCGTGCAGCGTCGATTAATCCTGCAGATCTGTATTCCTTGTCAGGAAGACCGCTCATCGTCCGCGCACGGGGCGGGTTGCTTAAACCAAAGAACAACAGATTGGGAATTGATTTCGCGGGGACCGTGGAAGCTGTGGGCAAGGCCGTCACGGAGTTTCGAGTGGGCGATGAGGTCTTTGGCGGAAAGAGCGGAGCATTGGCGGATTACGTGTGCATTCAAGACGGGGTTGCATTGAAACCTGCCAACCTCACATTCGAAGAGGCGGCAGCAGTTCCAGTAGCAGCGATCACCGCGCTGCAGGGCTTGCGTGATAAGGGGCAGATCCAGCCTGGACAGAAAGTGCTGATAAATGGCGCATCGGGAGGCGTCGGAACATTTGCAGTACAGATCGCAAAGGTCCTCGGCGCAGCGGTAACTGCAGTGTGCAGTTCCAGGAATCTGGAACTCATGCGATCACTCGGTGCTGACCACGTTATCGACTACACAGGTGAGGACTACACCCGAAGCGTTCGGCACTACGACCTGATTGTCGATCTCGCCGGCAACAAATCATGGTCAGAATCCAAGCGCATACTCAATCCGCAGGGAACTCTGGTTCTCGTCGGAGCACCGAAGGGCAATGCACTGATGGGACCGCTCAGCCACATCGCCAAAGTTCGTATTGCAGCATCTAGAAGCAGTCAGAAAGTTCTCTTCTTCATTGCCCAGATAAACCGAGCAGACTTGATGATGTTGCGAGAACTTATTGAGACAGGAAAAGTGAAGCCCGTTATAGATAAGCGCTATTCCTCAAGCCAGGTGGTCGATGCATTCCAATACTTAGGCGAAGGACACGCACAAGGAAAAATCGTCCTCACCATGGACAATTAGTTACCAAGAGTCGCCAGATCGTGCCTCGCATGCTATGCGCGAACTGAGATCTAACTTGGATAGAGGATTGATTCTTAGAACCATAAGTCCAGCATCTTCAGACTCGCTTCGGATCCACTTATCATTTGCTACAACGTAAGAAGGACCTTGCCAGTCTTCCCAGCCCAAATTGCGGTAGAAATTTTTTCCTGAAGAAGATAAGGCTCCAACTTCATAACTACTCTCGATGATCTTGTTGGCTTCACGCATCGCCAGTTCGGCGAATCCTCGTCGCTGCCAATTGGGTAAAGTCGCAACGGCTTCGACGTACCCACATGAGTAGATCTTTTCGCCGATGTATAGCCGACGGGGGACTACCGCTGCGTGGGATACGAGGATCCCGGACTTGCGCACTGCAATGTGGATGCCACCCAGTGAGTGATCCCAGTCGTCTTCGGAAAACCTGTTCCCGAACGTTCGGGCAAGAAGTTCTTTGAGATCACTGAAGAACGCATCAGTTGCTCCGCCCGTCTCAAACAACTCGATTTCGATCATCGTTGTTTAGTCCTGCTCGACAACTGTCAGGTGGGAACGTCGCGTTTCGGGCAAACGATAAGCGAGCAATACCGCTACGGAGAAGACGGCCGTACTGGCAATGAATGCGGCACGGAACGAGAAAGCGTCCGATAGATAGCCGACTGCGATCGGTCCAACGATCATGCCCGCGTCCCCTGCCATCTGCCAGAGAGCAATAACTTGACCGCTTTTCCCGCGGATAACGTCGCCGACGATGTTTGCGGGAGTAGTCGATAGGAAAGCTCCGCCAACGCCCGTGATGACCATGGCCAGAAGGAACATCCATGGGTGGACTGTGAAGACGAGCGTGAGTGAGCCGATCAGAACAACCGTCGATCCGATGCTGAGAGCCACCCGCCTTCCGCGGAGATCGGAGAGCGTTCCTGCTGGAAGAAGAAGCAAGCCTTGAAAGAGTGCTGAGAGCGTGAAGCCGAGGCCGACGATTGCTGTGGTCGAATGAAGTTGCTCGGTTACAAAGAGGGGAAGGATCGAAGAGCGTACACCAAACAAAATCCAGTTGGTGACGAAAGCCAGGATCAGTGCCGTGCGATACGGCTGCATTCGAAGTGCCTGACGCAGCGTCGTGCTCTCCTCATTCGTGTTCACGAGTTTGGCGTTTGGCTTGCCGCTGCTCAAGAAGAAGAATCCGATAGTGCCCGCGAGGAACAAAGTAATCGCATATGTGAAGAAGGGCGCGCGTAATGAGATTGATGTGAGCATTCCGCCGATCGCCGGTCCCGCGATTCCTCCGATGAGGAAGCTGCCGTTGTAGACCGATTGTGCTCGTCCGCGCTGGTCGTCGGAGACCGAGCGCATGATCACCGAACTCGCAGCGACGGAGAACATCGAAGAGCCAAGGCCACCGGCAGTCCTGAATATCAGCAATTGTGTGTAGCTCTGCGCTAGCGCGCAAAGGAGCGTGGAGAGGGAGACGATGAAGATTCCGACCGCAAAGACGAGGCGCTCGCCGAACTTGTCGACGAACTTGCCAGAGAACATTCCCGTCGAGAATCTTGCTACCGCGAACATCGAGACGATCAGTCCGACTGCAGAATTGCTGACGCCAAAGGACTTTGCGAAGAGCGGCATCGCGGGAACGATGATGCCAAAGCCCACCGCCACGAAGAACGCCGCAGCGGTTAGGACTTTAACTTCGCGGGGAAAGCCCGAAAGTACCTTAAATCGGTTCAACCAATAGCCTCGCCTGCCGCCTCTTCGCGAGCTGCTGCGTAGTCATGTGAGGTTCGAAGAGGAATTTCACGAAGGAGAAGAGCCAGTAGGAAGCCAAGCAGTGTGATGGGTGCAGCCGTGAAGAAGACAATATGGAACGCATTGACGTACGCATCCATGGCAGTGTTATGGACGATCAAGGGCACGCTCTTTGGGTTGGCGATCATGTTGGTGATTCCAGCCGGAGTGATGTTGATGGTTGCCATAACAGTCGGATCTTTATGAGCCAGGTCTGAGAATCCGCTTGCCATGTAGTGCGAAAGTCGGTTGTTGAGAACCGCACCGAAGATCGCCGAGCCGAAGACAGATCCAAGAGAACGGAAGAAGGTGTTTGCACTCGTTGCAACTCCCATGTCGTGGAAGTCAACCGCGTTCTGCAGGGCGATAACGATGGTCTGCATCGACAGACCAAGTCCCGCACCGACGATGATGGCGTAGATAGAGAGCTGCCAGTATGGAGTACTGCGAGTCAATGTGGTCATCATCAAGATTCCGACGGTCATGATCGCTGTCCCGATTACAGGGAACTTTTTGTACCTGCCGTGTGTGGTGATCCGCTTACCGCTGAAGATGGACATGCTGACGATGCCGAGCATCAGTGGAATCAATTTAAGTCCAGCAGAGGTTGCCGAGTTCGCCTTAACAATCTGGAGATATAAGGGGAGCATGATCACGGCGCCGAAGAGGCCGGCACCGATGACGCCGCCAAGTAGAGAAGTAAGCGTAAAGGTGTGGTTTTTGAACAGGCGCATCGGAAGGATTGGCTCTTTTGCCTTCTCTTCCCAGACGACAAATACGACGGCAAGAATTAACCCAGCAACCAGGTAAATGACGGTGCGCTTATCGGCCCATCCGTCTTCTGGTCCATAGACAGCGATCGCAAGCAGGAGTGAGGTAACGCCAATGACCAAGAGAAATGCCCCGAAGTAATCGATCGTGTGCTCACGCTTCACCTTTGGTATGTGAAGTACTGCGGAAGTGATTACAAGAGCAAGAATTCCGAAAGGAAGGTTGATATAGAAGATCCAGCGCCATCCAGTCACTCCGAGGATGGTGTGGTGGTCAGAGAAGAAACCCCCGAGCAGTGGACCTGCGACAGATGAGAGACCCCATACTGCGCCGAAATAGCCTTGATACCTACCGCGTTCGCGTGGAGGCACGATGTCGCCGATGATGACGAATGTCAGGGACATCAAGCCGCCTGCGCCGATTCCCTGAAGTGCACGTGTGGCGATCAACTCCCACATGTTCTGCGAAAGGCCTGCGAGAAGCGAACCAATCAGGAATGTCACGATCGCGAACTGGAAGACAACTCGTCGTCCATAGAGGTCCGAGATCTTTCCGTAAAGAGGCGTGGATGCCGTCGATGTGAGCAAGTACGCGGTAACAACCCACGTGTACTCCTTGAGGCCATGTAGATCGATGACAATCGTTTTCAGTGCCGTGGAGACAATTGTCTGGTCCAACGCGGCCAGAAGCATGCCGGTCATGAGGCCGCTCAAGATGATCATGATTTCTCTGTGGGTATGCGCCTTTACTGGGGCACCGCCTGCCTGCACAGATTCCTTGGACATAGACGACCTTTCGATGAAAATAAAGCAAAAAATATTCACTATCCCGCATCAGTGAAGAGGGGTAACTTTACTCCGTGAAGTCAGTCCTCGCGGAGCATCTAGTTAAAACATACACAAAAGGACACGTTCGCGCCCTTGATGATCTAAGCCTAGATGTCGAAGAGGGCACCGTCCTCAGTGTCTTGGGGCCGAATGGCGCAGGGAAAACTACCGTCGTGCGGATCCTCGCCACACTTCTTGCGCCAGATTCAGGCAGTGCAACCGTCGGTGGCATCGATGTGATACGGCATCCGGAAAAGGTGCGCGAAATCATTGGGCTTTCGGGTCAATACGCCGCCGTGGATGAAACTCTCAATGGCTGGGACAACTTGGTGATGTTTGGTCGCCTGTATCACTTGAGCAAAAGTGCAGCGGTGAAAAGAGCCGAAGAATTGCTTGAACGATTTTCTCTGACCGATAGTGCGCGACGGCCAATAAAGACCTACTCCGGCGGAATGCGCCGCCGCCTTGACCTCGCGGCTTCGCTCATCGTGCAACCAAAAGTCTTGTTCCTTGATGAGCCGACAACGGGACTTGACCCCCGTGGCCGGCAGGAAATGTGGGAGGTCATCGAAGAATTGGTGAAGGGCGGGGTGACGCTTCTGCTTACAACACAGTATCTCGAAGAGGCCGATCAACTTGCAGATGACATTGTTGTCATCGATCATGGAAAAGTAATCGCACGTGGGACCTCAGATGCGTTGAAAAGACAGGTGGGCGGTGAACAACTTGAGGTGGTTGTCGAACACCATCACGTCCAAGCCACGATTGAGATTGTTAGCCGCGTGAGTGGAGCGAAACCGTCTTTGGATGAAGGCCTACGGCAAATTTCCGCACCGGTCAGCACAGGTGCAACGGCGTTGATCGAGGTCCTGCGATCACTCGATGCTGCGGGCATACATCCTCTAGATATCGCTCTTAAGCGCCCATCTTTGGATGATGTCTTCATGTCGTTGACAGGTCATGTTGCAGAAGTCGAGGTCCCCGTTGATGAGTCGAAGAGGGGCAGGGGAAAAAGATGATGAAATTCGCGATCTCTGACGCCTTGGTCATCACCAAAAGGCAGTTGATGCTCCTAGTTCGGGTCCCAGAAGTCCTGATCTTCTCCACAATCCAGCCGGTCATGTTCGTGCTTCTCTTCCGCTATGTCTTCGGGGGTTCGATTACCTCTGGTCAGCCCGGTGGGTACGTTCAATTCTTGATGCCAGGAATCTTCGTGCAGACCGTGGCCTTTACGCTTGCAGGTACTGCATCAGGTGTGGCTGAAGACATGACCAAGGGTTTGATCGATCGGTACAGGTCTTTGCCAATTGCTCGCTCGGCATTCTTGTTCGGTAAGACATTGGGGGATTCGGCACTCAACGTTGTCGTGCTGCTCGTGATGGGCCTGGCAGGTTTCATTGTCGGCTGGCGACCAGGTTCAGGATTGCTCAAGATTTCCTTCGCTTTCATCTTCCTTCTTGCTTTTGGATACGCCCTTTCGTGGATTGGAATTTTTGTCGGCCTCACCGCGCGTGATGCGAGGGTCGTGCAGAATGTGAGCTTCCTTGTGACGTTCCCGCTCACATTTCTTTCAAACGCTTTTGCGCCGACAACGGGCATGCCCAAGGCACTTCAATATTTTGCTGAGTGGAACCCTGTCTCCACGATGGTGGCGGCGTGCAGGCAATTATTCGGACTCACCAATGAATTCGGCGTGACGGCGGGTTCTTACCCGAGTCAGCATCCTCTTGCGATGTCACTTGTTTATATGGTTTTGGTAATGGCGATCTTCATTCCGCTAAGCGTTCGCACGTATTCAAACTCTGCGAAGAAATAGTTCTTAGATGTAGTACTCGGCTTCTAAGATCGCGACCGTGATTTCACGCTTGTTGGGTGCGATATACGAAACGGTCTCGCCGATCTTCTTCCCGAGCACCGCGGCGCCTAGGGGTGAATTCTCACTGTAAACATCTAGGTCGCCACTTGAGATCTCACGCGAACCAAGAAGGAACTTCATCGTCTCGCCAGAAATCTCAACCGTGATGACCATGCCGGCACTGACGAAGCCTGACTCACCGGCAGGAGGGGTTCCGATGTGGGAGTGCTCGAGCATGTGCTTGAGCTGGCGGATCCGGGCCTCCATCTTGCCCTGCTCCTCGCGGGCGGCGTGGTAGCCCCCGTTCTCCTTGAGGTCTCCTTCGGCGCGCGCAGTCTCTATTTTCTTGATGATCTCAGTGCGCCCAGTGGTCTCGAGGAACTCGAGTTCTGCGGCTAGTCGGTCGGCGGCCTCTTGGGTCAGCCATGTCTGAGTGCTCATAAGTGGCATAGATTACTGTGAACTGGGTCTGCAACGCGAGACAGAGGCGTTTACAGCGGCAGTTCGGGTGGGAATGAGCGTGGTTTTCTCCACGTGGGCCGCTCCGGCGGCGATGGTGTCGTCGATCTGGCCGACCACGTTCTTGTCGAAATCGTGGGCGACCAACGTGCAAACGACTGTGGCATTGGGGTCTCTGCGGTCGATTGAGTAGCGAAGGCTGATTGCTCGATCAGAGGGGATTGAGAAGGAGATCAGCGTCGGGGTGATTGCGGGGCGCGAGTGATGCAGTCCTGCCCAGATCAGCCACCCCCCGCCAATTATCAGCAGAGCCACGGCCAAGCCCTTCCAGCGCACGGGCCTTTGGCCGTAGCGGTCGGAGAGGTCGAGTTCGGACATGGGATGATTGTTCCAGAGAATCGGAGCACATATGTCGCAGAACGTTGAAATGAGCACCTCGGGCTCGCTCACAGTCGGAGCCCTCGTGATTGCCGTGGCCTTCCTTCTGCGCAGTTTCTACAAACGCTATGCCCGCATGAAGAAGCGCGAGGAAGATGAATCGCAGTAAGGCGCAGCGAGTCCTCTCAATCCTAGGAATTCTTCTCATCGCATCGAGTTTCATCGGGCTTGGAATTTGGCAGTTGAATCGCGCGCGGGAGAGTCGAGTGCCGGTGGTGATAGATAAAACCCTCGTGCCACTTCAATCCGTGACTCAACCTCGAATAGCACTTCCTGTAAGTGCGACATTAAGAAATGTGAAATTCAGTGGAATCTACGTCGCCGATTTCGAGGCGCCTTTTCAGGTGGACGGTGCAGGCCAATCGCGTTCGTGGGAGGTAGGTCTTCTCGCAACCGACTCTGATGGTGCGATATTGGTTGTCCGCGGCCTCTGGTCACAGCGCCAACTCAATCCCATTGCATCCACTCATGTTGTCGAAGTGACTGGCAAGCTCATGCCGCATCAGAACGACGACGTTGTGCAATCGTCCAAGTCGATTTTGTCGCGACTAGATAGCGCTCTGGTCGTGGATCAGACATCCCGCAACCTCTACGACGGCTTCGTCATTGCAGCCAGTGAAACGGCTGATGGTCAGAGGATCACCCGCGAAAGGATTGCACCCCCGACCCCGCGATCGGCAGTGCCTGGCTTCTACTGGCAGCACCTCTCATACGTGGTGATCTGGTGGTTCATGGCCGGGGTCGTGCTGTACCTGCCCTTTTACCAACGTAGAGTTGCCCCCAACGAGAACTAGGACTTCAAGGAGAAAATATGGCTCGCACCAGCGATGGCACCGTTCAGCGATACCGGGTAATGGCGATTATCTCTGGTGTCATGTCCTTGCTTCTGTGGTTTGTATACGTGCCGATCAAGGCATTTAGCCACGATCCGGATCTTCATAGCAAGTTGGTCTGGATTCCAATAGCGCACGGATATCTCTATCCGATTTATGTCCTCACCGCTATTCAACTTTCGATTAAAGCAAAATGGGCGTTGCCGAAGATGGTTGGCTTCATTCTCGCTGGGACCCTGCCAGTTGCTTCCTTGATTGCAGAGCGTCGAGTCGTGCAGATGTTCCTGCCTAAGAAGAGAAATGTAATTGAGTAGATAATGCGGCGAGTACACACCTTTCGGCGAGCGGTTAAAGCAGTGCTTTACCCGCTCTACGAACGACGCCTTGTCCGAGCCCTCGATTTCACACAGACTCCCCACCATGTAGGCGTCATCTTGGATGGCAACCGCAGGTGGGCAAAAGAGAACCCGGACGAGCAAGGTCGCACAACGGCTGCGCACGGACACCGCGCCGGCGGCCAGAAGATTATTGAATTCCTTGGGTGGTGCGAGGAAGCGCAAGTCAAGATTGTCACTATTTGGCTGTTATCTACGGAGAATTTCAAGCGGTCCGAAGAGGAGCTCCAGGCGTTGCTTGCGATCATCGGTGAAACCGTGGACAGCCTCAAATCGACGGGGCGTTGGAATATCAACCCTGTTGGCTCTCTCGAACTTCTTCCCGAATGGCTGCAGAGCAAATTGAGTGAGTCGCGCTCTTCTAATCCCAATGCCATCGAAGTGAACGTGGCGATCAGTTACGGCGGGCGGCGAGAAATCGTTGATGCGGTCAAGGGCTACCTTGAAGATGCGGAAGATCATGGGCTCTCAACTAAGGAAGCTGCTGAGAAATTGACTGCGGATGCTATTTCGAATTTCCTCTATACGGCAGGTCAGCCAGATCCGGAATTACTTATCCGCACATCAGGGGAGCAAAGGCTTGGGGGATTCTTGCTCTGGCAGAGTGCTCAGTCTGAGTTCTATTTCTGCGAGGCGTACTGGCCTGATTTCCGTCGCGTAGATTTCTTGCGTGCACTACGTTCTTACTCTTTGCGCCACCGACGCTTCGGGGCTTAGTTCAAAAGACTCATAATTAAGGCATCGTAAAAGATTCCATCTATAAGCATGTAGTTCTTCATCACTCCTTCGGTTTGAAATCCAACTTTCTTGTAGAGCGCGATAGCACTTTCATTATCTGCACGGACGTGAAGGACAATTCGCGAAATCCCATTCTCCTGAGCCTTTTTGACACAGGAGACCAGAAGCATCTTGCCAATTCCCCGTCCTCGATATTCAGAGACAACACCAATTCCGAGTGAACCTGAGTGTGTCATCGCTGCGGACTTGTCAGGGAATATGTCGGCCCAGCCAACGATTCTGTCGTCAATCAGAGCAACGAACTGTGAGACATTCGCTGCGATTCCAGAGGTTACGAATTCAATTGTTCGCTCGAGAGGTGGGGCCGAGAACTGTGCCAGAAAGCGTTTTTCTTTCGCAACCAAATCGAGAGCCTCGCGAAAGCCATCTATGTCTTCTTCCTTAATCGCTCTTACTTGGATGGTCATTGGTTAAGCCCTCTCGGCACGGTGCATCGATGCGAAGTGGTAATAGTTTCACAGTCGAGGGTAAATAGGCGAGCGAGTTAATAACTCGTTCGCGTACGCTTTCAGCATGTCGCAATTTATAGATCCATATATAGCCGTCATTTTTACGTCCACTCGCACTCTTGATTATGGCGAGGAGTATTCGCAATGGGCAACAAGGATGATCGATCTAGTTAGGACACAACCGGGTTTCCTCTCGGAGGTAAGCGCAAGAGATCCAGAAACCCGATTTGGTATCACGATTTCGTACTTCAAGGACGAAGAATCGGTCAAAAGATGGAAGGACGTCCAGGAGCATCAGCAAGCGCAAAAACTTGGTCAGGAGAAGTTTTATTCGGAGTACACGGTTAAAGTCGCTACCGTTTACCGAGAATATGCGGTAACGACACAGAATTGATGTGCTGGCTAGAACGAACCACGCTCTTCTTCTAACGAGTTGCCCCCGTCAACAACTATCAATTGCCCTGTTATGTATGAGGCACCGGGAGAGCAAAGCCAGGCAACGGCGCTGGCGACTTCATCGGGAATTCCTGATCTGCCCATTGGCGTGGCATCTCCATGAGAAATCTCGAATGTGGTCTGGGAATCTGTAGCAATCCACCCGGGGGCGATCGCGTTGACGGTGATGTTGTTCTTGGCTTCGTCAAGTGCCAATGCTCGAGTGAGGCCCACAAGGCCCGCTTTGGCAGATGCGTAGGCGACGTTGTTGTGGATGGCCGAAATTGTTCCGGTTGTGCTTGAGATCATCACTATGCGCCCAGATTGTTGCACTCGAATGTGGGGAAGTGCGGCCTGAGTGACTAAAAACGCCGAGTCAAGATTGCGCGCGAATGATTTCCTCCATTTTTCTATAGACGTCTCATCGATTGAATTGAACTCCTCGTTGCCATTGTCAACCACACTTGTCATTCCCGCGTTGTTGACTAGTCCATCAAGTCCGCCGAGTTTCTCAATCGCAAGGGTGATCAACTCTTGCACTTGCCCTTGGTCTGTCAGATCGGCTGAGGCACCTATAGCACCAAGTTCCTTTGCGCGATCATGCACGCGCTCCGATAGAGAAGTAAGGAAGACCGAGGCACCTTGTTGTCGCAGTGCCTTCGCGGCAGCGAATCCAATACCATGGGAGGAGCCAGCACCTGTTATCAAGAAACGCTTTCCAGTGGAATCGAACATGAGTCAGACTCTACATCGCTGCATCTTTCTCTACTTGAACTGATACGAGGTAGATTTGCGGCATGAAGAAGTCAAGGAATTCAGCAGTTCTGACTGCTTCGGCTATTGCAGCCATTCTACTTTTAAGTGGCTGTGGCTCATCGCCTGCTCCTACACCCACTCCACCCCACACGATTTCGACAAGTCCTGCTTCTACGCCATCAAGCAGTCCAATTCCGACCATCGTCACAAAGGCCTACGCGCAGTATTGGGTCGCGGATACCTCGCGAGGGTTTCGCCTCTATCGTGAGTTTGTTCGTCTTGAAGTGACACCTGACCCGATCACGACTGCCTTGACAGCGCTGATCGCGGGCAAGCCGAAAGATTCTGATTACGTCACTTTGTGGCCCAAAGAAACGAAGATCAACAGCGTCGTTGTTGCTGGAGACAAGGCGAGCATTGACCTCACATTGGGCAAGATGAATGTTGGCTCAGAAGCAGAATCGATGGCGATTGAGCAGCTGGTGTGGACGGCAACTGCTGCCAATACAAAAGTGAAGAGAATCCAGTTGACCGTCGACGGGAAGATCGTCGAATCGATCGCCGGTCATGTCGATGCCACAAAGCTTTTCAAACGCGGTCTGACATACGAAGTATTGGCGCCAGTGTGGATCACCTCCCCTGAGGAGGGAGCCCAGGTAGGTGCGCAGGGATTCAAACTCAGCGGCATGGCGTCCACTTTTGAAGCCAACGTCGCTTGGAAAGTCTTCCAGAACGGGAAGTTGGTCAAGCAAGGTTCGACCACTGCCGCCGAAGCTGCCCCGGCCTGGAAGCCGTGGAGTGTGGCAATAACTGGACTCACAGCCGGTAAATACATGTTCATCGCGATGGAGTACTCGCCTAAAGATGGCTCCTTGGTCGCCCAAGATACGAAGAATGCAACTCTGATTTAACTATTTATTGCAGTAAGCGCTTGTTGGATCGCCATTGGCCAGAGGGAGTTTTTCGGCGAGGGCTTGATCACTCGGTGATAAATACCCGCCTTGATACCAGCAGACCGAATACTTTGAATATTTTTGATCTGCATCGCTGGAGAAATTTGCGGGCAGTCTTGAATTGGGGTTGCGAAGATCCAATAAACCAAAGTCGATGAAGGTTCCTAGGCTGTCCGGGCCCGCCGGTGGTGGCATGCCGACGCCAATTGCGATCACGTCTCCCCCATGCACTTGAACTGGCGGGTCTAATGAGGTTTCGCGGGAGTCATCCTTTACCGCGGCAGGAATATTTTTGAGGATTTGTGAAAATTGCGCCGATGGCAGATACAAGTGATCCAGTCGAACCATAAACCCACATGGAGATTGAATGTTGAGGCCGAATTGGTAGGTGCCTGCCTCTATATATTGGAATGCCTGCACGACGCTCCCATCGAAGGGAACAGTAATCTTGGTGTCAGTTAGGTATGCGCCGTAGGTCGACCAGCGCAGTCCGCCATGGGGTTTGTAACTTCCGCCTCTTGTTTGTCCAGGGCGAAGGATTGAAACTGGTTTGGTGAAATCAAGCAGCGCACCCGTTGGGATTATTGGGAGTGTGCATAGCGGTGGAGTTCCATTTGCAACCCACTTGCCCTGGTTGTCCATCCAATTCCAGATGACCGGGCCACCCTTCGGTGAAGGCGCGGGGAGGGCAGATTTCTTGATGCCGAGAGCAAGGGTCCATAGCAACTTCTTGCCTGATTTTTTGCAGATGTAGACCATCCCGTTGTCTTTTTGGGTGAGTCCGGCCTTCTTGCATAGGGATCCAACTTTGGGACTTGCTGCCTGCGCAGTATTGAAAAAGAGCGCCGAGAGGACAAGTGCGGCGATAGTAATCGTGCCAACAAATCTGGGTTGCGGTCCCATCGAGGGATGATATTGAAGAAATTGGATCATGAGAATATGTAGGAGCAGGGAGTTTTCTAAACAGAGCGTTAATTTTGGGAATCGCTAAGCGTGTCGCTTATGACCCGAGGGGTGGGAGTTCTACCGTTTTCTTATCCGATCCCTACGAGCACAATTACACAGAATGCGAGCGCTGGTTTGACTTCTCCGGCAGGCAAAAAGACGTTTGTTCTCGATACCAGTGTTCTGCTGGCTGATCCTGGTGCTCTCACCCGCTTTGCGGAGCATGAAGTCATCATTCCGATAGTTGTCATTGGCGAACTCGAGACCAAACGCGACCATCCAGAACTGGGCTTCTTCGCTCGTGCGGCCCTGCGCGCCCTTGACGATCTTCGCGTCACTCATGGCCGCCTCGACCAGCCATTACGCATCACTCCTGAGGGTGGAACCCTCGCGGTCGAACTCAACCACTCTGACTTGTCTTCCTTACCCCAAGGATTCTTGCGAGATGGCAGTAACGATTCCCGTATTCTGGCGATCGCCCGCAACCTCATGGCCGATGGCCGCGACGTCGTACTGGTAAGTAAAGACCTGCCCCTTCGAGTCAAGGCGTCGTCGGTGGGCGTTGAGGCCCAGGAGTATCTGGCCGAGCTGGCTTCCTCCAGTGGTTGGTCGGGGATGATCGAACTTGATGTCGGGGCAAGCCTCATCGATGAACTTTATGCATCCGATCGCGCCGATCATGAGATCGCACCGACCCTTCCTTGTCACACGGGCATCGTTCTTCACTCGGAGAAGGGAAGCGCCCTGGCCCGCGTCACCTCCGACAAGCAGCTCCAGTTGGTGCGAGGGGATAGGAGCGCATTCGGATTGCACGGCCGAAGCGCCGAACAGCGGGTTGCCCTTGATCTTCTTCTTGATCCAGAAATTGGAATCGTCTCAATGGGAGGCCGCGCCGGAACTGGCAAGAGCGCGCTCGCTTTGTGCGCGGGACTTGAAGCAGTGATGGAGCGACGCCAACATAAGAAGGTCGTTGTCTTTCGTCCTCTCTACCCAGTCGGCGGGCAGGAACTCGGATTTCTTCCCGGCAGTGAAGGCGAAAAGATGTCTCCGTGGGCGCAGGCTGTTTTTGACACCCTCGGGGCGCTTGTAAGCCAGCCGGTGATCGATGAGATTCTCGACCGCGGCCTTATCGAGGTTTTGCCGCTCACCCATATCCGCGGGCGCTCGCTTCATGACTCCTATGTCATCGTGGACGAGGCTCAATCTCTCGAACGCGGAGTCCTTCTGACCGTCCTGTCGAGGATCGGCCAGGGCTCAAGGGTGATCCTGACCCATGACGTTGCCCAGAGAGACAACCTGCGAGTCGGCCGTCACGATGGAGTCGCCGCGGTCATCGAAACTCTGAAAGGTCATCCACTTTTTGCCCACGTCACATTGACTCGGAGCGAGCGATCCCCGATTGCTGCCCTTGTCACCGAACTTCTTGAGGGCCCGATCCCAACCTAGGCATTTCCACGTGGTTCGAAAGTCGGTGGGAAGGGCTCTGGAATTACCAGTGTGTCCCCAAGAAATAGGTCACACTCACATTTCGGACATATCGGACTTTCCCCTGTACGACCTGCCCTTTTACTTGTCCACAACGGATGAGATTTCTGGGAGTTTTCGGCTCACGCGTGGATGGATTTGCGCATATACCCCCGCCTTGCCAATCTTTATGCATTCCCCCCTCCCCGTGAAGCCCATTTGGGCTCCTATCGGGTTGGGGCCCGACAGCGATAGATGCACTGAAAGGAGACGCCAGTTGAGTTTGTCGAGTTCCATTGATCAATGGGTAGCCTCAGCCTCCACGCGCCTTCGTCGTCTTGCCAACAAGTCCCTGGCTGCCTGGGCCAGTGTCGTGGTCCTTCTGGTTCTGGCCACGGTCCAGCCCAGTGCCTACGGCCTTGAGTTCCCGATGACCTCCCATATCTCCGTCCCGGAAGAGGTCAACCTATCGGTAGTTCCAACCCCAACGCCCACGACGGCCTCGGTTGCTCTTTACAGCCAGATGCAGACGACGGCTCTTGTGTCATCAAATGAACTTGCGATGGTTGCACTTCAAAGTCAACAGATCGAAATGGCTCGAACCATCACTGGTGCACAGAGTGTCGCAAAATTACTGATGGCAACGAAATATAAATGGGGCGCAAGTCAGTTCGGTTGTTTGAAGACTCTCTGGCTACATGAAAGCCACTGGAATTACAAAGCACATAATCATTCATCGGGTGCACACGGCATTGCGCAAGCATTGCCAGCAGACAAGATGAGCATCATCGCTACTGACTGGCGCACCAATCCAGTCACGCAGATTCGTTGGGGACTTCATTACATCGACGTCCGCTACTCAACACCATGCAAGGCGTTGCGAACTTTCAATTGGCGAGGCTCGTACTAGCTTGGCCGAGTGCCAATCCTTAATGGTTTTGATGTCTCGGCATAGAAGTCATTTCCCTTATCGTCGATGACGATAAACGCTGGAAAATCAACCACATCTATTTTCCAGACCGCCTCCATGCCCAATTCGGCGAAGTCGAGAACTTCGACTTTTTTGATGCAATCAAGGGCCAATCGGGCAGCCGGTCCTCCGATTGAGCCTAGATAGAAACCGCCGTAGTTCTTGCACGCATCCGTGACCGCTTTGGATCGATTGCCCTTTGCCAACATGACAAAGGATCCGCCCTTTGATTGGAAGTACTCGACGTATGAATCCATGCGGCCTGCGGTCGTTGGACCGAATGAACCAGATGCATATCCCTCTGGCGTCTTTGCAGGACCCGCGTAGTAGACGGGGTAATCGCGTAGATAGTCTGGCATCGGCTTTCCTGCGTCCATGTCGGCTTTGATCTTTGCGTGTGCGAGATCGCGTGCGACCACCAGAGTTCCAGTGAGGGAGATTCTTGTCTTCACTGGATACTTGCTCAATTCCTCGCGGACCTTTGCCATGCCTTGATTGAGATCGATCTTTACGACATCTTCATCGCCTTCAATCGTGTGTGCTGTTATGGCATCTGGAAGGAAGTGTGCGGGCTCTCGCTCGAGATCCTCCAAAAAGATGCCATCAGCAGTGATTTTGGCTTTCGCCTGGCGGTCTGCCGAACATGAGACCGCGATCGCGATAGGCAGCGAGGCGCCGTGGCGAGGGAGGCGAATGACGCGAACGTCGTGGCAGAAATACTTGCCACCGAACTGCGCCCCGATTCCGAGGGTGCGGGTGAGTTTTAGAACTTCCTGCTCCATCTCGAGGTCGCGGAAGCCGTGACCGGTCTGCGCATCGCCTGAGGTCGGAAGTGAGTCGAGGTACTTGGTGCTTGCCAACTTGGAAGTCTTCACCGTGTACTCCGCGCTTGTTCCGCCGATGACGATCGCAAGGTGATACGGCGGGCACGCTGATGTGCCGAGCGAACGAAGTTTTTCCTCAAGCCATGGATAGAAACTCGCAGGGTTGAGGATCGCCTTGGTCTCTTGATACAAGAAGGACTTGTTGGCACTTCCCCCGCCCTTTGCAATATAAAGGAACGAAAATTCATCTGGATGGTCGGAGTTGGCATAGATCTCGACTTGGGCGGGAAGGTTGTTCCCTGTGTTCTTTTCTTCCCACATGTTTATAGGGGCCATCTGTGAATAGCGCAGATTCAAGCGCGTGTATGCGTCATAAATACCTTGTGAAATCGATGCCTCGTCTTTGCCTTCGGTCAGAACATGTTGACCTTTCTTGGCCATGACTAGAGCAGTGCCGGTGTCTTGGCACATTGGTAGGACTCCGCCAGCAGAGATGTTCGCGTTCTTGAGAAGATCCAACGCGACGAAGCGATCATTCGGTGAACTCTCTGGATCGTCAAGAATGCTTGCCAACTGACCAAGGTGCGCAGTGCGCAGATAATGCGAAATGTCGTGGAGCGCGGTCTCACTTAGTCGGGTGATTGCCTCGGGCGATACGTGAAGGAATTTCTTATCTCCAAGTTGGACTGTCGTCACGCCCTCTTTTCCGAGAGAGCGATATTTCGTCTTGTCTTCACCGAGAGGAAGGATGTCTGAGTAATTGAAAGTCGGGCTCATGATGTCGGCTTAATCGAGTCGAGTTTTGCGCGCGCACCGTCTAGCCACTCTTGGCATATGCCAGCTAGTTCTTCGCCGCGCTCCCAGAGTTTGAGGGATTGTTCAAGTGTGGCTCCTCCTGTTTCAAGGCTATTAACTACCTGCATTAATTCATCCCGGGCGGCCTCGTAGGAAAGTTTTTCTGATTTCTTCTCAGGTGACATGGGCGCAAATCTACTCTCAACTCGTCTCTACGACTGCCCCAATTTCTCCTAGGGCCAGTCGAATCCGAAGTCTCTCGCCAGCCGAGAGTTCTTTCGGATCACGAGCGATGCTCCCATCGCTGCGCTGAACCACTGAGTAACCACGGTCCAATGTTGATTGTGGTGACAAAGATCGCACCCTGGCATAGATATGGAGTAGTTCTTCTCGAGCAAGATCAACGGCATGTGAGGTGCTTCGGTGTGATCTATCACGCAATCCTGTAATGATCTCTTGACGAGTGGTGATGAGAACCATCGGATCTTTCAGTACGGGTCGCTCTCGTAATGCAAGCACCCTTGACGTCTCAAGATCTAGGAAATTCAGGAGTCTGCGATTTGCTCGACTGCGGAGTTGGTTGATCATCGCAAGTTCCTCTTCGATATCTGGCACCACTCTCTTTGCGGCATCCGTCGGCGTTGACGCACGGACATCTGCCACAAGATCCAACAACGGCGCATCTTGTTCGTGCCCAATGGCGCTGACGATGGGGGTTTCACAAGAGGCTGCAAGGCGGACCAGGCCCTCATCAGAGAAAGGAAGGAGATCCTCGAAAGATCCACCGCCTCGGGTGATGATGATGACATCGACTTCTGGGTTGGCTTCTAACTCTCGCAGCGCTGCTGAGACCTCGATTACTGCTGCCGCACCCTGAACGGCAACTTCGCGAATTTCAAATTCAACTGCGGGCCAACGGCGCCTTGCATTTTCCACGACATCTTTTTCCGCGGCGCTGTTGCGTCCGCAGATCAACCCGACTCGTCGTGGGAGAAGGGGCAAAGATTTCTTCAGATCGAGCGCGAAGAGTCCTTCAGATGCAAGCAGTTGTTTGAGATGCTCAAGCCGCGCAAGAAGTTCGCCGATTCCCACCTGTCGAATTTCTTTCGCTGACAGTGAGATCGTGCCGTTCTTTGTGTAGAAAGAAACCTTGGCCAGAATCACGACACGGGCATTTTGCGGAAGTGGTGACACAGGTGCAAGGACAGTGCGGTGACACATGACCGAAAGACTCATATCCACGCTGGTATCTCGAAGGCGCATGAACGCCATGCCCGTGCGCTCGTTGATCTCTGAGATCTCGCCTTCGATCCAGATGGGACCCAGACGATCTATGTATTCCTTGAGATTTTCAGAGATGACTCGTACTGGCGCTGGTGATTCCGCTGAAGTTTCGAGCACGCATGGATCCTAATAGACTGCACCCATGCCGAAGAAGGTCTTGCTTGCCGCTCCGCGTGGCTATTGCGCTGGTGTCGACCGCGCGGTGATCACCGTTGAGAAGGCGCTGGATCTCTATGGGTCCCCGGTCTACGTCCGCAAGCAGATTGTCCACAACAAGCATGTGGTCTCCACGTTGGAAGCACGCGGTGCAATTTTCGTCGATGAGACAGATGAGGTACCAGAGGGTGCATTCGTAGTCTTCTCCGCACACGGGGTGTCTCCTCAAGTTCACGAGGATGCGGCGAAAAGACATTTGAGAACCATCGACGCGACATGCCCTCTGGTGACGAAAGTGCACCACGAAGCCAAGCGGTTTGCATCCGAGGATATTGAGATTCTGCTGATCGGCCACGAAGGCCATGAAGAAGTTGAAGGCACGGCGGGTGAGGCAGTCGGCAAGGTGCAACTCATCGACGGCATCGAGCACATCAAGGACATCAAGGTCAAAGACGAGAACAAGGTTGCCTGGCTATCCCAGACGACCTTGAGTGTCGACGAAACTTTGGCGACCGTTGCAGCGCTCCGAGAGCGATTCCCCAACATCATCGACCCACCCAGTGATGACATTTGCTATGCGACGCAGAACAGACAAGTCGCCATCAAGCAGATCGCGCCCCTTGCAGATTTAGTCCTCGTTGTTGGATCGACCAATTCTTCGAACTCCGTGCGCTTGGTCGAAGTCGCAAAAGAATATGGATCCCCTGCCGCCTACCTCATCGACTTCGCAGCAGAGGTCCAAGACGAATGGTTGGATGGCGTTGAGACCGTCGGAGTCACGAGCGGTGCATCAGTGCCTGAGATCTTGGTGAAGGACCTGCTTGATTGGCTTGCCAAGCGCGGGTACGGCGAAGTCGAAACAGTAAATGCCAAAGAAGAATCACTGCTTTTCGCACTCCCTCCCGAGCTTCGCAAGGACCTCAAAGTTGCGGGACAGGATTCCATTACTCACAAGAAGTAGGTCTCTTACTTTTCGTTGGGAACGTGAGGCCTTGGACCCGCGCCGATGTTTCCGTAGCGATGGTTGGTGATCGAGACACTCTGCTCAAGGAGCCATCGCGGCATCTCCACATCGCCGCGTTGTGCGATCTTTCTTCGATCAACTGAGATTCCCTTGGCCAGGAATTCGAGTGTGGGAGGGGTTCCAGCGGCGAGCCAACGGACCTTGTCTTTGACGGAAATGCGATTGACCAACTGTGCGATTGTCTCAACCTTCACGTTGGGAGAATTTGGAAGTACTTTTTCGGCGCTCAATTCGATATTGGACTTTGTCTGCCATGCAACGAAACTGATGTAATCAAAAGATTCCTTGGTGGTTGATTCATCAACTCGAACAACGATTCCTCGACGCGATGGGAGGTAGCGTTGATAGTTGCGCTCAACGTGAAGATCAGCATGGTCGATGGCTTTATTGCCGATGGACACCCACCAATGCGCTGAGGTGTCAATTGCCTTTTCGGATGAATCAAGTGGATCCCACTCGCGAAGGTTGTTCACGTAGTTTGCTCCACCGGCTTTGGATGTGGGGCCGACGCTGCTTCGCTTCCACCCGCCGAAGGGCTGGCGATTCACGACGGCGCCGGTTGTTCCGCGGTTTACGTAGAGGTTGCCCGCCTCAACTTGCGCAATCCACTGCTCGCACTCTTTCTCATCAAGTGAGTGCACACCAGCAGTTAGCCCGTAATCCACTGCGTTCTGCCACGCGATCGCCGCGTCGAAATTGGGCGCAACCATAATTCCAAGCACGGGTCCGAACCATTCGTTGCGATGACTCCAAGAACCCGGAGCAACTCCCAACTTCACGCCCGGAGACCACAGATGTCCCGTCTCATCAAGTTGCTTTGGCGCAACCAGCCAACTCTCGCCATCATCCAGTGTCGTGAGGGCACGAAGAAGTGAACCCGTCGGTGAGTGAATAACAGGTCCGACGGTGGTCGAGTAGTTCCTGCCTGCACCGACGCTGAGGCTTTCTACTGCGTCTTTGAGTTGGTTTAGGAAAGCAGGATTCTTGTAGATGCTCTCTTCGACGATGGCCAAACTCGCAGCACTGCATTTCTGTCCCGCATGACCGAAGGAAGACTGCACGAGATCTTTCACAGCACTGTCAATGTCTGCCGCAGCTGAGATAAGGATGGCGTTCTTTCCGCTGGTCTCTGCCATGAGGCGAATCTCTGGCTTCCACGAGGTGAACATCGACGCAGTGTCGAAAGAGCCGGTCAGGATGACGCCATCTATTCCGGAATGCGTGACGAGGTGGAGACCGTCGTCATCATCGCGGGTGGGAACGAATTGCAGAACGTGTTGGGGCACTCCCGCATCCCAGAGTTGGCGAACGATCTGCCAGGCAGTAGCTACGGTCTCCGGGGCAGGCTTGAGAATTACCGCGTTGCCGGCGGCAAGAGCAGAACACACCCCGCCCATTGGAATCGCGTAAGGAAAATTCCACGGTGGCACAACCAAAACGACACCAAGTGGTTTGGACCCATCGCACTTCTCATACGAACTGAGTGCGTAGAAACGGGCGAAGTCGATTCCTTCGCTTACCTCAGGGTCCGCCTCGGCAACCGTCTTGCCAGCATCGCGAGACATGATCGCAATAGTTTCGGCCCTTTCGTTCTCCATGAGGACTGCTGCTTCACTAAGAATCCTTCCTCGCTGTAGCGGTCCAAGCGCATCCCATTCCTCCACGTGCGCGCGCGCAGTGGAGACCGCGGTGTCGATGTCTTCCTTGCTGGCAATTGAGTAGGTGTACCACGGTGCACCGTTCTCACTCGGATCCGTGCCTTCCTCAACCTCGGTGCGTGTAAGGAACTCGCCCATGATCTGCAGAGGAATTCGGAGTCCAGCGCTTTCGTAGTGGCGAAGGTAGGCCGCTTGAAGTTGCTCGCGAAATTCGGGGTTGGTGGCATCGGCATCGCTCTGGTTTTCGAACTTCCCATCTTCGAAGGCGTTCTGCGCATCATGCCTTTTGAGATGGTGTCGCCTTGATTCTGTCGAAATCGTATGGCGTTCAGCGATCGAGATAAGGAAGCGACCTTGCTGCTCTTTGAACTTGTCGTTGTCGAGAGACATATCGAATGAGGCGCGTAGATAGTTTTCCTCTGACGTGTTCTCATCGAGTCGACGGACAAGGTAGGCAACGGCAGCTGGGAAATCCTCATGGCGGGTGACCGGTGTGTACAGAAGCACGCGTCCGGTCTTGCCTGCCACCGCAAGGGCTTCGGCGTTCGCCATTCCCTCCAGCATTTCGATATCGATCTGATTTTCGATTCCGCGAACTCTGGCCACCTCGATTGCCCAGGCCAAGTGAAATAGGTTGTGGCTGGCGATTCCGATTCGCACGGCCTTTGCATGTGCGGGGTTGAGTGCCACGTCGATGAGCCGGGCATAGCTGGCGTCGACGTCGGACTTGCTTTCATACGGTGCAGGAATCCAGCCGTGGAGTTCGGCCTCAGCCTTCTCCATCGCGAGATTTGCCCCTTTTACCAATCGAATTTTGATCGTCCCGCCGCTGCGCTCGTGGCGCGCCTTCGCCCATTCGACCAGGCCTGCGAACTCGTTGTGGGATTCGGGCAAGTACGCCTGCAGCACAATGCCTGCGTTCATCGCCTCGAATTCGGGCTCGTCAAGGAGTTTCTTGAAAACGGCGACAGTGATTTCAAGATCGCGGAACTCCTCCATGTCGAGGTTGATGAATGTGCCGGTCTTGAGCGATTGACGATAGAGAAGACGAAGGCGATTTGCCACTCGCTCGATGGAACCTACGTGGTCGATCGTGATCAATTGGCTGGCAATGGATGAAATCTTCACCGACGCATAATTGACGCCTGGTCGTTGGATCATCTCGATGACGGAGTTCAGCCGTTGAGCTGCTTCTGCCTCACCGAGTACTGCTTCACCTAGTACGTTGATGTTGAGTTTCGCTTCGTCACCGGTGCGACGTGCGATGTGCCTTGCGAGCGGATTCTTCTCTGCAGGAAGGATGATCCCGTTTGCAGCCATGCGAACTCGTTGGTGGACGACCTTCATAACAAGCGAGGGGAATACGTAGGAAGCCACACTTGCGGCTTTGATCCCCACGTAGTCGAAGAGACCGAGACCTGAGATGCCTGCGGTCTTGGCACTTCTTCGCAGAGTCTTGGCCGCGTTGCGCATCGAACTCATACGCATGACCTCGTCGGTGAGCGACATGGTGAGCGCGACAGCCGATGGGTCTTTGAGAAGTCGTGCGAATCGTTTTCTATTTGCTTCATCGTGACGCGTTCGCGTTTTATCCGACTGAGTCAGCAGATTTGAAACTAATGAAATGGTGCTATCGCTTAGGTGGTCAATATCCTCTTGCGTTGGAAGTGGCGTCGTTGGCACTTTCGTCCTTTCTTACGTGGCAATACTAGGCATTTTTCATAGAACTACCGCCAATATCGTCATGATCGAGATCGTTATTGGAAGCGATTGCATGAGCCCGTGAAGGGTGGCCACGGTTGAGTGAGGTCCGTGCCTTCGCTGGCCGAAGGCTCCAAGCACAGAAATGATGACGGGATAGGTGGATAGGGCCCCCGCGACCCTTGGCCCCAGAAAGGATGCGGTGCCCGTCAGCGTGACGATGAGAACAACGGTCACCAATAGCCTTGCGGGCAGTTCCCAACGCGGTGTATCAGAGGTGCGTGGTTCGACGACGTAGGCAGGCCAGAACCTCCAGGCAATCAACCACGAGACGACAAGCAGCGGCAGAAGTACAAAGAGGTGGATTTCAAAACTTGTGAGCACTGCACCTGTTGCAAGGCAGGCGATTGTGCCGACTGCAAGGGCTTGTCCCCAGGACAGTTTCAAGGCGGCGGTTGCGTAAACCCATGAGAAGACGATGAGCGCGACTTGTCCGACGAGAACCCCATGTGCTGCGCGTGCGGCGAAGGATGAACCCTCCTGGATATAGATGATGAAGATGAACGGCCCGGTTGTCAGCGGCAATCCTATGAGGCGACCGCCAATGCCATCGCCCCATCGGCGCTGGATATAACTCAGGAGTGCGACGAAGAAAGGTGCGAGAAAAAGTTTTAAGAGAAAAAGCGAACTCACTCTATGGCGCCGTAATCAATTTTCTCGAGGTTGTTATTTCATCGATGAAATCCAAATCAATGTCTACGCCGATTCCAGGACCGCTAGGAACTCGCAGTTGTCCGTTCTCCATGACAAAGGGAGTCGTGATGTCTCGATGGTAGTAACGCGAGGATGCACTGGTATCTCCTGGCAAGGTGAATCCTGCAAGGGATGCAAGGGCAATGTTTGCGGCTCGGCCGATTCCTGTTTCGAGCATTCCGCCACACCAGACTGGAATGTCGTTTTCGACGCAAAGGTCGTGGATCTTTACGGACTCGAGATAGCCGCCAACGCGCCCCGGTTTGATGTTGATGATCGTTGTTGCCTTCATCGCCAACGCATCACGCGCAGATTCGTACGAGGTGATCGATTCATCTAGGCAGATTGGCGTCTCAACTGCCTTTGCAAGCATTGCATGGCCCAGAACATCGTGCTCATCCAGCGGTTGCTCGATCAACAGAAGATTGAACGGGTCGAGTCTCTTCAGATGATCAGCATCCTCGCGCGAATACGCCTGGTTTGCATCGACCTGCAATGGAATATCCGGATAGAGTTCGCGAATCACGCGCACTGGCTCAATGTCCCAGCCGGGCTCTATTTTCAACTTGATTCGACGGTAGCCTTCGTCGACGTACTGCGAGACCTCCTGAGCAAGTGCATCAATAGAAGCCGTGATTCCCACTGAGACTCCACAGTCGACCATCTCTTTGGACGATCCCAAATATGATCCGAAGGAGATGCCTTCGAGTTTGAGTTGCGCATCCAGGATCGCGGTCTCAACGCAGGCCTTGGACATTTGATGACCGAGGAAAGGTTTCAGCAGGTCGGCAATTTCCTCTGCGCGCACATCGCCCGTTTCAAAAATCTTCGGAAGGAGAAAGCGTTCGATCACATCTTGGGAAGCGAATGTGTATTCAGGGGAGTAGAGCGGTTCAGACATTGCAACGCATTCGGCCCAACCAACAGATCCGTCCTGAGTGCTGATTCGCATCAGCAGAAGCTCTCTTTCGTACTGGGTTCCAAAGGAGGTGCGGAATGGTCTAACTAATGGCAACTTGATGATGCGAAGTTCTACGTCCTTGATCCGCATTTACAGAGCCTCTTTCATTTCTTCTTCGTCACGATATATGCGCCGTCTGATGTGAATCCTTGGATGTACCAACCTGACATGAGACGGGGTTGAAGTTCCTCACGCACTGCCAGTCTCCATTCCCATGCCCTTGCTGGATTATCTGCACGCAACTGGATTATGTCTGTTGGGAGATAAACAGTGACTGTTTCTGCACTTTCGGGGACAACGTGCTTGACTGGTTTTTCGTTTGCGTTGGACAACGCCACCGGGGTTCCTTCAGGTGACATGTCCAAGTTCAGATTCTTCGCGGCGCCGACCACGCGTTGAGAAAGCAAGTCCCATCGTGCGATGACCCGATCAGTTGGATCCCCTGCATTGAGCGCATCGGGAAGGTCGCCGTAAAAGTCGGCGAAATATTCAAAGACCTGCACTCCGAGTTTCACGAGATTCAATCGCGCATTGCGCCGGACCAGTGGATCGAAAGTCCACGTGATCGTCTCGTACCCGTTCTCAAGCGCCCACGCCCTCTGATGCCACTTCAATGCGCTGCCGATATTGCGATTTCGGTACTTTTCTTTCACAGCAGCCATATGTGAATGCAGATGAAGGTGCGCTTTCGAATCGATACCCGGGAATGCAAATGCGGCGGCAATGACTTCGGCGTCAAAGAAGACCCCGCTGACGTATGCGCCGTTGTGCACCATCGCCTGCAATAGATTGGCGGTGATCTGAGTACCTTCATCAGTCGGCCAGACTTCGTCGAAGATCGCCCGTGCGTAATCTTGCTCGGTGATGCCTTGAAGGTTGCGGATTGAAACCTGGGCGTCGTCGCTTCGCCGCTTGGCGTCTTTGTGTGCCTGACTTATTAACTCTGGAGTAATCGCCTCGGGCGTGATCATGGAGCCAGCCTAGAACAGGCGATCAGTTCGGCATAAGGGGCATACCTAACGAAATGGCCCGCGAGGAGCCATCTTTTCCGGTAATACATTCATTTGATTGCCAACACCCTCGACAACCCCCGGATCTGCAACCAGATTGAAGGATTTGCAGATTTAATTCTCCAGAACGGATCAGTATGTCAATGATGAGATCAACCAGGTCAGAGTCCAAATGCGTGATTGCCACGATTTCGCGTCGCGTGGTGGCTCCTGACTCATATGCGGTGAGAACTTGATCTCGTGGTGAAGTCATGCGATTAGAAGCCTGCCAATTTGGAATACAGCAACTGCTAGGAGCCAGGCGATAAGTAGCTGGAACCCAACTCCGGCCATAGCCCATTTCGTTCCGAATTCACGGCGTTGCGCCGCTACCGTTGCTACGCAGGGAGTGTAGGCGGTTAGGAAGATTAGGAAAGCAAGAATTGCAGGGCTGGTATGTCCCGAACTGGATCTTTGGAAGTCTCTCTTGAGTTTCCTTCCAAGATCTGAAATCACCAATTTGCGATTTGGCGAATCAACCGCGTAATTCTGTGCCCAGGAGGAGATGACTACTTCTTTTGCAACGAAGCCGGTGACTAGAGCTCCCGCCGTGTGCCAATCATTAAAACCTGCTGGCGCAAAGATAGGTGCTATGCCTTTCGCAATTGCACCGTAGGCACTGTTTTCCAGGTGCCTGGCTGCAGATTGGCCGTTTCCAGAGACAGGAATGGCCATTAATACCCAAATGACAACAACTGTTATCACGACGATTGCACTAACTTCCTTAAGGAACCCTTTTACTCGCAACCAGGCGTCGGTAATGATAAAAGTTGTTGTGGGCAAGCGGTAGGGAGGCAATTCGATCAAGAGCGGCTCGTGAGGTGCGCCTTTGATGAACGTGAGTCGTAAGAAAAGCGCAAAAAGAATCACCAATGTGATTGAGATGATGTACATGGCAAAAACCACGCTGCCTGCATTTGAGCCAAAGAAAATGCCGGTCACAAAAATGTAGACTGCCAGACGCGCAGAACAAGCAGTGAACGGAATTGTTATTCCTACAATAAGACGATGGCGTGCATCCGGGATTGATCTGGTTGCGCTCACCGCCGGAACGTTGCACCCAAACCCGACAAGCAACGGCAGTAGCGCTTTTCCAGGAAGTCCCGCGAAGCGCATTAAACGATCCGACACGACAGCCGCACGTGCCATGTACCCAGAATCTTCAAGCAGGCTAAGCAGCAAGAACATGATGCTCATAACAGGGAGGAAGGTGAGCAAAGTGCCAAGACCACTGATTACTCCATCGACGATTAATCCTTTGAGCCAAGGGATTGGTGAGAGCACCCTCTCTATGGGAGGACTGATTACTCCTGAAATGAAGGAAGAAATCCAATGCTGGAATGGCAAAGCGATAGTAGTCGTTGATTGGAACACAACCCAAAGAACGCCGAGAAGGATCAGGACTCCCAAGATTGGCGCAGTGAGATAACGGTCTACGCGGTCGGAGAGAGTAGGGCGTTCCTCGGTTCGTGTTACGGATGTAACCAGCAGATCGCTGACAAAACTAATTCTTTGATCTTCATTGAGCGGCTGTCTCGGCCCATGTGAGGCCACGCTAACCGGATCCAATTGGGCGAGAGTCTGGGAGAGGATACTTTCGAATTCACCAATTTTATTTTTCGCACGCGGCAGAACCTTCACCACTTTCACTTCCAGGCCGTTTGAAAGAGCTTCTGTATCTATCTTGATTCCACGCCTGCTGGCAATATCAGTCATTGTCAATGCAACGATTATTGGTGTGTTGAGTTCCTTTAATTGGGAGACCAGGTGTAGACATCTCGCCATATTTGAGGCGTCAACGATCGCAACAATGAGGTCCACGCTATTGTTCATCAGGATGTCGCAAGCAAGTTTTTCATCTGGAGAGATCGGCGAGAGGCTGGATATCCCTGGTAGGTCGAGAATGCGAAACTCTTGCTCATTTATGGTCATATCGGCCGAGCCAACTTCAACCGTTGTGGCTGGCCAATTCCCCATTTTGCGGTGAATGCCAGAGATTCGCGAGAAGAGCGTGGACTTGCCGACGTTCGGCCGCCCCACAAAAGCAACCACGGGAGTGGTTAGGTTGACGGCCAAATTATTTTGCTGGCTGCAGGATGAGCACATTTTTTATCGTCGCTTCTCTGTACTCATCTATAGGTGCAGTCAATTTTTTGTGCCAATTCGAGACTCAGAACCAGACGAGTGTCGTCGACTTTGATCAAAAATCCGCCAGATGAAGCTCGGCTGAGCACTTCGATGGTCGCGCCAGGTCGTATTCCAACCAAGTGGAGTCGATTTAGGTTCTTCTGCTCGCCAAGCTCGCCAACGACAGCCACCTTGTTGTACTCCAGACCCGGAAGTCTCATGATGGCACCGTATCGGAGAAAGCGATTTAAGCAATGAAAGTGTTGCGTAAATAACATCTGCCAGCGTCGATCAACCACTTAGGCTTCTGAGCATGAAGGCAATCCAAGTAAATACATTCGGTGGACCCGAGATGATGGAGTACGTGGATCTTCCAGATCCAACCCCGAACCCCAATGAGGAACTCCTCACCGTTACCTCCATTGGCATTAACTACGCCGATACCCATCAGACAGAGAACGGCTACCTCTCGCCCCAAACCCTTCCTCTCATTCCTGGCCTTGAAGTTGTGGGGCATACAAATTCAGGTCGCCGGGTTCTCGCCTCCGTTGCCCATGGTGGATATGCGCAGAAAGCCGTTGCCAGTAAGGCGCGACTGATCGACATCCCAGACGGAATCACCGACGCGCAGGCTCTGTGCATGTTGGTGCAGGGCTCAACTGCGTGGCACATTCTGAAGACTCTTGGTCACCTGCGTCCAGGCGAAAGCGTCGTGATCCACGCAGCCGCAGGCGGAGTTGGCACTATGGCGATTCAACTTGCGAAGTTATGGGGCGCAAAGGTCATCGCCGTCACTTCATCAGGCAATAAATCTGAACTCGCGAAGTCATTAGGAGCCGACGTAGTTGTCGACGCCGATTCTTCGGATCTGGCAGCGGCAATGCTCGAAGCCAATGGTGGCAAGGAAATTGATCTCGTCCTAGAAATGGTCGGTGGGAGAACCTTCGACGCCAGCCTCGAAGTTCTAGCACCGTTTGGACGAGTCATCACCTATGGAATTGCATCCCGCAAAGCGCCACGACCAGTTCATCCCGGAGCGCTGATGAGCGGCACCAAGACAGTCTCCGGTTTCTGGCTGAGGCACTGCTTTGACAAGAAGGAACTCTTTCAGGACGTGATCGCCGAGTTGTTCGCCCTGGTTCTCTCGGGTGAGCTCACCCCTGTCATAGGGGCGACTTATCCGCTTTCGCATGCCGTGCAGGCTCATCAGGACATGCTGGCCCGTAAGACCTCCGGCAAGGTGACGTTGGATCCGTCGAAATAAGATGGGCAACAAGAGGGAAAACGGAGGTGATTTTTCGAATACAGGCGTGAACCTGTACGCTTCACAAGCATTGTGCGCCCCCCTAGCTCAGTCGGTAGAGCGTTTCCATGGTAAGGAAAAGGTCAACGGTTCGATTCCGTTGGGGGGCTCGGCGGGGTAGCTCAGCTTGGTAGAGCAAGCGGCTCATAATCGCTGTGTCGCCGGTTCAAATCCGGCCTCCGCTACGAGCAAAACGTTCACAGACATCGCAAAGGGTGTTTGTGGGCTGCCAGATTTCCAATTACTACATTTTCGGAGAGCGGGAATGCATGGACGAGGGCCGCGAATATTTCCGGGACGAAAAGTTAACAGGCCTAGGCGGTTGGCTGGCCTTCTTTCTATTCACTCTCTATGCGGGCGTGTTCGCCTGCGGCTTGTCGACGGTATTGCTTGTGATCTTCCATGGCGATTTGGCCAACGCGGGCCTCTCATTAGCGAGCTATCTTGCGTCTTTGGTATTTCTCGTCAGCAGTGGCTTAGTTAACCTCTGGTTTCTTCGTTTAGTCCGTGGACGCCAGAGGAGCGCAATTGAATCTGTGAAGATCTATGTGCTGGCACAAGTGGTCCTTAACTTCATCTCCGGCCCCCTTGGCAACGATGTTCTGAACTCGCTGACTTTCAACGGAGTGAGTGCAAATGCGAAGGTTTCAAGCGGAAGCCCTCTCTGGTGGGAGGTTGTATCTGCTTTCTTGGTTCCTGGAATCTGGTACTTCTATTTCCAAAGGTCCAGAAGAGTCCATCTCACGCTCAACCGTTGATTTCCAGCCTTCGATCAAGCTCGGATTTCGCCTCAAGTACCCCTGTCGGCTATTCTTACGCCTCTTATATTTAGTTCACACCGATGAAGGAGCAAGACCATGGCAAGCAAGAGCGCGGACGTTCGTCCAAAGATCACCATGGCCTGCGTTGACTGCAAAGAGCGCAACTACATCACCAAGAAGAACCGTCGCAACGACCCAGACCGTCTTGAGCTCAAGAAGTTCTGCCCACGTTGCAAGGCTTCAACTCTTCACCGCGAAACTCGTTAATGCTCAATCCCGATTCCGTCGGGCGCACGTTTCATGGTGCGAAGTCATTTCCTGTTACAGCCTCTGAGATAGCCGCCTTTGCCGCCGTTGTCGGTGAAGAAGATCTCACCGTTGCACCCCCAACATTTTCAATTCGGATCTCCCTTGATCAATCCCAGGAGTTGCTGACCGATCCTCAAGTTGGCTTGGACTGGTCTCGACTGGTCCACGGCGACCAGAAGTTTGAGATATTTCGCCCAATAGTCGCCGGAGATGCTCTGAAATGTTCTTCGACAATCGAGAATTACAAAGTTGTGGCAGGCAATGAGATTGTCACAGTCCGCTCTGACCTTCGCTCTGGTGATGAACTTGTTGTTTCAACGTGGTCCACATTGGTGGTGCGCGCATGATTAACGTTGGCGATGTGATCGCCGAGCGAGTCTTCTGGATCGACCGCGAGCTGCTTAAGAAATACGCAGATGCAAGCGGTGACCAGAATCCGATTCACCAAGATGAGGCCTTTGCGAAATCTGTCGGGCTTCCCGATGTGATCGCACACGGAATGCTGACGATGGCACTTGCCGGCAAGTTCATCTCTGATTGGGCCGGCGGGCCTGCCACGGTAAAAGAATTCTCGGCACGATTTGTTAAGCCGGTTATCGTTCCTGCGAACAAGAAAGTTGACCTCACTGTTTCTGCGACAGTTGCCGAAGTCGAAGATGGAAATGTCCGCCTTAATATCAATGCCACCTCCGATGGCGTCAAGGTTCTAGGAATGGCAAAGGCGCTGGTCGTAAAGTCATGACCGTCCCAGATGCAATCTGGAAATTGGGAGATGAACGAAAGGCAGCACGGGCGGTAAAGGATTTCGCGCTTGCAGATCGACTACGTGATGAGATCGCAGGTGCTGGCTGGGACATCATTGACGTTGCCGGCTCATTCGAATTCCACAAGCGGATTCGGTATGTGCTGACTGAGTCGATTAAGTTGATGAAGCCTGTGTTTGATGGGCGCGAGATCGCCATTGCAATGATTGTTTCTGGTTTTCAAGGTGATGCAGTCGAAGCTGTGAAGTCGATTCGCTCGTTTTGCGATACCCCAATTGTTCTCCTCTGTATTGACGAGGTCGGACCGCTTGAGGAACTCATAGACGAGACAACAATCGCCGTAAAAGTTGTTGAAGAGTGCGGGTGGGCTCAAGCGGCAAATGCTCTCTTGCAAAACGTGCAGTCGGAATTTCTTGTGATTATGGATCCATCAACCCGGTTCATAGGCGACGCAGTCTCCCCGGCTCTCGCCAAATTGAAGGAAAGAACATTTTCGGCGGTGGGTTGGCGGGGAGGTCTCATCAACCTTGAAGATGACTGGCGAAGCGTCGACGACAAAGGACCGGGTGAAGTCGATGTTCTATTCAGTTATTTCATGGCCGTGGATCGACAGGCAGCCCTTGAAGTAGGCGGGTTCAATTCCCGAGCTGTCTACTACCGCAATGCCGATATCGAGTTCTCTCTCAAACTTCGCCATGCGAGCGGGCACCTTTTACAGATGGATCTTCCGCTGACGCAAGGCCGCCACCACGGATATCACGATGTTGATGAGACGTTTCGCGAAGTCCAGTCCAAGAAGAACTATGACCGCATCCTTGATCGCTTCCGCGGCAAGAATGCAATCCTGAGTCCGCGTCGCTAACCTTTCAACCATGAGCCAGCTCTCGGACTACACGAGTTTCCGCGTCGGGGGACCTGCTCAGGAGATCGTCAATGCGTGCAATGAATCCGAGATCATCGCCGCCGTCCAGGCTGCAGATGAAGCAGGAAAGCCAATTCTGATTCTTGGCAGCGGGACGAACGTTCTGGTCAGCGACGAAGGCTTCAAAGGCGTGGTTATTCACGTTGCTAGTTCGGAAGTCGAGGCAGAAGTGGATGCGTGCAGCGGGGCGACTTTAACTATCGGCGCGGGCGAAGTGTGGGATGCATTCGTCGCTACGACGATTGCACGCGGGTATGCGGGGCTAGAGACGTTGAGCGGAATTCCAGGCACTGTCGGTGCGGCACCGATTCAGAACATCGGCGCCTACGGACATGAGGTCTCCGAGTTCGTCACACGTGTGCGCACCTACGATCGCAAGGAGAAACGAGTTCGGACTTTCACCAACGAGGAATGCGGCTTCACATATCGCAATTCGAGGTTCAAGGTTGAACGAGACCGCTACGTCATTCTCGACGTCGGCTTTCAATTGCGGATCGGTGAAGCCTCTACACCAATCCACTACGCCGAGTTGGCGCGAGCTCTAGGAGTCGACGTAGGCGGGAAGGCATCCGTTGCTGCCACGCGTGAGGCGACCTTGAAATTGCGCGAGAGCAAGGGGATGCTGCTGGATCCCAAGGACCACGACTCATGGTCGGCGGGATCCTTCTTCACTAATCCGATCGTGAGCGCAGAGGTTGCTGCAAATCTTCCCGAAGACGCACCTCGTTGGGTGCAACCAGATGGCCGCGTGAAGACGTCGGCTGCATGGCTGATGGAGCACGCTGGAATTCACAAAGGTGATGCGCACTCGGGTGCGCGCATCTCGAGCAAGCACGTGCTTGCGTTGACGAATTCAGGTAACGCAACCGCGGCAGATATCGCAGCCCTTGCCAAAGAAGCGCAGGAGAAGGTGCAGAAAGTATTTGGAATCTTCCTCGAACCAGAGGTAAACCTTGTAGGAATTACCCTCGGTTAAACGGCCTCCGACATCAGCTTCTTGATGCGGCCGATGCCTTCGACGATGTCGTCATCTCCTAGTGCGTAGGAGAAGCGCAAATAACCCGAAGGACCAAAAGCTTCTCCTGGCACTGCTGCAACTTCAACTTCTTCCAAGATGAGCGTGGCCAATTCGGCAGATGTACGAGGGGTTTTTCCTCGGATTGTTTTCCCCAAGACGCCTTTTACGGACGGATAGACGTAGAAGGCGCCTTGGGGCATCGGGCAAACAAATCCGGGGATTTCGTTGAGCAGTCCGACGATGAGCTTTCGACGGCGGTTGAAGGCCTCGCCCATTTTGTGAACTGCAGAAAGATCGCCAGTCAGCGCTGCAATCGCGGCGCGCTGTGAAACGTTGGATACGTTGCTCGACAAATGTGACTGGAGGTTTGTCGCGGCCTTGATAACGTCCTTCGGACCGATCATCCAGCCCACGCGCCAACCCGTCATCGCATATGTCTTTGCAACGCCATTAAGAATGATTGTGCGATCGGCAATTTCTGGGAGGACGACTGGAATGCTGCGCGCGCTCGCACCGTCATAGAGAAGGTGCTCGTAAATCTCGTCGGAGATGATCCAAATGCCGTTCTTGTGAGCCCACTCGGCAATTGCTTTGACTTGCGCAGGCGAATACACCGAACCCGTTGGGTTGCTGGGGGAGCAGAAGAGAAGGACCTTGGTCCTTGGTGTTCGCGCGGCTTCAAGTTGTTCGACCGACACTAAATAGTTCTGGGTTTCATCCGCGAAGACTTCGATGGGAATTCCGCCGGCCAATTTGATGCACTCGGGGTAGGTCGTCCAGTAAGGAGACGGAAGCAAAACCTCATCGCCATGGTCCACGATCGTGGCGAATGCCTGGTACACGGCTTGCTTGCCGCCGTTTGTCACAAGAACTTGGTCTGCAGTGATCTCATAGTTGGAATCCCGCTTGGTCTTGGCAACGATCGCATCGCGAAGTTCGGGCAACCCCGATGTCGGGGTGTAGCGATGGTTGGCTGCAACACTCGCCGAAGCGATTGCTGCTGCGACGATATAATCAGGAGTTGGGAAATCCGGCTCACCCGCCCCGAAACCGATGACTGGACGACCTGCCGCCTTCAAAGCCTTGGCTTTTGCATCCACGGCAAGGGTGGCGGATTCTGCGATGGCAGCGATTCGGGAGGAGATTCGTTGGGCGCTCATGGGGCAAGTCTGCCGTACGGCTGGGGGGTCTTGGGCACCACTAATCTTGGGCATCCTGAAGGGCAGCCACGCCCGAGTTAGACCCCGACCTATTCCACGCTCTACACTCTGCCCCTGACGATTATGGTCTTTTGCCATGCCGTCTGAAGGGCAGTAGCTCAACTGGCCAGAGTTCCGGTCTCCAAAACCGGCGGTTGGGGGTTCAAGTCCCTCCTGCCCTGCCATGTTCGAAAGAGATCGACCCAACGAAAGGAAAGGCCCACGATGACTGATGTGGTTGCGCCACGTGAAGAGAAGAAGCTTGGTCTCTTCGCGCGCATTGGCCTTTTCTACCGTCAGGTAGTTTCAGAACTACGCAAAGTTGTTTGGCCGACTCGTAAGCAGTTGACCACCTACACCGCCGTGGTTCTGGTCTTCGTGACCTTCATCATCGCCGTTGTTTCGCTTCTCGATCTGGTTTTAACCAAGATCGTCTTCTTGGTATTTGGATAAGGAAGCAATATGTCTGAAGAGAAAAACGACGCCTTCGAGGCTGCTCTGGCTGCGGCAACTGTCCAACCAGTTGTTGCCGAAGAGCCTGCCGTCGAGGTTGTCGCATCCCCAGATTCAGAGAACGTCACTGAGGTTGAAGGCGAAGTTGCATCTGACCTCGAGCCTGAGGACGACGAGAACGACCCCAACGCTGAGTTCCGTCGCGCCCTGCGCACGGCTGCAGGTGACTGGTACGTCGTCCACTCATACGCGGGTTATGAGAAGAAGGTAAAGGGCAACCTTGCCAACCGTATCCAGTCCTTGAACATGGAAGATTACATTTTCCAGATCGAAGTTCCTGAAGAAGAGGTCACAGAGATCAAGGCAGGCGTGCGCAAACAAGTCAAGCGCAACATCTACCCAGGTTATGTACTTGTTCGCATGGATCTGACGGATGAATCATGGTCTGCTGTACGTAACACTCCTGGTGTAACCGGCTTCGTTGGAAACGCACACCACCCAAGCCCGCTGACTTTCGAGGAAGTAGAGAAGATTCTCGCTCCTCGCCCAGTGAAGAAGTCCGACAAGCCAGATATTCGCGTTGTGGATTTCCAGGTTGGAGAATCCGTCACGGTTATGGATGGTCCGTTCGCAACTCTTCCTGCATCGATCAGCGAGATCATGCCTGAGCAGGCAAAGCTCAAGGTTCTTGTTTCGATCTTCGGTCGCGAGACTCCAGTGGAACTCTCATTCCACCAAGTACAAAAGATTTAATCCCGGAAACTAGATAGAGAAGAGAAACAACTATGGCCCCGAAGAAGAAGATCACAGCAATGATCAAGTTGCAGATCCAAGCTGGCGCTGCAACACCTGCGCCTCCAGTTGGTCCTGCTCTAGGTCAGCACGGCGTGAACATTATGGAGTTCGTTAAGCAGTACAACGCTGCTACCGAATCACAAAAGGGACAGATCATTCCTGTTGAGATCTCCGTGTATGAAGATCGCACATTCACTTTCGTTACAAAGACTCCTCCTGCCTCACGTTTGATCTTGAAGGCCGCTGGAGTCGACAAGGGATCTGCGGTTCCTCACAAGACCAAGGTCGCATCAATCACCAAGGCCCAGGTTCAAGAGATCGCAAAGACCAAGATGGAAGACCTCAATGCCAATGACATTGATGCCGCCAGCTTGATCATCGCAGGTACCGCACGTTCAATGGGTATCACCGTCACCGATTAATAGATTTCTTCATTCCAAGTCGGAATGAAGATGTGGGAGAACCACGCTGGTTCGCATCACCACAACCGAACAGGAACTGCTCGGCAGTTCTTGAAAGAGGAGCGAAATGAAGCGAAGTAAGAAATACACCGCAGCAGCGGAAAAGGTTAAGAAGGATCACCTCTACACACCACTTGAGGCCGTGACACTTGCACGCGAAACCTCAACCACAAAATACGACGCAACCGTTGAAGTTGCTCTATTGCTCGGTGTCGATCCTAAGAAAGCCGATCAGGCAATCCGAAGCACAGTCAACTTGCCGCACGGAACCGGCAAGACCGCCCGCGTACTTGTGTTCGCAGGTGGAGCACGTGCCGATGAAGCACGCGCGGCCGGCGCCGACATCGTTGGTGCAGACGAATTGATTGATGAAGTTGCAAAGGGTCGTCTTGATTACGACGCTGTTGTTGCAACACCAGATTTGATGGGTAAGGTTGGTCGGCTCGGAAAGGTACTTGGACCTCGTGGTCTTATGCCAAACCCAAAGACTGGCACAGTCACAACCGATGTTGCCAAGGCAGTCACCGATATCAAGGGAGGAAAAATCGAGTTCCGCGTTGATAAGAACTCCAACCTTCACTTCATCATCGGCAAGACTTCCTTCACGGCGCAACAGTTGGCTGAGAACTACGCGGCAGCACTCGATGAGGTAAACCGCGCAAAGCCATCTGCATCAAAGGGCCGTTACATCCGCAAGGCCGTCATCTCGACAACGATGGGACCTGGCATTGCCGTGGATCCCAACCTCACGCGAGAGCCAAACGCAGCCGAATAAATTCTGTGCAATAACCCCCTTCGTGGGTGGACTTGAGATGTGTTCGTTAACATCTCTGCGCTCCACCCACTGACGGGGGTTATTTCTTTTTCCGGCTCCAATTTGTCTCCTAGGCCTTTCTCCAGTATTCTCGGTTTTACTGGAATAAGGGGGAGCAATGGGCAAGCGCGAGGCAAAGACTGCTTTGTACGAGCAGTTCGCTCGGATGGGTAAGGGCTTCTCCAGCCCCAAGCGCCTGGAACTGCTGGATCTTCTCGCCCAAGGCGAGCGCTCGGTTGAGTCGCTGGCTAATGAAGCCGGCCTAGGTCTTTCTACGGTGTCCATGCACCTACAAGCCCTCAAAGATTCAGGTCTCGTAGCCACCCGACGCGAGGGCACGACGATTCGCTATCGGATCAATGGGGAGGACGTCCAAGCTCTCTTCGCGATGTTGAGAGAGGTCGCGACAACTCACATTGCTGACGCCGATCGAGCGGCAACCACGTACTTGGGCGGGGACCCTCATGATTTTTCAGACGCCGTTGAACGGGCGAGATTACTTGAGAGTCTGAGTACCGGAGAAGTCGTTGTCTTGGATGTTCGACCTAACCTTGAATTTGAAGCGGGTCATATTCCCGGTGCGCGCTCTGTTCCGCTTTCAGAATTAGATAAATTTATTTCTACCCTAAAGAAGGATCTCGATGTTGTTGTTTATTGCCGCGGCGCATATTGCGTGCTGGCCTACGACGCAGTGAAGGCACTCAACAAAAACGGGTTTAGGGCGCGTAGATTGCAAGAAGGAATGCTGGAGTGGCGCCTCGCTGGTCTGCCAGTTGAAAAAAATGTTGCATAAAAAATATCCCCAACTAATAAATACAAGGAGTTCGAAATGAAGGTACTCATGATCATCAACGGATCTGCTTACGGACTGGATTCAACGTATAACGCAATCCGTTTAGCTGGATCCCTTTCTAAGCGCGAAAATGTTGAAGTAACCGTATTCCTAATGGGCGATGGAGTTACTGCTGCAATGGCTAATCAGAAGACGCCTGACGGATACTACAAACTCGATCGCATGCTTTCGATCGTGACCCGCAACGGTGGGGCGATCGAATGCTGCGGTACCTGCATGGATGCGCGTGGAATTTCTGACGAGATGCTTATTGAAGGATCAAAACGTTCAACGATGGAAGCCCTCACCGATGCAACGTTAGCTGCCGACAAAGTCTTGGTCTTTTAATGGTTGAAGAAAGTCGCGGGAAGACGGTTCTTGTACTTGGTGGCGGCATCGGAGGAATTACCGCGGCAAATCGACTACGAAAACTTCTGGATCGCCGACATCGGGTCGTACTGGTTAGTCGCGAGGCAGAATTCTCATTTGCCGCGTCTTATCTGTGGATCATGACCGGAGATCGCAACCCTAAACAGATAACACGACCACTGCATAGATTGAAGCGCAGGGGTATCGAAGTCGTTATCGGCGAGGTGGAGCGGATTGATCCGACTACTCGTACCGTCGTTGTCTCTGGAAAAAGCCTCACCTCGGACTACATCGTGGTAAGTCTCGGAGCGAATTGGGCTACTGATCGTGTGCCGGGTTTGGCCGATTACGGCCACACATTTGCGACTCTGCCTGGGGCAGAACTCCTTGCGAAGAAATTGACCACGATCACATCGGGCCGAATAACGGTGGTAACGGCAGCCCCGCTTTACAAATGTCCCGCCGCTCCCTACGAGGCCGCACTCTTGATTGACGCGGGCCTCAGGAAACGAGGAGTTCGGGATCACGTTGAGGTCGTAGTCCGCAGCGCTGAGGCAACGCCAATGCCGGTCGCCGGAGTTAACGTTTCAACTGCGGTCGAACTAATTCTGAAGGAACGTGGCATCGACTACGTTCCGAATCGTCAAGTCACCGCTGTCGAGGCCGGACTGATTCATTTCGACGCCGAGCACGAAAAGACTGATCTTCTCGTTTACATGCCTCCAATAGCTGCTCCAACCGTAATTGCGGATTCTTCTCTGGCGGCGGCTGATGGTTGGATCCACGCCGATCCAATTACCTTGGCTACGGATTTCGATGGCGTCTATTCCATTGGTGACAATACCCATATTGTTTTGAAAATCGGCAAACCGTTGCCTCGCGCGGGAGTGTTCGCGCATGCACAAGCGCACGCTGTGGCCGAGCGGATTAGTGCGTCCATTCAAGGCAAACCGGAACGAGCGGAATTCGATGGGCATGGTGGTTGCTTCATTGAAACCGGCGCCGGTCGTGCTGCCTACGGTTCGGGAAACTTCTACGCCGATCCGGCACCTCAAATCGAGATTCACGCACCGGCCCGTCGATGGCACTGGGGAAAAGAAGCGTTTGAATTAAACGTGCTTCGACGTTGGTTATAACGAACAGTTCCTCTTTACCCATTCTTAAGTACTCACAGTCCATGACACCAAAGGAGAAGCACATGAACTACGGAATGAGCCGAACGATCAACCGTCCTTTCGACGAGGTCAATGCAGAGATCCGGGCTGCCCTCGCAGAACAGAGTTTCGGCATTGTCAGCGAAATCGACATGCAGGCGACGTTCAAGAACAAGATCAACGTCGATATTGAGCCGATGCTCATTCTCGGTGCCTGCAATCCGAACTACGCCTACCGGGCGTTGGATGCCGAGCCGTCCATTGGCTTGCTCCTGCCCTGCAACGTGGTCATCCGCAAGACCGATGCCGGTGTCGTGGTGGAGATCATCAATCCCCAGATGATGGCCCAGATAACCGAAGGCCCGGAGATGGCCAAGATCGCCGATGAGGTCACCGAGAAGCTCTCGGCCGCCCTTGCCAGTCTTAAGTAAGCCCGTTTTCTAGGCTCATTTTGACCAGGGTAGGCCTCACGGCCTACCCTTACGTTCTCACCAAAGACCGCTGGTGCGGGAACTAAGAGATTAGTGCTCGCTTAAGTGTCAATAGACAGCCCGCGTAGGTTCACACGTTAAACCCGTGCGCATCTACGCGTATCGGGTTTATTGCATTTTTAGGCCCTTTGATTGAAATCTGCGTTACATAAGTGGCGCGTAGTGATCTATGACAGAAAGGTGAACCGAATGGCTCGCCCAGATAAAGCAGCAGCAGTTGCTGAACTGACGGAAGACTTCCGCACAGCCACAGCGACTGTCCTCACCGAGTATCGCGGTCTTTCCGTGACCTTGATGAAGAAACTTCGCCGCGACCTTGGTACAGACACCAAGTACTCCGTAGTGAAGAACACCCTCACAAAGATTGCAGCAAAAGAGGCTGGCTTTGATGTTCCTGCGGAACTTCTCACCGGACCGTCTGCGCTTGCATTCATCAAGGGTGATGCAATCGTCGCAGCGAAGAGCCTGCGCGATTTCGCCAAGGAGAATCCATTCCTCGTTATCAAGGGTGGAATTTACGAAGGCAAGACCGTCACCGCAGCCGAAATTTTCAAGTTAGCCGATCTGGAATCACGCGAAGTCCTCTTGGCCAAGCTTGCTGGCGCAATGAAGGCGTCTATGGCGAACGCAATTCGCACCATCGATGCTCTCCGCGCAAAATTGGAAGCAGCACAAGGACCAGTGGCCGTAGCTGAAACTTCGGTTGCAGAAGTTGCAACTGAAGAGGCACCTGCCGCAGAGGCCGTTGTGGAAACTCCAGAAGTTACCGAAGAAGTTCAAACCCCAGTAGAAGCAACAGAAGAAGAGAAGGAATAAATCATGGCAAAGCTCAGCACAGAAGACCTATTGGGTCAGTTCAAGGAAATGACATTGGTCGAGCTCTCTGACTTCGTTAAGTCATTCGAGGTCGAATTCGACGTTAAGGCATCAGCACCAGTTGCAGTAGCTGCAGCAGGTGGCGGCGCAGCCGCTGAAGAAGCATCAGCACAGGACGAGTTCACACTCACCTTGGAAAACGCTGGCGCTCAGAAGATCGCGGTTATCAAGGAAGTACGTGGCATCAACTCAAGCCTTGGCTTGAAAGAGGCCAAGGACATTGTCGATGCTGCTCCTGCAGTATTGATCGAAAAGGGCACCAAGGAAGCAGTAGAGAAGGCAAAGGCAGCTCTCGAAGCAGCCGGAGCAACAGTTTCCGTCAAGTAATTTAGCTGCACCCTACGAACGCTCCCGCCTAACGGCGGGGGCGTTCGGCATTTCTCGACAGTGGTTTCACAACTACTCTTGACACACATATTTATGAGGCGCATAATTATTTTGTTCGACATCTCTCGATTTTCGACGAGGAAGGGAGAGATCATGAAGAAGGTCAGAGTGAAGTACACATTGGGTCGAGACATAGACCTTGATAAAGAGGTGGTTCTGGACACCAATGGCAGGAGAATTACTGAAGCGCGTGCCCGCCAGATTGCCCGTGAAACCCACGAACTAGTGGTCGGAAGGCCTTCGTTGTCGAGCCCCGGGGTCCACTCCCCAGAAATAAAAGCCCGAGTGCCAATGAAGTTGAAGAAATCTCTCCAACGTGAGGCAAAGCGTCGAGGTCAAACTTCGTCAGAATTGGTACGGCAAGCAATTGAGGAGTTCTTGAGAACGGCTTGAGAGAATTAGGGCTTGCGACCGAAGACGTTTGAGAATGTGCCCGTCAGTTTGATTCGGCCAGAGTCCGAGTCAGTGAATCTATTTAGGTACTCCTCCAAGGCAATTCGGACTTCGACCTCTCCCGAATAGTCGATTGCAATTACTGCCGAACCAGCGCTTGCCAATCCTTTGTACGCATCATCGATATTGTCGTAAAGACTGAAAACCTCTGTACTAATTCGCTCAATTGCATCTAGTCCAAGTTCTTCGAATTTTTTCTCGGCCACCCCCGGTTTCATGAACTGGGCGGGCAATTTTGGACCTCCCGGGGGCGAGAAATTCTGGATGAGCGCGGAGTACTCCGTAAAATCTCCAAAATCACTCCAGAAGGACATGGCCAAGACTCCTCCGGGGTTGAGGACGCGCACCGCCTCTGGAAACGTGCCATCGCCTCCAAACTGCAGTCCGTTGAAACTGGTGACGACATCGAAACTCTCATCTTCGAACGGCAGGGCCTCCATGGGAGATCGGACAAAGTAGGCACCTGGTGTGCGCTGGCGGGCGACATCCAACAGCGCTTCGGAGGCATCAACTCCCGCACCTTCCGCTCCTGCTGCCACTGTCCGTGCCAGGGCCAACCCCGACCCGCAGGCGATATCGAGCAATTTTGTGCCTGGGCCGACCCCGGTGTGGGCAAGTACGGTCGAAATGGCGTTTGACGCTAAGCCTTCTTGGTAGGTAGCCCAATCCCTGGCCCTGGCACCCCAGCTTTTACCTGATCTTTCCCAGTCCATTCATGCCTCCGGACTTCATCTCACATGATGGTATTGGAAAGATACCCGCCGGTATGTAGGTAACAAAGGGGACTCAATTTGCCACTTTTGTGGATAAACCACTGACAAGTGGGGTGGGGGTATGGTAAAAGCCAGGGTTGGACATACGGGGTCGCTCCCCGATATCCTTGGCGCTCGCACAAATCCTTTTAGGTCAATGCATATAGCGGCTGAGACCTTTGTCCGTGCGTCACCAAATTCTGTTCGGAAGGACACCTCTTGGCCGCGTCAAAAAAATCATCTGTTGCCCCACGCCGTATTTCATTTGCGAAGATCCGCGAACCTCTCGAAGTCCCAAACCTACTCGCACTCCAAATTGAGAGTGTTGACTGGTTGCTGGGCAACGACATCTGGCGCCAGCGTCTCGCAGTAGCCGAAACCACCCACCGTGGTGAGCTCCCACAGCAATCCGGATTGGAAGAAATCTTCGAGGAGATTTCACCGATCGAGGATTTCCAAGGATCGATGTCACTTTCATTCCGTGACCACCGTTTCGAGCCACCCAAGTACTCAATCGAAGACTGTAAAGAGCGCGATATGACTTACTCGCAGCCGCTCTTCGTAACTGCTGAGTTCACGAACAACGTGACCGGCGAAATTAAGTCGCAGACCGTCTTCATGGGCGATTTCCCCGTGATGACGCAGCGCGGAACATTCATCATCAACGGTACCGAGCGCGTGGTTGTTTCACAGCTCGTCCGTTCACCTGGCGTTTATTTCGAGCGCACAATCGAGAAGACATCTGACAAGGACGTCTTCACCTCAAAGATCATTCCTGGCCGTGGTGCCTGGCTTGAATTTGAAATCGACAAGAAGGACTTGGTCGGCGTTCGTATCGACCGCAAGCGTAAGCAATCAGTCACGGTATTTCTGAAGGCGTTGGGATGGACTGAGGAGCAGATCCTTGCCGAGTTCGGCGAATACGAGTCAATCCGTGCAACCCTTGAAAAAGACAACGTCAAGACACAAGACGAAGCATTGCTAGATATCTACCGCAAGTTGCGTCCTGGCGAGCCTCCAACTAAGGAAGCCGCCCAGAACTTGATCGAGAACCTCTACTTCAACCCAAAGCGTTACGACCTTGCAAAGGTTGGCCGCTTCAAGGTGAATAAGAAGCTCGGCCTTGACCTTGAACTTAAGCAGGGCTTGCTAACAATCCAAGACATTGTCGCGACGATTCGCTACCTCGTAGCACTCCACAAGGGCGAACTCCTTATGGAATACGGTCGCGAAGTTCGCGTGGAGAAGGACGATATCGATCACTTCGGTAACCGTCGCCTCCGCACAGTTGGTGAATTGATTCAAAACCAGGTCCGTACCGGTCTTTCACGTATGGAGCGCGTTGTCCGCGAGCGTATGACAACTCAAGATGTTGAGGCGATTACTCCTCAGACCTTGATCAACATCCGCCCCGTGGTTGCCTCAATCA
>CAYLYA010000009.1:0-66515 GCA_964387855.1 uncultured Bifidobacterium sp.
GTCAGGTAGGATTCACCCTGCATCACAAAACTGTGATGACTTCACGCACCTAGTTAGAACCACCTCGGTCCAGTTCGCTGGTCGGTGTTTTAGGTGCAGAGGGCCGGCAAGTTGTTGGCCCAATAACCGAGAGTGAACTTCGTAAAGAAGTTCGCAAGAAGGAGTGTGCCGCCATGGCGGTTGTAACAATGCGAGAACTTCTCGACAGCGGAGTCCACTTCGGACACCAGACTCGTCGATGGAATCCAAAGATGAAGCGCTTCATTTTCACCGAGCGCAACGGCATCTACATCATCGATATCCAACAATCACTTGGTCTAATCGACAATGCTTATGAGTTCGTGAAAGACGTGGTCGCCAAGGGCGGGCATGTTCTTTATGTTGGTACAAAGAAGCAGGCTCAAGAGCCGATCATTCAGCAGTCCGCGCGTGTTGGAATGCCTTACGTTACTGAGCGTTGGCTTGGCGGCATGCTTACCAACTTCCCAACCGTGTACAAGCGTATCCAGCGCCTCAAGGAACTTGAAGCCCTTGAGAGTGCTAACGACCAGTTGCTGACCAAGAAGGAATTGCTTGTCCTTCGTCGCGAACGCGAGAAGTTGAACAAGAACCTCAACGGAATTCGAAACATGACCAAGTTGCCAAGTGCGATTTGGGTAGTCGATACAAAGAAGGAACACCTTGCGGTTGCTGAGGCCAAGAAGCTGGGAATCCCTGTTATTGCGATCCTCGATACCAACTGTGATCCAGACGAAGTTGATTTCAAGATCCCAGGCAACGACGATGCGATTCGTTCAATCGGTCTTCTCACACGCGTTATCACCGACGCAATCGCTGCTGGTCTTCAAGCACGTGCAGCCAATGTGAAAGAAGAAGTTAAGCCGGATGCAGAGTCTGTCGCAGCCGGAGAGCCTTTGGCTGATTGGGAGAAGGACGTTCTTGCTGGTTCCGTTGAGACCCCAGCAGAGGCTCCTGCAGTAGAAGCAGCAGTAGCCACCGAGGCCACTGACGCAACGGAGGCTTAAATTGAATTACACAGCAGCAGATGTAAAGAGACTTCGCGAGGCGACAGCCGCGGGAATGCTTGATTGCAAGAAGGCTCTAGATGAAGCAGATGGTGACTATGACAAGGCCATCGAGATCATCCGAGTCAAGGGATTGAAGGGTGTCACTAAGCGCGAAGGTCGTTTGACCTCCAACGGTCTTGTCGTCGCTCGTGTTCAGAACAATGTCGGTGTGATGCTCGAACTCAATTGCGAAACTGACTTCGTTTCAAAGGGTGAGCGCTTCCAGGCCCTGGCTGACGAGCTGTTGGAGCATTTGGTCGAATCGAACATCTCTGATCTCGACGCTTTCCTGGCTTCAGAAATCAAGCCAGGGCAAAAAGTTCAAGAGGTCATCGACGAGGCAAATGCAACCCTCGGAGAGAAGATCGAAGTTCGCCGTATCGCCGTTCTTGAAGGACCTGTCGGCATCTACCTTCACCGCACGAGCCCTGATCTTCCACCTCAATTGGGCGTACTCGTCCAGTTGACGAAGGATGCTCTTGACGTTGGTAAGGACGTTGCCCAGCACATTGCTGCCTTCGCTCCCTCATACGTGGCCCGCGAGGACGTTCCTGCCGAACTCATTGAGAATGAGCGTCACGTTGCCGAAGAGACGGCCCGAAACGAAGGCAAGCCTGAAGCCGCTCTCTCCAAGATCATCGAGGGTCGCATCACCGGTTTCGTGAAGGAAGTCAGTTTGATCGAGCAGGCATTCGCAAAGGATGCCAAGAAGACGGTCAAGCAGATTCTCGACGAGGCCGGCACTGCCGTTAAGGCCTTCAAGCGCTTCCGCGTGGGTCAGTAACGAAAGAGAACTAAGACCTTTAGAATCTCATCCATAAGCGAAAGGAGCACTCATGCCCGGTACTAGAGGTAGTTACGGGCGAGTGCTCCTTAAACTTTCTGGCGAGGTATTTGGTGGCGCAAAAGGCATCGGTGTGGATCCCGATGTCGTTCAAGATGTGGCAAAGCAGATCGCAGATGTCGTGCGAGCTGGCGTGCAGGTTGCAATCGTTGTCGGCGGTGGAAATTACTTCCGTGGTGCCGAGTTGCAACAAAGGGGTATGGATCGCGCCCGTGCTGACTACATGGGCATGCTCGGTACAGTGATGAACTGCCTCGCCCTTCAAGATTTTCTTGAGCGGCAAGGAATCGACACCCGTGTTCAGACTGCTATCACGATGGGTCAAGTGGCGGAGCCTTATATTCCCCGTCGTGCCATTCGACATCTTGAAAAGGGCCGAGTTGTGATTTTTGGAGCAGGAGCCGGAATGCCCTTCTTCACAACTGACACGGTCTCGGCACAGCGTGCCTTAGAAATTGGTGCAGAAGCCCTTCTTCTCGCGAAGAGCGGTGTTGATGGCGTTTACTCCAGCGATCCCAAGAAGGATCCGAGCGCCACCAAGTTCGACAATATTTCCTACGACGACGTTATATCCAAGTCTCTTGCAGTTGCCGATGCGGCTGCCTTCAGCATCTGTCGCGAAAATGGCCTGCCAATCATTGTTTTTGACCTTAAAGTCAACGGAAATATTGGCCGTGCGGTCCGCGGTGAAGTAATAGGTACTCTTGTCGCGTAAGTGCAATATGAACCAAACTTTCGTACCTGATTTCTCGGGGGAGATGGAGTAGTAATGAGTGATGTTGCAGGCACCCTCAAGGATGCCGATTCAAAGATGGACAAGGCCGTCGATGTGGCGAAGGAAGATTTTTCCAGCGTTCGCACCGGTCGAGCCAACCCTTCTCTCTTCAGCAAGATCATGGTGGATTACTACGGCACTTTTACCTCCCTCTCGCAACTTGCCTCGATTCAAGTTCCTGAGGCGCGGATGGCCCTCATCTCTCCTTTCGACAAGGGTGCGATGGCCGCGATTGAAAAGGCGATTAGAGAATCAGATTTGGGAGTCAACCCTGGTAACGACGGGGTTGTCATCAGAGTGGCATTTCCTCAGCTGACCGAAGAGCGCCGCAAGGAGTACATCAAGGTTGTTCGGACAAAGGCGGAGGACGCAAAGATTTCACTACGCAATATTCGCCGCAGCGCCAAAGAGGCAATTGAGAAATTGGAAAAGGATGGTCTCATTGGAAAAGATGATCTGACCCGTGGTGAAAAAGAACTTGAGAAAATTACTTCCGATCACGTGTCGAAAATTGACGATCTTCTAAAGCATAAGGAGATTGAACTTCTCGAAGTTTGAGAGTTCTCGCATCAGAATATGAATGACCTACATTCGATTAACGAGGCAATAAACAAGAGGGCAGGACGCAAACTCCTTCCATCAATTGCAGTTAGCGTCTCGATAATCGCTCTGGTCTGGTTTGCCTTGGCCTATCACCGTGAGCTCTTTGCAATTCTTGTGGGGATTGCGGTGATTTTTGGAATACGCGAGATATCTCGAGCCTTCGATGCCGATAACACACATATTTCTGTTCCGCCTCTTGTAATCGCAACCGTGATTTTGACGGTCTCAACCTGGCGGGGAAGCCTTGCTGGCCTTGCAATCGCTACGGCGTTTTGCCTTCCGAATCTCCTGGTCTTTTTGCTGTGGAAGGGGCCTGAAGGTTTTGTTAAACGGGCGACAGCGACAACTCTTGTTCTGATCTACCTTCCTTTCCTTGCTGGATTCATCATCTTGCTTGCTCGACCCTTTGATGGATTCGATCGGGTGATGACCTTTGTGGTTCTCATTGCGTGCAATGACACGTTTGGCTACCTGGTTGGTGTTGCAGCAGGTCGGCACCCACTCGCCCCCAGGATCAGTCCGAAGAAAACGTGGGAGGGTCTGGCAGGCTCGCTCTTCTTCACAATCATCGGTGGGGCTCTGAGTTTTCATTTCCTTATGCATGAGCACTGGTGGATCGGCGCGATCGTCGGGTTGGTAGTTGTATTCACTGCTACCAGCGGTGACCTCATTGAAAGCGCGTTAAAACGCGATCTATCGCTAAAAGATATGGGCACGTTGTTGCCAGGTCATGGGGGAGTGATGGATCGCATCGATTCTGCACTTCTGTCAGGTCCAGCGGTGTGGCTCGCCTTTGAAATTGTAAAGCGCTACCTATGACACGCCCTGACCAACCAGGCGATATCAAACTTGTTTTCGACGAACCGAAACTAAAAAAGAAGACGCCTCGGCATATTGCCGATTTCTCGCCCGAAGAAAGAAGAGAGTTAGCAAAAGAACTCGGACTTCCAGCCTTTCGGGCAAACCAAGTAGCCAACCACTATTTCACTCACCTCAATTCGGCGCCGGAAACTTGGTCGGACATTCCGGCCGATCTGCGTACAACCCTCGCCGAACTTTTTACTCCCACATTGATCGAACTCGTCCGATCTGTCACTTGTGATAACGGAATGACGCGCAAAGATTTGTGGCGACTTCATGATGGCGTTCTTGTTGAGAGCGTCCTTATGCGCTACACGGATCGCACAACTGTTTGCATTTCCTCCCAAGCAGGTTGCGGAATGAACTGCCCATTTTGCGCCACAGGCCAGGCTGGTTTGACTCGCAACCTCACCGCGGGGGAGATCACTGAGCAAATCGTTGCTGCTGCTCGATCGTGCGAATCAGGTGAATTGCCGGGAGGCCCAACGCGACTTTCCAACATCGTGTTCATGGGGATGGGGGAGCCGCTTGCAAATTACAACGCGGTGATGAGGACGCTTCGAAACATCACCGACCCCAATCCACATGGATTGGGAATCAGTGCACGCTCGGTCACCGTCTCAACGGTTGGCCTCGTCAACGGAATTGAAAAACTCATGAACGAAGGATTGCCTGTGACATTGGCAGTTTCGCTTCACACCCCCGATGACGAATTGCGGAACACATTGGTTCCGATCAACTCTCGTTGGAAGGTGAAGGAAGTCCTTTCAGCCGCCGATGCCTACGCAGAGAAGACCGGTAGGCGCTACTCAATTGAGTATGCATTGATTCGAGACATCAACGACCAGACCTGGCGATCGGATCTTCTTGGCAGGCTCCTTAAAAACCGAAATGCCCACGTGAACTTGATTCCCCTTAATCCGACCCCCGGGTCCAAGTGGACAGCGTCCAGGCCCGAGGATGAGGCTGAGTTCGTCCGTATTCTGGAGAGTTATGGCGTGCCGACGACGGTGCGGGATACCAGGGGCCGTGAGATTGAAGGGGCCTGCGGCCAACTAGCGGCCTTGGAGGTACAAAAGGGATAATTTACCCTTAAATGTCCCCCGCTGGAAAGGTCGAATGTCCCCCATAACATTGCCCTTATTCCCCATTTGAACTAGAATTCGCCGAAATATAAGTGGTTCCCCCTGGTCTAGCGTGTCGACGGAGAGGTTGCGTGGTGATGTCACCTATTGGCCGGCACCTAAAAATTTCGGCGCGCATTCTTTCTGCCGCAATTGTAAGTTTTGTCCTTATCGTGCCGTTTGCCGCACCAGCATCCGCGTTCAGTTCACGTGGATTTCAGCGTGACTCGCCATTTGGTCCCCTCGTTCTTGGTGGAAGCACGACGACAACAAAGACAACCACCACAAAAACAACGACTAACACTACGAATTCTACTGCTCGACCTTTAGGGCCGATCGTACTGAGTCAAAATAATGTTGTTACGCAAACTTTGGCGCCGCAACAACAACAAGCGCCGCAACAACAGCAGCAAACTTCGCGTACAAATACGACTACCGAAGTCATCAATTTGGCCGGTCCTATTCAAGTGACAAGCAGTGGAGGAGTTCAGGCTCAGGGCTTGACAGCTCCAGTAGCTGGAGCCCGAGGCGATACTGGGGCGGAAGGTCCGACTGGGCCAGCAGGACCAGCGGGACCGACCGGCCCAGCAGGTCCCGCAGGTGCGACCGGCGCCGCTGGGGCTAAGGGCGATACCGGGGCAACCGGTGCTCAAGGTCCGGCAGGTGCGACCGGCGCCGCTGGGGCTAAGGGCGATACCGGGGCAACAGGCGCCCAGGGTCCGATTGGCTTGACGGGCGAGAAGGGCGATACCGGGGCGACCGGTGCTCAAGGCCCTCAGGGCGCCCAGGGCATTCAAGGAATCCCGGGAGTTCAAGGACCGGCTGGCCCTCAAGGACCGGCTGGAAAGAATGGTGCATCAGTTCTCAGTGGATCGGGCATCCCAACCACGGTCGGGGCTCTTGGTGATCTCTACATTGACTTATCGACTGGCATTTTGTACGGACCCAAGAATGCCAATGGCTGGCCAGTTGGCATTTCACTTGTTGGGGCAACAGGGGCCACGGGCGCAACGGGCGCAACGGGTCCCCGAGGCGAAATCGGGTTCACCGGACCCACCGGTCCTGAAGGACCTGCTGGTCCAGCCGGTGCCCAGGGTCCACAAGGTATTCAAGGCCCAGTGGGTCCAAAGGGAGATGTTGGCCCTACTGGTCCTGTCGGTCCTGCGGGTAGTGCGGGCTCTGTTGGTCCCGCTGGCGCAACCGGAGCGGCTGGCGCTGTCGGTGCTACGGGTCCAGCAGGACCAATAGGCGCCACGGGTGCAACCGGTGCCACTGGGGAAACAGGCGCGACGGGAGCCACGGGTGCAACCGGTGCCACTGGGGAAACAGGCGCGACGGGAGCTCAGGGGCCAAAGGGCGACACAGGTTTGCAAGGACCGATCGGTCCTCAGGGTCCGCAAGGCCTTCAGGGCGCACAAGGACCCGCCGGTCCAAAGGGTGACACAGGTGCGCAAGGTCCAGCAGGTCCAGCCGGTCCAGCCGGATCAGGTGGGACGGCAGTTCCAGTTTGTGTAACCCCTGGAGGCAACGTGACGTGGGGTGCTTGCCATAGTTCTGGCAGCGGAAGCGAAGACAACGGGAACAGCAGTAATGGCGACGGCAGCAATGGTGGCGGTTCGTCGACGCGGGGTACCACCTATTACATGATGATCAAGTCTTGATAGGAAGAGAGGAGATGGCAACCATGAAAGATGGCGATGATGTGAAAACCACATTGGTGGTTGACCAATTCCTGCCCGAAGACAATCACCACCCGCTGCTTGGGTTTTACGTTCATCAATCACGCCGAAAGTACTTCACAATTCTTTTCTCCGTAGCAGCACTCAGTGCTCTACTGAGTTTTGCGCTCACATGGGCAATTGTTTCATCAAGACCAGTGAAGGTGACTTTCGCTTTGCCAGGCGAGTCCAACACTGCGGTTGCAACTCCGACGCCGACAGCAAATGCAAATGCAACAGGGCAGTCTGCTCTTTCTGAGGATCAACTTCGTGCTGAGGTGCGCAAGGTTGGCGGATCTATCTTCTGGGCTGGCGCAATGCCTGGTGCTAAGTACACCTTTAATCACCTTGCTGCCGGACAGGACTACATTCGATATCTTCCAAACGGGCAAGGGCTTGCGGATACAAATCAGAACTACCGCGTAATTGCGACATATAAGGAAGCAACTGCTTACGACACAATTGTGGCGGCTGCGAAACTGAAGACTGGCGTTAGTCTCACAAATCCCGATGGTTCGGTTGTCTACTATGCGAAGGCGACGCCAAACCATGTCTACATGGCATTTAAGAATTTCCCATATCAAATAGAGATCTTCGATCCAACGCCTGGTGCATCGCTGAAATTGGCAACAACCCAAGGCGCGATTGCAAGTTTGCTCTGATCATGACCTGCCAGAAGGGAGCTGAAGAATGATGACTGATGAAAGTACGCCACAGGCTGCCTCGTCACATCCTGAAAATGCTCCGGATCTGACTGATAAAAAGGGGCAGATGCTCGTCATTTATCTGCCGGAAGGATCGGTCATCGTTGACCGGACCGACATAAATTTGTCTAGCGCGCCCAAGGCTGTCGTCGAGCAGGTGGAGACAAAGGCGGAACCGGCGAACGAAGTAGAGAAGGTTATTCCTCAGCCACTCCAGCCCACCTTGGAAGAGGTGGTGCAACTTGCCGTTCAAGAGGTTCTGAAAATTACCGGGCATCCCCAAGGAGAGACGCGCAAAGCTGAGGCTCCAGTTCCTGTTGCCGAAAGACAGGCAGCAATTGCTCAGCACCCAGAACCGCGGGGTGCACACCGCGTCCACGTGCGCAGAAGGCGGAAACTGAATTGGGTACATGGGGTCAACACGCTTCTTGTTGCCTATTTGCTGATGGTCGCTATCGTTCCGGCTGTTTTGTCTTCTGCTTTTGGGATGGCCATCTATGCCTCTAAGGCTGCCTACCCAGGCGCCCTCATTGCCAAGGGAGACCTGATGGTGTCCACCATACTTCCTGCCTCCCAACTCAAGGTCAACGACGTCCTTCTGGTCCGTGACGGCAACTCCTGGCGCCTTGATGCACGCCAAGTCACTTCGGTTACGACTAACGGTGATTTATCTACGGTTACCACTGCATCGACAGGCGGTGCTGTAGTCGATAAGACATATGTGCTGCCCAAAGACGGCGGTACTTATAAAGTCTCTCGAGTGATCCCGGAATTGGGCTATATACCTATCGTTCTCTCATCCATGATCGTCAAAGTGATGGGTGGATTATTCATTCTTGTCCTCAACTTGGTTGTTCATTACAGAAGATTGCCAAGGCGTCGTTTGGAATTAGCGAAGTAACAACTGCTTCCGAAGATTAATCAACCGCCTTCACAAAAACAGGCATATCGAGCAACGAAATGCTGACAGATACTCCCGTGACTAAGTTGGAGCTTTCTGAACTTGGCATCTGTGCCGTTACACGTGTTCCATCTTGCAAAGTGATCATGAGACGGCATGATGCACCGAGAAAACTCGCAGAAAATACTCTTGCCTTTCCTGAACTATCGGCCACAACTCGGATGCTTTCAGGGCGCACTAGCGCGATACCTTCCCCTGTTGTGATTGAACCTGGGAGGGTCTTGACTATGTCGCCGAGAATTGCAATTGATCCATCAGAAACTTTGCCGCGGATCGGATTTGTTAATCCAACGAATTCGGCAACGAAGGCAGTGTTTGGGCGGTCATATAACTCTGCAGGAGCAGCGATCTGTTCCAATTGACCATTGCGCATAACACCAACACGATCGGCGATGCTGAGGGCTTCTTCTTGGTCGTGAGTAACAAAGAGAGTTGTGGTGCCAAGTTCCAATTGGATGCGGCGGATTTCTTCACGCAACTGGGTGCGCACCTTCGCATCCAGGGCCGAAAGTGGCTCATCGAGCAATAAGACCTTAGGAGAAATTGCCAGTGCACGAGCTAGCGCAATGCGCTGCTGCTGCCCGCCGGAGAGTTGGTGGGGGAAGTGGTTCCTATGGCTTGAGAGGCCCACGATTTCTAAGAGTTCAGTTGAACGTTGCCTGCGTTTTTCAGCAGAAGCCTTGTGCGCACGCAATCGTAACCCGTACTCAACATTTTCCCCGGCGGTCATGTGCGGGAAAAGAGAGTAAGCCTGGAAGACCATTCCCATGCCGCGTTTATTGGCATTCTGGAATGTCACATCTTTGCCGTCAACAATTGTCTTTCCTCGATCTAATTCTTGGAGACCCGCAAGGGAGCGAAGCGCAGTGGTTTTGCCACAGCCTGATGGGCCGAGGAGGGCGACAAGTTCTCCCTGTGCGATATCAAGGCTTAGCCCATCAAGTGCTCTGACGCTGCCAAAGTGCTTAGCAAGGTCTAACAACTGTACGTATGGCGAAGAGCTCAACGTAAGGTTCCTTTCGGTCAGGCGAGGTCAACGTCGAGAACTTCTTTTCGACGTTTAGTGGCAGGGACGAGTAAGAGCAGAATCAACACAAATATGATTGAAGCGAGAGAAACAGCAACGGCAACATTTCCGCTTGATCGGCCAATCTGTGCAATTACCACCGGGAAAGTTTTGTAATTTAGAATATTTGAAATTGTGAACTCTCCAAGTACTAACGCGATGGCAATGAATGAACCATTGATAATGCCGGTGCGAATTGTCGGCATGATGACCCCGGATATCATTCGGAAAGTCGAAGCCCCTAGCGTCTGAGCTGCTTCAGCGAGCGTATGAATATCGACTGCGTCCAGCGCGGCTGATAGCGATCTATAGGTATACGGCAAAATCAGCATTGAATAAACGGCAGAAAGAGTTATGGGCGACTCCGTCAAGTTAATTGAAATCCACCGGTACAGAGGGGCAATTCCGACAACGATAACAATTGCGGGGATTGCCAAAGGAATAAGACAGAGAAGTTCAAGTGGACGACGCAATTTTGGCAACTTTAATTGGACCCAGACAACCGTGGGAACGATTAGGAAAAGAATCAGCAACATGACGATGCCGGCGCTAATCAAGGATCGCGTTACCGCCAAGCCTAAATCTGGCTGGCTTGGAATGATTCGCCAAGCGCGGAGAGTTCTGCCTTTGTCGGCGAACCCGAAAGGTTTCGTTGAGAAGTCAAACATTGAATACAGAGGTAGAAGTAGATAGAGAGCGACAAAGCCGATAATGAATCGGCGCCATACTTGCCCTTTCCATGTGCGCTTCATCAGTTCTGCTCCCATTTGGTTACTTTGCGACGCAGCAATGCATACAAAGCCATGACGATGCTTACGACCACAACCATCATCAAGGAAAGCGATTTTGCCTCGGCCGGGTTGGCGCCACCAACTTCGCTGCTAAGAGCGTTTGCAATCTGAAGGGGAGTCAAGAAACTGGATAAATTGATGAGAGTCGCGGCAGTCGCGTATGCAGAGAATGAATTAACGAAAAGCAAGAGGGCGGCGCCTGCAAATGAAGGCGTGAGCACCGGTATGCCAATCCTTGTCCAATACTCTCTGGAATTCCCACCCAGAGAGTCCGATGCCTCCCTCCATTGAGGGCGAAGGTTCTCAATCGTTGGCAAGAAGACCAAGATCATCAAAGGGATTTGGAAGAATGTGTAGACCACGGTCAGTCCATTCAGTCCATACAACCACGCTGAATCTGCTAAGAACGAGTGGGGCATCACCTTCATTGCAAGGGAGGAAACGACTCCGTTAAAACCAAAGGTGGCAAGGAAAGCGAAGGTCAGCATCACTCCACCGAATTGAGCAAGTACCGAACTTAGGGCTACGGAGAGTCGGTAAAAGAACCCTTTTTTCTTTCCTGTGACCAGTGCCCACGCAAAAAGCCCGCCAAGGATTGAGCCTGCCACTGCGGTCCTGAAGGAAATATCAAGTGAATTCTTAAATGCGTTAAGGGTGATGCTTGAGTGCAACGCTTCCGAAAGCGCTACCAAAGAGAATTCGTTCTTTTCGTTCTTGAACGCACCTGAGATCACGTTAAAGGTCGGATACAGGAGAAATAATCCAGAGAAAATCACAAACGGGAGTACGCCGAGATAGGCAGCCTTGCCACGCCAACGCCGAGAGCCGGCTCTGCTTGTGGCAGCACCGGCTCTCGGATCGTTGACCTGAGTCATTTGGAGACTATATCTCCTTAGACACCAACCGCAGCTGGCCAGGCAGTTTTTAGATATAGGCGTGCCGCATTGGCCTGATCGGCTGTTGCCTTGGAAGCACCGACCTTGCTCTTGCCGATGGCTGCAATTCCCTCGGCAGGCGCACGACCAGTTTTCACCAGCCATACCCATAGAGTTGGGGTTGCACCGCCGGTTGCGAATACCTTTGCGCCAATTTCACCGAGTGAGTACTCCATCCATAGACGAGCACAGGCAGGGTGTGGAGCCCAAGCAGAGACCGCCATGTTGTAGGTGGAACCCACGAGTGCCGGTGTGTACATCTTCCAGCTTTTTCCGGCAGCTGCCATTTGCTTCTGAACGCCAGCCTGAATGTAACCATTATCAATAACAACCGGAGTTTGACCAGATGCAATGGTTGCCTCGGTTGGGTTTACATTGATGAAGTTTCCGGCGTCCTTCAACTTCTTGAAGAATGCTACGCCCTTTGAGACATCATCAAATGTTCCACCGAGTGCCTTATTGATCATGAAAAGACCGTTGAGACCGGTACCGGATCCGAGTGGATCACCGTTCAAAGCAATCTTGCCCTTGAACTTAGGAAGTAGCAGATCATCGAGCTTTGTGATGGTGCCAAGTGATCCGTCGTATCCGATTGTCATGGTTCCGGTGTAGTCAGGGGTGAATTCGCCAGTTGGTGAGGCGGCAGCAGAGCCATCCAAATAGGACCATTTCGCAACTTTGTACGGAGCGAAAGTACCCGTTCCAGCGTACTTTGCTGCGATAGCGACGCTGACGTCGAATACGTCAGGTGAACGGCTGGTTCCCTTGTTGGTGTTCGCAGCATCGACTTCTTCCTGTGAAGAACCTTCTGGGTTTGCTTCATCGATCTTGACGCCGTATGCCTTCTTGAATCCGTCAATCATGTCGCCCCAGTTAGCCCAGTAGTGAGGCAACGCGATGACGTTTAGCTGGCCTTCCTTTTGGCAGGCAGCAATAAGTTTGTTCATGCCGCCTGCGGCAGCAGCATTTTTAATGGTATTGAAATTCGTCGCACCTGATGCTGAATTAATACTCAGCGCAGGGAGCGTGAGTGTTACAGCAAGTGCCGCAACGACCGATCCCCTAGTGAACTTCGAGAACGTCACTATATTCCTCCTAATTGATATGTGGTTTTGATAGATCCACCCTCTTGCAGTACACGTGTTGACGGCAAGCGAGAGGCATTCTGTGCCGACACAGATCCATACTTGGCCAAAGACCGGTATGTTTTGTGCGCCTTGTCCCGCTTCCAAACGGTCAAAAGCCAGGCTAAGTGCGGATAAACCTACTGCTCGGACATGAGTTCGTCTAGGCAAAATTGGAAATTATTGGCAAATAATTAGCGAACTTCTGGCGATTCAAAATAACTTTTTTTGCATGCGCAGGACAACGTTTTTTGCACCAGGAACACCTTCGGCCCATGAGAAGTCATGTTTGGCTCCCAGCTCTTCACGTTTCTGCCAGACATTTCCGCTGATGACCCGTGATAGCCCTGCAATCTCTAAGGGCGTTTGCGCCGTCCGGTATTCCAGGTCGCCGCAATGATCAACAACAGTAAGCCCTACATATATAACGTTTTCTTTATCTTTGACAATTTCAACGGTTCTGCTCTGCTGCGGCCAGTCGATGTGCGAAGCAGTCTCGACTAACCAGAAGCCCACTTCGCCTTCTACTGGGCCAATCCACTCGACGTGGTGTCGGTGTTCATGACCGGCAAGCCAGAGAATCACTTGTGGATATTTTAGAAGCATGTCTCCGATTTCTTCTCTGCACACCCTTCGCCCAATGGGTGCATAGTCATTGAACATCAGCATCAAAGGGTGGTGCGAAGACAGAACGACAGGCTTTGTGGAGTTGGCAATCTCTGATTCAAGCCATTCGAATTGAACCTCATCTAATGAGCCCTGCCAACCACCGAACTGGTTGACACTATCGATGATGATCAGTTTCACTCTTCCGATTTCGGTTGAGTAATACATTGTTCTTTCGGTGACGTTCTTCTCGGTGAACCCGTGACCTTTTGGCGATCCAGGTGATTCAAGGTGGAGGGAAGCGAATTGGCCGCGCTCAAGTGCACGGCGTTCGACATCCGCCGTCACTTCGACGAAGGATGCATCACTCGAGGCTGGGTAATCGGCGGGGCCAGTTTCGTTGAATGCCCCCAGCGTTGCTTCCAAGGTCATCGAGGAAGGAAGTGATTCGTAGCGCTTGCTTCCCATCATCTCGATGCTGATTGCTTCGTTCGGCGTGACGGTGCCTTGCAAGAGAGCATCGTGATTGCCATGAACAGCAAACCATGGAACGTCCAAACCTGTCGCAATGAAAGGGGCTCTACATGAATCCAATAGTCCGGGAACAACGGGGAAGCCATATTTCGTTCGCGCGTCATCATCGACTTTGCCCGAAGGCGTCCCGTGTGGATGCCAGTACTTAACGTCGTAGTGATCGGCTCCATCGTCAATGACGCCTTCGTACTTCTCGAATGTTCCAGAGTCCGGACGAATTGCAAGTCCATCAAGTAGCGCAAGGTACCAATTGACCTCGTTGAGTTGTGCGTTATCCGTTGTATCACCGGAGACGATAGCTGCATCGATTGGATGGCCAGACAGTGGGCCTACCTTGATTTGATTGAGTGATTGGACCATGGCTTCCACGACATGCGGGGAGAGCATTGAATGCGGGCGGTATGTGCCGATAGTTCCCACTTGCTCACGTATTGGGCTATCCGGATCTGCCCAGCGATCAAGAAATTCGGGTCGAATCGGCGATTGTGCATCGCACACGTGTAAGTCGGATAGGTGATGCATGACAAGAAGGGGCTCGAATTCGCGCGGAAAGGATTCTCCCAAGTGGGGCGGGTCTGGCACCTCTTCGAGATCACGCCAGCCTTTCTCGTTCGGAGCACCGCGCTGAAAAGCCATGGGAGGTAGCCTAAACGAACCATCTATCATTGGAGGAAACGAAGGCACGGAAAAAGTGGGAAATGGCGATGATCATTGATGTCTGGTCCGATGTCGTATGTCCGTGGTGTTTCATCGGCAGACGTCGGCTTCAAAGGGCTCTTGCTGACTTCGCCCATCGAGATGAAGTGGTTGTGCGACATCGAGCCTTTCAGTTGCAACCTGATATCACTGAAGTTGTCCCCACGAGCCAGTTTCTTGCGCGCAAATACGGAGCACCCGAGTCGCAGATCGCCCAAATGCAGGTCAACGTATGCGCGATCGCCGACGGCGAGGGTTTGTGCTACAAACTCGATGAGACCCTTTCTGGAAATACCGCAGATGCCCACAGGCTCCTCTTGATGGCCGATGAAATTGGAAAACAGGATGAGTTGCTGGAGACCATGTATCGGGGCTACTTCGAGGAGGGTCGCCCACTCTTCTCGCATGAGGATTTGCTCGCAGTAACTGATGAAGTTGGGATCGATCACGAACGTGCACGTGGGGTGCTTGTTTCTGAAAAGTACCGGGATCAAGTGGAGGCCGACGCACGGATGGCCCAATCCCTTGGAGCCAACGGTGTGCCGTTTTTCGTTTTCGACATGAAGTTCGGAATCTCCGGGGCCCAGCCGCTGGAAGCCTTCGCCCAGACCCTTGATGCCGCTTGGAAGGCCGAAAAAGAGGTATAAATTTAGTTAAGTCTTATGTATCTATCTGCCTGACACTGATATATCATCAATTCCATGATTCTGGCCGCCCTTCCTGCACGGGCAAGCAAGAGCAACCTTTCCCAATCAGATGAGGCCTACAGCCGGATTCGTTCGATGATTGTCTCTTTGGAACTCGAGCCTGGTTCGTTGATCAACGAGGGCGAACTCATGGCCACATTGGGCTTTGGGCGAACCCCTATACGTGAAGCGTTGCGGTCTCTGGCAAGTGAAAAACTGGTCGACGTCTACCCACGCCGCGGAATGTTTGTGGCAAGTGTTGATGTTCAGAACCTCTCATCGATATCTGAGGTGCGCGCCGTTCTGGAGATAAAGGCGGCAAGTCTTGCTGCGCAACGATCGACACCGGAGGATCGCGAAACGACAGTTGCCCTCATTGCCGAAATTGATGCCATCAAGGGCGACCCGAACATGACCAAGTTGATTCAACTTGATCAACGAATTCACCGTCACATTTATCAGTGCACGCACAATTCATTCTTGGAGTCCACCCTCGAGCAGTACTACGGACACGCGTTGCGAATTTGGTTTCTAGCTCTTGATCGGGTTGAAGATCTTTCAGAGGCGGTAATCGAACATCGCGCGTTGCTTATCGCTATTCGTGACAACGATGCAAAGGCAGCCGAAAGAGCGATGCAAGATCACGTCGAGGGTTTCGAAGGAAGTATCAGAAAAAATCTCTAACAATACGCATGCCATAACAAGAAAAGGATCGAGCCATGAGTACAGTTCCAAGTAAGGCCAAGGCAGTTGTCATCGGTGCTGGAATCGTCGGAAATAGCATTGCCTATCATCTTGCTCGACTGGGCTGGCGAGATCTCGTGCAGATTGATAAAGGACCTTTGCCTAACCCCGGAGGATCCACGGGTCATGCATCAAATTTTATCTTTCCGGTCGATCACTCAAAAGAAATGACGGCGATAACAGCTGACAGCGTTCGTCAGTACAAGGAGCTCGGAACTTTTACTGAAAGTGGTGGTATCGAAGTCGCTCGCACTCCAGAGCGAATGCAGGAGCTGCAAAGGCGTATCTCATCTGGAAAATCTTGGGGGATCGAAGGTTCACGGATCCTCACTCCTGCAGAGGTGAAGGAACTTGTTCCGTACATTGATGAGACGGTGATTCTCGGCGGCTTCTATACCCCGGGCGTCGGTGTAGTCGACTCTCTTCGCGCAGGCACACTGATGCGTGAGAAGGCGGTAGAGATGGGCGCACTGCAGACATTTGCGAACATCGAAGTCCTCGGTATGGATGTTGAAGACGGACGCATTCGACGTGTCCGCACAGATCAAGGCGACATTGAGGCTGAGTATGTGGTCATAGCAACCGGCTGCTGGAGCCCACGTCTTGCAAAGATGGCAGGCGCTTCCATTCCGCTCACTCCCGCCGTGCATCAGATGAAGGACATTGGACCGGTCCCATTCTTCGCCGACTCCCGCGGCGATATTGAGTGGCCGATCATCCGCGACATGGACACCAACATGTATGAACGCCAGCACGGTACGGGCCTTGAGGTTGGCTCATACGCCCACCGTCCAATTCTCTATACGCCAGAGGACATCCCCTCCAATGCGACTGCGGCACTGTCGCCAACTGAATTTCCATTCACGCAAGATGACTTCGATTTGCAGGATGAGCACTCCCTTGAACTGATGCCTTCGATCATCGGCGATGAGAATGTTCGTGAGAAATACGCAATTAACGGAATTTTGTCTCTTACGCCAGATGGCATGCCGATCCTCGGCGAGACCCCAGAGGTGAAGGGACTTTGGACTGCATCTGCTGTCTGGGTCAAGGAGGGTCCAGGAACAGGAAAGAGCGTTGCAGAGTGGATGGTGCTCGGACAATCCGAGATCGACCTCCACTCATCGGATATTGCTAGATTCCACGAGCACCAGAAGACGACCTATCACGTCAAGGCGCGTACTGCCGAAGGCTTCAACAAGACCTATGGAATTGTTCATCCATCAGAGCAATGGGAGAGCAATCGCAACGTTCGTCTATCGCCCTTCTACGCACAAGAGAAGGCGCTTGGAGCTGAATTCTTCGAGACCGTAGGTTGGGAGCGTCCCTTCTGGTATTCATCCAATGCCGGCTTGCTCGAGAAATTCGGCGATCGCGTCATGCCTCGGACTTCGGAATGGGAGGCACGCTGGTGGTCGCCCATCATCAATGCCGAGCATTTGCAGATGCGCGAAACCGCAGGCGTCGTGGACCTGAGTGCATTCGCGATCTTTGATGTGACGGGACCTTCTGCGTTGTCTGTGGTTCAGAAGGTGGCAGTTCGTCAGATGGACGTAGCAATTGGACGGGTTGTGTACACGCCGGTCCTTGCAGCAAACGGTGGCTTCAAATCCGACCTCACGATTATGCGCCTCGGAGAGAATCACTTCCGTGTTGTAACGGGCGGTGCTCACGGCATGGCCGATAAGAAGTGGTTCTCCGATCAGTTGCCAAGTGATGGCTCAGCGCAGATCTTCGATCAGACCTCTGCCTTCACCACCATCGGAGTATGGGGGCCAAATGCACGCGACATTCTCTCCTCGATTACATCAGATGACCTTTCGAATATAGGATTCAAATTCAGCACGTGTCGTGTGATCGAGATGGGGCCATTGCGCGTTCTTGCTTCGAGGATTTCGTATGTCGGTGAACTTGGATGGGAGCTCTACATCCCGATTGAGCAGGGTGGAAAACTGTGGGATCTGATCTGGGAGGCCGGCAAGGCGCATTCAATGATTCCGGTAGGTATTGGCGTATATGGCACGACGGGACGTTTGGAGAAGAGTTACCGTGCATACGGCGCAGAGCTCGAAACTGAGTACAACGTCGTGGAAGCAGGAATGCAAACTCCCAAACTCAAGGAGCAAGACTTCATTGGAAAGACTGCCCACCTCGCTCATCGTGAAGTGGCACCTGTTGCGACTCTTTGCTCCCTCACTGTTGACGATCACACGTCGTCTACGGGGGAGAAGAGATACATGTTGGGACGCGAACCAATTCTGAATCTTGATGGTTCGCCAATCGTCGATGCTCACGGACGTCGCTCGTATGTCACTAGCGCGGGATCAGCGCCATCAATCGGCAAGCATGTTCTCATGACGTATTTGCCAACAGATAAGGCCGTTATAAGCGCCAAATTCCTAGTCGAATATCTCGGAGAGCAATATCCGGTGACTGTCGCTGGAGTCGGTGCTGCACCGTTGTTCGATCCTGCAAACGAGAGGATTTTGTCGTAATGGATGTACTCGTCTGCCTGAAACGAGTCGTGTTGGCTGGGAGCACGTTTGTGCTGACGCCAGACTCGCGTGATATCGACACCAAGCATCTTGGTTTTGGCATTAGCCCCCATGAAGAGAACGCGGTTGAAGCCGGCGTCCAGTTGGTTGAGCAGATGGGCGGATCTCTCACCCTTCTCACGCTCGGGCCAACAGATGCTGAGGAACAATTGCGTTCGCAGTTAGCCATTGGGGCAACTCGAGGAATTCTCCTTGAGACCGAAGGTGAAGATTGGGATCCTCAGGCCACGGCTGCTGCGTTAGTGGAGGCCATCAAAACTGAGGAAACAGATTTCGATCTTTTGATCTTCGGCGCAGAGTCAGCAGACAGCGCCGGTTACCAGATCCACATTCGCGTTGCACATGCACTTGGTCGTCCCATTGTGACCAACGTGAAGAGCATGAAGATCGAAAATGGAATTGCGCACTGCGAGAGGGTTGTGGGTACGACCCGCGAACTCTATGAGGTCCCGCTTCCCGCCGTGATCACGGTTCGCGATGGATTGAATATTCCCCGTTACCCTTCGGTGCCTGGGCGCATTCAAGCACGCAAGAAGCCGATTGATCACAAGAAGCCCACTCCACGTGTGCCCAAATTGGAAAAGGTATCCCTCAGCGTGGCTCCCTCGAATACGGCGGGCGCACAAGTGCTTGGGAATGGTCCCGAGGCGGTGCCGGCGTTAGTCGAAGTTCTCAAGACGATTGGAATACTCGCATGATCTTGGTATTGGTCGATCACGATTTGGGCGAACTCGATCCGCTCTCGTTGCGTGCAATTACTGCCGCTCGGAAACTTGGCAGCGACGTTCAAGCCGTTGTCATTGGTGAGGCAGGTGCCTCGTTGGCCGGAGTTGTTGGCGAGCACGGAGCCTCGGTTCTCCACGTGGCCAAGCATGCTGGTCTAACTGATTACACGCCCGCAGCAAGCGGGAGAGCACTTGCAGAGTTGGTAGAAAAGTTGAAGCCAGAAGCAGTACTGGCTGCTGGCAGTCCTCGGGGCAATGAACAATTGGCGCACCTGGCAACGATCTTGGATCTGCCAATGGCGGCCGAATGCAGCGTTATTTCTCTGAGCAAGTCGGAAGGCGCACCTCATTCGGTTACACGCGCGAGGTGGGCGGCTAACTTGTTAGAAGAGGCCTACGTGCATTCAGATCTTTTGATTGCGACGGTTCTCGCGTTCTCTGTTGAAGCAGAGGCGATTGCCGGGGGATCGGCTGCTCGGATTGAGGAGTTTGAACCGAAACTTGAGTCTTCAGATTTGTTGGTGCGCGTTTTGAGTCGCGGTGGAGAATCCTCAAAGGGCGGTGTCACTCTTGCCGATGCGAAAGTGATTGTTTCCGGGGGTCGCGGAGTTGGCGGACCCGACGGTTTCGCCCAACTTGAGGAACTTGCAGGCTTGCTTGGTGGAGCAGTCGGGTGCTCGCGCGTAGTCACAAGTGCAGGTTGGCGCCCACATGCCGAGCAAGTCGGACAGACCGGAACGAAAGTTGCACCTGATCTCTACATTGCAGCTGGAATCAGTGGAGCGATGCAACATATTGCAGGATGCAAGAACAGCAAGACAATCGTGGTCATCAATACAGATCCAGAAGCACCGATTATGGCTTATGCAGATTACGCGATCATCGGCGACCTTCACAAAGTAATTCCCGCACTCACCTCAGCAATCAGAGAAATGAAGGGCTAAAAAGTGTCAGATATTGAAATCGCACAAGCGGCAACGATGAAGCCAATCAATGAAATCGGAGCCGTACTAGGGATTGATCCATCAAATCTCGAACCCTATGGCCACTATAAAGCGAAGGTCAGCCTCAAATATCTGGATTCCCTGCCCATGCGAGACAGCAGCAAACTTATTCTTGTGACTGCAATCAGTCCGACACCAGCTGGCGAAGGCAAGACAACCACGACAGTGGGACTGGGTGATGCTCTTCGCGTCATCGGTAAGGATGCGATGATATGTCTTCGCGAACCTTCTCTTGGCCCGGTCTTTGGGATGAAGGGCGGCGCCGCTGGAGGCGGCTATGCGCAGGTCGTGCCGATGGAGGATATAAATCTTCACTTCACGGGCGATTTCGGTGCGATTGCCCTTGCAAACAACCTTCTCGCCGCACTTTTGGACAACCATATTCACCATGGAAATACGTTGAATATTGATGTGCGTCGTGTGACGTGGAAGCGCGTTGTCGATATGAACGACCGCGCCCTTCGCGACATTGTTGTCTCTCTCGGAGGAGTCGGCAACGGTTTTCCTCGTGAAGACGGATTCGATATCGTCGTTGCCTCAGAGATTATGGCGATCTTCTGTTTGGCGACCACGATCGAGGATCTCAAGACCCGTATCGGCAAGATTGTGGTTGCGTACACAAAGGATAAGAAGCCAGTTCTCGCGAGTGATCTCAACGCACAAGGCGCGATGACGGTCATATTAAAGGATGCTTTCCAGCCCAACTTGGTCCAGACCCTTGAGAACACACCTGCGTTTGTCCACGGCGGCCCTTTTGCAAACATCGCCCATGGATGCAACTCTGTCGTCGCCACAACCTCTGCGATGAAACTCGCAGACTACGTTGTCACAGAAGCAGGATTCGGCGCCGATCTTGGCGCGGAGAAGTTCATTGATATCAAGTGTCGCAAATCGGGTCTTCGTCCATCAGCCTGCGTCCTTGTTGCCACGATTCGTGCCCTTAAGTACCACGGGGGAGCCGACCTCAAGACGATCACCGAGGAGAACCTCGGCGCCTTGGAGGCCGGGATCGTCAATCTTGAAAAGCACGTTTCTAACATCCGCGACGTATACGGAATGCCTGTAGTTGTGTCTATCAACCATTTCACTAGTGATACTGAGGCTGAGGTCGCGTTGCTTCGCAAGAGGGTCGAAGGATTAGGTGTGCGCATTGTCCTTGCGACCCATTGGGCAGATGGTGGCAAGGGTGCAACCGATCTGGCACAAGCCGTCGTCGAACTGTGCGAGATGCCGAGCACGGTTACATTTGTCTATCCAGATGAAGCGCCTCTTTGGGACAAGGTTAACGCGGTTGCCAAGCGCATCTATGGAGCCCATGAGGTCACGGCGGATTCGAAGGTCCGAGCTAAGATCAAGGAACTGCAAGAAAGCGGGTACGGGGAGTTCCCGATTTGTGTTGCAAAAACGCAGTACTCCTTCTCAACGGATGCTGCTCTACGTGGTGCGCCGACCGGGCACTCCATCAATATTCGTGAGGTTCGATTGTCGGCAGGCGCGGAGTTCATTGTTATGGTGTGCGGAGAGATCATGACAATGCCAGGCCTGCCTAAAGTGCCATCCAGTGAGCGCATTGACTATGTAGATGGGAAAGTGGTGGGGTTGTTCTAATGACATATTCCCCTTGGTCTGTTGGTGCGGCATCCGCCGTCTTGGCAACGACGTGCGACAAACCAGGGCCCATTTTGATCTCGCTTCAGGCGCTGCAGGATGAATTCGGATTCGTCCGTGATGAAGATGTTGAACTTGTTGCAAGGGCATGCAATGTCTCCCGAGCCGATGTTCACGGCGTACTGACGTACTACCACGACCTCCGCATGAGTGCACCTGCGACGACAACACTTCGAATCTGCGTCGCAGAAGCATGTCAGGCGGTCGGATCAAGAGATCTAGTCGAGGAAGTTGAGAAGAGCTTCAACGCACGCATGGACCAACCAGGCGATGACGTTGAGTTGAAGTCCGTCTACTGCTTAGGCAATTGCGCCCTTGGACCATCGGCCATGGTCAATGGCGAACTCGTAGGTCGGGCAAGTGCTCAAGGTCTGAAAAATGCGGCGAATGCGCGAGTGAATTCATGACAACAACGATCTACGTTCCAAAAGACTCTGCCGCCCGCTCGATCGGCGCGGACCTAGTCGCAATGGCAATTGAAGCCGAGTCCGCAAAACGCGGGATCAGCGTGTCAATCGTTCGCAATGGTTCGCGTGGAGCACTCTGGCTGGAACCTCTTGTAGAGGTTGTGACATCTGAAGGGCGTGTCGCCTACGGGCCGGTGTCACCCGCGGACGTGGATTCCTTATTCGATGAGGGCTTCCATCTCGGAGGCGATCATCCTCTTGCGTTGGGCAAGACCGATGACATCCCCTGGTTAGCCAGGCAGGATCGCGTGACATTTGCGCGAGTGGGCATTGTCGATCCACTCTCCATTGGCGATTTCCAAGAGCACGGTGGTTTGGTTGGCCTACGAAGGGCCATTGCCATAGAGCAGGAGGAGATCGTTACCGAAGTGACACAATCCGGCCTTCGCGGTCGCGGCGGTGCTGGTTTTCCCGCAGGAATCAAATGGCGCACGGTGATGGCGACTGAGTCTGATCGTAAGTACATCTGCTGCAACGCAGACGAAGGGGATTCTGGGACTTTTGCAGATCGCATGCTGATGGAGGGAGATCCATTCACCCTTCTTGAAGGAATGACCATTGCCGCGATTGCAGTAGGTGCAACCGAGGGTGTCATTTACGTGCGATCTGAATATCCAACTGCGTTCGAAACGCTTAACCGTGCTATTGAGGCTGCCAGAGAATTCGGTTGGTTGGGTAAAGACGTGCTTGGTAGCGGGATCGAGTTCGATGTTCGCACGCGCATTGGTGGCGGCTCGTACGTGTGTGGTGAGGAAACTGCGATGCTTGAGAGCATCGAAGGCAAGCGCGGGGTAGTTCGCTCGAAGCCGCCGCTCCCAGCGATCAACGGTTTGTTCGGCAAACCCACTGTCATCAACAATGTTCTGACTCTTGCCACAGTGCCTGCCGTGCTCGCAGATGGCGCAGCGACATATCAGGGCAGAGGTGTCGGTCGTTCGGTTGGAACGCAGGTATTCCAACTCGCAGGCAACATTGCCCGCGGTGGAATTGTCGAGACTGCTTTCGGTATCTCCCTCGATACGTTGGTGAATGATTTTGGAGCAGGGACTTTAAGCGGGCGAGCCGTGCGCGCTGTTCAGATCGGCGGACCCCTCGGTGCGTACTTGCCGGTTGCCTCCATGGGGATCTCGATGGACTATGAGTCACTCTTGGCTGCTGGCGGAATGCTGGGTCATGGCGGGGTAGTCGTCTTTGATGAGAGCGTGGACCTAGCCCAGCAGGCAAAGTTTGCGATGGAGTTCTGCGCAATTGAATCGTGTGGCAAGTGCACCCCTTGCCGAGTAGGTTCGGTGCGCGGAGCGGAGACGATCGAGAAGATCATCAGCGGTCAAGATGTGGAAGGCAATAAGAAGCTTCTTTTGGACCTCTGCGAGGTGATGACCGACGGATCATTATGTGCGATGGGCGGTCTGACGCCCTTGCCTGTTCGCAGCGCGATGCTACATTTTAGTGAGGACTTCGACCGGAGAGCGAGAAGCGATGACTCTATTAATTGAACCCGATTACGGCACGCCTGCGGGCAAGAGCCAAGAACTCGTTCAGGTAGAAATTGACGGCGTTGCAGTATCCATTCCTTCCGATACATCAATCATGCGTGCCTCCTCCCTTGCGGGTATCTCGATTCCAAAACTCTGCGCGAGCGATCGTCTAAAAGCATTTGGTTCGTGTCGCCTCTGCGTCGTTGAAATCGACGGTCGGAATGGCACACCATCCTCTTGTACAACACCTGTCGCAGATGGAATGAAGATATCGACTAACAGCGAACGCCTTGATCGAATTCGCCAAGGAGTCATGGAACTTTATATGTCAGATCATCCCGAGGTCTGTGCCGCTGGCGATGAGTGCGAAATGCACGGGATGGCAAAGCGCGTCGGATTGAAAGAAGTTCGATATTCAGGTCGTACCCACTTGGATCTTCCAAAGGATGAATCGAACCCGTATTTCACGTTCGATTCCACCGAGTGCATCGTATGCAACCGTTGTGTGCGGGCCTGCGATGAAGTGCAGGGGACATTCGCGCTCACCATCGAGAATCGCGGCTTCGAGGCTCGTGTGTCATCCTCTGGCACCTCATTCATCGAGAGCGAGTGTGTTTCCTGTGGGGCCTGCGTTCAGGCATGTCCAACTGGCGCCCTGACAGAGAAAACTTTGTACACGATCGGCACGCCCACGCGTTCGGTCATTACTACTTGCGCCTACTGCGGCGTGGGCTGTTCTTTCAAGGCCGAAATGCGCGGGGACGAACTCGTACGCATGGTTCCCTACAAAGATGGCGGGGCAAACGAGGGCCATTCATGCGTGAAGGGCCGCTTCGCGTGGGGCTATGCAACACATGAGGATCGAATCACATCGCCGATGATCCGCGAGAACATCACGGACCCTTGGCGGACGGTGAGTTGGGAACACGCGATCGATTACGCGGCGACAAAACTGAAAGCGCTGCAAGCTGAGCACGGGCTCGAGAGCATCGGTGGAATCACGTCATCTCGATGCACCAACGAAGAGGTATTTGTGGTGCAGAAGATGGTCCGTGCAGCGTTCGGCAACAACAACGTGGACACATGCGCACGCGTATGCCACTCACCTACTGGCTACGGTCTTAGTCAGACATTTGGCACATCGGCTGGTACACAAGATTTCGAATCCGTCGAGCATGCCGATGTCGTTCTGCTCATCGGGGCCAATCCGACCGCCGCCCACCCGGTCTTTGCGGCACGCTTGAAGCAGGCCTTGCGTAAGGGCACCAAGCTCATTGTTGTGGATCCTCGACAGATTGAATTGGTTCGTACGCCCCACATCGAGGCATCTCACCATCTCCAGTTACTACCAGGTACCAATGTGGCGATTATCAATGCGATGGCCCATGTCATTGCGGAAGAGGGTCTCATAGACCGCGCCTTCGTGAACGAGCGTTGCGACCTTGAATCCTTTGCACGGTGGGAGGAGTTCATCCGCCTTCCAGAGAACAGTCCCGAAGCACTCGAGGCATCGACTCGCGTACCCGCGGAGGAAGTGCGAAAGGCGGCCCGTCTTTACGCCAGCGTTCCAAACGCAGCGATTTATTACGGTCTGGGCGTTACTGAACATAGCCAGGGCTCGACCATGGTCATGGGTATCGCCAACTTGGCAATGGCCACCGGAAACATCGGTCGGCAGGGTGTCGGGGTAAATCCGCTCCGCGGACAGAACAATGTCCAGGGCTCGTGCGATATGGGTTCATTCCCTCATGAGTTGCCTGGGTATCGTCACATTTCCAATCCGAAGACCCGTGAGATTTTCGAAATCCAGTGGAAGACCGTCATCAGTGCCAAACCAGGCATGCGAATCCCAAATATGTTTGACTCGGCAATATCGGGGGATTTCAAAGGTCTCTACATTCAAGGCGAAGACATTGCTCAATCTGATCCCAACATCTCACACGTTCATGCCGCGTTGCGCTCCATGGAACTCGTCATCGTTCAAGATTTGTTCCTCAACGAGACCTCGAAGTTCGCCCACGTCTTCTTGCCCGGCACGTCTTTCCTTGAAAAGGATGGAACCTTCACCAATGCCGAGCGACGGATCAACCGTGTCCGCCCTGTTATGGCCTCTAAGACAGGCAAGTCGGAATGGGAGGTCACGTGTGATCTCGCGACCGCCTTGGGATATGAGATGGATTATGACAATGCGGCGCAGATCATGGATGAGATTGCGGCGACAACGCCAACATTTAGCGGGGTCTCATTTGCGAAATTGGACGAATTAGGAAGCATCCAATGGCCATGCAACGCCGAGCATCCTGAGGGCACGCCAGTGATGCACATTGACCGTTTTGTCAGGGGCGAAGGACGATTCATGGTGACGCCATACGTGCCGACGGATGAGAAGGCGACTCGCAAGTTCCCGCTGCTTCTCACTACGGGGCGCATTTTGAGTCAGTACAACGTCGGCGCTCAGACACGCAGAACGCCAAACGTCGTATGGCATTCCGAGGACATCCTTGATATTCACGAATCTGACGCCGAACTTCGAGGAATAGAAGACGGTTCGTGGGTTCGCTTGTCGAGTCGAGTAGGCGAGACCATCATGAAGGCGCGCATCACCGACGAGGTACCTGCGGGCGTCGTGTACACGACTTTCCACTTTCCTGAAAGTGGCGCAAATGTGATCACTACCGATTATTCGGACTGGGCAACCAACTGTCCCGAGTACAAGGTGACGGCGGTCGACATCGCACCGAGCTTGAAGGGCCCCGAAGCATTGCGGGAGCATCCATCAATGGGCGATGTTGAGCTCGAGTCAATCGTCAGAATGGCAAATCAGATTGCTGCGAACGTTCCCGCGAACACCGCGCCGGAACATGCGGTCGCACACCACATCGAACAGTTCTGGACGCCTTATATGATCGAGCGCTTAATGAACGAGGTCGATCGCAGCAAACTTTCGCCTATCGTGCTTCGGGCCATGGATTTGGAACTCAACCACGTACCAAGCTGAGTATCTCTCGTGTAAGTCCATCTTCACCCACGACGCGAATCTCTAAAGGCAGGCCGATGAGTGAGGCGGCATCGCGAGCTAGTTGCTCGAGTTCTGCGGTTGGATTCTGCGCCAGCCACATGACTTGCTCGTAATTCTTGAAGTAGTCATCTCGAAGTTCAGGGCGCTTATCAAGTCCCAGTTCGACGATGACGCTACGATGAAACGATCTTGCTAGGAAGTCGGTTAGGAAATAGGTGCCGGGGGTCGTCTCCATGATTGTCTTGATTTCACTTTCACCGGCGAAGATGTCATAGCAGTGATTGCCGCCAAGACGTGAAACATTATGGGTGGCGATTACTGCGTCAAGGGCTCCGTATGTTCCGCAATCCGCATATGCAACAAGGCAGCGCTCGTGATCGCCCTCAATACGAGTGAGGAGGCGATCTACCTCTCCGGCAATCTTTTCGGGAGAATTATGAAGAAGCGGTGGAAGAGGGTAAATAGAAAGATCAAGACCGTGTCTTTCTTGGATTGACGCAATGTGCGTTGCAATCGCGCCGCATGCCACAACTCCGATGCTCATTTGTCCTACTTCGGAAAGGCCAGGCGATCGACGAACTTGTCGTTGAAATCGGATCGATCTGAGAGTTCTACATATTCGATCTCATCAAGCAAAGCCGTCGCGCCATGACGTTCTTGGGCAGATAGCAATGTCATCTTCGCTCCTTCTCCAGCAACATTGCCCGCCGAGATTATTCGGAGAACAGAAAGTTTTGGTACCAAGCCGATTTTTATCGCTGAAGCTGGAGAGAGATAGGAACCGAAGGACCCGGCAAGAAGAACTTGCTGGATCTCGCCCTCTGCAACCCCGAATTCTTCAAGGAGCAGCGCCCATCCCGTGGCAATCGCCGCCTTGGCGAACTGGAGTTCGCGCACATCGCGTTGGGTCAGGAAGACGCAATCATTGAGGTCGCCTACTTCACCACCCCATGTCAGCACAAATACCCTTTCTCCTTCTCGTTCCAGGAGCCTTGGCGCAAGGATTGGGGCAACTTCTCGGGCAACCTCGTCCTTGACGAATCTTCCAGAATGATCAAGCAGACCGACTTGTACAAGGCAGGCGCATGCATCGACCAATCCAGACCCGCAAATTCCTATTGGTTTCGCGTCTTCAATCGTCCCGATCACGAAATCTCCGTCAACGATTTTCACTGTCTCAATGGCGCCTGATGCTGCGCGAACGCCACACTTGATTGATGCGGCTTCGAAGGCAGGGCCAGCAGGGGCTGCAGTGGCGAGGATTTTCTCTCCATTGCCCAGAATGATCTCGCAGTTGGTTCCCACATCAATGAAGAGGCGGAGGCGTTTGTCCCGATCCATCCCCGAAGCCAGAGCTCCGGCGATGATGTCGCCACCAACGTAGGCACCCAATGACGGCAGAATCACAGCCTTTGCGCCTGGATGAATGGAGAGACCAAGTTCGCTTGCATCGACGTCGTGATAGGCCGCGCTTGCCATGATGAAGGGCGCAACGCCCAATGGCTCGGGATCTATGCCAAGAAGGAGTTGTGTCATAGTTGCATTACCCGCCAAGGCAACTTCGTAGACGAACGCGGGATTGATGCCAGCCTCGTCGCATACCTCGTTCGTAAGTTCCGCCAACGTTGCTTGCGCGAGAGAGCGAAGACGAGCTAGGGCAGTGGGGTCGAGCATGGTTGCGCTGATGCGGGTGATGACGTCGGCACCGAAAGGTTGCTGCTTGTTGAGCATCGACTTCACCGCGAGTGGAGCACCTGTATTGAGATCGAGAAGAGTCGCAACCACTGTCGTGGTGCCAAGGTCGTAGGCGATGCCATAGCGAATGCTCGTTGTGTCTCCGGGTTCAACATCAATGAGAGCCTGGTCGATAAACACTGCGGTGACCTTGAAATGCGATGCTCGCAAGACTGTAGGAAGTGTTCTGATGGAGGCAAGGGAGACGCTCGCCTCGATGTCGTCGATTGCGTCAAGGAGCCTTTGAATATCGGTGCGCTGATCCTGCAAGGTTGGCTCGCCCAACTCCACGTACCTTTTCTGGACCGCAGGGCGCAGAATTACCTGCCTTCCTACGCCCACGGTCGCTGCTTTCGGACGAGTGGTCAGTGGAGGTACGTCTATCGAGATGTCGGTGACAGTGCGAACTAGGCACGCCAGGCGCCAGCCTTGGGCGATCTCTCCGGCAGTGAAAGCCCTGTGATCAAGGGCAGAGGGAGCGAGGTCGCCCTTGGTTATCTTGATCTTGCATTTTTTGCATGTTCCGTAACCCCCGCAGGTGGAGTCGATCGCGATCCCGTTCCAGGATGCGGCGTCGAAAGCACTGACACCCGTTGGAACGGTGATAGTTCGCTCGTTGGATACGGATCCATCTTTTTCCAAAGAGCGAATGGCAAGTTTGACGCGTCCTGTGCCATCGTGATCGGGCAGTATGGACGGCTCTAGTTCTCTTTTTGCGATGTTAAGCCCCAGTGTTCGATGCAGCCTTTGATGCTTCCAACGAGCGGAAGCGGGTGATCCAATTTGCTCCCCATTGGTCAAGACCTAAGAGCAGATCAGCAGCGCGTACCGCTTCGACAATGATAGGTGTACGGGCATCCATCACTGCACTTGTGAGGCCATGTGACATGGCCGCCGGAAGGAATGCTGCGTTGATCGCGTGGCGGTAGGGAAGTCCAAAGGAGACATTTGATGCACCCAGGGTCATGTTGAGCCCCCATTTTTCACGGATGCTATGGATTGTCTCGAGGGTGATCTTGACCGAATCCGGATCAGCACCTACGGGCATTGCCAGCGGATCAATCAGCAGGTCCTCAAGTGGAATCCCATATTTCTCGACCTTGCGGACTATTTTCTCGGTGATTGTCATTCGCTCTGCCACGGTTGCGGGAATTCCGGTTTCATCATTTGGCAAGGCAATGATGGCTGCACCATGTTTCTTGATGAGGGGAAGAACCAGATCCATGCGGTCATCCTCACCGGTGACACTGTTGACCAGCGCCTTGCCTTGATATGTCTCAAGTCCGACCTGCAATGCTTCGATGATCGATGAGTCAATGCAAATAGGGAGATCGGTCAACGACTGGATCATCGTGATCGCACGACCAAGAAGAGCTGGTTCATCGGTGAGAGGCACACCCATGTTCACATCGAGGACATCGGCCCCTCCGCTGACTTGCTGTTCGACATCGATTGCAAGGCGGGAGAGATCGTTCTCGCGTAGTTGCATCTGGAATTGCTTACGGCCAGTGGGGTTGATCCGCTCACCAATAATGCAGAAAGGCTGGTCGTGCCCAATGGTCACCGTCTTGGTGGCTGACTTCAATACTGTGTGCATTCCGGGCTCCTAGCGTGCGTTTATTGGACTTGTTTGGATTGCTTGCTTGGCGGTTCTACCAAGGTCTTTCATCAATCGAATAAGAGTGTCATCGTGGCGGAAATCCGCGATGTGAAGTCCACGGACATTTGGCAGCGCCAGGGCGTGCCGAGCCTGCTCAAGTGCTAGCTGGTAGGCCGCTTCCATCTGATCAGAACTGTTCTCAACTCGCTCGATGATGACCCGTGGAACATCTATTCCAGGAACTTTGTCGTTCATGAAATTGAGTTGTCGCGCGCCTTTGAGCAGCACGATCGTGGGAAGCAGGTGAAGAGCAGGGACAGCATCTGCAACTCCCCGGCAGAAAGCCTCAAGGCGATCCGCGTGGTAGCAGATCTGCAACTGAAGAAAACGAGCGCCAGCACGATGCTTCTTCAGTGCACGCTGGACTCGATATTCAAGGGGAGGCGCAGCAGCGTTCTCGACCGCACCGATGTAGAAGTTTGTCGGGGGTTTGATCGAGCGGCCTGACAGGTACACGCCGTTGTTCAACGAATGGGCAACACTAATCGCTTGCGACGAATCTAGATCAAATACCCGTCTAGTCTCCGGTTCATCACCGGCCGTGACGTCATCGCCCGTCATGAGAGAGATGTTGTCGATGCCGTGAAGAGCAGCACCGATCATGTCGGCCTGAATCGCAAGGCGATTCTTGTCACGGCAGGCAATTTGCATGATCGGCTCGAGCCCATGACTCTTCACTGCAATTGCAACTGCGGTGTTGGACGCATGCGCATGAGCGGCCGGGTTGTCGGTCGCATTCACAGCGTCAAACCATGGGGCCAGTCGCTCTACGTTGGACACGACGCGCGCCATACCGGCTCCATCAATTGTTGGGAACTCTGCCGTGAATACGTTCTCGTCAGATTCCTCTAACAATGCGCGCAGACGTGACATCAGTGTTCCTTACTGGAGTTATTGCCAGCTTTCCATCCCTTGGGCACTTGTTGGTCTCGCTTGGTCAAGAGGTTGATCCACGACGAGGTGCCCTTCAATTGCATGTCAACGGGTGGACGTAAGTCATTGAAGTGCTCACGCCAAACCTTGGGCAAGGGCAATGATTCCTTCCGTTGGAAGGCTTTTGCCCAAATGCATTGCATGTCGGGGTTTACTTCACAGTTCCCGTTCTCCCGAACTCCTCCGCATGGTCCGTTGCGCAACGTCTTAGGGCATGTCATCGGACACGTCATACCCGTTGAGTGCAGAACGCACTGGCCGCACATACGGCAGTCCCAGACTGGTTTCTTGATTGCATGCTCAATCAAGGGGAGGAGTTTTGGGGTCATTTTGATGGTTATGCCAGAACGAGGTTTCGACGTTTCTGGATGAGTTCCTTTGCAAGACGCACGGCCGTGGATGCATCCGCGGCGTAGCCGTCAGCGCCTACCGCGTCGGCGTATTCCTGAGTTACCGGCGCTCCACCAACCATGATGATGACTTCTTCGCGAAGGCCGGCCTTGGTTATCTCATGGATGTTGACCTTGAACATAGGCATGGTGGTGGTGAGGAACGCTGACATCCCAACGATGTCTGGCTTGTGCTCGCGAATCGCGTCAATGAATTTCTCGGGAGGCGTCTGCACGCCTAGGTCGATGACGGTGAATCCGGCACCTTCAAGCATGATGTTGACGAGGTTTTTGCCGATATCGTGAACGTCGCCTTTGACGGTGCCCATGACGTAGGTGCCGATGGATTCTGCTCCGGTCTCAGCAAGAAGCGGACGGAGTACAGCGAGTGCGCCGGACATCGCCTTTCCTGCGATGAGCATTTCGGGGACGAAGAAATCGCCACGTTCGAATCGGGCACCAACTTCTTCGAGCGAGGGGATAAGTGCGTCGAAGAGAATTGTGTCTGGCCCCATGCCTGCAGCAATGGCCTCATTGGTAAGTGCGAGTACCGCGGGAGCATTCCCCATGAGCGTCTCGTCGTACAGTGCCTTGATAAGTTCGTCGTGGTTCATGCCGCTCCCACTTTCTTTTTATCGTGTTGTTGTTGATTCGAGATTTCGGAAATGATTAGTTCGCCAATGGCCGCTAATTGCTTGTCCGCAATACGCGGTGTGGGCCCTGATACCGAAATTGCGGCGATAACGTTTCCGTCGTGATCGCGAACGGGTGCGGCCACTGCCACGAGTCCTTCTTCGAGTTCATCCTTTATGGTCGCAAAGCCATGTCGACGCACTTGCTCGAGTTCGACCAAAAGCGCGGGGCGGGTAGTAATGCTGCGGGAAGTTCTCTTTTCAAGCCGCCCGTTCGGGATCTTCACGGTGCCGTATGCGAGCATGACTTTGCCGAGTGCTGAGCAGTGATAGGGGACTTCTGTACCCACCCAGTTCGTTGCCCCTAGAAGATAGCGGCCATCAATCTGGTCGATCATCTCCACGTAGCCATTTCCGGCGATGGCAAGGTTGGTGGTTTCTCCGGTTTTTTCGGCCAATGCTTCAAGGACGGGGCGCATCTTGATGGACAGATCAAGTTCGTGATTTCGCTGCCTTGCAAAACGAGTAAGAACGTTTCCGGGTAGATAGGCACCGGAGCGATCGCGTTGGATTAGTCCTTGTTTCTCGAGAGCTCCAAGAAGTCGTGAAGTCGTGCTCTTTGGTAACTCGTGCGCGAGTGCCAATTGGCTTAACAGGGGTGGATTTGTCGCTTCAATGACATGGATGAAGAGAGCGCTGGCCCGATCGATGGCCTGCGTTCCGGTGATCTCGGGTTTGGCCACTATCTCCTCCATCTCATATGAGAAAAGCGCCTTTAGATAGTTCCATATTATGGAACACCTGTTCCACATTCATAGCGTATTGTCGTTCCCGTTCTAGGTCAACCCACCGCGCGAACTTTTTAGTTGGAGGCGTAAGTGTTTGAGAATCGAATGCCGCGATATGACATCCTCGGTGAAGAATCCATGTCGGTGCTTGATGCAGGATGGCGCCGAATAGTTTCCGAAATTGGTGTGGAGTTCATGAGTCCATGGGCAGTAGATCTACTTCGCGAGGCTGGGCAGACGGTCGAGAATGAAAATGTGAAGTTTGATCCTGATTGGATTCTGCAGCAGGTAGCCAAGGTGCCAAGTGAATTCAATCTTCGCGCACGCAATCCAAAGAATAACGTTCACATCGGCGGAAACTCCATGGTCTTTGGTGGCGTCTATGGTCCGCCATTTGTGCGTGAGGGCAATGTAAGACGCGATGCAACGTTCAAGGATTTTGAGAATTTCTGCAAGTTGGCACAGTCCTTTGATGCCTTAGATAGCGTGGGCGGAGTTGTCTGCGAACCCAATGACCTGTCGCTGGATTCGCGTCATCTAGACATGGCGTTTGCAGCGGCGACGCTTACAGACAAGTTCTTTATGGGCAACGTTGTCACTGCCGAGAACGCGAAAGATGTCATTCGTATCGCGGAGATCATTCACGGGGGCCGGGCAGCAATTGAACAGACTCCGGCGCTGATCTCGCTCATCAACTGCAACTCTCCGCTTCGCTGGGATGATCGAATGCTTGATTCATTGCGCGAGTACGCTCTTGCAGGTCAACCTGTGGTTGTTACTCCCTTCCTCTTGATGGGCGCCATGAGCCCCGTGACGATCCCTGCGACTCTTGCGCAGCAAATTGCCGAAGCGTTGACCGGACTGGCTCTTGTGCAGTTGATCCGCCCTGGGGCACCGGTTGTATTTGGTTCTTTTCTCTCCAATATCGATATGCAGTCGGGTTCACCGCAATTTGGAACCCCGGAGTCTGGAATCGGCCTTCTCTGCACCGGCCAGATTGCGCGTCACTTCAAGTTGCCGTTCCGGGGAGGGGGAGGTTTGAACTCATCCCAGACGGTAGATGCGCAATCGGCCTACCAGACGATGATGACCATGATGCCAACCTTTCTTTCTGGCACAAACTGGGTGATGCACACCGCAGGTTGGCTGGAAGGTGGCTTGGTCTCCTCCTACGACAAGTTCGTTCTGGACGTGGAAATTCTTCAATCCCTTATGGTCGAATTCACTCCGCTTGAGTTCAACGAGTCATCCCTTGCCTTTGATGCGCACGTTGAAGTTGGCCACGGCGGTCACTTCCTTGGTGCAGCTCACACAATGGATCGATTCCGTGACTGTTTCTACAGACCGTTTCTCACCAATAGCGATAACTACGAGCGATGGACGCGACTTGGGTCGCGTGATACTCGCGATCGCGCCGAAGAGATCTGGAAGAAGAAACTTGAAGATTACGTAATGCCGGAGATAGATCCCTCGACATTATTGGAGTTGTCTGATTTCGTTGCACAACGAAAAAGCCAACTCGACAGTTGATCCTAGGAGACGTTGTGTCAGCTCAATCCGTCAAAACTCTATTCATTGACGGACAGTGGAGGGGTGCCTCCGATCACTCCACACGCGAAATTCGTAGTCCGCATGATGGCGCACTTATTGCTCTCGTCTCGGAAGCCAGCGCCCATGATGCCTCCGAAGCGATCGCAGCCGCTAGGGCATCTTTTGACTCCGCGAATTTCTCCTCATGGAGTTGGGCTGAGAGAAGCGCCTTGGTTGCGCGCATTGCAGACCTCTTGGAAAGGGACGCGGAGAAGGTCGCTTTGCTTGAAAGCGGGGATACAGGGAAAAGACTCATTGAGGCGCGCTACGACATTGCCGACGTGATTTCCGTCTTCAGGTATTACGCGGGCCTTGGCATTACTGAGCACGACCGGGTTGTTCACATCGGCGACGATCGAATTGACAGCCGGATAGTCAGCGAACCCGTTGGGGTCTGTGCGCTCATTGGACCCTGGAATTATCCGCTCCTTCAGGCATCATGGAAGGTTGCCCCGGCCCTCGTTGCGGGATGCTCTTTTATCCTCAAACCGAGCGAACTCACTCCTTCTTCGGCAATTGCTCTGTTGCAACTCATCGATGAGGCGGGCACTCCTCGGGGTGTTGCCAACCTCGTGTTGGGCGCCGGGGCCGTCGTTGGCGCGCCGCTCACGAGTGATTCCCGGGTCGACTTAGTTTCGTTTACCGGCGGGCTTGCGACCGGCAAGGCAATAATGGCGGCGGCTTCCAATTCCGTGAAGAAAGTTGCTTTGGAGCTGGGTGGAAAGAATCCGAACATCATCTTCGCCGACGCCGATCTTGATGCCGCAATAGACAACGCCGTAACGGCAGTGTTCCTTCATTCAGGGCAGGTCTGTTCTGCTGGGACGCGCCTGTTGGTGGAGAGTTCGATTCATGATCGTGTCGTTGAGAAGATAGTGGCGAGAGCGAGGGCCATCTCAATGGGCGGGCCTGAAGATCCGAGCGCCGAAACTGGGCCACTTATCAGCAAGGCACACCTTGAGAAAGTCCGCGAATATGTTGCGAAGGCATTGGCCGAGGGAGCAAAATTGCTTGTCGGCGGAAAACGAAGCACTGCGCCGTCTCTGTCACAAGGCTGGTATTTCGAACCCACCGTCTTGGATGGCTGCACCACATCGATGTCATGCGTTCAGGACGAGTCTTTCGGCCCTGTCCTGACGGTGGAAGTCTTTGACTCCGAATCCGAAGCGATTTCTCTTGGAAATGACACGATCTACGGCTTGGCAGGGGCTGTCTGGACAAGCGACGCAGAAAAAGCCAAGAGGGTTGCCGGTGCTTTGCGCCACGGAACAATCTGGATCAACGATTTTGGCCCGTACAAGGCTCAAGCCGAATGGGGAGGGTTCAAGGCTTCTGGAATCGGCCGAGAACTCGGACCGAGCGGATTGCACGAATACCTTGAAATAAAACATATTTGGACGAACACTTCTCCTGCACGCTCCGGATGGTTCAAAGATGCACAACAAGGAGAGACTGAATGAGTTCCAGTTCGCCGATGATTTCCGTACGCCATCTCTGGAAAATATTTGGTCCCAATGCAGACAAGATCATTGGCACTCCAACCGCCGACCTGAGTCGATCAGAATTGCGCGCTCAAACCGGAAACACAATTGCGGTGAGGGATGTCTCCTTTGATGTAGCTCCCGGCGAAGTATTCGTTGTGATGGGTCTTTCAGGTTCTGGAAAATCGACCTTGGTTCGTTGTATGACCCGATTAATCGAGCCCACTCAAGGCGAACTCGAACTTGAGGGAGAGGACATTCTCAAGGTAGACACCAAGAGGCTGCGCGAATTGAGGCGTTCAAGTTTCTCGATGGTCTTTCAGCACTTTGGCCTTCTGCCTCATCGAAAAGTGATTGACAACATTGCCTACAGTCTGGAAATCAATGGAGTTAAGAAAGAGATACGGCACGCGCGCGCTAACGAGGTCATCGACCTTGTTGGGTTGCAGGGATATGCCAACGCCTATCCCGACCAACTCTCGGGCGGCATGCAACAACGTGTCGGGCTTGCGCGGGCACTTGCTGTCGATCCCAAGGTCCTTTTCCTTGACGAACCTTTTAGCGCTCTAGACCCGCTCATCCGAAGGGATATGCAGGCCGAAGTCATCCGCCTTCATCATGAGCTCGGGAAAACATTGGTCTTTATTACCCACGACCTTGCAGAGGCTGTGAAACTCGGTGATCGGATCGCAATAATGAGAGACGGAGCAATAGTTCAGATCGGAACGCCGGAGGAACTCGTTGCTTCGCCGGCGGATGACTACGTTGCCAATTTCGTTCGTGACTTTCCGAGGTCACATGTGCTCACGTTGCGCTGGATAGCGCGAGCACCAGAGATTGCCGACGATCTATCGGGTCCAATTCTTCCTCCGACAATTTCGGTGCGCGATGCTGCGCGGCAAGTCTTGGAAGCAGGCTGCTCTGTCCGAGTGATGGAAGAAGGACGGCTAATTGGCGTTGTTACATCAGAAGATATTTTGGAAGTAATCGCCGGAGTGCAACTCTAGTGTCCACGCAACTATTGAATCGGCCGACCGAGGACAAGTCCTTTTTGCCTGCGAAAAAGGCCTCAAGATTGAGCGTTTACCTCGGTTTGCTCACCCTCGGCTTTCTTGCATTTGCAATCTTCCTAAGGGGTAAGGCAACTCTGCCCTTAGATCGTTCGAGTTTGACTTCGTTTCAAACGTGGCTTAATAATGTGAGCGCCTGGATTGACACAAATCGAGATTCAAATCCAGTGTTTACCTCATTTATCAATGTCATTAGAAGTTTCATTGATGGGTTTGTAACTTTCTTACAGAACATGATTAGCCAGACCGGAGACATCAGAACCATTCCCCAGATTGGCTGGTTGGGCATAGTTGCGATTATTGGTTTCGTCGTTTATGCAATTTCCAATGTGCGAATCGCGATCTTTTCTGTAGTGGGGTTCCTCAGCCTTGGACTGCTCGGATTGTGGCAAGAGTCAATGGACACTCTTGCGTTGACGCTGGCTGCCGTCACATTCTCACTCTTGATCGGAATCCCGCTAGGGATTTATGCAGGGCTAAATCCCAAATTTGAGAAGTTCATTACTCCGGCTCTTGATTTCGCACAGGTGATGCCGACTTTCGTTTACTTAACGCCTGTGACACTCTTCTTCCTCATTGGCCCAGCCTCGGCAACTATAGTCACGTTGATTTATGCGGTGCCGCCGGCCCTTCGGATTACGTCGGTTGCGATTAAGCAGGTTCCTTGGTCGAGCGTTGAAGCAGCGGTTTCCATGGGATCTACCCGCCTTCAAGCCCTTCGAAAAGTCCAATTACCACAGGCAAAGCGGACGATTGTAGTTGGAATAAACCAAACAATTATGGCCGCTCTATCGATGGTAACCATCGCCGCCCTTATCGACGCCCCGGGGTTGGGCCAAGTTGTAATCCGTGCACTCGAATCCCTTGATGTTGGTCGAGCATTTCAGGCAGGACTTGCGATCGTCATTTTGGCGGTCGTGCTGGATCGGTCCACTACGGCGGCGGCATCGAAGGTGGATGCAGGAAATATCTCAAAGACCTCTCGCAGTTCGCACAGAGTCATATTGGCCGAGTTGGCAATCGTGACCTTAGCGATTGTCTTTATTTCCCGAGTCGTTGTGTGGGCCGGCGCTTTTCCTGGCTCTGGAACTTTAGGATTCAATATTGCGAAGTATGTCAACATTTATGTCAATTGGTTTCAATTGCACTTTGTCACGATTACAAACGACATCACCGACGTGGTCTCATATGGGTTGATCAATCCCATGCAGTCCTTACTAACCCAGAGTCCCTGGTTTATTACCGGTCTGACATTTGTTGGACTTGGTGCGATTTTTGGCGGGAAGAGGCTCGCAGCAATCTCAGCATTTTGCGTTGTAGCCATTGTCGGGACAGGTGTCTGGTCAGACACCATGGTGACTCTCGCCTCCACATTAGTCGCATCCGTGATCACAGTGGCTTTAGGGGTCGTTGTCGGCACATGGATAGGACGTAGTAAACGAGCAGATCGTTGGATCAGGCCGATTCTAGATGCGGGTCAGGTCTTGCCTGCTTTCGTCTACCTTGTTCCGTTCCTCGGATTGTTTGGTGCAACACGCTTTACGGCGATTATGGCAGCTGTTGTTTATGCAGCACCGGCATCAATAAAATTAATGGCCGATGGCATACGTGGCGTCCCTGAAACGATTATCGAAGCCGCCACCGCGGCAGGATCATCTTCATGGCAAATGATTACAAAAGTGCAGATACCTAGTGCGAGAAGGGCACTTGCCCTTGCCACGAATCAGGGCATTATCTATGTTTTAGCGATGATTGTTGTTGGTGGGCTCGTTGGTGCAGGAGGGCTTGGCTATCTTGTTGTTGCCGGTTTCGCGCAGGAAAATTTGAAGGGCAAAGGCTTGGCTGCTGGCTTGGCCATTGTTCTTCTCGGAATTATGCTCGATCGCATTACACAGGCCGCTGCCCACAGAAATTCAAAGGAGCAGGTTGCAGCATCACACTAGGTTCCGTTGCTCACCCGAGCGACGGTTAAGGACGACTTCGGTCGTCGGAGCTGGAGGACGCACAATGTTTAAAAACCATCGTGCTCGGCGAGTAACAACTTACCTGCTATTAGCAGGCGCGGTGACATTTGCGTCATCAGCCGCTGGTAGTGCGCAGGCTGCCTACTCAAAGGCGAGTACAGCAAAATGTGGGACAGTAACTTTGGCAAATAACGCTTGGGTTGGATACGAAGCCAACCTCGCCGTTGTTTCCTATGTGCTCAAGCACAATTTAGGCTGCAAAGTGGTTGTGAAGAACATCAGCGAACAAATCTCTTGGCAGGGTTTCGCATCCGGTCAAGTTGATGTGATCTTAGAAAACTGGGGACACGATGAGCTAGCCAAGAAGTACATCACAACCCAGAAAGTGGCCGTTGATGTAGGACTTACCGGTAACAAGGGCATCATCGGATGGTACGTCGTTCCGTGGATGGCTAAAAAATACCCGGACATTCTCAATTACAAGAACTTGAACAAGTACGCATCGATGTTCAAGACTTCTGAGTCGGGCTCAAAGGGCGCATTCCTCGATGGAGATCCATCATATGTAACCAATGATGAGGCCATAATCAAGAACCTCAAACTCAATTTCAAGGTTATCTATACGGGTAGCGAGGCGGCATTGATCACTTCGTTCCGTACGGCTGAGGCTCAGAAGAAGCCAATGATCGGCTACTTCTATGAACCACAGTGGTTCCTTGCAGAGGTGCCATTGAAGCATGTAACGCTTCCGCCTTACACGGTCGGATGCGACGCAGTCCCAGCAAAGATTGCGTGCGATTACCCGCCATATGCGCTTAACAAAATCGCAAGGGTCAAGTTCATGAACTCTGGATCACCAGCTGCAACTGTGATCAAGAACTTCAAGTGGACTAATGCAGACCAGAACTCCGTTGCTAAATCAATCGCGGTCGACAAATTGACCGATGAGGCTGCCGCGAAGATCTGGGTCACCGCCCATCCAGCACAAGTTAAGGCATGGCTCGGCGCGTAAAGCAGGTCGGTACGACTTGACGTACGGGGCGTGTTTGCCTGGCAAAGATCTGCAAGCAAACACGCCCTCGTACGGAAGTAAAATCTTGACTCCAGGGAAAGCGAAAGGTGGATTTCGGTGAGTGCGCAATACGATTACATCATCGTTGGTGGCGGCTCGGCAGGAAGTGCACTGGGCAACCGACTTAGCGCCGATCCCAATAATAAAGTCCTCATTCTGGAGGCCGGGCGCCGAGACTACAAGTGGGATGTCTTCATACATATGCCTGCTGCACTCGCATTTCCCATCGGCAACAAGCATTACGACTGGATGTACGAATCTGAGCCAGAGCCATTCATGAACAACCGACGCATCTACCATGCACGCGGAAAGGTTCTAGGCGGCTCAAGCAGCATCAACGGAATGATCTGGCAACGAGGAAATCCTCTGGATTACGAGCGGTGGGCCAAAGACCAAGGTATGGAGAATTGGGATTACGCCCACTGTCTGCCCTATTTCAAGCGGATGGAGAATTGCCTGGCCGATCCGACAAACGCATTCCGCGGCGATAGCGGGCCTCTTCAACTAGAGCGCGGGCCTATCAAGAACCCTCTATTTAAGGCTTTTTTCGAGGCAACTGTGGAGGCTGGGTATTCGCGAACCGATGATGTCAACGGATACCGCCAAGAAGGCTTTGCTGCCTTCGACCGTAACGTCCGACGTGGTCGCCGCCTGAGTGCAGCGCGGGCGTATCTCTATCCTGTGAAGAATCGGAAGAATTTGACGATCAAAACGAAGGCGATGGTCACAAAGGTTCTTTTTGAAGGAACTCGTGCCATTGGCGTCGAAGCAATAGTGAAGGGCAAGAAGACGACCTTCGCATCTAAAGAGGTTGTCCTCTGTGGTGGCGCCATTAATACTCCGCAGATACTCCAACTTTCTGGAATCGGAAAGGCCGAAGACCTGAGAAGACTTGGCATCAAATTGGTCAAAGACCTACCGGGGGTCGGGGCAAATCTTCAGGACCATCTTGAGGTCTACGTTCAGTACGCCTGCAAACAGCCGGTATCCATGCAACCCATGCTCAAGACTTGGCGCCGCCCTTTTATCGGGGCCGAGTGGCTTTTTCTGCGAAAGGGCCCCGGGGCAACCAATCACTTTGAGGCCGGGGGGTTTGCGCGAAGCAATGACAAGGTCGCCTATCCCAACCTCATGTTTCATTTTCTACCACTTGCGATTCGGTATGACGGAACTGCCCCTTCATCTGGGCACGGTTATCAAGTGCATGTCGGTCCTATGTATTCAGATGCACGTGGCACGGTGATGATCAGCAGCACGAACCCCTTGGATAAGCCTAAGTTGCGCTTCAACTACTTATCGACTGAGCAAGATCGACAAGAGTGGATCGAGGCCATTCATGTTGCCAGAAAAATATTGACTCAGAAGGCGATGGATCCCTTCAATGGGGGAGAGACTTCACCGGGGCCATCCGTCGATACCGACGAAGAGATTTTGAATTGGGTCCGCCGTGACGGTGAGACTGCCTTGCACCCGTCCTGCACCGCAAAAATGGGCACTGATGAAATGTCTGTGGTCGACCCAAATACAATGAAAGTGCATGGAGTAGAAGGTCTTCGGGTTGCTGATGCTTCGGTATTTCCGTACGTGACCAACGGGAACATCTATGCTCCTGTCATGATGGTTGCTGAAAAGGCTGCAGATTTGATTCTTGGCAAAGAGCCTCTGCCTGCCGAGAACATAGAGTTCTACCGTCACCAACAGGCCTAGTCGTGAACAGCGATGAATCTGCTCCTTCCTCGATAGCACGAGTGAAGGTTCGGGACACCCAAGCGGGCGGATCCATGACGGATAGCGTGGTCGTCGAAGAGCCGCTTGAGATCCGAATTAAACGCGGAGGGGTTGAAGATCAATTGGGGATCACGATGCGCACACCCGGAGCCGACCTCGAATTGGCCACTGGTTTTCTCTGGGGAGAAGGCTTTCTTTCATCGCCGGATGAGTTGATAAGTATCAAAGTCTGCGGTGATCGCACTCTTACCCCTAGGCAGCGCGCTAACATCGTCATCGCTGAAGTCAGCGAAGATTCCCCGATTCATCCAAGAGTTCTAGAACGCCGGTTCACAATGACGTCGGCCTGCGGCGTTTGCGGATCCACCAGCATTACCGACCTCCATAAAAGGGGCGTGACGCCAGTTTCTCCCTTGACCCGGTCACTCCAGGAACTTGCATCGATGCCAGATCTACTGGAGGGAAGGCAGAGCGTCTTCGACAAAACGGGAGGGCTGCACGCAGCGTTATTGGTAGATCCATCAGGAGAACCACGATGGATACGTGAAGATGTCGGACGACACAACGCGGTGGATAAAGTCATAGGTGCAGCGTTTATAAATCACAAGCTTCCATTAAGCGGTTGGACTCTCGTGGTCTCGGGAAGAGTTGGCTACGAGATTGTTCAGAAGGCAATCGTGGCTGGAATCTCCGCATTAGTCGGGGTCTCGGCTCCCACCTCCCTTGCAGTTGACCTTGCGCATGATTTTGGACTCACCTTGCTGGCATTTGCCCGCAACGGAAAAGCGAAGGTCTATTCGCCGCTGTTAGGATGACTTGATGAGACGTCGCGCGAGCTTCCTTTTTATTGCGGTGGCATTGCTGACTTTGATAGTACCCAACTCTGATGCGTCTCTTAAGCGAGGAGAGAAATCAACGCTCACCATTTTTGCCGCTTCGAGTCTTGGGCAGACTTTCACGACGATTGGAAAGGCGTTTGAGGCCAAACACCCGGGAGTGAGCGTGCAATTCTCCTTTCTTGCATCCTCGACATTGGCAACCCAGATGTTGGCAGGTGCCCCAGTCGATGTTTTCGCCTCAGCATCGGTGGCTGATATGAGTACGGTCAAGACGTTGGTTCCTTCACCAACTGTCTTTGCTGCAAATCGGGTCGTGCTCGCAACGCCTCGGAATAACAGGTTTCACATCAACAAGATTGTGGACCTGAACAAACGAGGGGTGAAGTGGATTCAGTGCGCCCATGTGGTGCCGTGTGGCGTAGCAGCCGATGCGGCGCTTGCTTCGGAAAGACGGGTCACGTCCAAGCCCGTCTCCCTTGAGCCCAAGGTTTCCAGCGTTGTTGCCAAACTTGTCGCCGAAGAGGTGGATGCGGCGATCATTTACCACACCGATTTCATTGCTAATAGAGTCATCCTTAAGGAGATCCGTTTCAGGGACTCCGCGGCAGCAACTACTCGGTATCCAATTGGTGTCGTGGAAACGAGTACCCAGCAGTCACTTGCTAAGTCTTTCATCGATACCGTTTTATCGGCGTACGGCCGTAAGGTTCTCGCTGAAGCTGGATTCACGAAGGCGAGCTGAGACGCATGGGCCGAAAGAGATTAGATCCACTCAACCTTGTCTTGGCTTCGCTTGGCGGACTTGTTCTCCTGCTTCCATTGATTGCCCTATTCACTAAGGTTCCTTGGACATCGCTGCTAACCCGCCTATCCGAACCCAACTCAATAAGCGCAATTCGTCTCTCGTTGTGGAGTTCTCTCCTTGCCACATTGATCTGCGCCATATTGGGTGTGCCTTTGGCGTGGGTGTTAGCTAGAGGGAATCGACGCGTGGTCAACATTGTGCGCCCCTTTGTACTCGCTCCGATCGTTCTTCCTCCAACAGTGGCGGGGATGTCCCTTCTTGCACTCCTTGGACGTAACGGGCTTGTAGGTCGATACATCTACGATGCCACCGGTTGGTCCATGCCATTCACTGCCTCCGCAGTGGTTTTTACGGGAGTATTTGTTGGCATGCCATTTCTAGTATTGGTCGTTGAGTCCACCTTTCGCCACCTTCCCAGCGATCAAGAGGATGCGGCTGAAATCGATAGAGCCACGCCATTCACAATGTTCAGACTTATTGCCCTGCCTCAGGCGCGAAACGGTATTGCAACTGGTGCTCTCTTGGCCTGGGCACGAGCATTGGGAGAATTCGGAGCAACCATGATGTTTGCCGGCTCACTGCCTGGACTAACGCAGACGTGGCCGATGCAGGTTTATTTCGCGACGGATCAGGACATGAGCACGGCGTATGCATTAAGCGCGGTGATGGCAATCGTCGCCGTCGCCGTAGTTTTCTCTCTTCGCAAGCAGTTACGAAGGGCGTTCACGAGTTGAGGAAATCAGATGAATGATTTTGTGAAGATCCGTCTCTATGCTGCTGCGCGTGCCGCAGCAGGCCAGAGCGAGATCATGGTCAAGCCCGGCAGCCTTGACGATATTCTTAGTGACCTTGCTCGGAATAATGCGCAGCTTGGGCAAGTTTTCTTGCAGTGCTCGTTCCTGGTCGATGGTCTCGTGATTCATGAAAAAGATCTGCAGATTCAGGCAAATAGCATTGTCGATGTACTTCCGCCCTTTGCCGGCGGCTAGCCGCCGATTGCTGACATCGGCCTTGTTGGTTGGACGAAATCCGGGTTATTGATCCCATGCCCAGAGAGCTTGCTGAGCACGGTTTTTTGGAGTCTGTCGGATATCTCCGCACGGATTTCGTTCACCGACATCGATTCGTTGCGAAGAATCTTCCGCAAATCCATCTCTTCCCTAGAAAAAAGACATGACCTCAACTGACCGTCTGAAGTGAGTCGCACGCGGTCACATGACCCGCAGAAAGGTTGGGTAACACTGGCGATGATTCCTACTGTGGCGGGTCCGCCGTCTACATAGAACTCCTCGGCAGGCGCCGAACCTCGTGTAGGGACCGCACTTAACGTGAAGTGAGGGGACAAGGATTCAAAGATAGCCTCTGCGGTGACCATGGTGCTTCGATTCCAAATACCGCCGGCGTCAAGGGGCATCTGCTCGATAAAGCGCAGTGCGAAGCCTTCCTCGACGGCCCATTTCAGAAGCGAGGGTGCTTCATCGTCGTTGATTCCTGGCATCAGCACGCTATTGATCTTTATGGGCTTCAATCCTGCAATCCGCGCGGCACTCAATCCTTCGATCACATCGTCGAATCTGTCTCGATGGGTCATCGCTGTAAAGCGTTCACGATCTAGCGTGTCAAGGCTGACGTTCACTCTTGAAAGGCCTGCGTGAACCAAGGGCGCGGCAAGTTTGGCTAGTCGAAGCCCGTTGGTGGTGATGGAGAGTTCTGGGGCGTTGGGCAGTGCTTTGATACGTGCCACTATGTCGACGATGTCGGGGCGAAGCAACGGTTCGCCCCCTGTAAGTCGTACTTGGTCAATCCCGTGCTCTGTAGCGACGCCGATGACGGTCATAAGTTCGTCGGTCGTGAGCAACTCATCACTGGGCAACCATTTGTCAAAATCAAGAGGCATACAGTAGTTGCAACGGAGAGAACAGCGGTCAGTCAGCGAAACACGAAGATCGCGATGGACTCGATTGAAAGTGTCGATCAACTCGCTCATGCGCAATTTACCCACTCGTCAGTTCCGTCAGTGAAGACTTGATGTTTCCAGATCGGAATTCGTGCCTTCACTTCATCCACCAATTCCGAGCACGCGGCAAACGCTTCCGCACGATGTGGCGCCGAAACTGCAACGATAAAGGCAGACTCGCCGATTGGAATCTCCCCATATCGGTGAGCAACAGAAACTTTGAATACGTCGTGGTGATCTGCCACCTCGGTCACGACTTCGACAAGAATCGATTGAGTTTGTGGATGAATTTCGTATGTGAGCGTGGCGATTTCTTTGCCGTGATCAAAATCGCGGACGTTGCCAATGAAAGTCACAATCGCACCACAGGAATCTGATTCAACCTCTGCGATGGAGGTTGCCGATGAAATCGTTCCTTCGGTGAGGGTCACTACAACGGCCTTCGAGTGCGTGCCATCAGTTTTTCTCATAATGACTCATGATCCTCGCCGGCCAATTGACTGATGGCATGAAGTGCTAGTCGCTCGATGATAACGAGTCCATCTCGGACTCCTCCGGGAGAGCCCGGCAAATTGATGATGAGGGATTGTTCGGCGGTGCCGGCCAACCCTCGGCTCAAGTCAGCAGTTGGGACCTTCTCGCGCGAATATGCACGCATGGCTTCGCTTATCCCAGGAAGGGCTTTCTGAATCAGGGGAGCGGTCGCCTCCGGTGTGACATCAGTAGGGGAGATTCCTGTGCCCCCGGTTGTCACAATCAAGTCGATCTTCGAATCAATTGCCTTGGCGATTTCGGCAGCGATGAGGCTCACGCTATCTGGAACGACTACGTGCAAAGTCACGTTGAAACCAATGGCCTTCAAGCCTTCTGCGAGGATCTCCCCACTTTTGTCTTTGTAGACTCCACGAGATGCGCGGCTACTCGCGGTGATGATTGCGGCGTTCTGCACCCTCACGCCCGTTTCCAAGCGCCATTGCGGCCGCCATCTTTTGAGTCAACGCGCACGTTAGTGATGGTGGCGCCCGGATCAAGTGATTTGACCATGTCGATAATTGTCAGAGCAGCAACCGAGATTGCGGTGAGCGCTTCCATTTCTACGCCGGTGCGATCTGCAGTGCGAACGGCGGCAGAAATTGCTACCCCTTCTTCGACAACCTGCAATTCAACGCCGACGTTATGGAGCGCAATTGGATGGGCGAGAGGAATGAGATCAGGCGTTCGTTTTGCTCCCATGATTCCAGCCAAGCGGGCAGTTGAAAGCACATCTCCTTTTGGGACATTGCCATCACGGAGCATCGCGACAACTGTCGGCGAGAGTAAAACTTTTCCTGAGGCGGTTGCAGATCGAGTGGTGATTTCCCGGTCACTGACATCGACCATGTGAGCTTGGCCTTCATCATTTAAATGCGTGAACTGATTCTCTGCGCTCATAAAGGCTAATCGTAGCCGTGATGGCTAAGGCAGAGGGAGCCACCTGACGTCCCCGCCGGCAGGCGTGGATCCTGACTTGACGACCGCGAAGCCAGTAGATGCAGCCAGTCCTCGCAACATTGCCGACCCAAGATGCTCGCCCATCTCAAATCGACCGTTTTCAAGATTGCCAAGAACAAGCCGAGTGAAATCTTTTGGCGCCATGAGTTCGTTTTGCGTCGGCACGGATTCAAGATCGAGAGTGCTCTGACCGAGTAATGAGTTGATGAGGGGTGCGCCCAGGCTCATAAGCCCCACGATGGCTGATTGCGGATTTCCAGGGAGTCCGAGCATCGGTATCAACTTTCCACGATGTGGAATTTGTGCAAGCAGCATGGGATGTCCTGGCCTGGATCTCACGCGATCCACGACCATTGATGCGTTCAATGATTCGAGTGCACTGTGGATGTGGTCCCTGGGACCATCGGCGGTTCCGCCGGTCGTTATCAGGAAGTCGCATTCAAGTGATTCAGCAATGGCATCGATCACCGATGAAAGTTCGTCGGTCACATATCGTGTGATTACTATTTCCGCACCGAGGCGATCGAGCCATCCCGGGAGTTGCGGTCCCAGCGAGTCGCGAACTCTTCCACCATGGGGGAGGCCACTTAGCAGGAGTTCGTCGCCCAACAGCAAGAGAGCAATTCTTGGTTTGCGAACGACATCAACCGCGTCATAGCCGCATGCTGCAAGCAAGCCAACGAGTGACGGAGTCAATGTCGTGCCTTGGCGAGCCAGCAAATCTCCCTTGCGACATTCTTCTCCAGCCGGGCGAATATCTGCGCCAGCATGCGCAAGAGCATGTACGTGATCATCTCGGACTTCTGCGACTTCCCATCGCACAACTCCGAATGTACCGTGCGGAATTACCGCGCCAGTGGCAATGCGAACAGCGGCCCCACTCTCTAGATTCTTTTCATACGGCGTACCTGCTTTGACGTCGCCGACAATTTTCCATGGCCCGTCTCCTGCAATTGCCCATCCATCCATAGATGATGTTGTGTATGTGGGGAGATCGCACAACGCCAAACAGTCTTTTGCAAGGACTCGGTTGGTTGCATGTACGAGGGGGACGTCTTCGGAGGGGAGTTTCTGACCGAGTGCCCTAGCGACACTGCGTGCGTAATCCCAATCGACTTCTTGCCAATCACTCATTTATCTGTTGGCCATCTCCCAGCAAGTTCGGCGATTCCTTTCGCTGCCTCTTTTGGATCGGCACCGCCTGCTATCGCAATTCCAAGCAAGAACGTGGTGATGGGAGCAGCTTTTCGTTCTACGCCATGGGCCGCATCGCGGGCCAGATCAAGAATCATTTGCTCGTCAACGACTACGTCGATGCCAAGTTCTTTCTGCACGGCTTCGATCCATTTTTCCATGTCGTGTGCCCTTCCCTGTTCTTTGGGTTCTTTACTTACGCTGATTGCTCGCTTCAAGTCTGAAGGAGTGTCAACATCGAGAAGAATACGCCGTAGGTTGGGTTCAAGTGAAAGCTCCTTTACTACGAGAAGTTCAACTAATCGGCGTACCGATTGCCCTTGGGCGCTCCCCAGTTGCGAAATGACCCTGGACAGGGAGTCGGTTCGATAAAGGGCGCATAGAGGTTGACGAATCTCATGCGAATCCAAAGGAATCGTGGCGTCTTCGGTGTCCGGGAAGTTGTCAATCAATACTTTCAGAATCTGGCTCGCAAAGGGCATATCTGTGGCGATGACGGCGACAAATTCCGTTTCAATAAGTTCGAGTCCGGCGTGAATCGCAGCGACCGGTCCTCCACCCAACGGATTTTCTTGCGTGTACTTGACCGCGCGTGAGGTCTCTTGCAACTGCGGTCCGACAATCACGATTTCCATCTCGGAAGGAAGCGTCGTGAGAAGATTCTCGATAAGTGAGAGTTGGCCGATCAATGCTTGAGACTTGTCAGAGCCAAATCGCCGGCTGGCGCCGCCCGTCAAGATCATCGCGCTTAAACGAGTGTTCATCGCGTCCTATTGGCCGGTAATCGAGGAGAGGATCTTCATGACTCCGCTTGGACGCTTTGTACGCTTCTCCTCTTTATCTGCAAATCCTGAGAGTCTTATCGCGCCATTGATCGCGATCCACCGCAAGGGTTCAGGCTCCCATCGTGGGTTCTTCCATTGGATGAAGGGCAGTTGCACGCGCTCAGATTCTTTCTCAAGGATCAGATCGGCCATCGCCCCAGCTGCAAGATAGGAGAGGGCAACACCATCTCCGGCATATCCGCCCATCTCGCCGTAATTCTCCGTCGTCCTTACGAAGGGAGCCCAATCGCGAGTCACACCCACGGCTCCACCCCACGAATGTGTGAATTCGAATTTGCCCAAGATAGGGAACCACTCTCGAGCCATATTGCGCAGGCGTTCGTGATCTTTTCGATTGTATTCGCTTGCCTCGTTTCTGCGCGAACCCCAGGTATAGGGAGCGCCTCGCCCACCAATAGCAAGTCGATCCTCTGATGTACGTTGGGCATATGTCACAAGGTGCGAGGCCTCGGCGAAGGTCTCGCGATTTTGAATCCCGATTTCTTCAAAGACTTCTGGGGGAAGCGGTTCCGTTGCGATCATCAATGAATATATCGGTACCTGATCGGCGGTGCCCTCGTGGTATGCCTCAACCGCTCTGACAACAAACTTACTTTCAAGTCTCGTGCCCGATACTGAAACGGAATGATCTTTCGCAATGAACGCTTTTGTATTTTCGAAAATGCTTACCCCGCGCTTTTCCAGTGAACGTGCTAGATCCACGACGAGTGCGGCGGGATTGATAGCCGCGCAATTGGGCGTGTAGGTCGAGCCAAGAGCCCCACTCATGCGTATCCGTGATCGTGTCTCTCGAGCACTAAGTAGCGTGTAATCCTGCTCGATGTGTGTGGCAAGTCTCTTGAGTTGCCCCTCGTTTCGAGCGACAATTAAAGTGCCGCCTTTTGTGAAACCGCAGTTGGAACCTACCTTTTCTGTAAAGGCTCCGATGTCATCAATTGTCTTTCGTAGGTGGGCGTGCAATGCGTGGATGGACTGCGGTGAGGAGTGCTTGAGCAACTTATGATCCTCGATCGGGTAAAGCGCCGAAACCCAACCTCCATTGCGCCCGCTGGCGCCTGACCCAACGAGGTTTTTTTCGAGGATCGCAATTCTTAGAGTGGGCTCCCATTCTTTTAGATGATGTGCAGTCCAAAGTCCGCTAAATCCGCCTCCGACAATGACCACATCCCATGAGCGGTCGAGATCTCCCGGTTTGAATGCGGGGTGATCTACGAGTGACCACCAAAGATTCATAAGCGATTCTTCGGCCAGCGTGCGATGTATTCGGGTGCATTAATGCCAGATCGAAGATTCAAAGCAGGTATCGGAGTGCCATAAGTACTAGTGATTGGAAGTATCCCGGCCCAAATGTTTGATTCAAGATCTGACTCTGGATCATCGGGTTGTCCTGCTGAGACTTTGATGCTTATCTCGGAAAGGGGGAAGGCAACAATTGTCGTCGCTCCTATTTCTTTCTCTGTCGATTCGCGAAGATCACTTCTTCTCTCAGGGAATAGGTGGTCCGTAAGCGCCTCTAATGCGGAGCGTTTTTCATCATCCGTGAGGAGACGGGCACATCCAAAGGCCATCAGTGATTGATAGTGCATCGAGGATTCGAATGACGAACGTGCGAGAACTAATCCATCAATGAGCGTCACGGTCACGCAAGCAGGTGCTCCTTCTGCCAAAGTCTTGAAAAGGCGAGATGCAGGTGATCCGTGCAGGAGCAACTCGTCACCGTAGCGAGCGCAGGACACTGGAAGCGCATATGGTTGACCGTCCACGACGATCGCAACGTGAGCAATGATCGCCCGCTCCAAAATCCTTCGCGCAACCGCAGGGTCGAAGACCTGCTTGTGTGGTGCGCGATGGACCTTGGTGCGATCGGTTGCCATTACAGAATGATAGATGCAGCCTCGGTTAGCACGGTTCGAAGAATCGACTCGATCTCGTCAAAGTGTGACTGATCGCAGATGAGAGGCGGTGCAATTTGGATCACAGGATCTCCTCGGTCATCGGCACGGCAGTAGAGGCCGTTGTCGAAAAGGGCTTTCGAAAGGAATCCGCGAAGCAATTTCTCGCTCTCATCGGATGAGAAGGTCTCTCGAGTTGCCTTGTCCTTGACCATTTCAATGCCGTAGAAGTACCCGGCTCCGCGGATATCTCCGACGATGGGCAGGTCGTAGAGCTTCTCGAGCGTCGCCTTGAGTCCATCTTCGTTGTTGCGAACGTTTTGGTTGATCTGCTCCCGTTCGAAGATGTCAATGTTCGCAAGTGCAACGGCGGCGCCTGCTGGGTGGCCTCCGAAGGTGAAGCCGTGCAAGAACGAGTTGGTGCCTTTACGGAAGGGCTCATAGAGCCTTTCGTTGGCAATCATTGCCGCCATCGGGAAGTAGCCCGATGTCAGTCCTTTGCCGCAGGTGATGATGTCTGGGACGATCCCATACCTGGTTGACGCAAAATAGTCTCCGATGCGACCAAAGCCAGTAATCGTTTCGTCAGCGACCATGATGACGTCGTACTGGTCGCAAATCTCTCGAACTCTTTGCAAGTAACCAGGGGGAGGCGGGAAGCACCCACCAGAATTTTGCACGGGTTCGATGAATACTGCGGCAACGGTGTCAGCACCTTCGAAAAGAATTGCCTCTTCAATCCGATTGGCAGCCCACTGGCCGAACTCCTCGAAAGAGTCCCGGTGGTTCAGGGGCGCCCGATAGAAGTTTGTATTTGGCACCTTGTGATGTCCGGCGATAAGCGGCTCGAAGAACTGCTTCGCCGCGGGAATTCCAGTGATGGAAAGCGCCCCTTGAGTGGTGCCGTGATAGGCCACATGACGGCTGATGATCTTATGTTTCATCGGCTTGCCGGTGAGTTTGAAATACTGCTTAATCAATTTCGCTGCAGTCTCAACAGCTTCTCCGCCGGAAGCGCTGAAGAAAACATGGTTGAGGCCCTCGGGGGTGAAGTCGGTAAGCCGCTCTGCCAATTCGATCGCGCGAGGGTGCGCATATGACCAAATAGGGAAATATCCAATTTCCTTGATCTGCTTGGCGTATGCATCGGCCAGTTCTTCACGGCCGTGGCCGACCTGCGTTGCAAATAGCGACGAAATTCCATCGAAGTAGCGTTTGCCACGATCGTCGTAAACGTAGGGTCCTTCGCCTTTCACGATGACGGGAATGGATCCTCCAGCATCGTAGGCTCCCATTCGAGAAAAGTGCATCCATAGATGTTCTTTTGCTCGGTTGGACCAGTTTGAATCAAGATCTGATTCAAAGAATTGAACGTTGTCGAATGTACTTGTTGTTGCCATTTTTTATGTTCCCCAGTTGTAAAGCTGCTTGCGCAACTTCAGATAGATGAAGCTCTCCGTGCTGCGTACTTGCGGAATTGCTCGTATGCGCTGCAATAGTTCGAGGAGATGTTCGTCGTCGTTGCAGATGACTTCTGCCATGACATCAAAGCCCCCAGAGGTGACCAAGATGTAATCGACTTCTTTGTAGTGCGAGAGTTGATCAGCCACCTCGACGAGGTCTCCTTCAACTTTGATGCCGATCATGGCCATGCGATATGAACCGACTGTCAGAGGATCTGTGACCGCGACCACCTGCATAACGCCAGACTCAATGAGTTTGGCGATGCGCTGGCGAACCGCGGCTTCAGACAAGCCGACAGCCACTCCGATCGCTGCATAGGGCTTGCGCCCGTCGATCTGGAGCTGCTCAATGATCGCCCGAGAAATGTCGTCCAGAACCGGGCGGTGCTTGGTGGCCATGGCTAACTCTCTCGCATCTTTGAGGCAAAAGCAAAGGAATCCGCAGATTTTGCGCCATTTCACGACGATATCCGCACATTTTAGGACAAAAATGGGGCTAATTCGTGGTGGGGGCTGTTCAGGGAGGCGTTCTGGGCGTACCCTCGCCTCACACTCGATTGGGCTTAAAGGGAGCATCTGAATGGAAAAGTTATCTAGTTTCGTCAACGGCCAAGAGGTCCAAAGTTCCAGTGGGGAGACAACCCCGATCGTTAATCCGGCCACAGGCGAGATCTACGCTCAGGCGCCCAAGTCCAACGCTCACGATGTTGACGTCGCCATGAAGGCGGCCGCCACCGCATTTGAAGGGTGGAGTCAGTCAACGCCTAGCGAACGTCAGCGTGCCCTCTTGAAAATTGCCGATGCTATCGAGAGTCGCGCTGAAGAAATTGTGGCAATTGAAAGTCGCAACACAGGAAAACCATTAGCGATCACGATGTCTGAGGAGATTCCTCCGATGATCGATCAAATCCGATTCTTTGCAGGGGCAGCGCGGAACTTAGAAGGTAAATCCGCGGGCGAATACATGCACGGAATGACTTCTTTCATTCGCCGCGAACCAATCGGTGTCTGTGGGCAGATCACGCCTTGGAATTACCCAATGATGATGGCAGTGTGGAAATGGGCGCCGGCTATTGCAGCGGGCAATACCGTTGTTTTGAAACCGAGTCACACAACTCCCGCCAGTACGGCGTTTATGGCAAAAGTCATGGCTGAGTTTCTTCCAACTGGTGTATTCAATGTGCTCTGCGGCGAACGCGAAACCGGGAAATCATTGGTGGAGCACGAAACCCCTGCGATGGTCTCAATCACAGGCTCTGTGCGAGCAGGTATCGACGTAGCCACAAATGCGGCAAAGCAGGTTAAGAGAGTTCACCTTGAATTAGGTGGTAAAGCGCCGGTAGTTGTTTTTGACGATGCCAATCTTGAAAATGCAGCGGAGGCAATCGCGCTCGCAGGATATTTCAATGCTGGCCAAGATTGCACGGCAGCCACTCGTGTTCTCGTACAGGCAGGTGTCTACGATCAGATGGTCGCGCTCCTGGCAGATCAAGCAGCAAATAAGATTGCAATTGGTATGCCCAATGAAGATGTGTTGGTCGGCCCCGTCAATAACGTCAACCAATTGGCAACCGTGAGCGGCTTCCTCGAGCGAGTTCCTTCCCATGCGCGCGTTATGGCTGGCGGATCCCAACTAAATCGCCCCGGGTACTTCTTCCCACCAACCGTGGTTGCAGATTTGAAGCAGAACGATGAGATGATCCAGAAGGAGATTTTTGGTCCAGTCATCACAATGCAGAAGTTCCAGACCGAAGCTGAGGCAATTTCTATGGCCAACGGCGTCGAGTACGGGTTGGCTTCCAGTGTCTGGACTCGTGATCACGGTCGGGCAATGCGTATGTCCAAGGCTCTTGACTTTGGCTGTGTATGGATCAACACTCACATTCCGATCGTTGCTGAGATGCCCCACGGAGGATTCAAGAAATCCGGGTACGGAAAAGATCTCTCCGGATATGGATTCGAGGACTACACAAGAATCAAACATGTCATGACAAATCTCAATGCATAACGTGAAAAGAGTGCGGGGAGGGCATAAACTCCCCGCATTGCATTCCCCATTTAACGAAATGAAGGCCAGATAACTTTCCAACTATGACCACGATACGAAAGAGGAACCGCAATGCCTAAGAATGGACCGATCTCTCCAAAAACACTCGAACTCATTCGGGCGCAGATGTCTCGGCGTGGTTTCATTGCAGGTGCTGGCGGGCTAGGCGCTGCTGGACTGCTTGCAGCATGCGGGACCTCTTCTCCCAAAACTTCTTCATCACCGAGTGCAGTTACAGACACGGGTGGAACAGTTCGTTGGGCAAACTGGACTCTGTATTTGGATTACGACTCAAAGACAAAGAAGTACCCAACCCTTGAGGCGTTTCAGAAACAATCCGGCATCAAGGTCAACTACATGGAAGACGTCAACGACAACGACGAATTCTATGGCAAGGTGCAGGGCCAACTTAAATTGGGTCAAGACATCGGCTACGACATCGTCACGCTCACTGACTGGATGGCCGCTCGATGGATCCGTCTGGGATACACCCAGAAGATCGATGCCACGGGAATTCCTAACAAGGTAAATATCCTCGACAAGTTGAGCACTGTTGGGTTTGATCCAGGGCGCAATCACTCTCTTACCTGGCAATCTGGCTTTGCGGGTTTTGGTTGGAACAAAGAAAAACTGCCCGGCGGAATCAAGACATTAGATCAACTTTTTGCCCCAGCGAACAAAGGGAAGATCGAAGTTTTGTCCGAAATGCGCGACACCATGGGAATCATCTTGCAGCACCAGGGTGTGGATATTGAATCCAATTTCACTGAAGCCCAGTTTATGGACGGAATTGACTTCTTGCAGAAGAAGATTTCAGATGGCTTCATCCGAAAAGTTGCAGGCAACAGCTACAAGGAAGACCTCATTAGTGGAGACGCCGTCGCTGTCATCGGATGGTCTGGCGACATGTTCCAGTTGAACTCCGAGAACAACGGGAAATTCGACTTTGCGTTGCCTGAGAGCGGTGGAACGTTGTGGAGCGACAACATGATGGTTCCTTCGACCTCCCACAACAGGCTCAATGCAGAGAAGGTAATGAACTACTACTACGAGCCAGCAGTTGCGGCTCAGGTTGCTGCATACGTCAATTACATTTGTCCTGTGAAGGGCGCTCAGGCCGAGATGGAGAAAATCGATCCAAGTCTTGCCAAGAGCCCCTACATCTTCCCTGATGCGGCTGCACTATCCAAGGCGAAGGTTTTCCGCGCTCTCACTCCCGCCGAGGAGACCACATTTACTACTGCCTTCCAAAAGGCAACCGGAAACTAGTGGCCGACGCATCTTCCTCTTCGCACGGGGATTTAAAACTCACCCGGGTCACCAAGTCATTCGGCGAGTTCACTGCTGTCGATGACTTAACGCTGACGATTCCGCAGGGATCGTTTTTTGCACTTCTCGGACCATCCGGTTGTGGCAAAACCACGACCCTTCGAATGATCGCGGGCTTGGAAGAACCAACGGCAGGCTCCATTTATATTGGCGATACCGATATAACGACGAAGAAGCCGTATCAGCGCCCTGTTAATACGGTCTTTCAAAACTATGCCCTATTCCCGCATCTGAGTATCTACGAGAACGTGGCCTTTGGGTTGCGGCGCCGTGGCGTGAAGGACGTCAAGGAACAGGTAGAGAAAGTTCTAAAGCTCGTCGAACTTCCTCATCTTGCAGAGCGCAAGCCGACGCAGTTGTCGGGCGGTCAGCAACAGCGTATTGCGCTGGCACGTGCGATTGTTAATCGCCCCGCATTGCTTCTTCTCGACGAACCCCTTGGTGCTCTCGATCTGAAATTGCGTCGACAGATGCAGATCGAATTGAAGTGGATTCAAACCGAAGTCGGTCTTACTTTCGTGCACGTCACCCACGACCAGGAAGAAGCCATGACTATGGCCGACACCATCGCGGTAATGAATGAAGGACGGATCGAGCAAATGGGTTCGCCGGCTGAACTTTACGAATCTCCACGCACAGCATTTGTGGCCAACTTCCTTGGCCAGTCAAACTTGATTCGTGGAGAAGTCTCGACGAGTGATGCGGAGCAGTCTCTCGTTGAGGTGCATGGTCAGAAGATTGCTGTCCTAAAGTCGCGCAATCGTGCTTCAGGAAAATCTATCCTCGTTGGCATCCGTCCGGAGAAGATACGCATCTCGCTGCCCGGTGATCCATGTAATGGGAACGTGCTGACTGGCGGAATAGTTTCAGACGTCTCCTTCGTCGGCGTGAGCACGCAATATGTAGTGGAGATGCCTTGGAAGCAAGATCTCATGGTGTTCGAGCAAAATGACGGCGGAACCCCCACCCTTCGTCCGGGGGATCCAGTATCGCTTTCGTGGAATACCCCATTTACTTTCGGCCTAGATGGTTCCGAAGACGTAAACGCAGGCTCTGAAGTGGACGAGCCGGCGTAATGGCTTTTCTCCAAAGCGCTGTTACTCGTGCGGGTTCCTTCACGGGAAGGAAAGGCCGCCTGCCCTACCTCTTGCTCCTTCCAGGCATGCTCTGGCTCTTTACCTTCTTTATCCTGCCGATTATCAATTTGGCCGGAACGTCGACTCAAACACCCGTGGTCGGCGGGGATACTGGCCAATACGTCCAGACATTTCGACTCGCAAATTACATTGACGCGTTTAATGCGGCACGGCCTCAGTTTGCTCGATCCTTTATTTACGCGATCCTCGCAACCCTTTTGGCGTTGGCAATTTCATATCCGCTTGCCTACGCCATCGCCTTTCGCTCGGGTCGTTTCAAGAACATTCTTCTCGTTCTCGTTGTTGCTCCATTTTTTACTTCCTTCCTTCTCCGAACTGTTGCTTGGAAGCAGATCTTGGGAGAGGAGGGTTTCGTTGTCCCGACCTTGCGGGCTCTCCACATCATTGGTCCTCAGACGACACTCACAGCGAGTGCATTGGCCGTCGTCACCGGCATGACGTACAACTTCTTGCCTTTTATGACGTTGCCCCTTTATGCCTCGCTTGAACGCATTGATCCGCGAACGCTTGAAGCATCTAATGACCTTTATGCCAACGGAATTACCACATTTAGAAAAGTGACTTTTCCGCTTTCAATGCCAGGCGTCGTTGCCGGAACGTTGTTGACTTTTATCCCTGCCGCAGGTGACTACGTGAATGCAGCGATTCTTGGAAATCCGAATACGACGATGATCGGAAATGTCATTGATTCAAGGTTCTTCCGCATCGTCGACTACCCAACTGCCGCCTCGCTCTCCTTCACCTTGATGGCGGCCATCTTGATTCTTGTCACTGTGTATATCCGCCGATCAGGAACGGATGAGTTGGTATGAGCACCGTCCCAATTCCGACGCTTCCTATTTCCAAGCGAATATCTCGATGGTTCGGTCGAAACCTCATTCGTATTTACGCGGTAATTGGCTTTACCTACCTCTTTATCCCCGTTTTCTACACCATCGCCTTCTCCTTTAATAATGCAGGAAAGAGCAACTTGGTTTGGCGGGGATTCACCTTCAGCAACTGGCTCAACCCTTGTGGCGCCCCGGATGTTTGTTCAGCGCTTGGCAATTCATTGAAGATAGGCCTGATTGCCACGACGGTGGCAACGATTTTAGGAACCTTGATTGCTTTTGCGATTGGACGCCACAAATTCAAAGGACGAGCGACAACAAATCTACTGATCTTCCTGCCAATGGCAACGCCGGAGGTGGTTCTCGGGTCGTCGCTTCTCGCCATGTTTTTGGCTTTTCGCATCAACCCCGGTTTCTGGCCCACCGTTGCCGCACACGTGATGTTCTGTATTTCATTCGTCGTTGTCACTGTGAAGGCGCGCATTGCAAGCTTGGATCCACGCTTGGAACAAGCCGCTATGGACCTCTATGCAAACGAAAGGGAGACCTTTAGAAGGGTCACTTTGCCCCTTGTTATGCCTGGAATTGCAGGCGCAGCACTGCTCGCTTTCAGCCTTTCCTTCGATGATTTCATCATCACCAACTTCAATTCAGGAACCATGAACACCTTCCCGAAGTTCGTGTACACATCGGCTGCACGCGGAATTCCCGCGCAAGCCAACGTGATTGGTTCATCAATGTTCTTGATTGCTCTTGTGATCGTCGTGGCGGGTCAACTAGTCAATCGGAAGAAGGCTCGCTAAAGTAATCCCGTAGCCATAGCGAACTACAGATTGAAAATCAATCTGCGTTATGGGGTAGGACTCCGGAGGACCCGGGCCAACTATGAATGTGCGTTAAGGGGTGAGTCCGGCGAAAAGCCGGAGCTGCGATGGTCACCATCGACCCCTTTGTTTTGCGCCATTTAGCCGATCTTCAACCGATGTTGTACTGGTTGGATGAAGACCCCCTTGAGCCCGAATCACACTCCGCTCTCATCGAGAACATCACAGCCGATCTTTGCATTGTCGGCGCTGGGTACACGGGCCTTTGGACCGCGTTGCTTGCTAAAGAACGCGACCCACATCGCGAAGTTGTCATTATTGAACAACGCGAGACAGGTGCTGGCGCCTCAGGTCGCAACGGTGGATTCTGCAACTCGTCTTTAACGCATGGATTCTCCAATGGCTACCAACGTTTCCGTCGAGAGATGGGGACTATTGAACGTCTCGGTCGGGAGAATCTGGATGCCATTGAGGAGACTATAAAGAAGTACAACATCGAATGTGATTGGGAGCGGACGGGGGAACTGCGCGTTGCCGTTACCAAGTGGCAACTTGACGGGATGCAGGAAGAAGCTGATCTTCGTAATAAATACGGCGACAATGTCGAGTTCTTGACCAAGGAGCAGATACAAGAACGAGTTAAGTCTCCAACGTATCAAGGCGCCCTTTTCGATCATGATGGGACGGCCCTTGTTGACCCCGCACGTTTGGTGTGGGGTCTAGAGAAAGTATGTATCTCCTTGGGTGTGAAGATCTTTGAGAATTCGAAAGTCGAATGGTTGGAGGAGAAGGGAGATCATGTAGTTGTTCACACTCCCTACGGTGCGGTGACAGCAAAGAAAGTTGCCCTTGCCACCAACGTTTTTAAGTCTCTGGTACGGGGCGCTCGAAAATATGTCATTCCGGTTTACGATTTTCAACTCGTTACTGAACCACTCACTTCTGAACAACGCGAGAGCATCGGCTGGAAAGATCGGGAAGGAATCTCTGACGCCGGTAATCAATTCCATTATTACAGGCTGAACAAGGAGGGTGGCATTCTCTGGGGAGGATACGAAGCCATCTACAACTTCCGTGGGAAAGTACGGCAGGAGTACGAGTTCGATGCAGAGACGTATGCGACTCTGGCCTCTAATTTCTTGAAGACTTTCCCACAACTTGAGGGCATCAAATTCACTCATGGTTGGGGCGGCGCTATCGATACCTGCACGCGCTTCTCGCCCTTCTGGGGCAAAGCCCACGGCGGCAAAGTGGTGTACGTGATGGGCTACACGGGCCTTGGCGTTGCGGCTACTCGCTTCGGTGCTGCCACGATGCTGGATCTCCTCGATGGATTGAAGACCGAACGGACCGAACTCAAAATGGTTCGCAGAAAGCCTCTCCCATTTCCGCCCGAGCCGTTTAGATACCTATTCATTTGGATAACCCAACGCTCCATCTATTCGGCTGACCAACACGAAGGTCGCAGGAATCTCTGGCTTCGAATCCTGGATCGGATTGGACTCGGCTTCGATTCGTAAGGTCCCAAGGTGCGTTACCCTTTTGGCGTGACCAACATCGGAAATATGTACGGGCCAAACTTCACATTTCTGGGCATCCCTGCATGCGACCTTGATCGCCCTGAAACATATGCAGATGCTGACGTCATCATCATCGGCGCCCCAATCGACAGCGGCACTTCCCACCGCTCGGGTACGAAGTTCGGGCCACAAGCCATACGTGGTGGTGACTATCTTCCACACGATGGCGAGCGTCCACACTTGGCTCTTCGCGTTGACGGACTCAAGGAACTCAAGGTTCGAGATGCTGGGGATCTCCTGATGCCAGGGGGAGATCTCGTCGCATCTCTTGATGTACTCGCCAAGGCAACAGAGAAGCTTTCTCGTGAAGGAAAGATTCCTGTGGTCCTCGGCGGAGACCACTCCATTGCATCGGCCGACGTGATGGGTATCGCGCGCCATCGCGGGATGGGCAAGATCTCCATGATTCACTTCGATGCGCACGCTGACACTGGCGACACTCAATTTGGGGCGCTCGTCGGACACGGCACCCCTATGCGTCGCCTTATAGATTCTGGTGCTGTACGCGGTGACCGATTCCTGCAAGTGGGACTTCGAGGGTATTGGCCTGAGCCTGAGACTTTGGATTGGATGCGCGATCAAGGAATGCGCTCATATGAGATGGCTGAAATCGGCGAGCGTGGGATGAAGGCCGTCATGGATGAGTCGTTCGCGAGATTGACCGACCAGTGTGATGGCGTCTTCCTCTCTGTTGATATCGACGTTGTAGATCCCGGTATGGCACCGGGCACGGGCACCCCCGAGCCGGGTGGAATGACAAGCCGCGAATTGCTTGATGCTGTTCGCCGCGTATGTCTTGAGCTTCCCATAGTTGGCATGGATATAGTTGAAGTCTCGCCTCCCTACGACAGCGCTGACATCACAGCCATACTTGCCAATCGGGTCGTGCTTGAAGCATTGAGCGCGATCGCAAAGCGCAAAAGGGGCGAGACGTATTCGCCTTTACGAAATCTTCTAGACAGGTAACCTGCGCCCGCGTTACTCCCACCAGAATGTCTCGCCGATAATGACAAAGGCGAGGAGTGCAGGGAATACGACCAAGGGCAGCCATAGCCACCGTGATCTGCCGTGTTTGATCCATGTGGTGACTGCGAGGACGAATGCCATGGGCGATACGATCAAACCGCCGAGCAAAGATATTGCTGCGAGCATGCCGACCCAGTTGTCGGAAACTGCATTGGATCCCCCGAGAAGATAGGCGATCCCAAATATTGCACCAGAGAGAATCAAAACGGTTGAGACTGCCGTGGCCAACCAAACGGCCCACTGCTTCTCGCGATTTTTCGTCAATGAACTCACCTCGATTTCCCCGCAAGGCGTTGGGGGCCTCTACGAGTGCCTCGCTCAGTTTACTCTCGATGAGGTGGCAAGGGTTGCAACGTATGGAAGGATGACGAAAAGAATGTGTCAGGCGATAGGGAGCGTAAATGGCATCGCAAGTGATTTGGACTCAGTGGGAGGACCTGAGGATTCCTGCTGGATTTGAGTCCCTTTCTCCAGCCACTGCGCCTCTTGACGGAGAAAATCTTGGCGCGATCACCTTCTTTGTTCCACCTTATATGGGTGGGCGAAAAGCGCTGTTGCCGATTCTTCGGATGCCCAACCTTCAGGTGCTGCAGTTGCCATATGCGGGATACGAGAATGCACTCGAATTCGTGCGTCCGGGCATCACCATGTGTAATGCCAGCGGAGTGCACGACGATTCGACGGCAGAGCTCGCAGTTGGTCTCACAATCGCATCGCTCCGAGGTTTTCCCGATTTCATTCGCAATCAGAGTCGAGGTGAATGGGTTCGTTCTCGTCGCAAGTCTCTTTCAGATAGCAGGGTCGGCATTGTTGGGTTTGGATCCATAGGTAAAAGGATCAAGGAGAACCTCAGTGGCTTCGCTGTGGAAGTAATTCCTTTTACCCGTTCAGGTTCCGACGGATCCAAAAAGATGAGCGAACTTGATGCCGAGCTTGGCAAACTCGATGTCGTGATTCTTTCGATGCCACTTAACGAAGATAGTCGCCATCTCTTTGATGCGAAGAGGCTGGCGCGCATGAAGGACGGCGCGTTGTTGGTGAATGTGGCTCGCGGACCCGTTGTGGATACGGATGCGCTGATTGCAGAGTTGAATTCAGGGCGGATCCTCGCTGCCCTTGATGTCACCGACCCAGAGCCGCTTCCAAAGGATCATCCACTGTGGAATGCAAAGGGTCTGCTGATCTCGCCCCACATCGGAGGCGAATCGTCGGCCTTTGAGCCACGTTTTCGAAAACTACTCGAAGATCAGTTGCAGCATCTTTCCAAAGGAGAGCCGCTCAAGAATATTGTTTACGAAGGCAAATGAACTAAGAGCGTGAATCACTTAGCGCAGAAGAATTCGATTGGGATGTTATCTGGATCCCGTGCCGTCACTGCCCATCCGTAGGCAACATTTTCGAGCGGACCGTGTTCGAAACCAAGTTCATCAAGTTTTCTCATCCACATTCGAACTTCATCCTCGGACTCGCAGGCAAGGCCAATGTGGTCTAGGCCCACGGTTAGATGCGAAAATCTCTGCCTTGGTAAAGCCTTGTCATGTTGGGTCACTCCGATTACGAGGCCGTTGGGCCAACTCATTCGGATCCGCTTCCATCCTGGGCCTTCTCGGTGAATCTCTGTCGCCTCGCCTATCAGTGATTTGTACCAAGTGGCCGATTTCTCGACGTCGTTGACGGTTAGGGTGATGTGGTGAATCGGATTCTTCATGAGCCAACCTTATTCCGTTCGACCCGTTTCATGATTTCGCCATGAATTCGACGTTCGAAGGTCCACGTTGCAAAAGGAATGAATGCCACTGAAAATGCAATTGAAGTAGTGCGCCAAGGCCAGCGCAATAAACGCGCCACTACGGGGAGAATCAAGATATAGACCGTGAAGACGGAACCATGGCTTGCTCCAACAATCGCAACGAGCACATCGGCTTTGCCAGTTATCCAGTGGTACACGGCCACGATGAGAATTGTTGGAAGCAGGGCCCCTTCGGCGTAGGCAAGTATTTGAAAAAGTCTCAATACTCCCGTGCTGAGTCTTCGGGAAATTCTGTTCAAGATCAGTTCTGCCCGGTGACAAAGAGTCTGGTGAGGACGATCAGGCACACAAGACCGCCGACCACCCTGTAGAGGCCTCTCGTGCGGTTATTGGGCATCGAGATGCTGGCGTTGTCGGCGAATGGAATGAGACCAAATGCGAGGGCAGCGTAAAGAAGGTGCAACCATTCTTTGGGATGTTCGCCGCTGATAAGAAGTGCGAGACCTGCAAGTACCGTGATGCCTGCTGATACGAGTACTGCTACAAGAGTGCGCCATGCGCCATCACCTGCTGGCTTGTTGCGCACAATTCTTGAGGCACCTTCCAAGGTGGCAGCAATAACCGAAACCGTGGTCAATATTGCGAGCAAGACGTGTAACCCTTTGAGCATGCTTGGATCCTAGTAGGAAGACTTCCGATTTCCTCCTGTCGACTAAAAAGTTGCGCCGGGGGTTGGTCAAATATGAAACAGTAACGGAGTGACTCTCTACGTCCTCGCCAGCGGATTTGCCGCCGGCTTCCTCATCGCAGCTCAGGTGGGGCCGATCTGGTTGCTATGTTTTCGAAACGGAATTCGGTACGGATTTCCCGAGGCATTTGGGATCGGACTCGGTGCCGCGATTATCGACACCTTGTACTGTGTTTTGGGAGCGCTAGGGGCAGCTGTTCTTCTTTCTTCCCATTCAACTCAAAGAGCAATCAGCATCATTGGCGCGTTGACTATCAGTTGGATTGGAATTCGAACGATCATTAGCCATCGCGCGCTGAACAATGTAGCCCTTGATGAAGTCGCACCGCCGAAGACTCCCACTTTTGGATCGGCACTGAGGTTGTCACTCCTCGCCACAGCGTCCAACCCGCTGACGATCATTTCTTGGGTCGCCCTGCTGAGCGCTGCCGGATCTTTCATTGACACTATGCGCGGAAAAGTTGGATTTGCCTTCGGCGTGGGAGGAGGTTCGTTCCTCTTCTTTCTAGCACTGAGCCTTGTTGCCAGTTATCTAGGTCGACGACTATCCGCCAAGTGGGTTCGGAGAATTGATCAAGTGAGTGCGTACCTTTTCCTAGTATTCGCATTGGTATTGGTTTATCGTGCGGTAACTATTTAGGGATTACAGGAAGTCCTTCAATGAAGCGAGAGACTGCACTTGAGCGCCGATGTCCGATGGAGTCTCTAGTCCTTCGCGGTTGAGCCATACGCCCTTTAGTCCGGCGTCTATCGAAGCCCTGACGTCCACGTCAAGATCATCGCCGACGAAGAGGACCTCGTGTGGCTCGCAATTAAGCACCCGGCAGAGTTGCGCGAATGCCCTTGGATCGGGCTTGAGTGCCTCAACGGTTCCAATCGCAAGACATGCTTCGAGCATATGGCTCAAGCCAATCGCCTCAAGCTTGGCCTCTTGCTGCGCCTGTTGGCCATTCGTAAGCACAGCCATCTTGTACCCCGCAGTCTTCAACTCTCTGAGTGCATCGGCCGCATCTGTATAGGCGACCCAACTATCCGAGTAATGCCTGACGTATTCGGTCCAGAGCAGGTCCAGATCGAACTCATCTGCGCGTGCATCTGTGGATTCAAGAAACACCCGCATGCGAGCACGTCGGTGATCGACGAGCGTCATGACACCAGCCGCATACTGTGAGAAGTAGATGGTCTCGACACGATGCCACTCCGCGCCAATCGATTCTGAGCCTCGATATGTCCATTTCTTCTCTTGAACCAAAGTGCGCATTGCCGTTGCCGCAGCCTCGGTGTGGTCAAATAAGGTGTTGTCCAAGTCGAAACCGATTGCTCGAATCATCCTTGCGCTAATTCTTTATAGAACACCATTGTCGCCTTAGGTTCTCCATCGGGAGTTAGCGCATATCGAGGGATTTCACCGACTCGAATCCAACCAAGGTTTGCGTAGAGCGATTCGGCACCTGAGCCAGTCAGCGTGTCTAGCACCAGCAAGTCTTTGCCGACTTCCAAAGCCTTCTTCTCCAATGCAATCATCAAAGCTTTTGCGATGCCACGCCTTTGATGAATGGGGCGAACTAGAACTTTCGCGACGTCGGCTCTGTGTGGCTGATTAGGCGGGGTGTCCGTGATGAGCGTGGCCGTGCCAACCAGCGCGGCGTCATCGAATGCGCCGAAGACAATTAGTTTCTGATCATTAGATTTGGTCGAGATCTCACGCCAATATTTTTCAGCCTGATCTTGGGTGAGATCGCTCATGAAACTCACGGATGCGCCGTCTGCCACGCATTCACACAGTATGCGAGCAAGAACAGTGATGCTTGCTTCAAGTTCAGAAGCCGACAGTGCCCTTACATCCATAAGCACGCTAATAGATTAGACGGAGGCAATTGCGCGATCGAGAACCTCAAGGGCTTCACGCAATAGGTTTTCTGGCATCACTAGTGGAGGCAGCAGACGAATCACGTTGCCATATGTTCCGGCCGAGAGTATGAGTACGCCTTCTTGCTGGCAGAACTTCACGATCTGACCAACTGCCGTTGGGTGCGGATCGACGCTTCCTGGGAGCACGAACTCAATGGCTTGCATCGCTCCGCGTCCGCGGACCTCACCAATAATCGAGTACTTCGCCTTCATGGCGTTGAGGGCCGTTTCGATAATTTCACCAATTTTCGCTGCGCTCTTGCAGAGATCATCTTCTTCGATTGTCGCAATTGCACCAAGGGCTGCAGCGCAGGCAACCGGGGATCCGCCGTAGGTTCCGCCGAGTCCGCTTGCATGGACTGCGTCCATGATCTCAGCCCGACCCGTGACCGCTGATAGTGGAAGACCGCCAGCAATTCCCTTAGCCATAGCGATGATGTCCGGGATCACACCTTCGTCGTTTGAAGCGAACATGTCACCTGTGCGTGCAAAGCCGGTTTGAACCTCATCGGCGATGAAGACGATTCCGTTCTCGGTTGCGAACTTGGAAAGGCCGGGGAGGAATCCCTTGGGTGGAACAATGAAGCCACCTTCGCCTTGAATCGGTTCGATAACAATTGCGGCAATGTTCTTGGCGCCCAATTCTTTCTCCATTTTGTGGATCACAAAGTCGAGTGCTTCCTCGGCACATTTTTCTGGTCCACCCGGCCAACGCAATGGGTAAGCCATCGGCATCCGATAAATCTCTGGGGTGAATGGACCAAAGCCTTCTTTGTATGGCACATTTTTGGCAGTCATCGCCATCGTGAGGTTTGTGCGTCCATGGTAGGCGTGCTCAAAGACGACCACTGCTTGTCGTTTGGTGTAGTTACGGGCGATCTTGACTGCGTTCTCAACCGCTTCGGCACCAGAATTAAGAAGTGCTGACTTTTTCTTGTGAGTGCCGGGGGTGAGGCGGTTAAGCGCTTCGCATACCTCGATGTAGCCCAAGTAGGGGGCGACCATGAAGCAGGTGTGCGTGAAGGCTTCGA
>CAYLYA010000010.1:0-63758 GCA_964387855.1 uncultured Bifidobacterium sp.
CCGACCTCCTCTGGACTAAAGCGGCCACGGTATCTCCGTGACAGGAGGGTTACTTTCCCACGCCTGTTGGCGGGGGAGGCTAAGGGTAACTTGAGGCGGTACCGAATAGAAAATCAGCCAGTTGACCCCGTGAGATCTGAGCCTGTGGGGACGGGGCTTTGAGCCAATACCTCACCAAGACAGCGATGAAATAAGCCGAGGCGGCGATTCGGGCCAGACTGGCAAGGGCGTATCCAAGCTCAGGCAGTCCGAAATGGGAGCCGGAGATCAGGGCCAGATGTTGCCAGATTGCCAGATGGTAGATCACCTCGGCGACCTGCCAGAGCCAGAAGGCAAAGAGATGGCTCCTGTGCTTGATGGCGATCACGGCCAAAGGGACCAACCAAAGCACATATTGAGGTGAGTAGACCTTTCCTATACACAACGTCGCTGCCATGAGAATAAAGCTCACGTCGGCAAGGGTCGGAATCTGCTCAATTTCCAGAAGGAAGACCATCATCGCAACAAGGACGACGAGCAAAACAAGAATGGCGAGGTAGTTCAGGAATTTGGTATGCAATCCGAGAAGGGAGAGGGAATACCAGAGGGAACCCCAGTCCGATCCTCGATCAAGGTTCAATTTGTAGAAATGCCACCACCCCCGAGGGGTCGTCAGTATCACCGGCAGATTGATAGCCAGCCACACCGTCGCCACCGTGAATAAGTATTTAGCAACCGTTCGGAGATCATCCTTGCGCCAGAGGATAAAGACGATAGGCAATAGAAGGAAGATAGGAAAGAACTTGGTCGCGATAGAAAGGGCGAGCAGTGCGGCGCTAAGACTTGAACGGTCTCGGTCGAAATAATAGATCGCAAGCAACATCGTCACGATGCCCCAGAGATCCCAGTTGATGTACAGCGCAGCCACTACTCCAGGTGAGAGTGCTGAGAGATACGCGTACTCAGGTCGGATCTTCCAAACAACGAGAACTGAGAAAATAAATAGGAGCGCAATCAAAATCGCATTGAAATCAAAATAACCTCTGAGTGAATGCGAATCATTCGAGACCAGCCACGAAGTAGCCCACATGATCGCCCCCATAACAACTGGGTACTCGACAGCATTACTTCCTCCTTGATAGGCCCACTGATGAGAGTCGAGGGATCGGGCGCTATAAAGGATGGGGATGTCGGAGTAGCAGGCATGCACATATGAATCCGGTGCGGCCCAATTGGAATTACGGCAGTGATCGAATTTTGCAAACGAAAGAAGACTTGCGAATATCGCGAGGAGAATAAGTGTTTTCGCCGTAGAACTTGTTCGAATCATCTGGTACATGAATTTGACTCAAGGAGTCGGTGTGGTCGTCGGGGTTTCGCTTACCGATGGAGTAGGGGTGGTAGGAATTGGCGTAGGAGTCATCAAAGCAGGAGACATTGGGACAGGATCAGTTCCTCCGATGTGCACCGGTTTTGGAAAAGCCATCTTGGGTTGACCCGCAAGAGCACCCTTCATGAAAGCGGTCCATACCTTGGCTGGGAAAGTTCCGCCTGTAACTGAGTTCAATCCGCCGATTCCGTTAAGTGATTGAGACGCGTTGTCTCTAAAGAAAGCCACAGAGGCCGCGAGTTGCGGTGTGTAGCCGCTAAACCATGCCGAAGCATTCTGCTCGCTTGTTCCGGTCTTTCCTGCAGCGGGGCGTCCCAGGCCTGCAGTTCCGTACGTAGCCGTTCCACTTCGAACAACTTCGCCGAGTGCATACGTCAGATCTGCCATCACGTCTTTTGAGAACACCTCTTGACCTTGGGGCTTTGCCTGGTAGAGAACGCCCTTGTTGGACCCAAGCACCTCACTTACTAGGAATGGTTTTGCATAGATGCCTTGCGCGGCAAATGTCGCAAACGCGGCGGCTACATCGACTACGTGTGGGCTTGCAACTCCGAGTACTACCGACGGCGTCGGCATCATCGCAACATTTTGCGGGATTCCGGCACGACGAGCCACATCGACAACGGCATTTGGTCCCACATTGATTCCCAGCGGCACATAAACAGTATTTACCGAGTGCGCAGTCGCTTTGAGAAGGGAGACTCTGGGGAACTGCTCATTTCCGTAATTCGAAACGGGATAGGGCTTGCCCGCGTCGTCAAAGACTTGCGGAGAGCTCCCGTCCCACATTGACGTGAGGGGAATGCCCTTCTCAAGGGCTGCAATAAGTGCAAACGGCTTGAACGTCGATCCTGCCAACGCAATCGACTGGGTCGCATCGCTTAATTGCCGAACGACATAGTCTTTTCCGCCGTAAAGGGCGATGATCTCACCGGTGCCCGGTCGTATCGCAACCAGGCCGACGTGCAGGTTGCTTGGCGCCTTCTTTGGTGTCTGTTTATTTACTGCGTCAACCGCGGACTGTTGCGCTTGCTGATCAAGTGTTGTCTTGATAACCAGTCCGCCGACCAAGAGTTGCTCGTCGGAAAATCCAAGCGCATTCAATTCTTTCTGAGCACGAGCAATTATGTGGCCTTTTGGTCCTGACAGAGATCCTGAAGTCACCCGAGGGCTCACTGTGGGAAATTTGACTTTGGCAGCCTGCTCGGACGTTATCCACTTCGCGCCAAGCATTCCTTTGATGACATAGGCAAAGCGATCTCGAAGGCGCGTCTCGTTTGCCGCGGAGTACGAAGGATCGTAGTAGCCAGGCGAGCGCAAAATACTTGCAATAACGGCTGCTTGAGCAAGAGTCAGTTGGTTCACATCTCGATTGAAATACTGCTGAGAGGCGGTCTCCACTCCGTAAGACCCGCGTCCAAAATAGATTGTGTTGAGGTAGTTCTCGAGGATTTGATCCTTGGAAAGTTGCTGTTCGAGTTTTATCGCAATTACCAGCTCTTTGATTTTGCGTTGAATTTTTCGATCTGGAGTGAGAAAAGCGGTCTTGGCGTATTGTTGGGTAATCGTCGATCCACCCTGCAAGGCGCCTCCGCGCAGATTATTGATTACCGCTCGAGCGATGCCAGTAACACTAAAGGCGTGCTCTGCGTAGAAGTTTCTATCTTCTGCGGCTAGGACGGCCCTTCGCACATTGAGCGGGATATTTGCCAGGGGAACAATGGTGCGGTTCTGGGCACCAAGTCGACCTATCTCCACTCCATTTGAATACTCAATGATTGTGGACTGGCTGTTCACATAGGCCTTCGGATTGGGAATGCTCACAGTGAAATACGCATATATGAACAGGCTTCCGACGGCGATAAAGCCGAAGCCAGCGAGGAAAATCGCCGACCTGATGAGAATTTTGCGTATCACGCGTGAAGGTTACCGCTTAACCCAATCTTCATCTTCTAAAGTCCGCTGCCGCCTCGGGGGCTTTCTTGTCACCCCGTCACCGAGGACGAATGAGGCGCACAGGTGGTTCCAAGAGCATTCTCGGCAAACCTCGACCACATAGACCCGGAACTCACCGAACTCCTTCTCCATCTCGAGGAGTTCCTGCCGAGATTTGATCCGCCCGGAATACTGTCCAAGTTGGTCTCCAAAGGTGTATTGGAGTTCGACCAACGATTTCTTCTTGCACACCGGGCAGGCCCGATCGGCTGGGGATCCGTGAAACTTGGCAGCCTTCAATAAATATGGATCAGCATCACACGCATCAACTTTTCCACGGTAGAGCGCCATCAAGGTTGCACGCTTGTCTAACGTGTAATCAACGTACGCCCTCTGCGAATTCATAGCGATAAGAGTAACGAGACTAATGAAGTTAAAGAAACTACTCTTACAATATGCAATCTTTGAGTTTTCTGGGACTTGTTCGCCATCCCAGACTCTCAAGGGTCTTTGCATTGCGTTGGACTGGACAGGCCGTAGACGGCATATTCCAAAGCGCCCTTGCCTCATTTGTCCTTTTCTCCCCTGAGCGTCAAGCCAACGCACTTGGTGCCGCCCTTGCTTTCGCCGTCGTGCTTCTGCCGTATTCACTCATCGGCCCCTTTGTTGGAACAGTCCTTGATCGCATATCGCGGCAGCGGGCATTGTTTGCATCAAATCTTCTCCGTGCTATCGACCTACTCATAATCGCTTTCCTCGTTTTTCACGGACGAACTGGAGTCGAGCTCACAATCGCAGTATTGGCCACCTTCGGTATCAATAGATTGATTCTTGCGGGATTGTCGGCCGGCCTGCCTCTTGTGATCGAATCAAAATCGTTGATCGCGGCCAACGCGCTAGCGGTAACAGGTGGATCGCTCCTGGTGGTCCTCGGTGGAGGACTTGGTCTTGCACTTCGAAAAACCCTTGACTCGTTGCACAACGCCAACCACTCGGATGCTTTGCTGATACTCATTGCGTCCTTCGGATACTTTGTAACCGCCGCCCTCGCTCTTCGTCTTCGGCGCAAAGAGATCGGCCCTCAAGATCATAAAAAAGCAGAAGCGAGTTTCATCGAAGGGCTGATTGAAATGCGTCAGGGCTTCACTTACTTGTTTCAGCACACCGATGCTGCGCGCGGAATAATCGCAACAGCAATACAACGTGGTGGGCTCACAGCCCTTGTGATGATCGCACTTCTTCTAGAACGAAACACTTTCCATCTATCAACCAAACCTGAAGCAGGACTTTCAGGGCTTGCGATTGCACTTTCCATTGCGGGCGTCGGCATCACTTTCGGAGCTTTAATCGCTCCTTCGGGAGTCGCTCGAGTTGGAAGACATGCATGGATCCGCTACATGATGGGTGGGAGTGCCTTGTCACCACTATTCCTGGCAGTATCCGCCACCCCCATTTCACTCTATATCGCCGCTTTCCTCACGAGTTTCTTCGGCCAGAGCCTCAAGGTCACCAATGACGCGCTCGTGCAGGCCAGGATTGAGGACATATATAGAGGAAGGGTCTTCGCTGTATATGACGTACTAGTTAATGGGGCAATTGTCTCCGGCGCCGTCCTTGCTGCTCTGGCCCTCCCAATGTCGGGTAAGTCGCCGATCGTGCCGATGATGATGTCGCTCGTCTACCTAGTTTCTCTTCTTACTATTCTGCGGCCAACGAAATTCACGGCTGGTTTGCCCACCACTGCATAAGTTGCTCGGTGGCACGTTCTTCTCCGAGAGGTCCGTTTTCAAGTCGCAATTCGAGAAGGAAGTCGAGGGCTTTGCCCACCGTCGCAGACGGTTTGATGTTAAGCAACTTCATGACTTGTGCACCGTCAAGATCCGGCCGAATCTTGGACAACTCTTCCTTCTGCATCAACTCGTCTATTCGCTCTTCAAGGCTCTTGTAAACAGCAGCCAATGTGTCTGCCTTGCGCTTATTGCGCGTGGTGCAGTCCGCTCGCGTCAGCACGTGCAGATGTACGAGTAGATCGCCGGCATCTCTTACATATCTCCGCACCGCCGAATCCGTCCACTCTCCTTGGCCATAACCGTGAAAGCGCAAATGAAGAACGATGAGTTTCTCAACTTCCTCGATTGTGTCTCCGTCGAATCTCAGTTTCTTTAAGCGTTCTCTTGCAAGGCGAGCGCCAACCACTTCATGATGGTGAAAGGACACCCCTCCACCTGGGATGAGACTTCGTGTTTTTGGTTTGCCGATGTCATGTAATAACGCAGCTAGGCGAATCACCAAGTTGGGTCCGTTTAGACGACCCTCTAATGCAATCGCCTGCTCGAGAACAGTCAGGGAGTGTTCGTACACATCCTTGTGGTGATGGTGCTCGTCAATTTCCAATTTCAATTTTGGAATCTCAGGCAGCATAATGTCCGCTAAACCAACCTCCACCAACATCGATATTCCGGTACGAGGATTATCGGACATGAGTAGCTTTACAAACTCATCACGAATTCTTTCAGCAGAGATTATGGAAATTCTTTCGGCCATCTCTCGCATCGCCCGAAGTGCGTCGTCGTCGACGCTAAATCCAAGTTGGCTCGCAAATCTTGCAGCTCGCATCATCCGCAGTGGGTCATCCGAGAAAGATTGCTCGGCCTTGCTAGGGGTCCTTAAGACACGGTTGCTCAGATCTTTCAAACCGTTGTGTGGATCAACGAAGATCGGCACTCCCTGAGTCAACTCCAGTGCCATGGCGTTCACGGTGAAATCTCGCCTCGACAGGTCTCCCTCCAATGATTCGCCGTACTCAACTTCTGGTTTTCGGCTGTCAATGTCGTAGCTGTCGCTTCGGTAGGTGGTTACCTCAACTGTGGTGTCTCCGCGTTTGCCGACAACTGTTCCAAATGCAATTCCCGTATCCCACACATTCTCGGCCCACTTGCTAAGAATCTTCTTGGAAACCACTGGGGTGGCATTGGTGGTGAAATCTAAATCGTTGCCAAGGCGTCCCAGGATCGCATCTCGAACAGATCCGCCTACGAGTGCTAAGCGATACCCCGCAATTTTGTACGCCTCTGCCAGCGAGCTAGCTAAGGGGGCGCGTTCGATTAAGGATCTAATGGCAAGTTCCCCTGCGGCACCTAGCGCTCTCTTCATAATGGATAAGGCTAGGGCAGTACGCTTCCTCCATGACCCCTGCACCTGGTGCGGGCAGCGAAAGTACGAAAAAGAGGAGGCGGCGCAAACGCTCCGCCAATCGCGCCCCCCAATCTCAAGATTTGAAGTCGGAAACACCCCCCTCGCGTAAGCCTGTCCCGAGCAAGTCTGTCGAGAGAAGGGATCGTGCCCCTTTTGCAAGACGCGTTGATGAGGTCAGTGCCGGAGGGTTGGTTATCGATTTCAGCGGAACTCAGGGCCTTCTTATTGGTCGAATAGACCAGAAAGACAGCGCAAGGACTCGTCTGCTCTGGTCTTTGCCAAAAGGGCACATAGAAATAGGTGAAACTCCTGAAGAAGCTGCCTTACGTGAGGTGATGGAGGAGACGGGAATAGAAAGCCAAATCTCCCGATCCCTAGGAATCATAGATTTCTGGTTTATGGCCGGCGGCAAAAGAATCCACAAAACGGTCCATCATTATCTATTCCGCGAAGTCGGAGGCCTCCTCGCTCCTCAGGTTACAGAGGTCGACGAAGTCGCCTGGTTTCCACTACACGAAATTATCGAACGGCTCGCCTATCCAGATGAGAAGAAACTCATTGCCCGCAGTGGAGACCTTCAACTATGAAAAAGTGGTTCTCTGCTTTGGCCCTCACATTCTTTGTCGGCATCATCGCTGTTGGTATTACGCCAACCCAGGCGCAGGCGGCGACTTCGAAAATCTATCTTTTTGATTCCCCGCATGTCGATCTTCTCGGTGCATCACTCGACAATGAATTGAGCGCGTCATTATTGCCGACAGAACGTCTTGGTCTGATGGTCTACACGCCCTCGGAGAAGCCACGCACGTGGTTCATTGATGCAGCGCTTATCGATGAAGTCAATGCGCTCGCCGTAAAGGATCCGATTGCGCAAAACTGGCTCACCCAATTGAAGGTCATGAGCATCGACGACACCGTCGTCGCGATTCCGTACGGACATCCTGAACTTTCATTAGCCCGACGCCTTGCGCCAAGCGAGCTCACCTATTACTACGAATCAAGCAAGGCGAGACTTCAAGTTGCACTTGGTCGAGAAGTACTGATCGAGCGCGGCGCACGGTGGACAACCAGAGGAACAGTAGTCATCGCTGATGCAATTCATTCATACACGATCAACCGTCGGACTCTCGCCTTGCTTAATACAGTCATACCTGCCCAACAATTGGACGATTTGCGCTCAAAAATGGCCCTCTTGCTCTCATCGGGTTCGACGAAGAAAGAACAAACATATTTTGCTCATAATGCAGATGTGGCCATAGCCGCCGCCAACCACAAATTGCGGATTGTCCCTGGAAAGTACCGATTGACATCAGAACATGAGAAAGTCCCAATTACCCTTGTCAACGATTTTACCGCCCCCGTCAGAGTCACGCTCCAATTGACTCCGCTTAACTCCCGCATCAAAGCTGGCGGACCGGAAACCGTCTCGCTGGCTGCAAATTCAAAGACCCAGCTTTCGATTCCTTTTACGGTAATCGCACCGGGATCCACGGCCGTTCTTGCAGAATTTCGAAATTCTGCAGGTAAGCCATTGGGCGATTCGGTGATCTTGGCACTTTCTCTCTCCGTCATTAGTCCGGCGGTTGCATGGTTCACGGCCGGAGCCGCATTACTTCTTTTCATGGCTGCAATCACACAGAGTGTGCGAAGGGTCAAAAGGTCTCGCAAATGAAACCCAATGAACTTCTTCATGCTTCCAGCGTTATGGCAGTTGGCACAATAATCTCGCGTATCACTGGTTTTATCCGCAACATATTGGCTGCGGCAGTTCTTGGAACTGCACTGTTGGCAGACACATACAACGTCGCCAATACGATGCCCAATATTCTCTACAACTTATTAGTAGGTGGAGCCCTTACAGCAATCTTCGTTCCACAATTGATTCGCTCTTTTAGCGACGCTGATGGCGGACATGCTTTCGCCTCGAAGTTGGTGACCACAGTCAGCACGGTGTTGCTCGGACTTGTTGTGATCGGCGTGATATTTGCCCCGGTTCTAGTGCGTATCTACGCACCAGAATTCGCGACTAAGGGTTTCGAGAATGAATTTCATCTGGCCGTCGCTTTCACCCGCTACTGCTTGCCTCAAATCTTCTTTCTTGGCCTGTTCACAATGCTCGGACAAGTCGCAAACGCTAGAGGGTCCTTTGCACCCTTGATGTGGGCACCGATCGTCAACAACCTTATTGTCATCGTCGTATTCGTGGCGATGTTAATAAATGTTCCTCACCTTTCCACCGGCAACATCACCTCCTCCCAAACGCAGTTCCTGGGCTGGGGCACTACTCTCGGAGTCGTCATACAGGCATTGATACTTATTCCTGTAGTAAAACGAACCGGTATTAGCCTGCGCCCGAAATTCGGACTTGAAGGACTTGGCAAATCCTTCTCACTCGCGGGATGGACTCTCATCTACGTTCTTATCTCACAACTTGGGTACTTAGTAACCGTCAACGTATCTACCAGCGCGGCGGTACGGACAGCAAAGGAAGGCATAAAGACGGGGGTGGGATTCACTCCCTTTGGAAATGCCTACCTGATCATGATGCTGCCGTACTCAATTGTCACAATCTCGATTGTGACTGCGTTGCTTCCTCACCTTTCGAAATTAGCAATTGAAAAGAAGCGTGAAGATGTTCGTGATCAATTGATACGGGCGATAAAGATGGTTGGCGTATTGACGATTCCGGCAGGCGTGGCCTTTATGTTGTTCGGGCCACTCATCACTCGTGTTCTCTATGTCGGAATCAGCAAGGCCGATGCCATTTATGTCGGGCAGGTCCTGGCCGCGTTCGGGATTGGCCTGGTCGCATTTAGTATCAATATTATTCTTATTCGAGGATTCAACGCTTTTGAAGACACTAGGACCCAAGTACCTTCCATCCTCCTCATTAATATCATCGCTGTCGCGTTGTCATATCTTTCCCTTGTTCTTCTTCCGAGCCGATGGGTAACCGTAGGCCTCGGCGCGGCATTCTCTGCAAGTTACATTCTTGGATTGTTTTACACATTGATGCTTTTAGATCGTCACACAGGACGAATTCGAATTGGGGACTTTCTCGGGCAACACTTCCGCTTATTCATCGCCTCATTGCTTGCCATGCTTCCATTGTTTGCGCTCTCACAGTATTTTGATTGGACCAACTCCGATTCCGGTGCCCTTATGAGGGTCGGGGAACTCGCATTGGTCATGGCTCTCGGCCTCATGGGATATTTCTTCGTGGCGCGTCGTATCGGCGTTTCAGAAATCGCTGTTTCTGGTGAATTGATTAGGAAGCAGGTCACCCGTGTTTGGCATTCCCGCCGCAAGCCAACAGGTGGGGAATAAACCGCATACGAGTTGGGTTATGGTGGAGCCATGATTTCTACAGAGAAAATCCACGATTTGGTCATTGTCGGCTCAGGACCGGCAGGCTATACCGCCGCGATCTACGCCGCACGTGCCCAGCTTTCACCCATCATCTATGAGGGATCAGTTACCGCAGGTGGTGCGCTTATGAACACCACCGAAGTCGAGAATTTTCCAGGTTTTACCGACGGGGTTATGGGTCCGGACTTAATGGATTCGATGCGCAAGCAAGCCGAACGCTTTGGAGCAACCCTGGTCACCGACGACATCATCGAAATGGACCTGTCTGGACCGATCAAGATTTTGAAAGACGGCTCTGGAAATACAGTCCGATCTCGTGCAGTGATCCTCGCGATGGGTTCTGCATTTCGAGAGATTGGGATCCCCAATGAGAAACGGTTATCGGGCAAAGGTGTTTCCTGGTGTGCGACGTGCGACGGGTTCTTCTTCCGTGACCAAGAAATTGCCGTGGTTGGTGGCGGCGATTCGGCAATCGAAGAAGCCACATTCTTAACACGATTTGCCAGCAAGGTAGTTCTCATTCATCGTCGAGATTCTTTGCGTGCATCAAAGATCATGGCCGAACGCGCCTTCGCAAATCCCAAGATTGAATTCCTCTGGAACCACGAAGTGACTGAAGTTCTGGGTGAGAACAAAGTGGAGGCACTTCAACTAAGGAACACTGTTACCGGCGAAGTTTCCGTTCGCGAGTTCTCGGGATTATTCGTAGCCATCGGACACGATCCCCGAAGCGAACTCGTACGCGATCAGGTAGATGTTGACTCTGAAGGTTATGTGCAAGTAACTGGCAGATCGACTCGGACAAACCTTGATGGGGTCTTTGCCTGCGGCGACTTGGTCGATCATGTATACCGTCAAGCAATCACGGCCGCGGGCTCGGGCTGCCAAGCAGCCCTGGACGCGGAGAGATTCTTATCGCACCACTAGATTTATTGCTGGGCATAAAGGCATCAATGAAGCAGTTGGCGGATTTTCGACAGTATTGTTGGAAACTGGAAAACATGAGTAGGGGTAGAAAATGAGCGCATCACAGCCAGTGACAACATCAACTTTTGATGAGGTCGTATTGAAGAGCACTAAACCGGTATTGGTAGATTTTTGGGCAGAATGGTGCGGGCCATGCCGCGCGGTTGCGCCGATTCTTGATGAGATCGCAAAGGAACACGGCGATAAGTTGACCATCGTGAAACTCAACACCGACGAAGAGTCAGCAATTGCCATTAAGTATGGGATCACGTCGATCCCCACTCTCAACGTTTTTGTTAATGGACAGGTGGTCAAGACGATCATCGGTGCAAAGCCAAAACCAGCACTCTTGCGAGAGCTTGAAGCATTTATCTAAACTCGTAATGGAAGAAATCTCTGTTGGTAAAGGTGCTAGCGGAGATGTTGCGACCCACATTATTAACATTCTCAATCGCTTAGGACTGCTGGTTTCACACCCGGTCGCGATTGATGAAGGCGTCGTAAATGCCATCAGAACTTTCCAGCAAATGCGTGGTTTGAGTGTCAGTGGTGTAGTGAACTCCGTGACCCTGCGTGCCCTTGAAGAGGCACAATGGAAGTTGGGTGATCGCTCTCTATACCTTCAGCCATCTCCACTACTTCGTGGCGATGATGTAGCGACGCTGCAATCTCGACTTACAGAAATGGGTTTTGATTGTGGCCGCGTAGATGGCGTCTTTGGGGCAAAAACTGAGAATGCCGTCCGGGAATTTCAAAAATCCGTGGGTGTCACATCAGATGGCAAATGCGGTCCTGCGACGATTACTGCTTTGATAAGACTTACTCGAACAGTTTCAGGTGGCGCTCCGTCAATTCTTCGCGAGAGCGCAACCCAGAAAGATCGCGGCCCCTCTCTTGCCAACAAGGTCATCGTCTTAGATCCCAGTTGCGGTGGGGATGACCACGGAATTTGCGCGCACGACGTTGAAGAGTCAGAAATCGTCTACGACATCGCTCAACGACTTGAGGGACGCCTGCTTGCTCTAGGTGTCAGTGTCTTTCTCACGCGCGGTGCTAACAACTCACCGGCAGAGGCAGAACGGATCGCTTTTTCCAACGGTACCAACGCAGATCTGATCGTTTCCTTCCATGCAGACGAATATAAGAATGAAAAAGCTCATGGGGTTGCTACCTACTACTACGGTTCACAGGCCCACGGAATTCACTCAGTGGTCGGCGAACGATTCGCCTCTCTTGTCCAAAGGGAGATCTGTGCGCGCACCGATCTGTTAAACGCCCGAACCCATCCAAAGACGTGGGATCTTCTCCGGCTGACAAAATCACCAACAGTGCGCATTGATGTCGGCTATCTGACCAATCAAGGCGATGCCGAACGACTGGCAAGGCCTGATTTTCGAGACGTTATAGCCGAAGCAGTGGTCATCGCAATCCAAAGGCTCTACCTGGCTTCTGAAGATGATGCGAAAACAGGGACTCTGCGAATCTCCGATCTCCAGAAGGCCGGTCTTCGAAGGTAGGTCGTCATCGAGGCTTTCAGGTGTGGGAGACTTCGACAATGCCTAATATCATCGCGCGCCATCAAACTGGAGAACCTCAAAACTTAGAGGAGCGCTTCGCCGCGCGCGCGGCCGGGATGCAGGCCAGTGAAATCCGCTCGCTTTTCGCTGTGGCATCGCGCCCAGAGATCGTCTCCCTTGCCGGGGGTATGCCTAACCTTTCTGCCCTGCCCATGGAGATGATGGCCTCGGTCGTCAATCAGCTCATCCTCACCAATGGCGCTGAGGCCCTTCAGTACGGGAGCGGACAAGGTCACCCGAAACTTCGTGAGCAGATCTGCGAGGTCATGGCCCTTGAGGGCATCCGTGCCAACCCAGACGATGTCATCGTCACAACGGGGTCACAGCAGGCGCTGGATCTGATTTCTCGAATCTTTATTGATCCAGGCGATGTTGTACTGGTTGAGGCTCCGTCGTATGTCGGCGCGCTTGGAACTTTCAGACAATACGAAGCACAAGTTGTTCACGTTGCACTCGATGATCAAGGACTGGTACCCGACGCGCTCCGAGAGGCCATTGCATCCGTCCGCGCAGGAGGAAGAAAGATCAAGTTCTTGTACTTGATCCCAAACTACCAAAATCCAACTGGCGTCCTTCTTCCCGCAGATCGCCGGACTGAAATCCTAAATATCTGCCGTGAAGAAAGTATCTTCGTGGTTGAAGACAATCCATATGGATTGCTCGGTTTTGACCGCCCGTCCCCAAATGCGATGCGCGCTGAAGATAGTGAGAACGTCATCTATCTGGGCTCTTTCTCAAAAACTATCGCTGCAGGCCTTCGCGTTGGTTGGGCGTTGGTTCCTCCCTCGCTCAAAGAGAAGATAGTTATCGCCAGTGAGTCATCGATTCTCTGCCCTTCGAATTTCACCCAATTAACTATTTCTAATTACTTGGCAGACCAGCCATGGAGAGATCAGATCGCATCCTTTGTCGAGTTGTATAAGGTTCGCCGTGATGCAATGTTGGAATCTCTCGAACAATACTTTCCTGCTTCTGCTACATGGACAAAACCTGGTGGTGGATTCTACGTCTGGGTGAATCTTCCACCCGAGATTGATACGAAGCTCATGGTTCCAAAGGCCATCGTCGCTAAAGTCGCGTACGTACCTGGCACTGCTTTCTATGCGGATGGTTTTGGCAGTTGGGCAATGCGACTGTCCTACTGTCACCCAACTCCGGAAAGAATTCGCGAAGGAGTCAAGGCTTTGGGTGGTGTTGTCAAACAGGAAATTGCGCGCCGTAGTAGTGGATTCGAGATTGCAGAATAGTTCTACTTCTCGAGCAACTTTAACAACCGTTCTAAATCATCTGTTCCTGAGAACTCGATAACGATTTTGCCTTTTGATTTTCCTGATTGCACATGAACTCTAGTGTCATAGTAGTCAGAAAGTCTTTCTGCGATCTCGCTCATTTGCGGCGCATGGCGAGCACTGTTTTTACGCTGTTTTTTCGCATTCGGCATACCGGCCGCAACAATTTCTTCGGTTGCACGAACGCTTAGGCCTTCAGCAACAATGCGATTTGCCAGATGCTCAATGTCATTTTCATCAGTCAATCCCAAGAGAGCACGGGCATGACCTGCTGATAGAACGCCGGCCGCAACCTTTCTTTGAACAGATGCTGGAAGGGTCAACAACCGCATTGTGTTGGAAATATGCGGCCGTGATTTTCCGATTCTTTGTGCTAATTCTTCATGGGTACAATTAAAATCATTAAGGAGTTCCGTGTAAGCAGCAGCTTCTTCAAGTGCATTTAGTTGACTTCGATGAATGTTCTCAATCAACGCATCGCGAAGCAGGTCGTTGTCATTCGTCTGTCGAATAATTACAGGAATTGACTTGAGGCCCGCAGCTTTCGCGGCACGAAACCGCCGCTCTCCCATAACTAATTCATAGCGGCCTGTAGAAGTTTCGCGGACGACAGGAGGTTGTAACAAACCCACCTCTTTAATCGACGCAGTTAATTCGCGGAGTGCATCCTCATCAAATACCGTTCGAGGCTGTCTAGGGTTGGGAGAAATTGAATCAACCGATACTTCATTCTGCTGTGCAACTTCCCTGCCCTCGAGAGTCAAAGACGTAGGGATCAAGGCGTCGAGATTGGTCCCGAGCCCTCCACGTTTGACGCTCATGCACTCTCTCCTTTTTTGTAATTGATGCTCACTACGTTGGAATCAAATGGTTTTCCGCGCTCGGATATCTCTCTTGCTATCTGCATGTAAGCGATGGCACCGGGAGAGACTGGGTCGTACGTCATCACTGTCTGTCCATACGAGGGCGCTTCTGAAATTCTCACCGCGCGCGGGATTGGGATGTCAATCAATTCATTTGGGAAATGCGAGCGGACGCTTGCTGCCACATCATTTGCCAGACGAGTTCTTCCATCAAACATCGTCAATACAATTGTGGAGAGTTTGAGCTCTGCATTGAGTCTTTTCCGAACAATTGAATATGTCTCTAGCAGTTGTGTTAGGCCCTCTAGGGCGTAGTACTCGCATTGAATTGGGATAAGCAGTTCCTGTGCCGCGGCTAGAGCGTTAACGGTGAGCAGTCCCAAACTAGGAGGGCAATCGATCAGGATGTAGTCGTACCCAATTCCCGCGCCTTCTCGGGCTGCCACCAACTCGCTGATAGCCTCCTTAAGCCTAAGTTCGCGGGCGACCATGGAGACCAGGTTGATCTCGGCTTGGGCCAACGCAGTGTTGGACGAAATGCATTCCAGGTGTGGGAATCCGGCCACTTTCTGCACGACAGATTCGACCTGTGCAGTGCCCATCAAGACCTCATAAATACCCTCATTGCTCTGATGTTCAACACCTAGAGCCGTGCTGGCATTGCCCTGTGGATCCAGGTCGATAACAAGGGTTCGAAGACCCCCCATGGCCAGCGATGCGGCAATATTCACGGTTGTGGTGGTTTTACCAACACCACCCTTCTGGTTGGAGACAGAAAAGATCCGCAACCTAGCTGGTTTGGCCATCGCCTCCTTGAGGCGACGAACGCCTATAACAGTTCTACTCTGGGTGGGTGTTTCACGTGAATCCATCACAGAAGCAAGTTAACCAGTCTTTTGAAGCGAAATGACCCGTCCGATCGGGAGTCCCTCTAATTCAATTTCATAGAGATGGGCCCCGGGAACTGTCTCGGCCTCAATCGCGGCGCCCTCCCCTTTGATAGCAAGAAGTGAGCCGCCTTTCTTAACCAGATGCCACCCAATGCTTTTGAGTTTGCCCAAGGGAGCTACTGCGCGAGCAGTAACAAAGTCTGCCTTCATTTTGAAATCCTGCGCTCTACCTCGTAATACCGTGATACCTAAGCCTTCTACCGCCTCGGTGAGGAAATCGACCCTACGTTGAAGGGGCTCGATTAAGATCACCTTCAGATCCGGACGAGCCAGGGCGATAGGAATTCCAGGAAGGCCCGCCCCTGAGCCAATATCAATGAGGGTGGACCCTTGTGGAATCAGGGAAATAACGGGCAGGGAGTTGAAGATGTGACGATCCCAGATCTTCTCCCCTTCTCGGGGTCCAATTAACCCTCGCTCGATCCCCGCTGTGGCTAGGAACTGCGCGAAGCGCTCTATCTCAACTTTTTTGGTTGGGAAATAGAGGTCAATGAGGGTTTCACGTGAAACCGGAAGGAAGGCCAAAGTTAGTTAGGGAAAATTACTACGCAACGATCTGGGTCTTCACCCTCAGATTCGCTGGTGAGCCCCAAATCCTGAATGGTGTCGTGAATGATCTTCCGTTCAAATGCGTTCATCGGTGCCAGTTTAAGGGAGCTCTTTGTCGAGATGACCTCGTCTGCACTCTCCTTGGCCAATGTGCGTAATTCATCCTTGCGACCGGCCCGGTAACCGTCGATATCCAGCATGAGACGGCTGCGATCACCCGTAGAAGTCTGTACGGCAAGGCGCGTCAACTCCTGGATGGCATCGAGTACTTCGCCCTGCTTTCCCACAAGATGGCCGAGTTTTCCACCGACGATGGCGAGGGAGGCGCGGTCATTCTCAACATCGATATCGATATCCCCATCGAGATCAGTGATATCCAGCAAACCCTCTAGGTAGTCAGCGGCGATATCACCCTCTTCCTCCAGTTTGGCAACCAGAGAGGTCGTGGGCTCCTCAGCCTTCTGTGTTTCAGTCATTCCATAACTCCTAACACTTCTAAATAGACCCTTTTGTCGGGTTTGATTATTTTTAAACCTTTTGTCCTACTTTGATTTCTTTTTTGGCTTCTTCTTCGGCTGTTGGCGCTGTCCTTTGACCTCGTTCACCTCGGGGAGAGCCTCCGGGGCACCGGCATCCAATACTGGTCCACCCGACTTACGGGCTTTCTTTGCCTGCAGCTCAATAAAGGCCGGTGAGCCAGGAGTTGGGTTTCGCTTGATCACATAGAACTGCTGGCCCCATGTCCAAAGGTTCGTCGTCGACCAATAAATAAGAACACCGATTGGAAAGTTCACACCAGAGATCGCGAAAATCACTGGGAATGCGTAAAGCATGATCTTTTGCTGCTGCAACATCATATTGTTGCTTGAATCCATCTTAGGCATGCCTTTGACCATCAACTGCCGTTGAGTTGTAAAGGTTGTCGCCGACATAAACAAAATCAAAATTACAGTGACAATCTTTACTGCTCCACTTGTCGAGCCGAGGAATGTGGCAGAGATTGGTGCTCCAAAAATTGTCGCGTGCGCTGCGTTAACAACATCAGCTTGAGTTAAAACCCCATGAGCCGTTGGTGGCTTTTTCCCAATTCCGTTGAGAACTGTAAAGAGTGCAAAAAAGATCGGAGCCTGCGCCAGAATCGGAAAGCATGAGGCTAGTGGATTTGTCTTGTGCTCCTTATAAAGCTTCATCATCTCTTCAGACTGCTTCTGCCGATCATCTTTGTGCTTTTTTTGAATCTCTTTTAGATGCGGTTGAAGGGCCGTAAGAGCGCGCTGGCTTTTGATCTGTTTCACAAAAAGAGGGATGAGCAGAACTCGAATAAGTACTACAAGACCAATAATGGAGAGGGCCCACGATAGCCCGCTGTCGGCTCCAAGCATTGGGGAGACCAATTTATGAATCGAAACAATGACCCAAGAAACAGCGATATATAAGGGATTTAGGATAGAACTCATTGAGTAACGCCCCCGCTTACATGTAATTCTTCTGTTGATTGTGGTGTGCTTTTGTTAATTCTCTCTGGAACGTAATCGACTCCGCCGTAAGACCAGGGATTGCAACGTACCAACCGCCATAAAGCCATACCAAAGCCTTTAAGCCCGTACCTTGAAATCGCCGTTGCCGCATATGAGGAACAAGATGGGTAGTACTTGCACCGCGGTGGGAACATCGGTGAAATCCACTTCTGATACATCTTGATGAGTTGAACGGCTAAGAATCTCATTTCGCCGCCATTGCCTTCTCGAGAACTTTTGGGATTAAAGAGTTAAGGTCTTTTTTAAGATCTTGTCCGGCTGATCCAGGGAGTGCACGAACCACGACACGGGCACCGCTTGGAAGAAATGATAAGAGATCTTTCAGTGAATGCCGGAGTTGGCGGGCAACTCTATGGCGAACGACCGATCCGCCGACGCTCTTGCTGATAATCAGCCCCGCCTGGGCAGGCGTGTTCGTCATGGTTGGGTAGAGATACACAACAAGAAATTTGCTCGACATTCGAAAACCACTTTTTGTTGTTCGCGCGAAATCATTCGGCGAAGTGAGCCGTGCATGACGTGGAAGCACGAGGAGTAATTACGCGGACAGGCGTGCGCGACCCTTTGCGCGGCGAGCTCCGAGAATTGCTCGACCTGCTCGAGTGGCCATACGAGCGCGGAAACCGTGCTTCTTCGCTCGCCGACGTACGTTCGGCTGGTAGGTGCGCTTGGTCGACATGAGAGGACTCCTTGAAAATTCTTGTATTTCGATAAATTAGAATGAGGAGGTAACGGTAGAGGTCTGGGGATAAGAGGGTCAAACTGGGCTTTTTGGATGAGGTGTCACCCCTTCCTTGGCCTCGAGTTGTGGATAACTACTTGCTTTTATTGAGCAACCCCTCTATTTTTTCATCCTCCCTACAGGGCGCTTGAGCCTCAACCTTTGGTTTAGACCACAGCCTGTGGATAACTTTGTGGATTAATCTCGAGAGGTGCGGTTCATGACCCTAGTTGAGAACGACCTCGCCGAACTCTGGTCCCGGGTCATCACGGATGTAAATATCGACACCCCCCAACACCGGGCCTTCCTCTCCCTTACCAAGCCTTTAGGCCTGCTTAAGGGAAACGGGGTCACCAACCTGCTTGTGGCAGCCCCTAATGCTTTTGCCAAGGACGTTCTGGAAACGCGACTTAGAAACGTCGTTAGTGAAGTTCTCTCTCGCGAACTTGGAGAGAAGACGAATATCGCTGTGACTATTGATGAAGGCCTTGAATTACCAAGCCCTCCACAGCCTGAAATTGAAATTGAATTCATTGCTCCGAAAGTTGGGACTGGTCGCGACGATCGCGGCTCTCATAAGAGCAGTGAGGTCTCACAATTAAACCCCCGCTATATTTTTGAAACGTTTGTTATCGGTGCTTCAAACCGTTTCGCTCATGCGGCAGCTGTGGCTGTGGCCGAAGCGCCCGCAAAGGCCTACAACCCATTGTTTATTTATGGCGAGTCTGGCCTTGGGAAAACACACCTCCTTCACGCGATCGGCGCATACGCTAAGGAGCTCTATAGCGGAGTACGTGTTCGATATGTTTCGAGCGAAGAATTCACGAACGATTTCATTAACTCAATTCGCGACGACAAAGCCTCTGTCTTTCAGAGAAGGTATCGGGATTTGGATGTTTTATTAGTTGATGACATTCAATTTTTAGAGAACAAAGAACGCACCCAGGAAGAGTTTTTTCACACTTTTAACACGTTATATAACGCTAATAAGCAGATTGTTATTTCCAGCGACCGGCCGCCAAAGCAACTCACAACCTTGGAGGATCGTCTCCGTTCCCGTTTCGAATGGGGTCTAATCACCGATATCCAGCCTCCAGAACTCGAAACTCGAATCGCCATCCTTCGCAAAAAGGCAGCCCAAGACAAATTGAATGCCCCTGATGACGTCCTCGAATACATCGCGAGCAAAATCTCAACCAATATCCGCGAACTCGAAGGAGCTCTTATCCGTGTTACTGCTTTTGCTAGTTTGAACCGGCAGGGTGTCGATTTAGGTCTTGCTGAAATTGTCCTTAAAGATCTCATTCCAAATGAGTCGTCTTTGGAAATCACTAGCGCCACGATCATGGCCCAGACGGCCGCATATTTTAGTTTGACTCTTGATGATCTCTGCGGCACTTCGCGGTCGAGGGTTCTTGTGAACGCGCGCCAAATTGCAATGTATTTGTGCCGCGAGCTGACCGAACTTTCTCTTCCTAAGATTGGGCAGCTCTTCGGCGGCCGTGACCACACCACTGTGATGCATGCCGATCGCAAGATCCGGCAGTTGATGGCCGAGCGCAGGTCTATCTACAACCAGGTCACCGAGCTCACCAACCGGATCAAACAGCAGGCTAAAAATGGGTGATTTAGCCACAATGTCCTTTTTGCGGGTATTTACCCCCAGGGTGTGCAAAAGGTGTGGATAACTGTGGATGAAACTCTCTTTTTTGTGGGTTTAGTGCGGTCTTACTTCGTTTTATCCGTTCGCGGCCGCCTATATCTAAGAAGTAAGTAGAAGTTATCCCAAGGAAAAGGGTTGTTATTAACAGGCTGGAGAAGAGGAAACACTGACGCGATAAGGAGTTTTACCTTTTTCCCACAGGTAGGAGCCCTGGTTACTACGACTATATATAACTATTTAAAGGTTGAGGGTGGAGAACTTTATGAAAGACTTGAAAGCACGGGCACCTCAAGTAGAGGTTAGCGACGAACTACATGTGACGAGAGGTGCGGCGTGAAATTTACCGTCGAGCAACAAACCCTGGCTGATGCTGTGAGCTGGGTTTCGAGGAGTTTATCCAGCCGGCCGATTATGACTGCCCTACTAGGCATTGTGATAGATGTCGAAAAAGATGAAGTTTTCCTCTCTGGGTCAGATTTAGAAACTTCTAGCAAGGTGCACTTTTCTGCCGAGGTAAACCAAACCGGAAAAGTTCTCGTGCCAGGAAAACTCTTAGCGGAGATTTCGCGATCCTTACCCAATAAACCGGTAACTGTTCAACTAGATGGCTCAAGAGTTCTTGTCACCTCAGGAACTGCAAAATTCACGCTACCAACTCTTTCGCTGAACGATTATCCAAGCCTTCCGGAAATTCCAGAGACAACAGGAATAATCCCAAGCGATGTTTTTGCAACCGCAGTTGCTCAAGTAGCAGTGGCGGCAGGAAGGGATGATTCTCTTCCAACCCTCACAGGAATCCATGTAGAAATAAACCACGACACAATTACATTGGCCGCAACCGATAGATATCGTTTGGCCGTACGCGAAGTCCAATGGCAGGCAACCCAACCTAATTTAGAGACCTCAGCACTTCTCCGAGCAAGAACCCTCGCCGAAGCCACTAAATCTCTAACAGGAATAAAAAACCTTTCAATTTCTCTTACCCCTGCGGCCTCACATGACCGCCTTGTAGGTTTTATTAGCGACGGAAAGTCGATGACATCAAGAATGCTGGATGGAACATTCCCTCCATACCGCCACCTCCTACCACAGGACATCACGACGACAGCTGTTGTTGAAGTTGCCTTATTTTTAGACTCAGTACGTAGGGTCGCTTTAGTTACAGACAAGACTGTTCCGCTGAGGCTTTCATTTAATGAATCCACACTGGAACTTGAGGCCGGCGCCGGAGAAGAAGCACAAGCAACAGAAGCGCTTGAGATCTCATTAACTGGCGAGCCAATTTCAATTGCTTTCAACCCAACTTTCTTAGCGGATGGTCTACAAGCAGTCGGTACCCCGTATGTTCAGATATCTTTCACCGGATCAAACAAGCCAGCCATCCTCACTGGAAAGCAAGAAAGAGATAGTGAGCCAATTGAGAACTATCGCTATCTCTTAATGCCGATGCGCTATGCCTCGTAAATGAATGCGTATAAACAAACTTTCGCTCACGAACTTTAGGTCCTACCCTCAGTTAGACCTAACCTTCCAACCTGGAGCCACGACTTTTATCGGCGACAACGGGTCAGGCAAGACGAATATTGCAGAGGCGATTATCTACCTTTCATTTCTGGCGTCCCACCGTGTTTCGCAAAACCAACCACTTATTACCTTAGGGGCTGATCAAGCGGTAATTCGGGCTGAGATTGCACGGGAGGATCGAACCCTTCAAGTGGATTTAGAAATCAATTCCAATAAAGCCAACAGGGCGCGACTTAACCAAAATCCAGTAAGAAGCCAGAGGGAGATTTTAGGCGCCTGCCAGAGTGTTTACTTTTCTCCAGAAGATTTGGATCTTGTTAGGGGTGAGCCAACTACACGCCGGGATTTTCTGGACAAGTTGCTAATCACAAGAGCGCCAAGGCTTGCTGGGGTGATGAGTGATTACGAGAGAATTCTCAAACAAAGAAATGCCCTGTTAAAAACGCGTTCACCACAGAGCTCCCTGATCCCTTGGAATGAGCAGTTGATTTCTATTGGAGCTGTTCTTACAACCGAACGTATAAAACTCTGCGAAGCCCTCAACCCTTGGTCTACTGAAAACTATGCTAATTTAAACGAGGTCAGGGCTATGGAGATCTCCTACAAATCTTCAACACGAGAACTTTCCAGCAATCTAGAAGAGAATAAGGCCATCCTCGAGAAGAGGTTGGAGGAAGTTCAGTACCAAGAAGTTGAACGTGGAGTAACTTTGGTCGGCCCCCACCGCGACGATTTGCATTTGCAGCTTGGGCAATTTCCAGCCAAAGGATATGCAAGCCATGGAGAATCATGGTCGGTGGCGATCTCCCTACGATTGGGTGCCTTCAACCTGTTGAAAAGCGAAGGCGCAGAACCAATACTTATTCTGGATGATATTTTCTCTGAATTGGACACATACCGCAGGATGCAATTAATGAAAGCAACTCACATTGCCGAGCAGACGATTATCACCGCTGCTGTTGAGAGCGACCTGCCACCGCGGCTGGAGACAGAGCGTCGCTATGTTCAACCGGGTCGAGTTTCAACCGCGAGGCAGTGATGGCAAAGAGAGATTTAGCATTAGATCTCTTTCATTCCTTCCAAAATGGAAAGAAGAAGAGAAAGAAGAAACCATCACATAACGATTCTCCACTTTTAAGTAGTTCTGACGACACCAGTGGGCCTCAACTTCTTAAAGATGTTCTTGCGCAGATCATCCATGAGCGAGATTGGAAAGGCGGGATCGCTGAAGGAACCCTCTTCTCCACATGGGCAGAAGTGGTGGGACCGGAGATCTCCCTCCATGCCAGTCCTATTTCCCTCCTAGATGGGGTCTTAACCATCCAAACCTCATCCACGGCCTGGGCTGTCCAACTCCAACTTGTGGCCCCCGATGTACTAGCCAGAATTCGTGCCAGCTCTCCGGGTGCATTGGTTGAATCCCTGTCGGTAATCGGCCCCCATAGACCAACATGGAAGAAGGGTGTTCGGACGATTCGGGGGGCAAAAGGACCTCGCGATACATACGGATAAAGCCCTATCACACGCCCTTCCTAATAGGAACCCTCACCCCTAGCAACTTCTCGCCCCTACGGCCACCTCTAAGGCTTATCGTGGCTACAACCAATCCAATTTCAGGATAAGATGACGGGGTGCCTTAAGGGATATTCTCCCTAGAAGGCCGCCAGGACCCCTTCTCTCATATGAGGGCGGGTAAACGCAAGGCTAGTAAGGAGTCCCGTGCCGGCAAAAACAGGCAATTACGACGCCAGTTCTATCACAGTCCTAGAGGGCTTAGCCGCGGTCCGTAAGCGCCCAGGCATGTATATCGGCTCCACCGGCGAGAGGGGTCTTCACCACCTGGTTTATGAGGTCGTGGACAACTCGGTGGACGAGGCTCTGGCCGGCTACTGCAATGAGATCAACGTGACTCTCATGGCCGATGGAAGCCTTCAAGTCGTCGACAACGGCCGAGGAATCCCCGTGGATATCCACCCTGTCGAGAAGAAGCCTGCTCTTGAAGTTGTCATGACCGTCCTTCATGCCGGTGGAAAGTTCGGCGATAGCGGCTACTCCGTATCCGGCGGATTGCATGGGGTTGGAATCTCGGTTGTAAACGCACTGAGTGAGGACCTATCCGTTGTTGTCGCACGCGACGGGTTCTTCTGGTCGCAGGATTACAAACTTGGAGTTCCGACCGCTCCGGTTGCAAAAGGTGAGCCTTCAACAAAAACCGGTACAACGGTGCGCTTCTGGCCATCAACGGAAATCTTTGAAACGACAGATTTTTCATTTGAAACTTTGTCCACCCGTTTCAGGGAGATGGCATTTCTCAATAGCGGCCTGACCATCACACTGAGAGATGAACGACCAAGCCATGTTGATGAAAAGGGCGAGCCCCTCCATGTTCGATACCACTATGACGACGGTATAGCCGACTTCGTCCGACACTTGAATTCAACCCGCGGCCAGACCCACAAATCCATCATTTCAATCTCTACGACGGATAAAGCGAACAAGATGTCACTCGAGATAGCGATGCAATGGAACGCCGGATTTTCGGAATCGGTACACACCTTTGCGAACACGATCAATACACAAGAGGGCGGAACCCACGAAGAAGGCTTCCGTACCGCCCTCACATCTATAGTGAACAAATTCGGCGAAGAGTGGGGATTCATCCGAAAGCGTGAAGACAGGCTGACAGGCGACGATGTCCGTGAAGGTTTGACGGCCATCGTTTCGGTTAAATTGGCTGAACCACAATTCGAGGGTCAGACAAAAACAAAGCTCGGAAACACAAACGTAAAATCGTTCACACAGAAGGCAGTTAATGAGGAACTTGGGTCTTGGTTCGAGAAGAACCCTACTGAGGGAAAAGACATTCTTCGAAAGAGCATCGATGCTGCAGCGGCTCGCGTCGCAGCAAGAAAAGCCCGCGACCTTTCTCGAAATCGAAAAGGACTTCTTGAGGGACGAGGCATGCCTGGAAAGTTGGCGGATTGCCAATGGACTGAGCCCGAAAAATGCGAGCTATATATAGTCGAAGGTGACTCTGCTGGCGGCTCAACTAAGGGTGGCCGCGACTCCCGTTATCAGGCAGTCCTGCCAATCAGGGGCAAGATTCTTAACGTTGAGAAATCTCGTATCGATCGCGTGCTGCAAAATAATGAAGTTCAAGCGCTCATTACTGCACTTGGCACTGGAGTTCATGACGATTTCGACATTGCCAAATTGCGGTATCACAAGATCATCTTGATGGCGGATGCCGACGTAGACGGGCAGCATATTCGAACGCTATTGCTTACTCTTCTGTTCCGATTCATGCGCCCACTGCTCGAGCAAGGTTACGTGTATCTAGCGCAACCGCCGCTCTATAAGTTGAAGTGGGGCGGCAAAGAACCGGTGCAATATGCATTCTCGGATCGCGAACGCGATGGCTTTATCAGGATTGGTTTGGATGCCGGAAAGCGTCTGCCGAAGGAAGATGGTATTCAGCGATTCAAAGGTCTTGGCGAAATGCCGGCAAAAGAATTGTGGGATACGACAATGGATCCACAACATCGCGTACTAATCAAAGTGGGGCTAGAAGATGCAGCTGCTGCTGATGATCTTTTCTCGGTGCTCATGGGTGAGGATGTTGAGCAACGTCGACTCTTCATCCAACGCAATGCAAAAGATGTTCGCTTCCTAGATATCTAATGATGAATTCAATGACAAAGGCAGATTGGTAGAAATGGACGAGCTCAGCAATAATTTTGATCGACAAGAAGTAGTCGATCTCCAAGTGGAGATGGCGCGCTCTTACCTCGATTATGCAATGAGCGTTATCGTTGGCCGAGCGCTGCCTGATGTTCGAGATGGCTTGAAACCTGTGCACCGCCGCGTGCTCTACGCGATGTACGACGGCGGCTACAGACCAGACAAGGGCTATTACAAGTCATCGCGTATCGTCGGAGATGTCATGGGTAACTACCACCCTCATGGCGACACGGCGATCTATGACACTGTTGTCCGTCTTGCTCAGCCATGGTCGCTTCGTTATCCACTAGTTGATGGAAACGGAAACTTCGGTTCTCCGGGTAACGATCCAGCAGCAGCAATGCGTTATACAGAAGCACGGTTGTCTCCTATCGCTATGGAGATGATGCGAGATATCGATGAAAATACGGTCAATTTTTCGCCCAACTACGACGGCAGATCTCAAGAACCAGATGTATTGCCGAGTCGATTCCCAAATCTGCTAGTAAACGGCAGTGCTGGAATTGCGGTGGGTATGGCAACAAATATCCCGCCTCACAACCTGCGCGAAATCGCCGAAGGCGTGGATTGGGCGTTGGCCCACCCAGAGGCAAAGTCCGAAGAGCTCCTCGCCCACCTGTTGAAGGTTGTGAAAGGACCAGACTTCCCAACGAGGGCGCTGATTGTTGGACGCACAGGAATTGAGGACGCCTACCGCACCGGTCGCGGTTCGATCACAATGCGGGCCGTAGTGAATGTTGAAGAGATCAACAAGCGAACCTGCCTTGTTGTTACAGAATTGCCGTATCAAGTTAACCCTGACAACCTTGCTTTGAAAATCGCAGAACTCGTAAAGGACGGAAAGATCAAGGGCATCGCGGATGTGCGCGATGAGGGCAACGAGCGCCTTGGTCAGCGCCTTGTAATTGTTTTGCGCAACGACGCCATTCCCAAGGTCGTCCTCAACAACCTTTACAAGCAGACTCAGTTGCAGGACACTTTCGGCGCCAACATGTTGGCACTGGTTGACGGGGTACCGCGGACACTCCGCTTAGACGAATTCGTCCGGTATTACATCGAGCATCAGGTTGAAGTCATCATCCGGCGCACAACTTTCCGCCTTGCCGAGAAAGAACGTCGCGCCCACATTTTGCGTGGCTACCTCAAAGCACTTGATGCACTTGATGCAGTCATTGCTTTGATTCGGGCTAGTTCAACACCCGAGGAGGCACGTACAGGCTTGATGACGTTGCTGGATGTCGACGAGATCCAAGCCAACGCGATTTTGGACATGCAGCTTCGGCGCATTGCAGCCCTTGAGCGACAGAAGATCAACGATGAGTACGACAGTCTTATGGCTGACATCATTGAATTGACGGCAATCCTGGCCAGCGAGGCAAAACAGCGTGAAATTATCAAAGCGGAGCTTTCAGAATTAGTGACTAAGTACGGAGACGAGCGCCGTACCCAGATCGTGGCTAGTGAAGGCGATTTCTCGGCAGAGGACTTGATTCCTGATCAGGACGCCGTTGTGACCATTACGCATACTGGTTACGCCAAGCGGACAAAGGCAGATCTGTATCGATCGCAAAAGCGCGGCGGTAAGGGAGTCCGGGGCGCCGCGTTGAAGCAAGATGATGTTGTGGATCATTTCTTTATTGCCTCAACTCATGACTGGTTGCTCTTTTTCACCAACCAGGGGCGTGTGTACCGATCAAAGGTTCACGAACTCCCAGATGCCGGTCGTGATGCGCGCGGTCAGCATGTGGCAAATCTGATGGCGTTTAAACCCGGTGAGCAGATTGCCCAAGTTCTTTCAATCAAGGATTACGAAGTGGAGCCCTACCTCGTTCTCGCAACAAAGAACGGATTGGTCAAGAAGACTGCCCTCAATGAGTACGACTCACCTCGGGCTGGAGGTCTCATTGCGATCTCACTTCGAAGTGGAGACGAAGTTGTCAGCGCGTCCCTTGTGAGCGCTAAGGACGAACTTCTACTTGTGTCCCAAAAGGGCATGTCCATGCGTTTCGCAGCCGATGATGAATCTTTGCGTCCGATGGGTCGATCAACCAGTGGCGTCATCGGAATGAAATTCCGTGAAGGCGACGAACTCCTCACAATGTCTCGTATTAATGCCCAAGATTCCAACCTCTTGGTATTCACTGCCACAGACGGTGGCTTTGGCAAGAAGACTCCACTCGATGAATACAGGCTTCAGGGCCGAGGCGGGATTGGCATTAAGGCCGCGAAGATTGATGAAGACTCCCGAGGAGTGTTGGTAAGCGCCCTTGTACTTCGCGAGGAGGATGAGGTCCTTGCAATCACCTCTGCTGGGACCGTCATGCGAACCCCGGCCTCCCAGGTCCGCCAGACAGGGAGAGACTCGATGGGCGTTAGGCTGGTAAATCTTTCAGAAGGCGTTACGGTCGTCTCCGTGACCAAGAGCGCGGAGGTGGAAAGCGAGTAGGGATCTCTCTCAGTTTGGGGTCTGCCTCTAATTACCTGTAGCCTTACGCAGGTTTTCGGGCCTTTAGCTCAGCCTGGTTAGAGCGCTTCCCTGATAAGGAAGAGGTCGGAGGTTCAAGTCCTCCAAGGCCCACTCCCGATGACCACGGGGACTTAGCTCAATTGGTAGAGCACCGCCTTTGCAAGGCGGGGGTTAGGGGTTCGATTCCCCTAGTCTCCACATGACGATTGAAATAACAACCACTCAAGCAACCCTGCACACATCCTTAGGCGACATTGTCATCGAACTGTTTCCTAACCACGCACCCAAGACCGTCGCGAACTTTGTCGAATTGGCAACTGGCGCGCGCGAGTGGACCGACCCACGCACTGGCGAGAAGACCACAGCAAATCTTTACGACAACACGATCTTCCACCGCGTTATCGAGGGCTTCATGATCCAAGGTGGCGACCCACTAGGTCGCGGCACCGGTGGTCCTGGCTACAAATTTGCCGACGAATTCCACGGTGAGCTCGTCTTCGACCGCCCATACATCCTTGCGATGGCCAACTCGGGTCCTGGAACCAACGGTTCACAGTTCTTTATCACCGTGGCTCCCACCACATGGCTCAACCGCAAGCACACAATTTTCGGCGAAGTAAAAGACGCTGCCAGTCAAGCAGTAGTTGACAAGATCGCCGCAGCAAAGACCGACGGCCAAGATCGCCCAACGACACCGATAACGATTAACTCCGTCTCAATTAGTTAATCAAAGTTATGCGCGTAAAGGCGAATGCCACAACCGGGCTAATAACTTTAATCTGCGGGTTTTACCTTCTTGCGTACCTCACTCCTGGGCTTCAAGAGAAACTGTTCCTCGTCAATCGTGCCTTCCTTAGTGATGGCGTGATTCATGGCGTCGGGCAAGGTGAGTGGTATCGCATTTTCACCGTGGCACTTGTTCACGGCGGGCTGACGCATCTCGGTTTCAATATGTGGGCGCTCTACGTTCTCGGAACCCCACTTGAGCGCGCATTCGGCAGAGCGCGCTTCCTAATAATCTTTGTTATCTCCCTCATTGCAGGATCTCTCACATCGCTTGCATTGGCTGCGCAGAACCAAGTCTCAGTTGGGGCATCGGGGGCGATCTTTGGATTGTTCGGGGCTTTTGCCGTTGTTGGGAAGCGAATCGGTGCAGATGTTCGCAGCATCGTGGTTCTTATCGGAATCAACTTCGCCCTGGATTTCATCCTGCCCAACATCGATTGGCACGCCCACGCAGGCGGCCTGGTTGGCGGCGCTCTGACGGCACTGGTGATCTTAAGGAAGAACCGGGTCTAACTTATCCACAGGACTTATCCACCATGTGGAGAATTACATCCTTGTTATTCGCTAGTTCAGCGCCACTTCGTGGCTAGCGAGAAGCCAACACCGATAAAGCCGAAGCCGATGACCATGTTCCAGGCGCCGATCCCAGGTACCGGGTAACTCGTCGAGGTAACGTAAAAGATGACGATCCAGATGAGCCCGGCTAGAAACGCCCCAACCATCACCGGAGCCAGCCACTTCGGGCTTTCCTTAGGCAGTGCTACAGGGTGAAGGACATCGGCAGGGATGACCTTCTTCGTCTTCTTACGGAGCTTGGATTTAGGCATAGAAGAGGGTAACACGACGGTAAATCTTTTTCCTTGACCCCTTGGCGACCAAAGGCGCGAGCTAGCCCCACAATAAGAGAGAATTGCGCCCATGTCCTCGCGCAAGATCCTCGTCATCGACAACTACGACTCTTTTGTTTTTAACCTCGTTCAATATTTGGCGCAGTTGGGCGCGGAGTGCACTGTTGTTCGCAACGACGAGATCGAGGTCACTGAAGCATCACAGTATGACGGGGTGCTCGTCTCTCCCGGTCCTGGAACTCCTGAACGTGCAGGAGTCAGTGTGGAGATGGTGCACTACTGCGCCGAACATAAGATCCCGCTTTTCGGTGTCTGTCTTGGCCACCAGGCTATTTGCGCGGCTTTCGGCGGAACGGTGTCGCAAGCCCCTGAACTGCTTCATGGGAAAACATCCCTGGTTCACCACTCAGGCATTGGCGTTCTAAAAGATGTACCCAACCCTTTCACGGCGACGAGGTACCACTCGCTGGCACTTGAGAAATCGACATTGCCTAACGAACTAGAAATCACAAGTGAGACTGATTCAGGTGTTGTCATGTCGGTGCGACATAAGAGTTTGCCGATAGAGGGAGTTCAATTTCACCCAGAGTCGGTTCTCACCGAGCATGGTCACAAAATGCTGGCGAACTGGCTTGCTGAATGTGGAGATGAAAATGCTCGCAATCGTGCAGTTGGGCTCTCTCCCGTGGTCGGAAGATAGGCCAGCAATTTCCCTTACGGAATTCGATTGATTGTGATCGTCACCGTCGAGCCGATCGTCTGAATTGTTCCTGCATCGGGTGCTTGGGCAAGTACAACGCCATCAACCTGTGTCGTGTCGGTGGCTTCAATCTGTTGAACTAGGAATCCCGCTTGCACCAGAATTGTGCGCGCCTGAATCTCATTGAGTCCTACAAGCAATGGCACTTCTACATCTCCACTGGCAATTTGCAATGTAACTCCGCTACCAGCGGTGATTGTCGAACCTCCGCTCGGGCTCACACCAAGGACAGTTCCTTGTGGTTTGTCCGAAGGAACGGCATTCGTTTGGGCGATGACCAAACCTGCTGCGGCCAGACTTGCGCGCGCATCAACGAGGGACTTGCCAACCAGATCAACGGGCACAGTGCTATCGCCTGGCCCATCGGAGAGCGTGAGCACTACGCCAGTTGCGCGATGCACCTTTGATGTTGCCAAGGGCACCTGGTTTGTTATTCGACCCAACGGGATGTTCGGATCGTGGGCATGCTTAATTGTGATCGTGAAACCGCTGAGTAGGCTCTGGGCATCGGCTTGAGTAAGTCCCACAACGTTTGGCATGACCACCAAGTTATTGCTTTGCGTTGTATTGAGTGCTTGGACTCCATAGACAACTCCTCCGGCAACCACAAGCAGTGCAACAACTGCGGCGATGACTCTGCGACGGTTGATCGGCTTTCGTGCGATTTTCGCAGTGACAGCCCTTCCTGCTCGAAGATTGCGAACGTCGGCCAACATGCCCGCTGCACTCTGATAGCGATCAATAGGTTTTTTCGCCAGCGCCACGGTCAGTAATACGTTAAGCCCTTCGGGAATTTCAGCGTTCAGAGTACTTGGCTTGATCAGTTCACCAGAGACATGTTGGAACGCAATCGATACAGGAGTGTCACCGGTGTACGGAGGGCGACCTAAAAGAACTTCATAAAGCAGGCAGCCGACGGAATAGATATCACTCCTATAGTCGGCGCTGTCGCCCATCGCCTGCTCGGGCGAAAGGTATTGCGCCGTCCCTACGACATTCCACGTACTTGTCAGTGTTGCGCCAACATCATCGAGTGCTCGGGCAATACCGAAGTCCATCACCTTTACGACGCCTTGATCTGTAATCATCACATTCGCGGGTTTGATATCTCTGTGAACGATTCCTTGCTCGTGTGAATATTCAAGGGCGGACAAAATTCCTTCTGCGATTTCAAGAACGCGATCGATCGGAAGATGCTCACCTTGATGAATCAATTCGCGAAGTGTGTGACCAGAGACCAACTCCATAACGATGTATGGAGCAGGCTCTTCGCCAGAGTCATAAACAGCGACAATTCCTGGATGGTTCAGACCCGCCGCCGCGAAAGCCTCTTTCCGAAAGCGCGCCACAAAGGAGGGATCGCGTGCCAAATCGCTTCGCAAAACTTTTACGGCAACCTTGCGGGAGAGTCGCTCATCGTCGGCGATATACACGTCGGCCATCCCACCTGTGCCGATCATTTCACCAAGTTTGTATCGCTCTCCAAGTAGTTTTTTCATGATGCCGAACCCATAAAGACAAGCGGGGAGGATGGGACAGTCGGATCAACGTCAGCCAGCAGCACTGTGACATTGTCAGAGGCTCCAGCAGAATATGCAGCATCGATTAGATGCGTTACTGCACTTTCACGATCGCGAATCTTCATTCCTGCTTTTATTTCCTTCTCATCAATCGCGCTCGAGAGACCATCACTGCAGAGCAGGAATCGGTCCTTGGGTTTTACCTCGTACACCATGAGTACAGGAGCCAGTGGTCCTTCGCCCATGAGAGCCTGCGTCAGAAAGGATCTCTGCGGATGCTCGCGTGCTTCTTCTGGGCTTACAGATCCTTGATCAAGGAGTTCTTGCAGAACTGTGTGATCGTGACTGAGTTGAGCCAAACTATTTCCACGAAGTCGGTAGCACCGGGAATCTCCGATGTGAAGAAGTGCAACCTTCGGGGCGCTTGTTGGACCGTAAAGCATCAGGGCGCTCAGGGTTGTTCCCATGCCGGTGAGATGAATGTTCTCCCCGGCAACCCGGCCGATTTCGGAGTCGATATCTTGAAGGGCATTGAGCAGGAGATCCTCGATCGAATCTGGATCAACGCTCTCGTGCTCAAGAACCGATGTGAGGTCGGAGAGAGTTCGTACCGCTATTGCCGACGCAACCTCGCCTCCGGCATGCCCGCCCATTCCGTCTGCGACGGCAATCAGGTTCGGGTGTAGAAGGGCAGAGTCTTCATTGTCGGCTCGAACGAGCCCCACGACGGAGCGCGCGGAAGTGGCGAAATGTGAAGAAGTCATATCGCCCTTTCTCTCACAACGCAGATATTCCTAGGTGCCAGCCTAATGGTGCTAATCTGCCTTTCATCAGGCGTGAGTGGCGGAACGGCAGACGCGCACGGTTCAGGTCCGTGTACTCGCAAGGGTGTGGGGGTTCAAATCCCCTCTCGCGCACCATCTTCGGCGAAAAGTCGCAAAAAAGGCCGGGACATCCAATGATGCCCCGGCCCTCTTGCCAACTACTTCTTCTCTGCTGAGTCATCAGCGTTTTCACATCCGCATTCAACGCACATAGCTCGCTCCTTTCTTATCTATCAACAACGGGAAATGGGGTTAGCGAAGACGGGGCGTAAAGGTGGTGGCGAGCCTTGCAAGTGCCAGAGCGCCGAGCATGAGTCCGAAATCGCGAAGGGCAACGTCGTAGTAACCAGGAATCAGGAGAAGATCGAGAATGATTCCTACCAACCACGCAGCAACTACGTAGGCGCCGATCCGAGGTGCGAGAAGGACCAAGAGTCCGGCAAGGACCTCGATAAACCCGACGGCCAGCATCGCCTGATGCGCGGTGCCAGGGATGATGCGGTCCAAACGGGGAGCCAGGTACTTATCCCAGTTGGTCATCACGTGGGCGAATTTGTCGAGCCCAAAGAGGATCGGGGCAGCGGTGAAGCCAGTACGCAGAGTCCAGAAGGCTTGGTAGGCGGGGTCGGTTCGGAAGCGTGAGGCAGAGAAGTGGAGTGTGCCAGTTGCTGGCGCTCCGATATCGGTTCTCATGGTTGTCCTTTCGTGTAACGGATAGTAGATTGAATGTTAGAAGAGGGTTCTTCTTTCGTCAAGATATATATCCGTTAGAAGGGGTGTTTATGACTGGCAAGGCTCTTCCGCCTGAAATCGCCAGCGTTGCTGCCTTGGGCGACCCGATCCGCCGCAGGCTTTACGAGTTTGTGGCAGACCAGAGCGAACCTGTGAGTCGCGATATGGCCGCTTCGGGGGTTGAGATTGCCCGGCACGTCGCCAAATTTCATCTGGACAAGTTGGAGGAAGAAGGGCTTCTTGAAACCGAATACCGAAGGCCTTCTGGAAAAAAGGGCCCTGGTGCTGGGCGGCCCACAAAATACTATCGGCGCTCATCGCGAGAAATTAGCGTGAGCCTTCCCGAGAGGCATTATGACCTTGCCGCTCGCGTACTTGCCCAAGCGATCATCGCTTCGCAGACGAGCAATATTTCAATCGCACTTGCACTAGAAAAATCGGCGGTCAACTTTGGCCAACAGTTGGCGAAAGAAGTTCAGAGCAAACTAGACGGTGGTTCGAGCAAGACTACCCTCACTGATGCAATCTCTGAGGTTCTTGATGATCACGGCTACGAACCTCGCGAGGAAGAGAACCGTCTAATTCTGGCGAACTGCCCGTTTCATTCTTTGGCCAAGGAGTACACCGCGCTTATTTGCGGCATCAATCACAACCTGATGGATGCCTTAATCAATGAGTTACCGACTTCTTATAGAGCAGATCTAGATCCTGCACCAGGAAGATGCTGCGTCACTCTCAACGAGATTTAATAAAAACTCAACACATCTCAGAGCGTTTGAAGGGCAGGCGGGCATGGTTCAGATCCGTTCTATCCCAATGTCACATTTAGTGTCCAGATGACTCTAACCATAATGAAGGCGGCATTTGGCCGTCTCACATTATGAGGAGACCTTCGTGTCACAGTTTATTAAGATATACAGAGCATCCGTAGCTGAGCAAGATGTCGAGAAACTCCTAGCAATTCGAGGCGAAGCCATCGAAGAGGCGCGGCGACTCTGCCCCGCACTAGTTCGCGCCGAACTAGTCCAGCTAGAAGGTGGCGGCTGGCTAGACATATTGACTTGGGACAAAGTGGACGGAGAGGAATTGCTTATGGCTCACGCCAAAGAATTCACCTTGATTCCGGCGATGCATCAGCTCCTGAGCGACGTTAGTGGTCCAGAAAGTGGTGTCGTGCTCCATTCGACGGCCGTATGACATTGGATGATTCTTTGGAATCCCTCGCCGCAGCTGCTGCGGCGGGGGACCAACAAGCCCTAAGTGAACTCATCCGCCGAGTTCAACATCCGATCTACCGATTGTCATTGCGGTTCCTTGTGAACCCATCAGATGCGGAGGATGCTGCTCAGGAGATAATGATCCGGTTGATTACCCGATTATCGACCTTCGAGGGTCGATCGGAATTTATGACCTGGGCATACTCTGTCGCGATGCGAATGCTGATTCGCACACGGAAAAGGATCGTCGAATCTTCGGTGAGTGGACCAGAGCGCTTTATCCAATTCATCGACACCGGACTTTCCGACCGCGATTTCACTGCTGACGAAGTTGAGTATCGATTGCTTTGCGATGAAGTACGCATCAGTTGTACTTACGGAATGCTCTTGTGCCTATCTCGCTCGCTACGTGCCGCATATATTCTGGGAGATGTGCTTGGCTTGTCGGCCCTTGCTGGCGCGGAGATTTGCGAGATTTCCCCAGCGGCCTTTCGGCAACGGCTTGCACGGGCTCGGCGTACTATCCGGCAAGTGATCGATGGTCGCTGTGGACTGGTAAACCCGCGGAACAGTTGTCATTGCGGCCGGCAGATACAAGCTTCTCTGGATACTGGTTTTATTGACAGAACATATCTGCCTTTAGCTAATCATCCTCGACTTATCGATACCGAAACCTTTGAACGTGTTTCTACTCAAATCGAAGAACTTGTCATGATCTCGGATCTATATCGATCAGACGCCTTCGCGGCCCCGGCTCAGATTTGGAGTGATCTTCGTCGCGCTTATCCAGAACTTGTTGGAGAGAGTTAGAAACCGATACAGGCAAAGATCATGATTCCGTTGAACTAACGAATGCGCGAACACATTTCTCAACATCATCGGGTGTGTGAATCGCAGATAACTGGACGCGGATACGAGCTTTTCCTTGCGGAACAACGGGATAACTGAAAGCGGTCACATAAACGCCTTGGCTTAGCATCTTCTCGGCAACCTTAGATGCAATCGAGGCGTCGCCGAACATCACGGGGACTATCGGATGTTCGCCTTCTAGTAGATCAAATCCCTCCTCCGACATCCGACGACGAAAGAGTTGGGCGTTGGCGAAAAGACGTTTACGAAGATCTTCCCCTGTCGTCACCAAATCCAGAGCGACGAGGGTGCCTGCAACAACTGCCGGTGCGAGGGAATTTGAGAATAGGTAAGGACGGGCACGTTGACGAAGAAGTGCGACGATTTCAGAGCGCCCACTTACGTAGCCCCCAGAGGCGCCGCCAAGGGCTTTGCCGAATGTTCCCGTTGTAAAATCGATGCGATCCTCCACCCCAGCATGCTCTGGCGTTCCGCGTCCGTGTCTTCCCATAAAACCGACAGCGTGGGAATCATCAACCATGACGAGCGCGCCATAGCGATCTGCCAAATCACATATCTTCTCTAGGGGTGCGATGTAGCCATCCATAGAAAAAACGCCATCAGTCACAATTACTTTTTGCTTTGCATCTTTTGCGGCAATGAGTTGGGTCTCAAGATCTTGCATGTCTCGGTTCTTGTAGCGAAACCTCTTTGCCTTCGATAACCGAATGCCATCAATGATCGAGGCATGGTTGAGCTCATCGGAAATAATCGCATCCTCTTCACCAAACAATGCTTCAAATACACCGCCATTTGCGTCAAAGCAGGAGGAGAACAAGATTGTGTCCTCGGTTCCCAGAAAGCTTGAGACGCGCTCTTCGAGCTCCACGTGCAACTTCTGGGTTCCGCATATGAAGCGAACACTTGCAAGTCCAAAGCCCCAATCATCCATTGCTTTCTTCGCCGCCGAAATAATCGCAGGATGATTAGCCAGACCTAAATAGTTGTTTGCACAGAAGTTCAGTACATCCGCGCCGCCAGTTCTTATATGAGAGGACTGCGGTGAGGCGATCTGGCGTTCTCTCTTGAATAGACCTGCTTCTTCAATTTCATCTAGCCGTTGCTGCAACTGAGCTTGCATGGATTCATACATGGAGGTCCTCCCAATTCAGTACGACTTTTCCACCGGTGCCCGCACGAGCCGCGTCAAACCCGTCTTTCCACTGTCTAGCGGGGAAGCGATCGGTGATCACCGAGGAGAGCGCATCACGTAACCACTTACTCGATTGCAGCATGGCGCTCATGGCCACCCACGTCTCATACATCTCTCGACCATAAATACCCTTGATCGTGATCATGTGGGTGACAACTTTCGCCCAGTCCACATCGATTGGCGCAGTGGGCAAACCCAACATCGCAACGCGTCCTCCATGATTGAGATTGTTGATCATCTCCGGAAGCGCGCTCGAATGTCCCGACATTTCAAAACCGACATCAAAACCTTCTTGCATTCCCAGTGTCTTCTGCGCTTCGGCAATGCGAGAGCGCGAAACATTGACGGTGAGATCTGCGCCCATCTGTTTGGCGAGGGCAAGGCGTGGATCGGAAACATCCGTCATGACAATAAACCGCGCTCCGATATGCCGAGCCACCGCGGCGGCCATGAGCCCGATCGGCCCAGCACCGGTGATCAATACATCCTCGCCGACCAAAGGGAAACTCAACGCCGTGTGCACTGCATTTCCAAACGGGTCGAATATCGCGCCAAGATCTGGGTCGATGTCATGGGGATGCACCCAGACATTTGATTCAGGAATGACGATGAATTCGGCAAATGCGCCGTCTCGGTTTACGCCAACGCCAGAGGTACGGATGCACATCTGGCGACGGCCTGCCCGACAGTTGCGGCAGTTGCCGCACACTATGTGACCTTCTCCCGAAACCCGGGCTCCAATCTGGACATCGCGGACTTGAGCTCCGATTTCAACGACCTCGCCGTAGAACTCATGTCCTGGAATCATCGGTGGCTTCAGTGTCTTTGCGGCCCATGGATCCCAAGACTCAATATGCAAGTCGGTGCCGCAAATTCCAGTGCGAAGTACGCGAATCTTTACATCGCGATCCCCTGTTTGCGGTTCGGGGCGTTGGGTTAGTTCAAGTCCAGGTGCACCGGTCGGCTTGAACAATGCGAGCAAGGTCGTACCCTTCATTCGATGAACTAAGAACTTGCAACTGATTGTAAATGGCATTGCCTGAGTTTGGTGGAAACGGGTGATCTCGATTACGGCAAGCGATAACGTCCAACTGAAGCAGAAAGTGATGATGCATCGTGAGGTTGCTGCCTTAAGGCTTCAACCCCACTGTGTTATCGAACCCTTTTCAGAACCTTTTCTAGTCCCTCAAACACTCGATTTCTGGCAACCTGCTCGGAGAGGACTGGGTTGCGGGCCATTAAGGCTTGAACGAGTTCCCCGTGTCCTTGGATTGAAAAACGCACCTCTTCGTCAGATAAGAATCCTGCAATCCGATGGATAAAATAGTATTGGCTGTTTCGATGAATCCGCTCTGCGAGCAATTGGTTATGTGCAGCCTTTATGACCGCTTCGTGAAAGGCGTCGTTGTGCGCCACTAGGTGTCCTCGGTTGGAACCTTGAATGGAGTCGGCGTAACTTTGATGGATCTCCTCAATGGCGTTGAGTTCGGCATCTGTTGCGCGTTGGGCCGCCAATCCAGCGGCGAATCCTTCCAGTGCAGCCCGCACCTCATATACTTCACGAATCTCCTCTGAGGAGTGTTCGCGGACAACCCAACCACTTCGGTGCATGACAATGAGACCGTCACCAGCCAGGCGGAGCATGCTCTCTCGTACCGGCGTACGGCTAACACCAAAACGATCAGCTAATTCAATCTCAATGAGGCGCTCGTTTGGTCGAATGGAGCCCTCGACAATGGCCTGCCGCAGTTGTTCGTATACCTCTGCGGTCAGGTTGTTTGGAGCCGGCACCACATTCTGGTTCTCGCGTCCACGGGGGGGCATTCTTTCTCTCCTTTGCTAGCGCGCGGGCTAGAGACGCTCCGCTAAAGCGGACTCCTACCTACCAACTGATCAAAAACATACTGTACAACTCGGCATGCGCCCATGCATGCAAGGCCTAACGATCAGCCTAAATGCCAAGCCGCTGCTTCCCAGAGAATAAATGGCCAAAAATGCTTGACCCTCGCACCTCTACTGTGCATACTACGCTGCATGCAAAGATCCATGCCAGATCATCAACTGACCTCCGGCCTCCTCATTGGCGAACATTGGAGTTCCGGGGAAGGCGCAGACTTATTGGAAGTACGCGCTCCGTTCGGCGGTCAGTTGCTGGCTACGCTCCGTGAATCCACTCCTTCCGAAGTCGATGCAGCGGTGGCACAGGCAGCCAAGACCTATGCTGCCCAGGAACTCAGCCCCTTCGAGCGAGCGAGAATACTCCGTCGATCTTCCGAACTTATCCAAGAGCGACTCGAAGATTTCGCCCGCTCCATTGTCGCCGAAGCCGGCAAGCCAATTCGTGACGCGCGAGCAGAGGTCGCCCGGGCCGTGTTGACATTTGAACTCTGCGCGCAAGAAGCCACTCGCTTGGTCGGCGAGGTCGTGCCGGTTGAAGCCACTCCCGGATCAGAGAACCGTCGCGCGTTTACGATCAGTCGTCCAGCTGGAGTGGTATGTGCCATCACGCCCTTTAATGGCCCGGTAAACCAACTGTCACATAAAGTGCCGACCGCCATTGCCGCCGGATGCACGGTGGTGGTAAAGCCATCAGAACTCACTCCACTGTCGGCGATTATGTTGGTGCAGACGATGCTCGACGCTGGGCTACCGCCGGGACACATCACCATGGTCCAGGGTCGAGGCGAGACGGTCGGCCAACAACTTCTTGAGGACCCTCGTTTTGCCGTCTACACCTTCACAGGGAGCACGTCGGTGGGTGTTCATATTCGTCAAACGGTCGGGTTGCGTAAAACGTTGCTAGAACTTGGAAATAACTCGGCCAACATTGTTCACTCGGACGCTTCCCTTGATTTGGCCGCTAAAGCGCTCGCACGATCGTTGTCGGTGTACGCAGGCCAGGTTTGTATTAGTGCACAACGGATTCTTGTGCATGAACGAGTATTTGATCAATTCTCCGAACTATTGGTTGAACAAGTCCAGGCTTTGGTTGTGGGAGATCCATCAGGGGAGTCCACAGATGTTGGTCCGATGATTTCTCTCGAGGCTGCCCGACGGGCTGAAGATTGGATTGAAGAGGCTGTTGCCGATGGCGCTGTATTGGTGTGTGGTGGTCAACGCGAGGGACAGTTCCTTACTCCGGCTGTATTAACTCGACCCTCTCCTCAATCCAGCTTGGTCTGTCGTGAAGCATTTGCTCCTGTAGCAGTGCTGATTCCATACGCCACCTTAGGCGAGGCACTTCATATCGCGAACGACACCGAGTATGGCCTTCAGGCGGGCATTTTCACTGCCAGTTTGGACGTCGCCCTAGCTGCAGCGCAGAAATTGGAAGTTGGCGGGGTCATCGTTAACGATGTTTCGTCGTATCGCGTGGACTCGATGCCTTATGGAGGAATTAAACATAGCGGTACCGGCCGAGAAGGAGTCCATTACGCCGTACAAGAGATGACTGAATCTCGATTGGTCGTTCTCAATCTTCATAATCCGACTGGCGAAGACCTTTAGTTTTAATGCTCACCGGTTTAAGCATTTCTTGACCCTTAACTTTCCACCCTCACTACTACAGAACGGAAAGGTACGCAATGAAAAGCATGAAAAGATCGATGTTTGATCGACAAGGTCGACTCAGGCGCCCCGCATTGGCCCTCGTGTTTGCGACGGCTGCGACGGTTGTCCTTAGCGCCTTGGGAGCGTCAGCTGCAACGGCCAGTAGCGCGGTTCAGTTGCGCTTCCTCTTTCCAGAGTACAGTGCTAAAACCGCTCCACTTATGAAGGCAATGGTTAACGACTTCAATAAGGCTAATGCGGGCAAGATCAAGGTCAACCTCGAAACGGCACCTTGGGACAAGATGCACGACAAGCTGGCACTGAGCATGGGCTCCGGTCAGGCGCCAGATGTCTTCGGTTATGCAACTCGGTGGATTTCCGAGTTCGCTGGTCTGAAGCAACTTGCACCGATTGACGCTTTGTTGAACCCAGCGTTCAAAAAGACTTTCAACCAGGCAGTTCTTGCCGCAGGGACCTATAAGGGCAAGTCATATGGTCTGCCTGTAGCGGTTTCAGCACGATTGCTTTACTACCGCACCGACCTCTTTAAAGCGGCTGGTTTGTCCGCTCCTAAGACATGGGATGACCTCATGGCGGCCGCAGTAAAGACTTCTAACCCACCGAGTGTTTATGGATTGGGTGTACCAGCAAGCGGCATTGAAGTTGACACTTTCTTTGATTACTTTCTTTACAACAATGGTGGCGACATCCTTGACGCAAACGGAAAGTCTAAGTTGAGTTCTCCAGAGAGCGTAAAAGCGTTGCAGTATCTCAGTGATCTAGTCACCGCTAAAGGTAGTGAGCCAAACCCAACTGGTTTTACTCGCGAACAAATCATCGAGAACTTCAAGGCTGGACAGCTCGCAATGTATCCAACTGGACCATGGCTTAACGCCATGATTAAAGCAGACAACCCGTCGCTGCAATACGGCATGGTTCCTTTCCCAACAAATAACGGCAAGAAGCAACAGACGGTCGCTGTTACAGATTCGCTGGGTATGTCGGCAGGTGGCAAGCACAAGGCAGAGGCCTGGAAGTTCATTCAGTTCATGTACCAGACTAAATACCGTCAGAACTTCGATCAGGTTGAAGGTATGTTGCCTGAGTTGAATGCGGTCATACACTCGGCTTACTACCAGACTCCACAGTACAAGCCGTTTGTTGATGCCCTTTCCACGGCGAAGTTCCAGCCACAGCATCCAAAGTTCGAACAGATTCAACAGATCATCACGGTTGCAGTTCAGAAAGCTCTGTCCGGAATTGCCACTCCGAAACAGGCTCTGGATGAGGCCACAGCACAAATTAACAAACTCTAAACCTGTAAATAGTTCAAGCGGGTTACCGGTGGAGGCCACTTCACCGGTAACCCGCACCACACTCAATATAAAATGGGATGGATATGGCCCTTATTAGCGAACGGCCCTCGCGATCGAGCAAGCCGTTGAGGAGGCGATTGTTCGACTTGCGTTCGGAGTCGACGATAGGTTTGCTGTTCATTCTCCCTACGGTTGGCCTTGTCGGATTGATTGTCTTCTATCCAATTTTGGAGACGGCGCTCATGTCCTTTAGCAAGGTTAATTCGTTGGCTCAGCGCGGTGCCTTTTCAGGGCTAGAGAATTACTACTCGCTATTTTCCAATACTGTTTTCATCCGTGTCGTTGTACAGACAATTGGATGGACTGTCGCGGTCGTGGGTGTTACTACCGTTTTGGCAATTCCCGTGGCACTCGCCCTCAATCTCACTTTTCCTGGCCGTCGATTTGCCAGGGCGCTTCTGATCGTGCCATGGGCGGCATCACTTATGATTAATGCGATTATTTGGCGCTGGATTTTAGATGGCCAGTACAGCATCATCAACGGCACTCTTATGAAATTGCATCTTATTAAGCAACCGATCATCTGGTTAGGTAATGAAAAAACAGCTTGGGTGGCAATTATTTTTGTTGGAATTTTAGTTTCGATCCCATTTACTTCGTTTTCTCTTTTGGCTGGGTTGCAGTCAGTCTCAAGCGAGATTTATGAGGCAGCCATGGTTGATGGTTCAGGATTTTGGACCACATTTTGGTACATTACCCTTCCGCTGTTGCGACCTGTGCTAGTTGTTACCACACTCCTAAATGTCATCTACGTTTTCAATTCCTTACCTATACCTTGGGTTCTAACTCAAGGGGCTCCGGCCTATCACACCGACATCGTGGTGACGTATTTGTATAAGAGAGCATTCGCTGAAGGTCAGTTCGGCCCGGCCGCAGCTATGGCGATGCTGACCTTCCTATTGTTGTTGATCTTTAGTCTTGGCTTCTCCCACGCCACCAAGGAGCGAAATAAGGTAGGTGCCAATTGAAGACTCATAATCGAGGATTGTCTTGGTGGTTGCTTATTCTCTTTCTCGCGTTTGTCGTGGGTGTATCGATCTTCCCGTTTTTCTTTACTTTCCTAACTTCACTTAAACCGCGTACGGAGTTATTTCAATTTCCACCGACATGGTTCCCGCACCACTGGGCATGGAAGAACTACGTTGATGTCTGGTCATCAATTCCCCTACTGCGATATATCCGTAACAGTATTGTCGTCTCAACGTTGGCGACTCTAATAAATATGGTATTCGCAGTTCCCGCGGGTTACGCTCTGGCAAGGTTGAGATTTCCAGGTAAGAATCTGTTTCGTCAGGTGCTGCTTGTGACTCAAATGTTTTCTCCAGTTGTTCTCATTATCGGTTTGTTCCGTTTCATGAGCCGAGTTCATCTCATTGATTCTGGGGCGTCACTAGTCATCACATATGCCGCATTAACTTTGGCTTTTTCTGTATGGTTCCTCGCTGGGTACTTTGAGTCGATCCCCATGGAAATTGAAGAAGCAGCCATGATTGATGGTTGCACCAGAGTGGGTGCCCTTGTACGTGTCGTACTCCCGATGTCAAAGCCCGCACTCGTGGCGGCCACTGTCTTCGCATTCATCTGGTCTTGGAATGAATTTGTCATTGCCCTCACTTTTATTTCGACTCCAGATAATCGGACTCTTCCTTTGGGTATCTACTCTTTCTTGGGGCAATACTCTGTTGATTGGCACTACCTCATGACGGCAGCGCTCATAGCTGGTATCCCGGTATTGGTCCTCTTCCTGTTGATTGAGAAGCACCTTGTAAAGGGTTTGACGGCAGGTGCCGTCAAGTGAGTGATATCCCTAAGGTCCACGATGTCGATCTCCTCATTCGTGGAGGTCGCATTGTGGATGGGACCGGCAATCCTTGGCGCTATGCAGATGTGAGCGTGAAAGATGGTCGCATCGTTGATGTTGTTGCTCCGGGTCAGTTTGCAGGATCTGCGGGTGAAGTCATAGATGCCAGCGGTCACGTCGTTGCTCCTGGTTTCGTCGATATCCATTCTCACTCCGACCTCGCGCTCTTGGCCGAACCTGGTGCTGACCAGAAATTACGACAGGGTGTCACCACCGAAGTCGTTGGCAACTGTGGTATTTCGGTGGTTACTCTGACTAAGCAGTACAAAGAACAATGTCAGCAATACGCCAGACCTGTACTTGGTTTTGCTGGTCTTGACTGGGATTGGTCTGATGTGGACGGCTATATGGCGGCCTTGGCTGCTGCCAGGCCAGCCGTAAATGTGGCCACATATGTCGGATTGGGTTCGATTCGTTGTGCAGTCAGTGGATTTGACTCCGGAGCCTCTTCGAGCGAACAACGCCGTGACATGGTGAGTTTGATTGCCGAGGCCATGCGTCAAGGGGCTGTGGGTGTTAGTAGCGGTCTGGTCTACGCCCCTGGCTCTTATTCATCACACGAAGAGATTTGCGAACTCGTTGAGCAGGCCGCCCTTGTCGGCGCACTTTATTCCAGTCATATGCGCGATCAAGGTGATGGTTTTCTAGAGTCCATTGCTGAAACATTGGATGTCGGAAGGCGGACCGGTGCCGCTGTGCAGATTGCCCACCATAAAGTTGTCGGTAAAGAGAATTGGGGAAAAGTTAGAGAGTCCCTGGCGATGATTCGACGGGCACGAGCCGAGGGTATTGATGCGGGCTCAGATGTCTACCCGTATTTGGCGGGTAGCACCACGATGACCGCACTCCTTCCGGATTGGGCTTTGGCCGGTGGAAGAGAGTTGATGCTTGCGCGGTTAAAAGACTCCGAGCAGAGGAGCTTGATTAAGAGAGACTGGATCACTGGACGGCCTCAGTGGGATAACCGTGTAGCCAGCATAGGTTGGGAGAATATTTATATTAGCCATCTCTCCACGGTGGGTAATCAAGATCTTGTTGGACTTAGTGTCGCGGCCGCATCGGCTATTCGCTCCAGAGGAACAGATACCGAAGACTTCCTTCTAGACCTCCTAGTAGAAGAAGGTGGAGCTGTTGGGAATATTCAAATGGCCTGTTCTGAAGAGGATCTCAATCAAGTGATGCAGGAGCCGAGCACCTGTTTCGGCAGCGACGGCCTCTTTTCAGGTGGTCGCCCGCACCCCCGACTTCACGGTACTTTTCCGAAGATTTTGGGTGAATATGTTCGTGATACTGGCGTTCTCACAATGGAGGATGCCATTCGGAAGATGACCTCGTATCCCGCTCGCCGACTCGGGTTGGTTGACATTGGACTCATTGAGTCGGGTTACCATGCCGACCTCGTCATCTTCGATCCTGCACGGGTTGCAGGTCCGGCTACGTATGACCAACCTACAGAACACCCCATAGGTATTCGCGATGTTCTGGTATCTGGATTCTTTGCCGTACGTGACGGTCAACCAACTGGCATTCGCGCCGGACGTCCTCTTCGACGAAGTCAATTAACGCCAACCAGCGCTTCGGCGTTGAAAACTAATACCAAGGAGCAGCCATGACCACTATTAATCCCCTTGAATTACGCCAACTTGGCAAGACGCACATGAAGGTCACGGCAGTCAGCCTTGGCGGAGCTGGTCTTGGTGGAATATTTGGACCTGTTGGAGACGATGAGGGCGTTGCTGCTGTAGAAAAAGCGCTCGAGCTCGGAATGAATTACCTAGATACTTCACCAAAATACGGCCAAGCTGAACGTCGGATGGGTCTTGCTCTGCGTGGTGTACCCCGTGATAGCTACTACTTGTCTAGCAAAGTTGGGACTCATCCTGAGAAACCAGGTGATTACTCTGCCGAGACCGCCAGGTGGACGGTGGCTCGGAGCCTAGAAGTGCTCGGCGTGGACTACCTCGATCTATGCCACATCCATGAGCCAGAACCGCACCAATTGACTGTCGCTCTGGCACCAGGTGGTGCGATGGAGGCATTGGTAGAACTCAAGAAAGAAGGCGTGATTCGTGCCATTGGTATCGGTGTCCAGGACCATGATTTGCATCGCCAGGCAGTCGCGAGTGGACATCTAGATGTTTGCATGATGGTCAACGATTACACCTTGTTGCGCCAGAACGCGGATGACATTTTTGCTTTGGCTGAGGAGCGCGGGCTGGGTCTTGTTAATGGTGCAGCTCTTGCTATGGGGCTCCTGTCAGGACGGGATCCGGAGAGCATTGGTACTGATCGATGGACGCCACCAGCAGCAGAAGTTGCAGCGGCCAAGAAGGTACATGCGTGGTGTGCTAAACGAGGCATACCCGTTCTGGCCTTAGCCTTGCAGTTCAGTGTGCGACAAACCAAATATGACTGCACCCTCATCGGATCCGCCAACGCTTCGGAGGTTGCGGGTTGCTGGGAGGCGCTCAACTTTGAGATCTCCGAACAAGTCTGGGAGGAACTCCCATCTTTCCTAAACGATATTCGCGTCCCTTGAGTCGCGCCTCCCACCCATCCCTGCGCTGCTGCGGACTCTGCGGCAATACCTCCAGTTAGGAAGAATGATTATGACGAGCACACCAGATTCTGCATTTCGAGAGGAAATGTTGGCCCTTGATCAACGGGCGCAATTGCCTCTCAATCTCGATAGTGAATTGCTTGATACACCAGCACTTCTGATCGACTTAGACATAATGGAAAGAAATATAGTCTCCATGGCCGATTTGGCTTCAAGCCTTGGAACAACTCTCCGTCCGCATGCAAAGAGTCACAAGAGTACTTTTATCGCTGATCTGCAGATATCTCATGGGGCCACGGGATTATGCCTTGCAACGGTGGGTGAAGCGGAAGTGATGTGGCACCACGGCATTCAAGATCTTTTGTTGGCTTATCCTGTGGTGGGTACAACCAAATTGCGACGGCTCGCACCTCTGGTGGATGCTGAAGTTCTGACAATGGTGGCCGACTCGATAGAGGTCGCCGAAGGGTACAGCCGACTTGCCACTTCTGTGGGTCGTCAACTTTCAGTGCTTATTGAAATTGATTCGGGCATGCACCGCGTTGGGGTTCTGCCGGAGAATGCTGGTGTCCTTGCAGCTCAAGTCGCAAGACTGCCTGGCCTGGAGGTCCGCGGAATCTTGACCCATGCTGGACAATCACATCAGGCAGTTGATCAGCAAGGTATTGAACGGGTTGCTCGAGATGAGGTTCGCGCGATGCAGCGTGCTCGTGAGGGATTGGAAGCTCAAGGACTTCACGTTGATGTCGTCAGTGCTGGATCCACAGTAACTACGCCATATTTATCGGCAGATGATGGGATTACGGAAGTTCGACCCGGCACGTATGTTTTCAATGATTTACGTACATTGGGCCGATACGCGTGTACTCCAAACCAATTGGCACTAAGTATGCTCGCTACTGTGGTCAGTCGGGCTCCAGGCCGTGCCACATTGAATGCGGGTAGCAAGAGCATCACAATGACGCGTTCAGACCAACACGGGTATGGGCACTTGGTGAATAGGCCAAGCAGTGGTTTTCGCCAGGTCTCTGAAGAGCATGCCGTGCTCGGTCTTGCTGCGGAGGACGAAGATTTACGCCTCGGAGATCGAGTGAGGATTCTTCCAATCCACAGTTGTGTCTGGATGGATCTGCAAGCCGAGGTATACGGCACTCGTGGCGGACAAATTGTCCAACGGATCCGTGTTGATGCGATGCGACATAGTTTATGAGATCTACTTTTGATAATGATCGGAGAAATGTGTCTACTACAGAGGGTGTATTGCTACTTAATCGTGGGGAAGTACGCAGCTTATTAACCTGGCCTGAATTGATTGAAGCAACACGCCGAGCGCTGATCGATCTGGCCGAAGGTAACACCCTTCCGAGCATCTCTAGTCAGTTGGTTGTACCCGGGGCAGCTCTCCACCTGAAGGCTGGCGCTCTGACGGTACCGCCCATAATTTCGGTCAAAGCCAATCTCAGGCCTGATGCGGGTAATACCTCGGGAGCAATTCTTGTTTTTGACCATGAAAGACAGCGGCTGCATGCTGTTATGTCCAGTGGTGATCTCACTGCGATGCGAACCGCAGCGATTGCCGCGGTTGCTGCCAAAGCGTTGATTAGCAGGGAGCAGGTCCATGTTGCACTCATTGGCGCCGGACCAGTGGCGAAAAGAATAGATGAAGTACTTGATTATCTAGGGATTGCATCTGAGGTGCGAGTTTGGAGCCGCACGCGAGAACGTGCGATGGATTTGGTGGCGAATGCTACTAAGCGGGTCAAACACCGTGTTTGTGATGACATTGTTGAGGCACTGGATGGCGCGGATTTGGTTATTAGTTGTACACCCTCACGCTCACCACTGATTTATCAAGAACACCTCCGTTCGGGGGCTGTGATTCTGGCCATGGGAGCAGATAGCGTCGGAAAGCGAGAACTTGCTCCAGGAGTTTTGGAATCAGCCACGATTTACGCAGATGTTCAACAGGACGCATTAAGGGTGGGTGAAAGCGCTTACCTTGAAGAGGCAGATGCGAAGCGCATTTTGAATATCGGATCCATTCTGTCAACAGGAACCCGAGTCTTGCTCAATGGGCGAAATGTCGTCTTCGACTCTGTGGGTTCTTCAGCCGTCGACGCCGCTGTCGTTGGGCTCGTAGTGGCTCAGGCCGCAGAACGTGGACTTGGGCATTGGATCGACCTAGACGGTGTGGGTACTGCCGCAGGAGATTCTTCGCAGTAGTTTCTTGCAAGAAAATATCTGCGTTAGCGACTTTCAGTAATGAAGTGTTGTTCAGTTATGTTCATGCTAATCGAGCCCGCTCGTTAAGTATCAAAGAAACCAGGTCTTCAGGAGCAAAACTAGTTGGCCATTGAGGATTATCTCGACCGATTCCTTTGGCAACAACAAATGATGCTCGCTCTTGCGGGCTATCGCTTCCATGCCCACCTTCATCGACATGTCCATGATCGGTGGTCAAGACCAGCAACCACTCCTCGTCGTATCTGCCAACCCGCTGCTCTATTGCGTTGTGCAAGCGAGTGAGGTGGGCATCAACACGGCCGATTGCTTCGAGGTATTGCGATCCGAGGACACCGTGGCTATGTCCGGCTTCATCAGCATCACAGAAGTAGACAAAACTGACGTCGGGTCCGAACTTCTCCATGGCAAAAACGGCGACGGTTGCAATTTCGGCGTCAACTCTTTCATATCCATATGTCTCGCCGTCTCGCGCGATGACACGGTGCAGGTTTGCACGCGCCTGCTCTCGCCTTTCATGAATAACCGGACCAACGCCTGTCGGGTCCACGAGAGGCGGCCACCCTGCGGCAGCGAAGGTGGTGGTCGACTGATCTTGATAGTAAGCGCGGCTCAATAGGTCGGGACGGTAGAGCAAGTTATGTCCGGAGAAACGGTTGTCCACGACTGCATGTTGGGCGTGTGTTGAACCGGTGAGCAGGGTTGACCAACCAGGACCCGAAAGGGTTGGGGCGTCCATAGTTAACTCGGTGAAGTGCCCCGATTCCTTGAGGGATTTCAACATAGGCGCTCGCTCCGAAGCCAGTGCGGTTTGCAATATCAAACCGTCTATTCCGACGAGGAGAATCTTTGTCTTCATAATTCACCTTACAATAAGGCCCATGACGGCTGACACTAAGAGAGAAATATTGCACATTCAAGACAACGCCGCACTCATAGTTGTTGATGTTCAGGAGGGTTTCGACGACGAATCATTCATGGGCAAGCGCAACAACCCAGATGCGGATCGGAACATCGAATCTGTCATCAAAGTTTGGGAGGAGGCTAGGCGTCCCATAGTGGTTGTGCAGCACAATTCGGTTTCCGCGGGGAGTGTACTCAACCCGTCGAAGCCAGGAAACGCTCTCAAGCCTTATGTCAAAAATGTTAAGCCAGATCTAGCGGTTACAAAGTCGGTTAACTCCGCTTTTTATGGAACTCCGGATCTACATGAATGGCTGAAGTCATCTGACATTCATCAAATTGTGATCGTTGGGATTCAAACAAACATGTGTTGCGAGACGACTGCACGAATGGCTGGCAACTTGGGTTACGACGTCATCTTTGTTCCTGATGCGATGCATACTTTCGATGCGACCGGACCGGATGGCGTAGTGATTTCTGCTGACGAGATCACTCGCGCGACAGTGGCGAGTCTGTTTGATGGAGACTTTGCCAAGATCGCCTCCACTGCTGATTTCATGTGATTTAGAAGGACCCGTCGCCTTGTCAATAAGTATGAAGTACGCGCATGTTGAGCGAGAGCGACGGTATCTTCCTGCGGGTGGTGCGGATGGGATCGTTCCGACTAGAGTCTTGAACATTCAAGATCGCTACGTTGATGGATCAACACTGAGATTACGACGCATTTCCGAGGAGGGTAAATCACCAGTTTTCAAATTGGGCCAGAAGATCAGAGTTGGTGAAGATCACCCCCTGAGGATCGCGCATACAACACTCTACTTGTCACAGAACGAGTTCGAACTTTTTGACGGTTTGAAGACAAGGCTATTGGAAAAGCGGCGTTCGATCTTCAATCTTGGTGATTGCCAATTCGCGCTAGACGAGTTCGAGGGCGAATTGGCAGGGTTGTTCCTTGTTGAGGTCGATCTGGGATCCAGCGGTGGCGAACATCCTGCACTTCCCTTTAAGCAATTGATCGAAGTTACCCTTGATGAGAGATTCTCTGGCGGGAAGTTGGCGACTACATCGTCTTTAGATTTACAATCACTTCTTAGAGAATACGGAGTCAACTGAATGCCGAGCAATGGTCTAAAGATCTTCGCCCACCGAGGCGCATCGGTTGATTTTCCCGAACACACGCGCGCTGCATATGAAGCAGCAATCCATCAAGGCGCCGATGGATTTGAATGTGATGTTCGCTTAACCAAGGATTCAGTTCCAATTCTTTGGCATGACCCAACGATGGAAAGAACCGCTGGATATACGGGTGACATCGCGGCTCTTACTTACAGCGAAATCCACGACCGATACCCGCATGTGATGCTTTTTACCGATTTCCTAGAATTGGCAATCACTTTCAAGAAGGACTTGGCGATCGAGACAAAGCATCCCGTGCCAACAGGACGCAAGATCGAGACGGTAATTCTTGACGAATTGAAGAAATATGATGGTCAAATCGTTGATTCCGCCATTGAGATATCCCTGATGTCATTTTCTTGGTTTGCGATTGAGAGTCTTTGTCGCAATCAGGAGCGAAACACGGTGATGTTGCTGGATGGAAGAAAGGGACGACTCCTAGAGAATCGCTCATCTGCAAAAACGCGAGGACCAAGCATTGAAATGATCAAAGAGCGACCGGAGATGATCGCCAACGCTAAGGAAGAGGGAAAACGCCTCTTTATCTGGACTGTTGATGAACCGGGCGATGTCGAGTTCTGCGCCATGAACGGCATAGATGTCATCATCACCAATAAACCGGCTCAAGCGCGGAAGGTGCTCGGCTATTCTTGACCAATGAGCACTTACGCCTACCTAGGGCCCGCCGGAACCTTCACGGAGGCAGCGCTCCAAAAGATTACTTCCAGCAACGATCAACTCATCCCCTACGCCAACGTGACCGCAACCCTCAATGCTGTCCGCAAAGGCGAAGCCGAATTCGCCCTTGTTCCGATTGAGAATTCCATTGAAGGCGTCGTTGCCCGCACCTTGGACGAACTTGCAACTGGTGATCCGTTAGTTATTTCAGGCGAAGTGACCTTGCCTGTGACTTTCGCGCTGATGACCAGGCAAGACACCGTTGCGATCAGAAGCATCGCGACACATCCTCACGGTGAATCGCAGTGCCGAACATATATCGCGAACAATTACCCCAATGCCGAAGTGATTGCGACTGCGTCAACTGCTGCCGCCGCCGAGGCGCTCTCTCGAGGTGAGTTCGATGCCGCTATTGGTGCACCAGCCGCCGCCGCGCGATATGGATTGAAGATCATCGCTGAAGACATCGGTGACAATGAAGGTGCGATTACTCGCTTCGTCCTCGTTTCAAAGCCGGGAAGCCACCCAGCACCAACGGGACACGATCGAACATCCCTCGCCGCTTTCATCGGGATCGATCATGCGGGTGCCTTATTAGAAGTGCTCACGGAGTTCGCTGTACGCGGAGTCAACCTGACTTTCATTCAGAGCCGCCCAACCGGTCGCGAACTCGGTCATTACCATTTCATTATCGACGCAGAGGGCCATATCGATGAGGCAAGAGTCGGGGATGCTCTGACTGGCCTTCGCAGAATTTGCGAGGATGTTCGATTCCTCGGTTCCTACCCACGCGCCGATAAAATGGCGCCAACGACTCCAAAGAATATGAGCGATCAGTCTTTTTCTGAATCCAGGAAATGGTTAAACGAAGTACGACATGGGCGGGCAATATGATCGATATTAAGTATGTTCGTGAGAATCCAGATGTCGTGCGCGCCTCACAGAGCGGCCGAGGGGAGGACCCGTCAATCGTTGACCGCCTGTTAGAGGCGGATCAAATCCGTCGTGCGGCAATTGTTGAGTTCGAAACTCTTCGGATGCAACAGAACATTCTCTCTTCTGATGTTGCCAAGGCCAATGCTGATACACGCCCAGCGCGTCTTGACGAGGCCAAACAATTTGCGGTCTTGGTCAAAGCGGCAGATGCACGCAGAGCAGATGCAGAGAAAAACACAAACGACATCGCACTTTTGCTCTCGAACGTTTTGGATCCTGCTGCACCAATCGGCGGAGAAGAAGACTTCGTCGTTTTGGAGCACGTAGGCACCCCTAGAGATTTTTCCAAGATGGGTTTTGAGCCAAGGGATCACGTCGAACTCGGCAAATTGCTCGGGGCAATTGACACAGAACGCGGCGCAAAGGTTGCCGGATCTCGCTCCTATTACTTGACCGGCGTCGGCGCGCTTCTCGAATTCGCGCTGGTCAACTATGCAATCACCAGCGCGGTTAAAGCGGGATTTACACCTGTAATCCCCCCTGTTTTGGTCAATCCTCCAGCCATGCAAGGAACTGGGTTCCTAGGACAGGCCGCAGAGAACGTCTATCACCTGGAAGAAGATGATGTTTATCTGGTCGGCACAAGTGAGGTTCCACTCGCCGCCTTCCATATGGACGAGACCCTTAATGCAGAGAAGCTGCCGCTTCGCTATGCGGGGTATTCGACATGTTTTCGTCGCGAAGCTGGAACTTATGGCAAAGACACCCGTGGAATTATCCGCGTCCATCAATTCGACAAAGTAGAGATGTTCTCCTTCTGCAGACCCGAAGATGCGGCGGAGGAACACCAACGCCTTCTACAATGGGAGAAAGATTTCCTCAATGCGATGGAGATTCCTTTTAGAGTTCTAGACATTGCATCGGGTGACCTTGGTTCCAGCGCGAACCGCAAATTCGATTGCGAAGCATGGATCCCCACACAGGGCACGTATCGCGAGGTCACCAGCACCTCGAACTGTACGCAGTTCCAAGCCCGCCGCCTCAATATCCGCATGAAGGACGATCAGACCTCTTCCTTTGTTGCAACATTGAATGGAACACTAGTTGCGATCCCCCGAATGATCGTTGCAATTCTTGAGAACCATCAGAATGCAGACGGGACCGTCAATGTGCCCGCTGCCCTTCAGCCATTCTTGGGAATGACCAGATTTGAGTTGGTGTGAGCCGTCGCCCAAAACTGATCGCTACAGATTTAGATGGCACGATTGTCGCGCACTATGGAGAAATCTCTCAGCGAACAATAAATGTCTTCAGGCAGGCTCACGAGATGGGTATCGAGATCTTTTTCGTCACGGGTCGTCCGCCGAGATGGATGCCAGAGATCAAGGACGCCTTTGGAATCGGGTCGGCAATCTGCGGCAACGGAGCAATGTTGTACGACTTGCATGAAGGCAAGGTGTTGGAGGAATGGCTTCTCCCAGTGGATGCGCAATTAGAAGCGGTTAAACGCCTTCGATCCTCAATTCCTGAGGTTTCATTTTCTGTCGAGAGCAGCGAGTATTTTCATCGCGAGAAGGCGTACATACCTCGATGGGATGTCGGCTTGGATAACGTTGGCGTCGATCAGATCGAAGAGATCATGACTGCGCCCGCCCTCAAGTTGTTAGCCCGTTGCTCAGCTCAAGAGTTGAGTTCGGATGAAATGCTGACGATCGCACATCGTGAACTTGATGGACTTGTGACAGTCACACATTCAAACCCGTATGACTCTTTGTTGGAGATTTCAGCACTCGGTGTCTCCAAGGGTTCAACTTTGGCGAAAATGGCTGACCGATTGGGAATATCTGCCGACGAGAGCGTCGCATTTGGTGACAATCCCAATGACTTCTCGATGCTTGCATGGGCTGGCCGGTCATATGCAATGGCAGACGGCCATCCTGATGCAAGAATCCATGCAAAAGATGTCGCTCCTGCCCACACCGACGATGGTGTTGCGATAATTCTTGAGGAGTTACTTCAACTTCCTGGTTAGCCCTGCTGTCATGTAGATTACGCCGCGGAGGGCTCGCATAGCGGCCGAGTGCACCGGTCTTGAAAACCGGCAAGGGAAACCTTCGAGGGTTCAAATCCCTCGCCCTCCGCCAGTCAGGAAGTACCCGAACAGGAAGCTCTGGGCGTTTCAATCGAGGAATCGATAAAATGCTCGTGTGAATCAACGCCTGTCATCTGGCATCACATCGATGTCATGAAGACGATACAGCCTAGAAATCGCGGTCAATGGCGCTCATGGCTGCAGAAGAATCACATATCCAAGGAAAGTGTTTGGTTAGTTTATAACAAGAAACATACGGGTAAACCGTCCGTTCGTTACGTGGACGCCGTCGAGGAAGCGATATGTTTTGGTTGGATTGATGGGCAGATAAAAAAGATTGACGAAGACAAATATATGCAACGCTTTTCTTTGCGTACACCCAAGAGTATTTGGTCAGAAGTCAATGTTGAACGGGCAAAGAAGATGATTAAACAAGGAAATATGACTGAGTATGGACTCAAGATTTTCCGGGAAGGAACGAAAACCAAAACAAGAATTCCGTCTAGCAAACATTTTTCTGTGCCGACTTATTTTAAAGAAGCATTAACGAAAAACAAGAAGGCTTGGGCTAATTTTCAGCATTTTTCTCCCTCTGCCAAATTGGCTTATGTTTATTGGGTTGGTTCCGCAAAAACAGATGGAACCAGAGAAAAACGGATTAAAGAGACCGTTGAGCGCTTAGCGAAGAACAAGAAATTTGGTGAGGTGTAAGTAGAGGACCAGTTCAGTTAATTGATAATCATCACATGAGGGCTGAACACCTTGTGGGATCGCGCGGTTCGGTTGAGACTTTTAACAGGGCATTCGATGATCAGCGATATTGCCCACAAGAGGTGATGAAAATGAGCGCGCAAGAGGTATTTAGAACTGGCTGCTGTGAACCTTTCGATCCAGCGCCATGGCAGGAAAAAGAAATCACATGGAAAGACAAGATATTTGTCAAAGACAGGGTTAAGAGCATGATGCATGTTCCTGTGAACATGGGCAAAGTCGTCACCAAGAATATGGAACTAATTGAGAAGGCAAAAGCGAAGTCGCCTTACCAATTGATGCTCGTGGATGAGAAATCTGCCTGGGGCGAAGACCTCTACATAGATGTCGCCAAAGAAGTACCGGGTGCCGAGATGGCTACTCTCTCAGGAACTTTCTTGACGAAGGTCTTTGAGGGCCCCTATCAAAACGTCGGGAAATGGATCGAGGAGATGACGGGATACGTCAAGGGCAAGGGTAAGGAATTGAAGAAGATGTACTTCTCTTACACAACCTGCCCCAACTGCGCTAAGGCCTATGGTAAGAATTACGTGGTTCTTTTTGCCCAAGTGGCCTAATCCCACCGCGAGTGTGGTTTATTTCATAACCCATACGTACCAGTATGGCTAGTCAGGGTCCCCCCACGGCGCTTAACTTCTCCTTAACGCGCTCGGCTCACGGCCGGCCAAAAGGAGCTGTTGCATGTCTGGAGTCTTCTCAAGTACGAGAGCCAAAATCTCAGAGCGCACTTTGCGCAACGACCGCTGGTGGCTGCAACCCGCCATCACCGTGGCCGTACTCACCTCTTTTATTATCTATGCAACCTTCCGTGCATTTGAAGCGAAGTTCTATTTCGCAGAGCCTTTGATCTCACCTTTCTATTCACCGTGTCTCACTTCTGCCTGTCCTGAAAATGGATCGCTACTTGGGCATCCTTTCGGAACGGTCATCCTTTTTGGCATGGCTGTCTCACCTGCCTTGTTCATTCTGATCTTTCCGCTTGGTTTCCGAATGACCTGCTACTACTACCGCAAGGCTTACTACCGTTCCTTTTGGCAGTCGCCGCCAGCATGTGCGGTTGCCGAACCACACTCGACGTACACGGGCGAGACAAAGGCACCTTTGATTTTGCAGAACGGCCATCGCTGGTTCTTCTTTGCCGGACTTGTCTTCAACGTCATTCTGACCATTGATGCGGTCTTGGCTTTCCGCAATGCGCAAGGCCAATGGGGCCACATGAGTGTTGGCACTTTAGTTCTCCTTGCCAACGCGACGCTGCTCTGGCTCTACTCAGCCTCTTGCCACACCTGCCGGCACACGATCGGAGGGCGCTTAAAGCACTTCTCCAAGCACCCGCTTCGATACAAGCTGTGGACATGGGTTTCAATTCTTAACCACAAGCACGCGAATTTTGCCTGGATTTCACTATTCGGGGTTGCGCTCGCGGATGTCTACGTTCGATTTGTCTCATCCGGTTCGATCACGAACTTCTACTTCTTTTAATAGGCAACGGGGAGCCAAACGATGAGTAATTTAGAAAAGTACACATACGATGTCGTGGTCATTGGCGCAGGAGGCGCGGGACTTCGCGCTGCTGTAGAGGCGCGTGAGGCGGGCCTTCGCGTTGCGATCATCTGCAAGTCGCTCTTTGGAAAAGCACACACTGTTATGGCCGAAGGCGGTGTCTCCGCATCAATGGGAAACGTCAACTCCGACGACAACTGGATGGTGCACTTTCGCGACACGATGCGGGGAGGGAAATTCCTCAACCATTGGCGTATGGCAGAACTCCACGCTAAAGAGTCGCCAGATCGCGTCTGGGAATTGGAAACATGGGGCGCGCTTTTTGACCGCACAGCAGAAGGAAAGATCAGCCAACGAAACTTCGGTGGCCATCAGTTCCCACGCCTCGCACACGTCGGAGACCGCACAGGACTTGAACTCATCCGCACGATGCAACAGCGCATCGTTGCAATGCAGCAGAAGGACGCACGCGATCACGGCGACGCCGAAGGCTTTATAAAGGTTTTCGCCGAATTAACCATCACCGAAATCCTTAAAGAGAATGGCAAGGTGGCGGGCGCTTATGGATACTGGCGCGAGAGCGGCAATGAAGTTGTTTTCGAGGCACCTGCTGTAGTGCTTGCCACAGGAGGAATCGGAAAGTCTTTCAAGGTGACAAGCAACTCCTGGGAAGGAACCGGAGACGGTCACGCTCTAGCGCTGAAAGCGGGCGGGCGGTTGAAGGACATGGAATTCGTTCAGTTTCATCCCACCGGAATGGTCTGGCCTCCATCAGTTCGAGGACTTCTTGTAACCGAGTCAGTTCGCGGTGATGGCGGAGTTCTCACCAACTCCGAAGGCAAGCGCTTTATGTTCGACTACATTCCCGCGGTATTCAAAGAGATGTATGCCGACAACGAGGCTGAGGGCGATCGCTGGTACACCGATCAGGCCAACAACCGTCGCCCACCCGAGCTCCTTCCTCGCGACGAAGTTGCTCGCGCAATCAACTCGGAAGTAAAGGCCGGTCGTGGTTCACCACACGGTGGAGTCTTCTTGGATGTCTCCAAGCGCATGCCTGCCGATGTTATCAAGAAGAAGTTGCCGAGCATGTGGCACCAGTTCAAAGAGCTTGCTGATGTTGACATCACGCTGACTCCGATGGAGGTTGGCCCGACGTGTCACTACGTGATGGGCGGGATTGAAGTCGACCCTGACACTGCCGCCGCGATTGGGGTTCCCGGTCTATTTGCTGCCGGTGAAGTGGCTGGCGGAATGCACGGCTCCAACCGACTTGGCGGAAACTCGCTCTCCGACCTTCTCGTATTTGGCCGTCGCGCAGGTGCCGGCGCCGCCGCATATGTGAAGGGCGCTAGCGCAACTGAAGTCACCGAGGTGACAGTCAAGAACGCAAGCGAGTGCCTCAATGCACCATTTGTTGGCAACGGTGACGAGAACCCGTACACGTTGCACCACGAATTGCAGCAGGTCACCAACGATCTCGTTGGAATTATTCGTACCCGAGTCGAACTTGAAGAGGCTCTTGTGAAACTTGCCGAGTTGCGTGTACGTGCGACGAAAATCAGGGCAGCAGGAGGTCGGGAGTTCAATCCTGGATTCCACCTGACCCATGACTTGGACAACATGTTGTTGGTTTCCGAGAGCATCGCACGATCCGCGCTGCAACGCGAAGAATCGCGCGGTGGCCACACACGCGACGACTTCCCGAAGATGGACGCCAAGTGGCGCCAAGTGAACTCCATTTGCACGTGGGATGGTTCCAAGGTCAGCGTTGTTACGCAGAAGTTGCCGACGATGCCCAAGGAGCTCAGCGATCTCTTCGATCCGCATGAGCTCGAGAAGTACTTAACGCCCGAAGAGATGTCTGCATTGGAAGGTGGTTCCAAGTGAGCGCGATCAAGAAGATGGTCAAACTTCGGATTTGGCGTGGAGACGCTAAAGACGGCGCACTTCATGATGTCGAAGTTGAGGCGAATGAGGGCGAAGTAGTTCTTGACATCATCCACCGCGTTCAAGCAACGCAGATGTCAGACCTTGCTGTTCGTTGGAACTGCAAGGCCGGCAAGTGCGGTTCTTGTTCGATGGAGATCAACGGAAAGCCACGGCTTGCATGCATGACACGTATGAATATGTTCGAAGAGGGCGAGACGATCACGGTCACCCCGCTCCGAGCGTTCCCGGTTATCCGCGATCTCGTCACCGACGTCTCCTTCAACTACAAGAAGGCAATGGAAGTCCCAGCATTCGAGGGTCCCAAGGATCTTGCCCCCGGCGAGTATCGAATGCAGCAGGTCGATGTCGAGCGAAGCCAAGAGTTCCGCAAGTGCATTGAATGCTTCCTCTGCCAGGACACCTGCCACGTCATCCGCGATCACGAGGAGAACAAGAAATCCTTTGCGGGTCCTCGTTTCTTCATTCGAATTGCCGAACTCGATATGCACCCTCTGGACATATTGCGCAATCGCAAGCAGACCGCCCAAGAAGAGCATGGCCTTGGAATGTGCAACATCACCAAGTGCTGCACCGAGGTCTGCCCTGAGCACATTCGGATCACCGATAACGCAATCATTCCTATGAAAGAGCGCGTTGTGGATGTTAAATACGATCCAATTCGGTGGTTGGGCAGCAAAATCCGCAAACGCGAGGGTATTGTTTAGTACATGCGATTGATCCTTCGGTGGGTGGTTTTAGCTTTAGCTATTTGGGCAGCGACCGCGATAGTTCCAGGTATTACCGTCCACGGAGGTGTTCGTACCTACCTGTGGGTGGCTCTTCTCTTCGGGCTTATTAACGCGGTCCTGGGGTCGATCATCAAGATCCTGACATTTCCAGTGACCCTAGTGACCTTCGGTCTTTTCATTTGGGTGATCAACGCGGCAATGCTCGAGCTCACCGATAGGTGGAGTTCGAAATTGGATATTAAAGACTTTTGGACTGCGCTCTTGGCAAGTTTGATCATCAGCATCGTCAGCAGTTTGCTCCGCGGCTTTTACAAGAAGGCGACGCCATTCTAAAGGCCGCTCGTTGGGTCGCACTTGGCGGAATTCTCGGCTCGCTTCTTCGTTGGGGTCTTTCTATTGCGTTTGACCAAAATCGTGTTGGAACCCTGGCGGCAAATCTCCTTGGTGTAGCGCTGGCCTCATTTTTCATTGTTTTGATGGAACATCACGGTAGCGACGCTATGCGACATCTACTGCTTCCTGGGTTCTGCGGCGGATTGACGACATTCTCTGCTGTCGCTTTTCAAACCGTTCACTCGACTGGCGGCGGATTCCTCTATTTGGTCGTGACTGTTGTCCTTAGTCTCTTGATCGTGGCGATCACCATTCCGGTGGCACGTAAGATTTTCGCGGTGACATCATGAAGGCGCTCTTCGTGATTGCCGGTGCCGCAGTCGGAGCGCCTTCGCGTTACTTGCTCGACCTGCATCTTCGCAAATACATCAAGTACCCGTATGGAATTACCGTGATCAATGTCCTTGGTGCATTCATCGTCGGTTTCAGCATCGGCTCGGCCGACAACCTCCGTGCACTTGTGGCAGTCGGGTTCGCTGGAGCTTTCACGACATGGTCGACGTTCATGCTGGATCTCTACCTTGCTTACGAACTCAAGCAGTACAAGAGCGCAGCGACAAATCTTCTGTTATCGCTGGTCCTCGGACTTGGTGCAGCTTGGCTCGGGATTCATTTAGTGCAGTAGAGAGGCCATCCACGCTTCGATCTCGTCTGGATGACGGGGCAGCGCGTTGCTCAAGATCCTGCACCCGTCTTCTGTGACAACGACATCGTCTTCAATTCTGATGCCGATACCGCGGAATTCAGGGGCAAACAGTTCATCGTCAGGCTGGATATAAAGCCCTGGTTCAACGGTGAGGACCATGCCTACTTTGAGAGTTCCTTCTGCGTACTGATCTTTTCTCGCCTGAGAGCAGTCATGGACATCAAGGCCGAGCATGTGGCTGACACCATGAAGGGTCCAGCGACGGTGAAGGCCCATCTCCGGTTGGAGTGATTCCTCGGCAGAGATGGTGAGTACGCCCATATCGGCAAGACCCTGCGCAAGAACGCGTTGAGACGCTTCGTTGATGTCGGTCCAATCGGCGCCAGGTTTCACTGCAGCAAAACCCGCCTTCTGTGCTTCGTAAACGAGCATGTACAACGAACGCTGCGCAGGTGAGAACTTGCCGTTGACCGGCAATGTCCGGGTGACGTCGGCGGTGTAATAGGAATCCCGTTCGGCGCCTGCATCGATCAATATGAGTTCTCCGGATCGTACATCGCCGTCATTTCTAATCCAGTGCAATGTGCAGGCATGCGAGCCAGATGCTGCGATTGTGTTGTATCCAGTGTCATTTCCTTCAATACGAGATCGGCCGAAGAAGGCCGCTTCGACAACGCGTTCACCCCGTGGCGTCTTAACTGCCGCCGGTAAGACTCGGACCATGTCGGCAAAACCGCGTGCAGTTGTATCGCAAGCTTCTTGCATTTCGTTGATTTCGTATTCGTCTTTGATCATGCGAGCACCAGATACAAAGGTCAAAAACTCCGCTTCGCGTTTGTGAGATTTGATCTTCTCATCCATCGATTGGTCTTCACCGCGGATTAAAAGAGTTTCTACCTCCCCTTTCAACAGCTCGGGCAGTTCGTCGAGGCGGCGCGTTTCGATTTCATACCGGGCTTGCGCCTCATCTGTGGTGAAGCGACGACCGACCCAAAGTTCGCCATATCGTGCGTCGCGGTAGAAAGCTTCGGTATCACGCGTGGATCGTGGATTGATAAAGAGAAGCGGTTGATGTCCAGCCCCTGTTGGTTCCATAACGAATATCGCATCCGCGGTTGCTTCAACCCCAGCGACGCCGGTGTAGTAAGCGAAAGCAGAGTGCGGTCTGAAGTTGTAATCAGAATCGTTGCTCCGTACTTTGAAATTTCCTGCGGGGATGACAAGGCGAATTCCGGGAAATGCCTCAGACAATGCATCTCGTCTGGTTACGCACCACGGGACTGCGGGGGCAGCGGTTACTCCATGAAGAGGGGTGTCTGCCCATCCTGTTTTCATCAGAGCCGCGTAGGCATCCGATGGCGTGGGGTCGTGTGCTCTCTTGCCGGTGGTCGTTTTTTCGCTCATTTGCCTAGGGTACTCAAGAGTTAACTGCGGGCAAGGCGGGCTACATTGCGGTATTTGCCCTGTCAATTGCCTGTAAACTCCACAGGTACTCGGAGACGTCGCATAGCCCGGTCGAGTGCGCCTCACTGCTAATGAGGTAGACCCCTTAAAGGGTCTCGGGGGTTCAAATCCCCCCGTCTCCGCCACCGATTTCTGTACATCATCATGCACGCACGATAAGTTGCCAAGATGGAAAACGAAAAGGCCTCGTTGGATTTGTCATTGATTTCCTCGCATGACGAGGTTGAGAACGTTCGAACTTTTGTATTTGAGAGAAAGAACTTGCAGTGGGTTGCCGGTCAGAGTCAGGCCTTCGTGCTCCCGCAGGCAGGTGAGAGTGAGAAGGAGAATCAGCACTGGTTCACCATTTCCTCAGCGCCAACAGAGGGAACAGTCAATATTTCAACACGCATCTCCACCAGCGCGTTTAAGCAGGCGCTCAATGCGCTTAAACCGGGCGACACCATTTCAACTCATAGCCTTGGAGGAAAGTTCATCTGGGATGACGAATCTCCGGTGACCATGGTCGCAGCAGGGATCGGAATAACTCCCTTCCGGAGCATTCTTGTCGAGCGAAGCGCCAAGCGTGAACCTCTCGACGCCACCCTTCTCTATTTCAACCGCACAAGTGGGATCGCGTTCCAGAAAGAGTTGGAGCAACTCGCAAAGGAGCATCCCGAATTCACAATGGTGACAGTTGTCGGTGAGCCGGTTACGGTCGAGAAAATATTCGCACTCGCGCCCAAGGCGCGCGAGCAAGTTGTCTACATCTCCGGTCCTGCCCCTATGGTCTCAGAACTCGGCACAGCGTTGAAAGAGGCTGGAGTCGCGATCAAACTAGATCGTTTCCCGGGCTATGACGAGGCCAACTTCTAATAGGTTCCCTAGGAGAGACGAAGAACATATCGAGACTTCATTTAATAGCCTCTCGCCCGGCGGATAGAATTCGCAGACGCTCCGAGCGTGAGATCCGCTGTGGTAGCGGTACGAGGAAAGGTGTGTTCAGTGCCAACTTTTCGAATTGCAATAGTCGGGGCCGGTCCAGCTGGATATTTCGCGGCACAAGCGCTGCAAAACTTGGCCAACGAGGAGAAGTCCTTTGCCATCGATATGATCGAGCGCCTTCCAACGCCTTGGGGACTCGTGCGAAGCGGTGTTGCCCCGGATCATCCAAAAATCAAAACCGTATCTAAGGTATTTGAGAAAGTTGCAACAGCCGGCAATTTCCGGCTCTTTGCCAATGTCGAACTTGGAACTGACGTCGCCATTTCCGACCTAATAAGTAGGTATGACGCAGTTGTGATTGCCACGGGCTCCTCACTTGGCAAGTCACTTGGCATTCCTGGCGAGAACCTTTTCGGGTCGATATCAGCCGCGGATTTCGTCCCTTGGTACAACGGTCATCCTGACTACAAAGACCTCTCCTTCCCCGTGGACTGCGACACCGCAGTCGTAATCGGCGCCGGTAACGTCGCGATGGATGTTGCGCGCATGCTGGCGTTGGAGCCAAGCGAGTTGGACACAACCGACACGGCAGATCATGCAATTGGCGTTCTGCGAAAGAGTTCCATCCGCAAAGTAGTTCTCTGCGCTCGCCGCGGCCCGGAGCACGCGGCATTTACTGCACCCGAACTTCGCGAATTGCCGAAACTCGAGCACACCAACGTCATTATGGACAAGGGCGAAATTGAGGCAGCGCTGGCACGCGTAGGAGATGAAGCCGAGAAAGATGTTAAGAGCAATTTGTCGGCGATGGAACTCATCACGCAGGCAGAGGCAACTTCACATGAGCGCACACTCGAATTCAAGTTTTTTCTTGCCCCAATTGAGATTCTTGGGGTCGATCATGTTGAAGGAATAGTCCTCGGCATCAACAAGATCGAAGATGGAAAGATCGTTCCCACCGGAGAGACAACGACAATTAAGTGTGGACTCGTTATCTCAGCTATCGGCTATGAAGCCCTTCCCATAGAAGGAGTTCCTTACGCAAAAGGGAAAGTTGTCAACGAGGAAGGTCGCGTCGTCGGAACGAATATCTACACTGTCGGTTGGGCAAAGCGTGGTCCTTCTGGCGTCATTGGCACCAACAAGAGCGACGCGAGTGATGTTATGAAATTGCTCATTGAAGATCTGCCAGGACAACCAAAAGATAAAGGCGATATCACCGACCTCATAGTTGGCCACCGCGTCGTCACCCAAGAACATTGGGAGAAGATCAATGCCGCCGAAATTGCTAAGGGTGAGCCTCTTGGAAAGCCTCGAGTTAAGGCCGTCGAACGGGCAGAATTGCTCCATTTGGGAGGGCTCTAAAAAGCAGGTAGGCTTCACCTGCTTTACCAGCGCCCGTAGCTCAACGGATAGAGCATCTGACTACGGATCAGAAGGTTAGGGGTTCGAATCCCTTCGGGCGCACGAGTTCGACCTCTCTTGCCTTTCACTTGAGGGGTCGAACTTTTTTTGTGCGACCAAGTTATAGACTGGCTC
>CAYLYA010000011.1:0-61384 GCA_964387855.1 uncultured Bifidobacterium sp.
CCACGTTGTTCCGGGGGTCGGTGTAAATCCGAACCGGCGGTGAAAGTCCGCGACCCGGCCACATCCAGTGGTCGGTTGACTTGGCGAAACTCCAAGACCGACAGTTAAAGTCTGGATAAAGGGAAACGTAGGAAACGCCGCGATTATTGTGGCGCCTTGTTTGCGTTCTTGAAAGCCCCCGACTGTCTTAAGGGGGCTTTGCTATGGAAGACCGGTTCTTTATGACCCGCGCCATAGAACTTTCCAGGCATGGCCTAGGGCGAACTTTCCCCAATCCGATCGTAGGCGCCGTAGTAGTTTCCCCCACCGGTGAGATCATCGGAGAAGGTTTCCATGCTGGTGGAGACCATGCAGAGATCGTGGCGCTCTTAGATTGCGCATCTCGTGGCATTTCTCCAGTTGGCTCAACTATTTATGTGAGCCTTGAACCATGTAATCACATAGGAAGAACTCCGCCTTGCACGCAGGCGATCCTGGAAGCCGAAATCACGAGAGTTGTATTCGCCGTCAAAGATCCGAATCCCATTGCTAGGGGCGGCGAAGATTATCTGCGCTCCCATGGAGTCGATGTCGACTCCCTCATTTGCGAGGACGAATCAGCATTTGAGAACCGCGCCTGGCTGCACAAGATCGCGAATCAACGGCCTTACTTCACGTGGAAAATCGCTTCTACTTGGGATGGTTTCACTGCGGCACTTGATGGGAGCTCTAAGTGGATTACCTCCGAAGAATCGCGATCGCTGGTTCAAACATTGCGCGCCGAATCCGATGCGATCCTGGTTGGCACTGGAACGGCATTGGCTGATAATCCTTCGCTCATTCCCAGGAGTGATTCTCGTCGACCTCTGCGAATTGTGATGGGCGAGAGGAAAATTCCTGAGGATGCTCACATCAACGATGGCCAAGCACCGACTTTGCACCTGATGACTCGCGAGATCGGACAACTGCTTGGAAAAGCTGATGAGTTGGGGCTGAATTCGATTTTCGTAGAAGCGGGTCCAACACTGGGGACCGCCCTGCTTTGCGAGGGTTTGATCGATGAGATCCACTGGTTTCAGGCGCCGACCATCCTGGGAACGGGAATGAAGGCGGTAGGCGATCTCCACATTGGAACGCTTTCACAACGAAGAGACTTTCTCATTGCCAAGAATGAAGTAATCGGCACGGATATCCATACCGTGCTTATCCCGAAACTGGAGGCGCAAATCTAATGTTCACAGGACTGGTTCAAGGGATTGGAACTGTTTCAAAAATCATGGAACACCCAACCGCCATCGAGTTGGAACTCGAGATAGGAGACCTTGCCAAGGAAGTTTCGATCGGTGACTCGATTAGCGTCAATGGCACGTGTCTGACCGTGACAAGAATAGATTCAGACCGCATCTCTCTCGATGTCATGAAGCAAACACTTCAATTGACGAATTTGCAGGATTTGAATGCTTCAAATCAAGTGAACTTGGAACTTGCAGTGCTGCCAACGCAGCGATTGGGGGGGCACTTGGTGCAGGGGCACGTCGACGGGGTCGGGACCGTCGTTGCACGCGAACCTGGGGAGCGTTGGGAGCGTTTCGTAATCACCGTTCCTTCTGCATTAATGAAGTATGTCGTTGCCCAAGGATCCATAACAGTAAACGGCGTTTCGTTGACGGTTGGAAGTATTGATGACGCCTTATCCCAAGTCGAACTCTGGATCATTCCGGAGACTTCGGCGAAGACGACCTTCGGGACATTGCAGGTAGACGACAAAGTCAACATCGAAGTCGATGTACTCGGTAAATACGTCGAACGTTTGCTTGCGAAAGGTGTGAACTCATGATGAACCAAGCTCTTTCTGCCTTCAAGGCGGGTCAATTCATCATTGTGACCGATGACGCAGATCGCGAGAATGAGGGCGATCTCATCGCGCCCGCCGCATTGATGGACGCTCAAAAGATGGGCTTCATGATTCGTCATACATCCGGTGTGGTTTGCGTGGCTATTGATGCAGAACGTGCCCGGCGCCTGTCTCTTCCTCCGATGGTCGATCGCAATCAAGACTCCAAAGGGACCGCATTCACCGTTTCGGTGGATTTCAAGGAAGGCGTGACCACGGGTATCTCGGCGCAGGAGAGGGCAAGGACATCGAATGCTCTTGCAGATGAGAATGCAACTGCTTCGAGTTTCCTTCGTCCAGGTCATATCTTCCCGCTGGTCGCTAATCCTGCTGGGCTCTCCGCAAGACGAGGCCATACCGAAGCAGGAGTGGCGCTCTGTCAGTTGTCAGGGCTGCCCACCGCCGCCGTTCTTTCGGAGTTAGTGAATGACGACGGTTCGCTTATGCGAGGCGCCCAGCTTCGTAGATTTGCCGAAGAGCACAGCATCCCCACAATCTCAATTGCCGAGTTGGGACAGTTGAGATATCCCGAACACGCAAGTACTGAATTCACTGAAGTCGCTGCTCAGGCAGTCCTTCCTCGGAAGCGGTCAACGTGGTCGATAAAGGTGGTTACGGGCATCGAAGGCGACGACAATGTCCTACTTACTTTAGGCCGAATTGATCCGAACGACTCTGAGTACGCGCCCCTTGTTCGGGTGCATTCTGAATGCTTCACCGGCGATGTTCTCGGATCCACGAGGTGCGAGTGCGGGCCGCAGTTGCACAGCGCTCTTGCGCAGATCGAGGCCGAAGGTCGCGGCGTTCTCATCTACTTGCGGGGACATGAAGGTCGCGGTATCGGATTGATCGAAAAGATCCGCGCCTATGCGCTACAAGACCAGGGCCTAGACACCGTTGATGCCAATCTTGCATTAGGACACGAGATCGACGAGCGTAAATGGCATGATGCCGTGGAGCTGCTTCAGATGTTGAAATTGAAGAGGATCCGCCTCCTTACGAATAATCCCGCAAAAGTTGCCGCCCTGGAGGAATCCGGAGTTGAGGTCGAGATTATTCCTTTGATAGTCGGTCAGGGCGAACTCAACGCGCGCTACCTGGCGAGCAAGCGAGATCGACTGGGCCACATTATTCCGAGTGACAGCGAACTTTTTGGAAAGGAAAAAGCAAAATGAGCGGTGAAGGAGCCCCACAAATAGCGATTCCGAAACTGGACAATGTCCGCGTTGCCATCGTGAGTTCGCAGTGGCATATGCAGATATGTCAGGCTTTGGTCGATGGTGCACGTCGAGCATGCGAGGAGGCAGAAGTACCCGAAATCCATGTCGAATGGACCCCGGGTTCTTTCGAATTGCCGCTAGCTAGCGCGTATTTGCTCGGCAGCGGGTATGACGCAGTGGTGGCGGTGGGCCTAGTTCTACGAGGGGAGACTCCACATTTCGACTTCGTCTGCGACGGCGTCACCTCCGGTTTAATGGATTTGATGTTGGACATGAGAAAACCCATTGGATTCGGCGTCTTGATGTGCGACACCATCGACCAGGCCAAAGCCAGAGCAGGTTTGCCGGGCAGCGTTGAAGACAAAGGTTTCGAAGCCGCAAATGCCGCCCTACAAATGCTCGAACTTGAGCGAAGGATCGTCCAGTAACCTATGGGCATGAAATCCTTCGATGAACTCTGGGCAGAACTCCAATTGATCCAGATCGAGCGGCCAGTCAATTCGGGGACCATTGCCTCTATTGACGCCGGCGTTCATTTCATTGGAAAGAAGATCCTTGAAGAAGCAGGGGAGGTCTGGCTCGCCGCCGAGCATGAAAGCGACGAGCAATTGGCCGAGGAGATCAGCCAATTGCTCTATCACGTGCAGACCATGATGTTGGCAAGAGGGATCACCCTCGATGACGTTTACCGATACCTCTAAGGGGATTGCCGTGCTGAGAATTGCCGTTCCAAATAAGGGATCACTCTCGGAAGCATCCGCAGATGTATTGCGCGAAGCTGGATACCGCCAACGCACCAATTCTCGTGATCTGGTACTCGCCGATCCCGACAACGGAGTTGAGTTCTACTATCTACGGCCACGAGACATCGCTATCTATGTTGGATCAGGCGAACTTGAAGCAGGAATAACGGGTCGGGATCTCTTGATTGATTCGGGTGCACAGGCGCAAGAAGTGCTTGCCTTGGGGTTTGGAGGTTCGACCTTCCGTTTTGCCGGCGGGGTCGAACGTGATTGGTCGTTAGCAGATATCAATGGAAAGCGCGTGGCGACCTCGTATCCAGGACTTGTCGACGGTTATCTGACCAAGGCGGGGATCAAAGCCACAGTTGTGCGACTCGACGGCGCGGTGGAGAGCAGTGTGCGGTTGGGTGTTGCCGACGTTATTGCCGATGTTGTCGAAACCGGAGCGTCGTTAAGACAGGCCGGTCTTGCCACTTTTGGCGAGCCCATCTTGACGAGTGAGGCCGTGCTTATTCAGCGGGAAAATGCAGTATTGGCCCCGGGCCTTGAAATTCTTATCCGTCGCTTGCAAGGTGTCATCATCGCCAGACGCTATGTTCTTCTTGATTATGACGTGCCCAAAGACTTGGTGGAAAAGGCGTGTGCGATCACTCCTGGTCTAGAGTCGCCAACAATATCTCCACTGCAAAAGCAAGATTGGGTGGCGGTGCGCGCGATGGTCCCTAAGAAAGAGACCAATCAAACGATGGATGCATTGTGGGCGTTAGGAGCAAGAGGAATACTTGTTACCGATATTCACGCCTGTCGACTCTGATCATCCTCGACATCTTCTCTTGCAATCCCCATGAGGTATAGGACGCTGTCCAAGTAAGGTTGATTCACGGCGCTATCGGCTGCGGCGCGGACGGCGGGTTTTGCATTAAAGGCAATGCCGAGGCCTGCCGCTGTGATCATGTCCAAATCATTTGCGCCATCACCGATAGCGATCGTCTGATCCATTGCAACACCTGCGAGTTCAGCAAAGTCCTTCAACGCGACAGCTTTACCGCGACGGTCAATGACCGCTCCTTTTGTTTTACCAGTAAAGACACCGCCTTCGATTTCCAGACTGTTGGCTCGGTAATGCTCTATACCAAGGTCTTTGAGAAGAGGCTCGATTACTTCAATGAATCCGCCAGTCACCACTGCCACGGTATGTCCTAGCCGTTGAAGCGTTCGAACCAGCGTTCGCGCTCCAGGCGTCAGTGAAATCTCGGCTCTTACCTCATGGATCACAGATGCAGGCAGTCCCTTGAGTAAGGCGACGCGTGCCTCCAGGGATTGGGCGAAGTCCAATTCACCACGCATTGCAGCTTGCGTGATCTCTCGAACTTGAGGTTCCACTCCGGCTTTGGCAGCAAGGAGTTCAATGACCTCCTGCTGGATCAGTGTCGAATCCACGTCCATCAACACTAATTTTTTCGCCCAGCGCATTAATCCACCTCGCTGAACCGCGATATCGACTCCTTGGTCGGCCGACACCATGGCCAGCGCCGACTGAATCTCCTGTTGGGATGAGCCTGAAATGACGAACTCAAAGGCCGAAATCGGATACGAGGCCGTCCTGTAGATGCGTTCAATGTTCGCCCCATGTTCGGCCATTTCTCCGGCAATAGCGGCGATAGCCGAGGGTTTGAGGGGGTCTCCTAAGGCTGTCACATGGAGGAGTCCTGATTTGGCAGCGATGGAGTCGGGATTTGAGTGGGAGAAGGAGACGGCAATATCGACTTCAAGGCTTGCAGCACATTCGGAGAGGTCTGCTTCGATCGCCTGGGCGTGATTGGGGTTGAGAGAGATGAGGACGGTGAGGATCAGACGGTCGCGTATGACCACCTGCTCAATATCCACAATCGTCACGGCGAAGGGGGAGAGAGCGCTAAAGAGGGCTTGGGTTATTCCTGGTGAATCAAGCCCCGAGAGCAGGATCAGCCCCGTGTAGGGGTGAGCAATGGGTTCGTGTGTGACGGACATGGAGTGAGGTTATCGCGTCTGCGGAGTGCGAGGCGCCAGAGAGGCGCTATCTTTCTATCTCTATGAATTCACGAACGATTCTCGCCCTTTCCGATGTCAGTGTCCGCAAAGGACAACGGATCATCTTGGGACCGGTCAATTTCTCAGTCACCGAGGGGGAGCGGTGGGTGATTCTCGGCCCTAACGGCGCCGGCAAGTCCACCCTCATTAAGTTGCTGGCCGCCATGAGCTTCCCCACAGTGGGACGAGTGGAAATTCTTGGCAATGCCATGGGTGGGGTGGATGTCTTTGAATTACGGCCCCGAATCGGTTTTTGCAGCTCGGTTATGGCGGAGAACATCCCTGAGGACGAACTCGTCAGGGATGTCGTTCTCACCGCGGCCTACGCAATTCTTGGTCGCTGGAATGAGGATTACGACCTCTGGGATGAATCTCGAGCGATTGCCCTTCTAACAACTTTCGGCGTACGCAACCTTGGCGATCGCGAGTTTGGCACCTTGAGTGAAGGTGAACGCAAACGAGTGCAGATCTGTCGGGCATTGATGGCAGATCCGGAAGTGCTTTTGTTGGATGAACCAGCCGCCGGGCTTGACCTTGGTGGGCGAGAAGACTTGCTTGCCAGATTTGCGAACTTCTCGCGCGATCCAAGCGCACCCGCAACGATCTTGGTGACCCACCACATCGAAGAAATTCCCGAAGGAACAACGCACGCACTTCTCATGAAGGACGGCCTCATCGCCGTATCGGGGCCGATTGATGAAGTAATCACTTCTGAGCACGTTAGTGCGGTATTCGGCCTGCCTATTGCGGTTGCGAAAGAAGGCTCTCGATTTTTCGCGAAAGCGATATGAAAATTCTAGAAGGCGTCCACACGGAATGGATTGAAGCTCTCACAGATGTGATGGATGAAATCGAGAGAATTGAAAGTTCACTTCACGGCCAACGATTCAATCCGGCCCCCAAGAATATCTTCAGAGCCTTGCACAAGCCCCTCTCTCAGATTTCAGTAGTGATTTTTGGGCAGGATCCTTATCCATCGCCTCAGCACGCCATGGGGCTTGCCTTCTCCGTGCCAAGTAACGTCAGGCCCTTTCCGAAGACTTTGGCAAATATCTTCCGCGAACTCCACGACGACATTGGATGCACCATGCCAGTGTCGGGAGATCTGACGCCGTGGGTCGAGCAGGGTGTGGCACTTGTAAATCGAATGCTCACAACCCCGCAAGGTCAGAGTGCGGGGCACACCAATCTCAATTGGCAGAGCATAACCAACGAGATAGCAAGAGTCCTTGGCGAACGTCAAACGGTTGCAATTCTCTGGGGGAATTACGCACAGGAACTTTCACCCTATTTCGCCAATGATTTGATTATCTCTTCACCACATCCAAGTCCGCTATCGGCCTACCGTGGATTCTTCGGATCCAAACCCTTTAGTAAGACCAATCAATTGCTCGTAAATACGTCAAGGCGAGCAATTGATTGGTCTCTAGCCTAAATTGATATCAGCCGATCCAAACGTTGATCAGTGCTGTAAAGAAGTAGATTACGAAGAGCACCGATACGAGCAACAAGAGCGGGTGGATCTCACGATGCCGTTTTTGAATCAGGCGTATCACAACATGGGAGATGAAACCCGCACCGATGCCCACTGAGATGCTATAGGTGAAGGGCATCAAGATGATCGTAAGGAATGCAGGGATGGCAATTCCAAGATCCTCCCAATCAACCTGCTTGATCTGGGTCATCATCAAGAAGCCGACGATTACCAGGGCAGGAGTGGCGGCCTCGTAGGGGATGATCGCCACGAGTGGGGCGAGGAAAGTGGCGAAGAGGAAGCAGATACCGGTGACAACTGAGGCGAGCCCAGTTCTTGCGCCTTCTCCAACGCCTGAGGCTGATTCAATGTAGGAGGTGTTTGAGGAGATGCTCGCGGCACCGCCAGCAACTGCTGCCAGAGAGTCGACAAAAAGAATCTGCTCAGTCTTTGGAATGTACCCTTGCGAATCCACTAATCCGGCCTCGGTTGCGATCGCGGTCACCGTGCCAACGGTGTCAAAAAAGTCGGATAGCAGAAGTGTGAAGATAAGCAGAATCGCTGAGATCACGGAAATTCTGCTAAATGAACCGAGCAAACTGAAGTGGCCTAGAAGTCCGAAGTCAGGTTTGTCGACGATTTTGGATGGAACCTTAGGAATATTGAGTCCCCAACCCTTTGGATTAAATTCTGTCGGTGAGATGAAACTTGGACCGATCTTGAATGCTTTTTCAATCAGTACCGCGGCAAGTGTGGCAAGGGCGATGCCGATCAAAAGGGCGCCCTTGATCTTCTTGACCATAAGACCGATCATCAAGAAAAGTCCGAATGCGAAAACGATGATCGGCCAACCCACGAGAGTTCCATTATCACCAAGGGTCACCGGAACAGGTCCTGTGCCTGTGCGGCGAACGAAGCCTGAGTCGACTAGACCTATCAGTGCTATGAAGAGGCCGATACCTACAGATATCGCGATCTTGAGTTGCTGAGGCACGGCACGAAAGACTGCCGTTCTAAATCCTGTAAGAACAAGGATGGTGATGATCAAGCCTTCGATGACTATCAAGCCCATTGCATCTGCCCATGACATCTTCGTAGCGATGCCTACAGCGACGAAGGTGTTTAATCCGAGTCCAGTTGCAAGGGCGATAGGGAAGTTGCCCACCACGCCCATCAAGATCGTGATGACACCGGCAACAAGAGCAGTTGCGGCTGCGATCATCGCTAGATTGGGATGGGAGCCATCCCCACCGAGATATTTTCCGTCGCCATCCTTGGTGAGGCCGATGATGAGAGGATTGAGGGCCACGATGTAGGCCATCGTGAAGAAGGTGACGATGCCACCGCGCACTTCACGGCCCACTGTCGAGCCTCTTTCGGAGATTTTGAAATAAGTATCAAGCACGCTTTTCCCCTTAGCTGTTTTTGGAGTCGGGGGTGTTCCCCGTGCAGTTTCACGACCCGCAAGCCGGAGGAAGATAAGACAGACGCTATCGCGCGGGCTATGTTACTGATGGGTAAGGCGAGCCAAGACCCCGCACGAGATCGCTATGGATTGGCCAATAAAGAGGGCGAATAGGGCTGTGCCGAGTCCCACTCGGCCACCGAGGGCAAAACCTGCCGTGAGGACGACGGCCTCGATACCAAGGCGCACGCGTCCAACCCGGACCCCCGAGCGATGGTGAATACCCGTCATCCACCCGTCTCTGGGTCCTGGGCCAAGGCCTGTGCTGATGTAGAAGGCCGAAGCAATCCCGACCATGATGACTCCAGAGGTGGCAAAGGCCAAACCCGGCAGGAGGTGATTTTGCTCTGGGAAGAAATCGACACCAATTTGCAGGGCCGCTGGAATGACTAAAAAGTTAAGAAATGTGCCGAAGCCCGGCTTTTCGCGAAGAGGAATCCACAACACCAGAACGACGCAACTGATTATCCATGTGGACCATCCGAGGTTGATTCCAGTTCGTCGCGAAATTCCCTCTGAAAGGACGATCCACGGGGAATTACCTAAGCGCGACTGCACAAGCAACGATTCACCAATGCCAAAAAGAAATAATGAAGCCGCGAGGATTGCAACACGCTTGGGAGCAAGATCCCAGCGAGTCTTCGCCCTCCAAGGCGTGATAGGAATAGTTCGATGCGGTCTGAAAAACTCAATGACGCGGCTCATTAATCCGGAGAACATTGAGGGAGGCTACCTCATCGCTGGTGGTCATCGCTGAGTAATTCGACTCGTATAGCATTACGGCACAATGAAACTCGCGATCTTTCCGGGCATCGGAACCCTCATCAATATCCTTGCAATCGTGGCTGGCTCCGCTCTCGGTGTCCTCGTTGGCGGAAAGATGCCCGTGCGTACAAGAAATCTGTTAACCGACGTTCTTGGAATGACAGTCATCCTCGGCGGTGCAGGTGCATTGGTGAGCCTCTGGTCCGAACGTTTCGTCGGCTCTATTCCGCGGGGATGGACGCTTCTGTCGATCTTGGCGGCGCTCTTAATCGGAGGACTCATAGGTTCGGCTGCAAGGATTGAAGATCGGCTCGACGGCCTAGGCGAGAGGTTGAGAATCCGCTTCCGTGCATCGAGTGAGGGTCATTTTGTTGAGGGATTTGTCTCGGCCTCACTTATTTTTGCCATTGGCCCGCTTGCAATTCTTGGAAGCATCAGTGACGGCATGTCTACAGGAATAGATCAACTCGTTCTTAAAAGCACGCTTGATTTCTTTGCATCAATGGCTTTTGCTGCATCCCTTGGATGGGGAGTTGCAGCGTCAGCTCTTCCAGTTGGCATCTACCAGGGATTCTGGACACTCATAGGGGTCGGCTTGGGAAGCATTCTGAGCGGTTATCAAGTCGATGCCATGACGGCAACGGGAGGTGTCTTGCTTCTTGGGATCGGGCTCAAACTTCTCAAGATCAAGGATATTTCAGTGGGGAATCTTTTGCCTGCACTTGCGGTTGCCCCGCTATTTGTATGGGGGCTCCACGCACTGACGAGTTAATCGATCAGAAGCCTGTAGAGGAGATTTTGAAGAAGTTAACTGTTAAAGGGCAATGGATCGCTGGAACTGTGGCCGGCCCTAGAAGCCCGTGCGGTCACTTGGCGCATATGGTGCCTTCGGCAGAGCACTTCGTAACCAACTTCGTGGCCTGCCGAAACATCTCCCACGACTACTTGTTCACCTTCGGTGATCATAACTCCGCCGAGTGTTCGGGCGTTGTGAGTCGCGCGGGCTCCGCACCAACATAAGGCCTCAACTTGAAGCGTATTCACGCGGTCCGCTAACTCGATGAGTCTGGCAGAACCCGGAAAGAGCGAGGTGCGAAAATCTGTGAGGATTCCGAAAGCAAAGACATCAATGCTTAAACCATCGACTATCTTGGCCAATTGCTCAATTTGTATGGGCTGGTAAAACTGGGCTTCGTCGCAAATGACGTAGTCGATACGCTCACCCATAGAAAGTTGATCGACCACGAAACGGTGAATGTCCAAATCTGAGTCGACCTCGATGGCTTGGCGTTGAAGACCGAGTCGTGAAGAGATAACCCCGCTACCTGCGCGGTCCTTACTCGTGAACATCAGGCCGGTTCGTCCCCGGCTTTGGTGGTTGTGGGCAGTCTGAAGGGCAAGAGTGGACTTTCCGCTATCCATTGTCCCGCAGTAATAAATTAACTCAGCCACAGGATTCATCCTGCCATATAACCGAGGTCATCTATTAATCACTTTGAAAGTGACTAATTCCCGAGTGAGTATCGGGTCTAAGTGCGTGGCAAAGTCAACGCTCATGTGCGAGGCATCCCGATAGACGACAATTCCGTCGCGAATCGCAGGGCATATTTTCGCGCAGAACCAATTGGTTGGATCAACGATGCTGGCAAGATTACCCACACTTTGAGCCAGCCACGTTTCAGACGCAGGTCGTTGTGTCACGCACGCCGAGACCGATTTTTGCAACAGACACGATGGAATGTCTCGGTTGGGCCAGGGTGTGTCTTGTATGTATATAGGATGCGGCGTCAATCGACTCAAGCGTGTCATCGTGAGAATCACGCCGTCTCTCCACCATTGAGCCGAATTTGAGATGCCCTTCGGGGGCACATAGTGCTCGAAATTCGAAACAATCACCGCCCAAGGATGCGCCTTTGCAATCCTTTTCAAGGAATTTTCCCGCCAGAGCTGGCATGGAGCGTTGCGGAAAGCCCCCTGATCCGCAAGCTGCACACTTGTGGCCGGACAGCTGGACTTGGTCAGGACAACCAACTTTAGCCCGCGGCTAGCCGCAATTGAATTCAAAGTCGAAAACCACTGAGCCGCATGCGAGTCGCCGAAAAGATATATCGATCTTGATCCGTGAATATTGCCGTAAACGCAAGGCGGCGAAGTTGTCGCAGACTTACCCACCTGGCAACCATCCGCATAGATCGAAGGTAACCGTGTGATGGCTTTTAGAGCCATGCTTCCAGCTATACCTTTGATCTGCAGGGCTTTGGCCGACGAAAATGAGATTGACACGCCCAGAATTGACACGACGAGGGTGCCTATCGCAGCCACTCGAACAACGAAGGTGAAAGGTTTATGTACATGTCGTAACGGGTTCTCCACGAATCGATGCGTCAGACCCGCTAGAAGAAAAGTCAGTGCAATCGAACCGATTCGCTGAGGGGGAGTTAGGGGAGCATTGAAGACGTAAACCGGGAGCACCAAAGCAGGCCAGTGCCACAGGTATAACGGATAGGAAATATCGCCTATCCACTGAATCAGGCGGAGGTTGAATAGTTGAGAAAGCAGTTTTGGCAAGTGGCTGATCATAAAAAGCAAGAACGCCGCCGAGAGCGTCGGCAGGAGTGCTGCTCGTCCAGGGAACAAAGTATTTTCATCGAACACAAGTGCCGCGATGAAGACTACGAATAGAGCTATCCACGCGCTCCAACGCCAACGGCGAAATGCAAGAGGGTAATCTCGAATGAACACCACTAAAGCGCCAAGTCCGAGCTCCCACGCTCTTGTTGGAAGAGAGTAGAAGGACCAGATCGGATATTTCGATGTCGCGATGAAAGAAAGAGCGAATGAGATGAGAGTAACTCCGGTGAGGACCTTGAATACCCTAGTTTTTCGGCCACTTCGTGCAGCTAGCAGAATGAGCAAGGGCCATACGAGGTAAAATTGCTCCTCAACGGCAAGGGACCAGAAGTGAATGATCGGCGAAGGGGTCGCGCCGAGATTCTGGTAGTCATTTTGCCACCATGCAAAGACATAGTTGCTCACGTAAAGAGCGGCGGCCACAATATTTCGACCCAAATTCGATCGTGCGCTCGAAGGCATTACGACAAAAGAAGCGATAGCTGTTGAAATCAGGACAAGGAAAGTTGAGGGGAGGAGTCTCTTGATTCGCCTGGAATAGAAATTGGATAGAGAGATAGATCCAGTTTCACCAAGTTCTCGCAGCAGCAAGCCTGTGATGAGATAGCCAGAAATGACGTAGAAGATGTCGACGCCTATGAATCCGCCTGAAAGGAATTTCGCGTGAAAGGCGATAACAAGGAGGACCGCTAGTGCGCGAAGTCCTTGGATCTCTTTGATGCGCATCTATACAGTGAAGATTGAATGCACTGGAACCTCCGGAAACTCACTTGAGATTCGCTTGCGTGCCTCCAGCGATGAGATCTCGAGGACCGTTCCGACAGCTGAGACTGATCCACCCGAGCGTAATATGAGGCGAATACCTGCGCAAACGGTACCGCCAGTTGCCAGCACGTCGTCTATGAGAAGAACACGTGATCCTACGCCGATGGCGTCTTGATGAATCGCCACCACGTCGGAGCCGTACTCAAGACCATAGCTTTCTTCGTGGGTGTCGAAGGGCAGCTTTCCCTTTTTGCGAATGGGAACAAACCCAAGCCCTAAGGTGTAGGCAATCGCGGCGGCGAAAATAAATCCACGTGCCTCGACTCCCACCACAACGTCGCAGGACTGGGCAAGAGGCGTGAATTCGGAAGTCACCGCACGAAAAGATGGGCCGTGGGCAAGAAGGGGCGTCAGATCCTGAAACGAAATGCCCGGTATCGGATAATCCGGAATTTGCCTGATTAGGGCGTGAGCATGCTCAAGAGCCGGGTCCATGCGTGAAGATTACAGGCAATCTTCATACCTTTTATTGATTGGCGATAAGACTCAACCTGACAGGTGTTGGATTGGCGAAAAGATCTAGAACGGGGCAGTTCTTGTCGACAAACCCTTGGAGATCTGCGTATCTTTCTTCACTGTCTGGACCTGTGATTTTGACTGTCAATCGAACCTCAGAGAAGCCTGGACGCACAGTTTGGTCCATGCCAAAGATTCCACGGACATCGAGATCACCTTCAACCTCGGCTTCGATCGATTCGATACTAATTCCAAGATTCTGGGCATAAAGACGGTAGACAACAATTTGGCACGCAATGAATGCACCCAATGCGAATTCTACTGGGCTTGCCGCAATATCGTCACCTGCAAGTCCGGCCGGCTCATCAATATGGAAAATGTGCTTGCCAGCCTGTAGTCGCGTTGCGACCGAACCGGTTCCTACGCCGCTCACCTTGTAGGTGAGCGCAGCAACTGAAACATCCTCTGCGATGCGCTCACTCCAGAATTGACTTGCATCAATCAATCTTTTCGATCGTTCCTTGTCAGTAATTGAAGGAGTTGAAACTGCACTTACTGTCATGGTTATTTCCTCCTGAGGTTTGTGTTTGATGAGGAGGGAAATTAACAGGTATCACGGGCGAGCACACGCGATGATATTGCAAATGATTTCCGCTACTAATTAGCTAATTGGCAAATATCTCGTAGACAGAAGGATGCTCCTTCTTTAGGGGACACAGGCGTGTCTTTGGCACAAATAATGCCTCTCACAAACTGGTGGGCGGAATTCCGCAGAACTCTCACAGAAATGTCCCCCAGTCTTTAGCCGTAAAGCACATCGGCTTTGCACTTGCGGGGAGGCTCCACATGAAAAGAAATAAGATCATAACAGCGACAATTCTGAGCGCTGGCTTGATTCTAGGAACAACGAGTACAGCGTTCGCTTCAGATTCGACAACCACGGCGACGGTAACTACGGCTACGTACAATTCACAGTTGGCCACATACAACGCTTCGTTGAGTTCGTTTGACTCTGCCACAGCAACGTTCAAGATCCAAGTTTCTGCCTATGTCACAGCAGTCCAGGCGTACAAGGCTTCATACAAGACTGCTCTTGACACTTACAATGCGATCCTGAAGGCGAATTCCCCTGCTACTACGGCAGCGCAATACGCTGCTTTGGTGGCTGCTTACAACACAGCTATGACCGCATACAACGCCGCGACTGTCACCTATAAAGTCGCGCTAGGCGTCTACCAAGCCGCAGCGTTGAGTTACAACACTGCTTACCAGTCCGTTTATCAGAACTACAAGACTACGGTCTCAATGCGTGAAGCGTTTAAGAAGTCGATAAACGTTGCCTTTGACATCGCAGTACACAATGCCAACGTTGCTTTCGCAACGGCCATGTCTACGGCTACAACAGATATCCAGAAAGCGGCCGCTACCAATGCTCGTCAGAGTGCAATTGCAGCGGCGATTGCAACTCGCAAAGCAGCCCTTGACACCCTCGGCGCCAAGATTGCCAAGCCACGCAAGGTAGAAGCAAAGATCAGCGCCAAGGAAGACGGCTTCAAGTTTGATCGACCAGCTCGACCAATGCGGCCAGAGCATGTAGAAAAGTCTAAGAAGTAGGGCAAGCACCAAGTCACCGATTCTCGGAGAACCAAAGAACCCCCGGCAATTGTCGGGGGTTCTTTGCTATTCCATTTATCAGGACCACCACTCACTAGCACGGCTTCGATGTTCATATAGTGGTCTTAGCCAGAAGGACGGTGCACTCATGTGGTCCCTAAATATTAGAAGGGCAATTTTCCTTGCAGCAATATTTTCCCTGTTGCTCTCTCTTATCCCTGTGTCGGCATCTGAAGGTGCGGAGGCTACGTGGCGCACCGGACATCCTCCCACGATCGTCTCTGCCAACTTCGATGGCCAACGCAGGCTTGTTGTCGTATTCAGCGCACCTGACGGCATGGCTCATCTCAACGCGACCGAAAAACAGCCTAGGGGCGGGTCGGTGGTGATAGACAACGACCCCGTCAATGCCAAAGCTGCATACGAAACGACATACGGCCCCTTGATGGCTTGCAACAACAAAGGCAATTGCAGAGGGTCATGGTCGCTCCCTACATATGCAGAGAGCAGCACCTACACATTCACATCGGAGCCACTAAGCGAGGCAAAGTTTCCAGCAGGCACTTACTACCTGCAGGTCAACACGTCGAACGAGGATCCTTACCCGAGCACGAGACAGGAGGAGTTCTCGAATATTGAAACGGTCGTCTTGAAAACCGCGTCGATCGCACCTTCTCATATCGTGCCCCTGCTTCTTCCCGCGTTGTTGCCCGTTAGCAATGGAACGTCTCTCTGCATCGCATGGCGAAACTACATGGTGATCGGAAACCAAGCGGTCCAAGCTCAAAATGCGTACAACGCTGCGATGAATTCCAGGCTCGAGAAGATGTCCACTTTTCCTCCCGCTGTAGAGGCGATTTACCAGCGGACTCTTAAACAGACGGCAGCTGGGAAAGCCGCCCTGGCGAAAAATAATGAACGAGCCAATTCAGCCTGCAGCGCTGCACCGTCAGTAGTAGCCAGAAACGGGGAGTTCCTGCCGGTTCCCGTTCCTGCGAGTAACGGTGCCGCGGCGTGCAAGAAGAACCGCGATCACCTTGTTTATATCAATCAGGAGCTGCTGAAGGTTGTCAACAACCTACGGACGACCAAACTTAGCCAAGCGACCCGGATCAGCCAACTCAACACCCGATTCAACCAGTTGATTGCCGACCTAGAGAAGACATGGCCGCTGGTCTTCAAGGCGTGTGCGCCATTCTGACCCAGGTATCCGTTCCTACAGCGTGTCCGAACGGGGACTTGAACCCCGAAGCCCTTGCGGGCACTAGCACCTCAAGCTAGCGCGTCTGCCAATTCCGCCACCCGGACGAGTGAGGAGCAAGGATATCAATGGGGGCTGTTAGAGACAAAAGCAGTCTCTTTTCAGAGAGAATAGCCGTATGACCACAACTGCCAGCCATGATCTCAGCCAGATCGAACGCTCCGAACTCGAAAACGATGCAATCACCATGTGCCAGGAGATGATCAGAATTCCCAGCGTCAACTTCGGTGAGGGCAAAGGCGACGAGAAGGCGATGGCGGACTACGTTGTCAGCAAATTGGCAGAGGTGGGAATCGCATCGCGAATCTACGAGGCGGCGCCGGGGCGATGCAATGTTGTAGCCAATATCGAAGGAGAAGACACGACTCGGCCTGGCCTTGTGGTGCATGGCCATATCGATGTTGTGCCGGCAAATGCAGAAGACTGGTCGGTAGATCCTTTCAGCGGCGAGATTCGCGATGGGATGATCTGGGGCCGAGGCGCCCTTGATATGAAGAACATGGATGCCATGATTTTGGCAATCGTTCGCAAGTGGGCGCGAGGTGGCTATAAACCACCACGGAATATCGTGCTTGTTTTTTTCGCCGATGAAGAAGCAGGAATGACTTACGGATCACGCTGGATGGCGAAGGAACACCCCGAAGTATTCGCTGGATGCACCGAAGCAATCTCAGAGGTCGGTGGATTTTCCGTGACTGTCGGAGATGGCAAGCGTCTCTACTTGGTCGAAGGTGCTCAAAAGGGAATTCACTGGATGAAGTTGACCGCACATGGTCGTGCCGGCCATGGCTCGATGATGAATGACGACAACGCAATCACCGCAATTGCGACGGCTGTGGAGAAAATCGGAAAGCACACGTGGCCGCAACGATACACAAAGACCGTGAAGGTATTCTTCGAGCAAGTCGCTAAGGCTACAAATAAACCCTTTGATCTATCAGATCTCCGACCACTGCTGAAAGAGCTCGGCTCGACCGCAAGAATGATCGGAGCCACTCTCCAGAATTCGGCAAATCCGACGATGTTGGAGGCTGGCTACAAGGCGAATGTGATTCCACAAAGTGCCTCCGCTATCATTGATGGTCGCTTTCTTCCAGGATTTGAAGAGGAACTCAATGCGACCATTCGCGATCTCATTGGGCCAGATATCGAGATTGAAACTGTCAATCGAGATATCGCGCTGGAGGTTGATTTCCATGGCGACTTGGTCGATGCGATGTGCAACGCACTCAAATCTCAAGACCCGGAGGGAATTCCAGTGCCCTATTGCATGAGCGGTGGAACCGACAACAAGGCGCTATCAGATTTAGGAATCATCGGCTATGGCTTTTCACCTTTGCGTCTTACCCCGGATCTGGACTTCATGTCGTTATTTCACGGTGTAGACGAGCGCGTGCCCGTTGATGGAATCTGCTTCGGCGTGAAGGTTTTGGAGAATTTCCTCGAGAACTGCTAAATCGCTGACGCGTCGTCTAGCGCGCTTCGAACAATGTAGGGGAGAGAGATCTCCTCTGACATCAAGATTCCGCGCAGTTGCGCACCTGTTCTTGCTCCAACGATGGCGCTCGTGACGCCGACTTGGTCGCGCACCCAGGCAAGAGCGACCTCCAACGGCGAGTAACCCAGGCCTTCGGCGGCAACGTTGACAGCTTCGACTATCCGCATGCTTCGCTCGTCCAAATAGGGCTCGACGAATCCAGCAAAGTGTGGGCTGGCACCGCGAGAGTCACTGGGCGTGCCTAATCGGTATTTACCTGTGAGCACCCCACGACCAAGCGGGGACCATGCTAAAAAGCCGACTTCGAGTTCATTGGCGCAAGGGAGTATTTCTTTCTCAACGTTTCGGTTGAGCAGCGAATATTCATTCTGAACAGTCGCAATGGGCGCCTTAGTGGGGAATGATTCCTGCCGCGTGATTGCGCGAGCACTCTGCCAGCCTCCGTAATTTGATATGCCTACATACCTTGCGCGCCCGCTCGAATAGGCATAATCGAGAGCGGAAAGTGTGTCGTCTAGTGGATTGAATGGGTCCCACGCATGCACTTGCCAAAGATCGACGAAGTCCGTCCCTAGACGAATGAGCGAATTATCAAGCTCGGCAATCAAAGATCGCCGTGATGTACTGACGACGCGTTCGCCGTCTTGGAAGGAGATGCCTGCCTTGGTCGAGATGAGGACCTCATCTCGCTGAAAGAGCGTGCCAATGAGACCCCCGATCACCCTTTCGCTGTCACCATCTCCATACAAAGCGGCGGTATCGAGGAAGTTTCCGCCTGCGTCCAAGTAGGCACGTGCTTGATCGGCGGCTTCGTGCTCATCCGTGTCGCGCCCCCAGGTCATAGTGCCTAGCGCAAGCCTTGAGACCAGCAACCCGCTCTTGCCCGCACGGCGAAATTCCATGATGCGACCCTAGCAAGGCGGAAGGAGGATTTCCCCGATAATCTTCCTGCTTGTCCTGCTAATTTCCCTATTTCAGGATTTGAAAGTGAGGCAGCGGTCATGACACTGGTTGTCCTCATCCGACATGCTCATTCGATCGCCAATGGATCGGGAATTCTTGCAGGGAGATCAGAAGGAGTGCAGCTCTCGTCCTCAGGAAGAAAACAGGCGAGCGAGTTGGCAAGAAGGCTCGGAGAAATTCCGGTTAAGTCGCTTCGCTCGAGTCCGTTGGAGCGGTGCGAGCAGACAATCTCGCCCTGGCTGAGGAAGATGGTGCGGACAAACCCTGGCCTCAAGGTAGAAATCGACCCTGATCTTTCTGAAGTTGATTATGGAGAATGGACCGGGCAAAAACTCCGTGCTCTTTCTAAAGAAGCGCTCTGGAAACAAGTTCAAGAAGCGCCCTCGCTCGTGACCTTTCCTGAAGGAGAAAGTCTGACAGCCATGCAAGAACGGGCAATGCGGGCCGTGGAGCGAGGATTGGCCAAGCGTGGCAGAGGACATGTGGTCCTTGTTTCCCACGGAGATGTATTGAAGTCGATTATTGCTGCCTCACTCAATATGCATTTGGACGAGTTTCAAAGAATCGTCATCGACCCAGCCTCCGTTTCAATTCTTGATTACTCTTCGTCAAAACCAAGGTTGATCCTCATGAACGATTCTCGATCGCGATTGGCCCCTGAGGTGTTTCTTGATCGCCGAAAGCGCCTTCTTGTTGGTGGCGGCTCCGGCGGTCCTTCAGTGGGGCAGAAGCCCTAGATGGCGCGCATCGTGAATACATTCGACCCGGTTGAACGATTTGTTGTGGGAACCGTGGGCGAGCCAGGAGAGAGGAGCTTCTTTCTGCAGGCACGCGCAGGTAGTCGGCTCGTGTCCGTACTCCTTGAAAAGACGCAGGTAATCGCGATCGCAGATCGATTGGAAATTCTTCTCCGTGAACTTCGGCGGATCGAACCATCGCTTGTAGTTGAGCGACTGCCCCGCGATGAGCAACCTCTAGAAACTCCGATCGTGGAGGAATTTCGCGTTGGCATAGTTTCTCTATCGTGGCTGAGCGAGCGGGAAATGATCTCAGTTGAGCTTCAAGCGGTAAATGAGAACGAACCTGAAGGCCAGGAGATTTACGCAGACGACGACTCAGACGCACCGGATCTGCTGCGGGTAATTCTTACGCCATCCCAAACAAATGCCTTTGTCACTCGTGCCGTGGCCGTTGTCAATGCGGGACGTCCTCCGTGCCCTTTCTGCGGGCTCGCACTTGATCCCCGTGGGCATGTCTGCCCGAGAGCCAATGGCTACAGACGTTAATCCCCAACTCGCGCAGGTCCTCCGACTTGGCGAGATGAAAGTGACAGGGCGTCTAGTTGATGCTTCCAATGCAACGATGCTCGCCAAGGTCACACAGGGCGACACAGTCTTGACTTGTATTTATAAACCTATAGCCGGCGAGCGTCCTCTATGGGATTTCTCCGACGGCACACTCGCGTACCGCGAATATGCGGCGTACGTGATGAGCGAGAAATGCGATTTCAATGTAGTTCCGTTGACCGTGCTTCGTGAAGGACCCTTTGGTGAAGGAGCGGTACAACTCTGGATAGATGTCGATAAAGCAATTGACATGATCGAGTTTTTTCAGCGAGACAGTGCCGATTTAAGGAACATGGCCCTCTTTGACGCAGTAATAAACAATACTGATCGAAAGATCGGACACATTCTGCCCAACGCCTCGGGAGAGGTTTTCGGATGCGATCACGGGGTCGCTTTCCATTCGGAGGACAAATTGCGGACCGTTCTATGGAGATGGGCAGGAGAGCCCTTTAATGAGCGTGAACTCTCCAAACTTGATTCGGTGGCCAATTATTTGCAAGAACCGGAGGAATTAGCAGGTTTGCTGACAGCGGAGGAGATTTCCGCCTTGGCCAGACGAGTCGAGCGCCTCAAATCCTCGGGAGTTTTCCCGCATCCGAGCAGGGAATGGCCTGCGGTCCCATGGCCTCCGTACTAAAGCGTGCACCCATGAATTCTCCTTTAGGATGAAGCAATGAATTCATGGGCTGAAATCTACCTGCCACCGATTGGTTCGAATTTCACGTTTCCAGCCTTATCGCTTCGAAATTCTTCTTCCGGCGCCGTTGTCACTCTCCCCGTTAAAGACCAATACAGAATGTATGTATGCGGCATTACTCCCTACGATGCAACGCACCTGGGTCACGCGGCAACCTACATCACCTTCGATCTAGTCAACAGATATTTGCGGGCAATGGGCAAAACCGTGCATTTTGTCGAGAACGTAACCGATATCGATGATCCACTCTTAGAGCGTGCCAATCGCGACAAAGTTGACTGGAAAGACTTAGCCCATTCACAGATCAATTTATTTCGTGGCGATATGTGCGATCTTCATATCATTCCGCCGGCCCATTACATCGGGGCGGTCGAATCAATTCCATTAGTCGTTGACGCCGTGGAGAAATTGCAGAGCTTGGGTACTGTTTACCCGGTCGAGAAAGATCTTTACTTTTCGGTGAGGTCGGATAAGAAGTTCGGAACTCGCGCACATCTTTCGCAGAACGAGATGCTCGAACTTTCCGCCGAACGCGGAGGGGATCCGGCAAGGCCGGGCAAACGAGACCCTTTGGATGCCTTGGTCTGGTTACACGAGCGAACCGGCGAGCCAAGTTGGCCCTCGACATTTGGCAATGGACGACCGGGTTGGCACATCGAATGTTGTGCGATTGCTCTGAATTATTTGCCCGTGTCCCACGATGAAGAGTTTCTTATCGATATCCAGGGTGGAGGAAGTGATTTGCTTTTTCCTCACCACGAAATTGGGGCCGCACAGGCCGCGGTTATTACGGGAAGGGACTTGGCCCGCATATACATGCATGCGGGATTAATCGGTCTTGATGGAGAAAAGATGAGCAAGAGCCGAGGAAATCTGGCCTTTCTTTCCACATTAGTAGAGGGGGGTGCGGATCCAATGGCAGTTCGATTGGCGCTTATCGCCGATCATTATTCCCAGGACCGCATGTGGACCGATGATCGGCTTATCGAAGCCACTCAATTCCTAGATCGACTTCGTCTCTTGTTATCCCGCCCCGAAGTCGCGCCCACAGATGCCACTATTCAAAGGATCATCGAATCTTTGGCAGGCGATCTTGATACACCTCGTGCAATGGAATTCCTTGAAGCGTGGTGCCTCGAGACGGAGGAAGGATCAACAGGCGGCTCAGCAGGAGAGCTTTCGCGCGCGATCGATTTGTTGCTGGGTATCGCCCTTTAACGAATCTATTCGATATTTCTTCGCCGCAAATAGCGCTCGAATTCGCGTGCAATAGCCTCGCCCGTGGCTTCAGGCAATTCTGTCTCATCCTTGGAGGACTCGAGCTGCCGAACATATTCGCCAAGTTCAGTGTCTTCCTGCGCCATCTCGTCTATGCCTGACTCCCACATCTTGCTCTGTTCCGTTAAGTCTCCAAGAGGAATCGATATATTCAAAAAATCCTCAAGGGCATTGACAAGTGCAAGAGTCGCCTTGGGCGATGGTGGGCTAGATGCATAATGAGGAATTGCGGCCCACAGCGAGATGGCATCAATTCCCCTTCGCTGTGCTGCCTCCTGCAGGATTCCAAGAATTCCGGTGGGACCCTCATATCGGCTCACTTCGACTCCAAGGCGCTTTGCGATCTCAGGATGCGACCCGCTGCCACTGACTGAAATTGGACGAGAGTGGGGAGTATCGGCCAGCAACGATCCAACTGTGAGGATCATTGAAACCTCAAGGTCGTCTGCAAGGTCCAGCAGATCGCTCGTGAATTTCCTCCATCGCATGGATGGTTCAAGACCCTTCACGACGACAAGATCGAATTCAAATTGAGGAGTGAGGATTCCAAAGGCCTCCGTGGTCGGCCAGGTTATTTTTCGAACTTTTGAGTCGTCAACAAAAACCATTGGTCGATTCACTTGAAAATCGTAGAAGTCTTCGGGATCGAAATTCCCGATCAATGTGTTGTCCCAGATGTTCAACAGATGAGACGCGGTCCCTGTAGCTGCTTCTCCCGCGTCATTCCAGCCACCAAAGGCGAAGATCATGACGGGCGAGCGTAAGGCCGGAATGTGGAGAATCTCCATGATGCCACCTTACGGTAACCTTCGACCAATGATCACCTCGAAGCAGTCCTTGCGCCAGTCATTGGCGCAGCGCACAGTGATTGCGGACGGCGCCATGGGGACGATGCTTCAAGCCGCCAATCCGACTATGCAGGATTTTCAAGGACATGAAGGCTGCAATGAGATTCTGAACGTGAGTCGCCCCGACATCGTTCGTGCCGTTCACGAGGAGTACCTCGCCGTGGGCGTAGATGCAATCGAGACCAATACCTTCGGTGCCAACTGGGCTAACTTGGCCGAGTACGGCATAGAAGATCGTATTTACGAACTTGCCCACGCTGGCGGCGTATTGGCCAGAGCTAGCGCCGATAAGTTTTCGACAAAGGAACGACCACGGTATGTGATCGGGTCCCTCGGACCGGGCACAAAACTGCCCAGCCTTGGTCATACGACATACGAGAAATTGAAAGATGCCTATTACACCGCCTCCAAAGGTTTGGCCGACGCGCGCGTTGATGCGATTCTCGTCGAAACCGCCCAGGATCTTCTTCAAGCCAAGGCGGCCATAAACGGTGCTCGCCTGGCCATCCAGGAGAGCGATCAAGACATAGTCCTGATCGCCCAGGTGACAGTTGAAACGACCGGCACCATGCTTCTTGGTTCAGAGATTGGAGCTGCCTTAAACGCCCTTGAACCGTTGGGTATTGACCTGATTGGCTTGAACTGCGCCACGGGCCCAGCGGAGATGTCAGAGCATCTTCGCTACCTGAGCAAGAGTGCCGAAATTGGCATCTCGGTCATGCCCAATGCTGGTCTGCCAATTTTAGGACCGAGCGGGGCGACTTACCCCTTGACTCCGAAAGAGTTGGCAGCAGCCCTTTCCGTATTTGTGCACGAGTACGGTGTTTCTCTCGTCGGTGGGTGCTGTGGGACGACTCCGGAGCATCTGAAGGAAGTTGTGAACGCGCTCAAAGGCGTGGTTCCCGCAAAAAGAAATCCTAAGTCCGAATCCGGAGCATCCTCTCTGTATCAGTACGTGCCCTTTAGGCAGGATCTGACATATATGGCCATCGGTGAACGAACAAATTCCAATGGCTCAAGGGCGTTCCGCGATGCATTGCTTGCCGAAGATTGGCAAGGATGCGTGGAGATTGCGCGCGACCAAATCCGCGACGGCGCACACATGCTCGACCTGTCAGTTGACTATGTGGGCCGGGATGGTGCCGTCGATATGCGAGAGCTCGCAGGAAGATTTGCGACCTCATCAACCCTTCCTATCGTTTTGGATTCAACCGAACCGTTGGTCATCAAAGCGGGTCTCGAGCAACTTGGCGGGCGAAGCGTTATCAACTCCGTCAACTTTGAAGATGGAGATGGGCCCAACTCGCGCTTTGCGCGTGTCATGCCATTGGTCAAAGAGCACGGCGCAGCCGTTGTTGCTTTGACTATTGATGAGACTGGTCAGGCCCGCGATGCTGAATGGAAAGTCCGCGTTGCACGTCGGCTTATTCAAGACCTCACTCAGAAATGGAATCTCAAGACCAGCGACATCTTGATCGACTGCCTTACCTTCCCAATTGCAACGGGGCAAGAAGAGACAAGGCGCGATGGACTTGAAACCCTTAACGCGATCCGTGCTATCAAGGCAGAATTCCCGAATGTGAACACGACGCTGGGCGTTAGCAACGTTTCCTTTGGTCTCAACCCCGCAGCGCGAGTCGTTCTCAATTCTGTCTTCTTGCATGAGGCAGTTGAGGCCGGCATGGATTCGGCAATTGTTCATCCCTCAAAAATCACGCCAATGGCACGGATCGATGCACGCCAACGCGAAGTAGCGTTGGATCTTATTTACGATCGCAGACGTTTTGAAAACGGCGAATGTGTTTATGATCCGCTTTCGCTTTTTCTTGAATTATTCGAAGGCGTGGAGATCGCCTCGTCTCGCCTTACTCGTGCCGCCGAACTTTCGGCTCTTCCGCTGACTGAACGCCTCACTCGGCGAATCATCGACGGGGAGAAGATCGGCTTGGAAGCTGACCTCGAATCGGCTCTAACCGAGGGCATGAAGCCACTCGACATTATCAACACATTCCTTCTTGAAGGTATGAAGATTGTTGGGGAATTATTCGGTAAGGGGGAGATGCAGCTGCCCTTCGTGCTGCAAAGCGCAGAAGTCATGAAAACTGCGGTAGCTTATCTCGAGCCGTTTATGGAAAAAACGGGAGATGAAGGACGCGGGGTGATGGTCCTCGCAACGGTACGAGGCGACGTCCACGACATCGGGAAGAATCTAGTCGACATCATTCTCTCCAATAATGGCTACAAGGTCGTTAATATTGGCATTAAGCAAACAATCAACCAGATCATCGATGCCGCCAGCGACTCGAATGCCGACGCGATAGGCATGAGCGGTCTGCTGGTTAAGTCAACAGTGATCATGAAAGAAAATCTCGAAGAGATCACGTCGCGAGGTTTGGATAAGAAGTGGCCGATTGTGCTGGGTGGCGCGGCTTTAACGCGCGCATATGTTGAGCAAGATCTTGCCAGTCAATTCCCCGGTCAAGTTCGGTATGCAAGGGATGCATTCGAGGGGCTTCGCTTGATGGACACCATCATGGCGATCAAGCGAGGCGAACCCGGCGCAGCCCTTCCTCCCTTGCGCGAAAGAAGAGTAAAGGCTGTAGCTGCGGAGAATATTGTTAAGGAAATTGACACCAAGAGAAGCGACGTCGCAACTGACGTAGATATTCCAACACCGCCTTTTTGGGGCAGCAGAATCATCAAGGGCGTCCCGCTTGCTGAATATTCAGGAATGCTAGACGAGCGCGCGCTCTTTGTTGGGCAGTGGGGACTAAAAGGCGCCCGAGGCGAGTATGACATCATGGCCGAGAACGAAGGTCGACCAAGACTGCGTTCTATACTCAGCGAAGCGTTGTCCCAAGGCTGGCTAAATGCAGCCGTTGTTTACGGTTACTTTCCCTGCGTCAGCGAGGGAAATGACCTAGTCATATTGCATCATGAGGGTTCCCTCAAAGGACAAGAGCGCACTCGCTTTGCATTCCCTCGTCAATCTCGAGATCGGCGATTGTGCATCAGCGATTATTTTGCATCCAAGGAGTCTGGACGCACCGACGTTGTTGAATTCCAGATAGTCACAATGGGATCGGCCGTGAGTGAGGCGACCGCCAAATTATTCGCGGCCAACCAATATCGCGAGTATCTTGAGCTTCATGGGCTCTCGGTCCAACTCACCGAGGCCCTTGCTGAACACTGGCATGCCCGAGTCAGAGAGGAACTCAATTTCCGTGACGAGGATGCCCCAGAGCTTCAGGCGATACTCGATCAAGGCTACCGTGGCTCACGTTACTCGTTCGGATATCCAGCTTGCCCGGATCTCGAACAGCAAGTTCAACTTTGCCAGTTATTGGAGCCAGAGCGAATTGGTGTCGAGTTATCGGAAGGGTTCCAATTGCACCCTGAACAATCGACGTCGGCCATCATCGTTCATCACCCCGAAGCTAAATACTTCAACGCCAATTAGGGACATACCTTGGCCAGTCATATGAATCAATTCTTCTCGGCGCTCCTGTTTGATATGGACGGCACGCTGGTTGACACCGAACCAATGTGGTTGGCCTCAGAGACCGAACTAATGCAACGCTTCGGATACGAATGGACATTGGAAGATCAGGCGCACTGTCTGGGTGGCCCGCTCGATCGAGTTGGTCGGTTCATGTTCGAACTTGCCGGAGGCGTGGAATCGCCAGAGTGGTTCACAGACTCACTCATTTCTCTTACAGAATCACATCTTCGCCATGGTGCCTCGTTAATGGAAGGAGCGCAGAATCTCATGTCGTTGTGCGAGGGCCTCAAACTCCCGATGGCTTTGGTTTCTGCAAGCCCTCGCGTACTAGTGGATGCCGTACTAGATAACCTGAAAGACCATAGTTTCGCGATCTCAATATCAAGTGACGATGTGACCAACGTCAAGCCCGATCCGGAAGGGTATTTAGCCGCTGCACGTTTTCTTAACGTCGCCATCGAAGATTGCTTGATCCTTGAAGATTCTGCAACGGGAGTTGCAGCGGCAAGCGCAAGCGGGGGATTGGTAGTTGCAATTCCGCACCTAGTCCCGATTTCCCCCGGTCAGCGAGTACATGTTGTTGAATCGGTTGAAGAACTAACTCGCGAAGAACTCCAGAATCTCTATCTGAAGTTCAATACTTAGCCATTAAAGGCAGGGCAGATACCCTTAAAAGAGCACCAGTCACAAAGCCTGGAAGGTTTTGGGGCCCATTTATCGTCCCGTATTGCAGAGGAGATCTCATCACCTATCCGAATAAGGGTCTTCTCAGTTGTCAGTAGGTCGAGTTCTGAAGGAGTATTGCGTAGAAGCTGAGCGCTTCCGAGATAGATTAATTGAAGAAGTCTCGGTATGACTCCATAGTTTCGCCAGTAGATAAGGGCATAGACCCGCAGTTGGAATAGCGCCTTCTCTTCCCATCCAGGTTTAGGTGCCTTGCCTGTCTTGTAATCGATGATACGAACTTCACCGGTGCTGGCCACATCCAAACGGTCAACATAACCGTGAAGATATATCTCCTCATTCAAGTCGATCTCGAGATGCAATTCGCGGTGCGTCGGTTCAAAAGCATTGGGTTCCTCTAGAGAAAAATAATTATCTAAAAGAGAATTTGCACGGTCAATCCATTCCTTGTTATCGGTAATCATGGAGGCAAGTTCAGGCTTAGCCTCCATTTGCTCATTCCAATGTCGCGGGAGCATTTCCTTAGCCGTCTCTGCGGTTCTGTGAGGAATTGGGGAATCGAAGAGCCGTTCGAGGACGGTATGGAGGAGGGTCCCGCGCTCTGCGTCCAAACTGATGGCTTCAGGCAACTGATCGATGACACGATATTTGTATAGCTGAGGACAGTTTGAGAAGTCGGTGACTCGACTCGGCGACAACCTGATTTTACTCATGAAGGGCAAGATACCCCCCAAGGCGTGTCAATGAACCTCTAAGATGCTTCCGTGTCTACTCCTGGATATTTCGCAGCTGGTGATCGCGTTCAACTTACCGATTCAAAAGGCAAGCTTTACAGTTTCACGATTGACCCCGGTAAGGAGTGGCATACTCACAAAGGCTGGATCACCCACAACGACCTCATAGGCATGCCGGAGGGTTCTGTCGTAGAGACCACAGCAGGGCTGAAATTCACCGCCTTCAAACCGCTCTTGTCCGACTATGTCCTTTCGATGCCTCGTGGCGCGACGATTGTGTATCCCAAGGACTCCGCATTGATTGTTGGATTTGCCGATATATATCCAGGTGCACGAGTACTTGAAGCAGGGGTGGGAAGTGGGGCTCTCACCATTTCTCTTCTTCGGGCAGTGGGCAAGGAGGGCTTTGTTCATTCGTTAGAAAGGCGTGCTGATTTTGCTGAGAACGCCACCTCCAATGTCACGAGTTATTTCGGAGAGCTGCCTAGTAATTGGAGGGTTGAAGTAGGATCCCTTCAAGACCAGGCATTTGAAGATCTATTTGATCGTGTGATTCTTGACATGCTGGCTCCGTGGGAATGTGTCGACCTCGCAGCTCGAGTATTGCGTCCAGGGGGAGTGTTCCTTGCGTACGTGGCAACTACCACGCAGCTTTCCGCTACGGCTGAAGCGCTCAAGGATGATGGTCGCTTTACCGAGCCAGAGAGTTCTGAGTCATTGGTACGAGGGTGGCACCACGAAGGCCTAGCCGTTCGACCCCAGCACCGAATGATCGGACATACGGGTTTTCTCATCCAATCAAGACGAATGGCTCCTGGAGTAGATGTCCTTCCACGACGTCGACGACCTTCGAAGGGGGGCTACGATGGCATCGCGCAAGAATGAGCGATTGATAAATCTGACGATCGCCTTGCTCGCCACAAAACGCTTTTTAACTAAGTCAGAAATTTTCCGAACAATCGAAGGATACGAAGGTTCATCAGAGTCAAAAGAACGAATGTTTGAACGCGATAAGGATGATTTACGAAGAATCGGGATCGTCATTGACGTGCGCGGGGTTGACCCCGGCTTTGAAGACGAACCAGGGTATCGAATTCATCCCGAAACCTATTCTCTCAACCTCGGAGACTTGAACGGTGCCGAAGTTGCGCTTCTGTCACTTGCTGCCGAGGCTTGGCGCGGAGCAGCCTTGGGAGAACCCGCTCAAAGCGCATTGGTCAAATTGCGTTCGCTGGGCATCGCATCCGACTTTGATGCCCTTCCCAACCTATCTCCGAAACTCAATGTCACCTCGCCGAACTTCGTGCCATTGACGCGTGCTATCGCGGATCGAACCACTATTACTTTTGGCTATCTCTCAGTGCGGATGAAAGAAGATATGCGAAAAGTGAATCCTTACGGTTTGGGGAGTAGGCATGGCAATTGGTACTTGGTGGGATTTGATCAAGACAGGATGGATGTACGCACCTTTCGACTTGATCGAATTGTCGGCAATGTAGAACTTGCTTCAAAAAAGAGCGCATTTGAGACGGATCTGGGTTTTGACGTGCTTGGTTATCTTGACTCGACACTATTCGAGAAGCGTGAGGTAGCGCAGGTATCAATTCGCGCGGGAAGAGGTCATGCTCTTCGAGGCGATGCCCATGTCATTTCATCTGATGGTGAATTCGATCTCTGTCAGATTTCATATTCAGATGAGTCTCGATTCATCGATTCAGTTCTCTGGCACGCAGACGACGTGATAGTTCATACGCCGCCGCACATTCGCGAAAGTGTTATCTCCCGCCTACGCACTTTAGTGAGCACCCATGAGTAAACCTGCTCCGAGTTCCGGGTTGGAGCGCACAGAGCGTCTTCTCGACCTGGTTCCGTACCTTGCCACTCACCAGGGGATTGCCCTTGATGAACTCGCTCGCGAGTTCTCCGTTTCGACTGCCCAACTTGCCGAAGACCTCACAACCCTGTGGATGTGCGGATTACCCGGATACACCCCGTTGGAATTGATGGATCTTTCTTTTGATACTGGCGTAGTTACGATATCCAATGCCGAAACTCTTGCAAGACCAAGGGCGCTAAATCGCGACGAAGTACTTGCCCTTGTTCTTGGGCTTGAGACCCTTCAAGAGGATCTAGATTTAGATCATGCACAATTGTTCGAGACCATTTCACAACTCGTCTCGAAGCTCATCGAACTTGTGGATGCCAGCGTTCAGCAAAGAGTTCAAGCTGGTACGTCGGCGCTTTCTACCGAGCGCGCACGTCTTGAAGGCGCGATCACTTCAGGGAAGGCCGTCAAGATCACCTATCATTCGGTCTCGCGCGACGAGATATCACAACGCGTAATTCACCCATTGGAATTCTCTATTTCAAAAGAGCATGAATACGTACTTGCATATTGCGAACTGACCAGAAGTTATCGAACTTTCAGACTTGATCGCATCATAGATGCAGTGACCATAACGACCCCTGAGACGCCCCCTCCACGAGAGAAACCGTCCAAGGACGAGGAAAAGGTTTTAATGACTCTACGCATAGGCTCAAGATTGCGTGACGTGGTCGAAGGTTTCAATCTTGATCCAGCATCAAGGATTGCCGAGACCTCATCGCAAGTCCACGTTGAAAGTTTCAGCGCAGATTGGGCCATAAGGCAGATAATGAGCTTGGGTGGCGAAGTCGGCCTAGAGGCCCCCAAAGAATTGCGAAATCTACTCCAGGAACGCGCTAAACGGGCGCTAAAGGCTTATCGAACCTAGATTTGACTGCCTGGATTCTGGCTTTAAGATTTCTGGGGTAGCGTTGCCTCCTGTCGGTTCGATAATTAAGACGCCAAAAGAAGAACTAGGAGATTAAAGCGATGTTCCTTAGAGAACCCAGCCACATTTTGATTCTTTTGCTCGTTCTCGTTTTACTCTTTGGAGCTAAGCGTCTGCCGGATTCTGCTCGCTCTCTGGCAAAATCCCTGCGAATCTTCAAAAGCGAATTGAAAGAGATAAACAAAGACGAGAAGAAGACCGACGGCGAAGGCGGCACGGAGAAATAACCTTTATGGCGGCCACGACAGGCGGTCGAATGCCGCTATTTGAACATTTGCGTGAATTAAGACGAAGGGTTGTCCGCTCTTCCATCATCATTCTGCTCGCCTCGGGAATTGGCTGGTATTTCTACAATCAAATAATCACCACACTGGCACGTCCGGTCTGTGACCTAAGACAAGCCCAGGCCAGCCTATCCACACATTGCGGTGCACTCTATATAAATGGAGTTCTTGGGCCACTTAATCTGCAGATCAAAGTTGCTCTGCTTACAGGTCTCATTATCTCCGCCCCACTGTGGCTCTACCAATTATGGGCATTCATCTCGCCAGGTCTTCACCGAAAAGAGAAGCGATATTCAATTCTCTTTCTTGCTGCTGCCACGCCCTTCTTTGCAGCAGGTGCCACATTGGGCTACCTCATTCTCCCTGTGGCGATTAAAGTGCTTTTCGGTTTTACGCCGCATTCGCTCGCAAACCTCGTTCGTTTCGACGACTATCTCGATTTCGTGCTCCGAATAATTCTGCTTTTTGGCTTAGCATTTGAACTGCCGATATTCCTGATTGCCTTGAATTTAATCGGTTTCATATCCGGCAGGGCGATACTGCGTCCCTGGAGAGTATGGATATTTGGAATCACGCTCTTCACGGCGGCCTTTACGCCGACAGGCGACCCTCTCACGATGGCTTTGCTTGCACTGCCGCTCTGTATCTTTTATTTCACCGCAGGCGGCATCGCCTTGCTTGTTGATCGCCGCAGGGCCAAGCGCATCCTTGAAGAAGGAGCCGATATCTGATGTGGGCCATCGTGATCAACCCGATTTCTGGGAGAGGCAAAGGAGCCACCTACGGTCGCCGGGCAATGGATTTTTTTGATCACCACGGGGTTGAGTATCGGATGATCACAGGTGCTTCGGCAGAGCATACAAGTCGAAACCTGACTACTTTCCTCACAAATGAGAAGGGATGCGCAGGAGTTGTGGCCGTCGGCGGTGACGGACTTGTCCATCTGGTGCTCCAACACGTTGCAAATACTTCGATTCCCCTCGCGGTCATACCCGCCGGGACAGGAAATGATTTCTGCAGAACATTGGGCTGGCCTCTGGAGAACGTGGAAGAAATTCTCCATAACGCATTGGAGAAGCCTGCATCTCGGATTGATCTGGGGCTTGTTGATGGGGAGTGGTTTGGCGCCATTTTATCAACGGGTTTTGATTCCTTGGTCAACGAGCGGGCCAATACGATGAAGTGGCCGAAAGGTCCTTCGAAGTACAATGTTGCGATCATTCTTGAGTTGCTTGGTTTCAAGCCAAGGAGTTACGAGATAGACATTGACGGTCAAAGGTTTTCAACGAAGGCGATGCTCATCGCGATCGGAAACGGACGGTCATACGGCGGCGGTATGAAAGTGTGCCCCAACGCCGACCTAAATGACGATCTCCTTGATGTTATGGTACTTAGCCCTATCTCAAAATTGGAATTTCTTCGAGTGTTCCCCAAGGTCTATGCAGGTACGCATATCAAGCACCCTTCCGTTAAAATTCTCCGAGGCAAACGGGTTCGAATCAATTCATCGGCGATCGCTTATGCTGACGGTGAGCGAGTGGGTGTCCTTCCCGTTGAGACAGAATCGGTGCCTGCAGCGCTGCTAACTTGGTTGCCATGACAACCCCCGCCCAGCGGTACGCGGAGTCTTCGCAAAAACGTTCCCTCACGCTGACTACGGAATTCGCTTCTTCCTTCGATTTTCCATTTGACCCATTTCAAATTCAAGCATGCAGGGCCATTGAGTCTGGGAAGGGCGTATTGGTAGCCGCGCCCACCGGAGCTGGAAAGACGGTGATTGGCGAATTCGCTGCATTCATGGCACTCAAGAAGGACCGGAAGTGTTTCTATACGACACCAATCAAGGCACTGTCTAATCAGAAATACCAAGAATTCGTCGATAGATTTGGAAGTGAACGAGTCGGCCTACTCACTGGTGACACCAGCATCAACGGTGAGGCCGACATCCTCGTGATGACAACCGAAGTCCTGCGGAACATGCTTTATGCAGGTTCAAAGACTCTTGCGAGCCTCGGCTTCGTAGTGATGGACGAAGTGCATTATCTAGCGGACAAATTTCGTGGAGCCGTGTGGGAGGAAGTGCTCATCCACCTTATGGAGAGCGTGCAGGTCGTGTCGTTATCAGCGACGGTTTCAAACGCCGAAGAATTCGGAGAGTGGCTTCAGACCATCCGCGGAGATACCGAAGTGATCGTAAGCGAGATTCGCCCTGTACCGCTCTATCAACATGTCCTTATCGACAACGGCCTTATTGATCTTTTTGTGGAAAATGGCCGAGTCAATCCTGAAATCCTCAGACGTGAAAGAGAAGCATTGCGTCGAGTCAGGACCCCCAGGGAGCGCGGAAGAAGGCAAGACTGGAGCGAGGGAGGTCATCGACTCTCACGGGCAGAAGTCATCGAGAAATTGCAGCGGGAGAGCATGCTTCCGGCGATCACATTCATCTTCTCGCGACTGGGGTGTGATTCGGCCGTCCGACAATGCCTAGCATCCGGAATCAGGTTGACGACGTCGGAGGAGCGTTCAGAGATCCGTGCTACCGCTCTCAAGTACACCGAAAACATTGCTTCGGAAGATTTGGAGACGTTGGGTTTTAGCGAGTGGCTCGCTGGTCTTGAAAGAGGGATCGCAGCCCACCACGCGGGATTGCTTCCTAGTTTCAAAAGCACGGTTGAAGACCTATTCCAGAAGGGATTACTTAAGGCGATATTTGCCACCGAGACATTGGCACTGGGGATCAACATGCCAGCCCGAACGGTGGTACTTGAGAAGTTGGTCAAATGGAATGGGGAGGCGCATGTTCCGGTAACGCCAGGGGAGTACACCCAACTCACCGGACGCGCTGGAAGACGCGGCATCGATATCGAAGGCAATGCAGTCGTCCAATGGTCACCAGTCGTAGATTCAGCAACAGCAGCAGGACTGGCCTCGACACGTACTTACCCGTTGAGGTCTTCGTTCACTCCAACATACAACATGGCCATCAACTTGATCTCTCGCTTCGGCCGCGAACGCGCACGGGGATCCCTCGAATCTTCTTTCGCTCAATTTCAAGCAGACCGTGCAGTAGTTGGACTGACGCGGCAGATTCATAAGAATGAGAAGGCCATTGCAGAGTTCCTTGAGAACGCGAAGTGTCACCTTGGCGATTTCGAGCAATACGCCGGCATAAGACGCGAGATAAAGGCGACGGAGACTTTGCTTTCTCACAGACAAGCCAAACGAGGATTCGACCCCAGGCAACGTGCCCACATGGAGTCTGAACTCATCGGACTCCGTAAGGGTTTGCGAGGACATCCCTGCCACGGATGTAACGATCGAGAGGAACATGCGCGACTTGCCGAGCGTGCAGATAGATTAAATCGGGAGAATATTGGACTTCTTTCACGAGTTGAAAACCGGACTCACGTGATCGCCCGGACCTTTGACCACATTTGCGATGTACTTGGCGAACTTGGTTACATCGAAGGCGAGAAAACCCTTCCGCAAGGTCAGATTCTCGCCAAGATATACACTGAATCCGATCTCTTGCTAACCGAGGCAATCCGAGAGGATCTATTTGACCACCTCTCCGCATCTGAATTGTTGAGCGTGGTCTCCAGCGTTATCTTCCAAGGCCGGTCTTCCCAGGTGCAGGCACCCCGTATCCCTACTGGAAATGTTCAAAGCGCCCTTGCTGAGATCATTCATCTGTGGGCGAAGTTGGAAGTAATCGAAAAAGGGCACGAAGTCACGACGCAGCGCGAACCAGATTTCGGCTTCTGCTGGATATCTTTCCGTTGGGCAAACGGACACTCTCTGCAGAGTGTTCTCAAGGATTCCGATCTATCGGTGGGAGACTTTGTGCGATCGACCAAACAACTGATTGACCTTCTTCAACAGATTTCTGTGGCCAGCGAAAAACTACGCCCAAAATGCTTGGAAGCGATGAAGAAACTCGATCGTGGAGTGGTTGCCTACTTCGGCGGTGAAGCATGACTTTGATGCTTTTGGACAGCGCCTCACTCTGGTATCGCGCCTATTACGGGATGCCCGACACGTTGGTCGCCCCCGATGGCACCCCAGTGAATGCCATTCGAGGCTACTTGGATATGACGGCGCGCTTGCTCACCATGTACCAACCCAACCGCCTTGTGGCCTGCATTGAAGGAGACTGGAGACCAAGTTGGCGGGTCTCACTCTTTCCTGACTACAAGGCCAACAGGGTGGAGGAGGGGAGCGAGAACGAAGAGGCGGAGCCGGACACTCTCACGCCCCAAATTCCAATTCTCCTGGATCTCATTGACGCTTTCGGAATCACCGTCATCGGAATTGATGACTATGAAGCCGACGACGTCATAGCCTCATACGCTGTGCAGCACGAAGGGCCAGTACGAATTGTCACGGGCGATCGCGATCTCTTCCAGATGGTTGATGACGATCGAAATGTCGCGGTCGTTTATCTAGCAAAAGGCCTCTCTCAACACGAACTCGTCGACAAAGGATGGGTTGCGAATCGGTATGAGATTCCAGGGGATCGATATGCCTTGTTTGCAATGTTCCGGGGCGATCCCTCAGATGGATTGCCCGGTGTCAAGGGCATAGGCGTCAAGGGTGCGGCTCACATCGCAAATCACTTCCATACTGTTGACGATGTCATTGCGGCAGCAGAGAACGAGCATCCGGCTTTGACACCGGCTCTGACAAAGAAGATTCTCGCTGGCCGTGAATACTTAGCGATTGCGCCAACTCTCGTTCAATGTGCACGCGATATATCTTTGCCCGATGTATCTCTCAACCTTCCCAAATATCCGAACGACATGAAGCTCATCCGGCAGATGCAGGAGAAATACGCTCTAGGCGCAAGTGTTGACCGATTGGTCTCGGCCTTGCAGTGGTGATTGTTCTATCTCTCGTATCGGGGTTGCTCTCTTATGCCTCCTTCGCGCCCCTTGGACTTTGGTGGTGCGCGCCGATATCCCTTGCCTTGCTTATCTACCTACTATCGAAAGAGATACTTCTTCAACGTTTCACCGCGGTGATTCTTTTCGGTGTCGCCTTCTTCGGCCCTCTGCTCGCATGGAGCAATACCTACGTTGGCGATATTCCCTGGCTGATTCTCACGGTTTTACAAGTAGCCATGTTGATTCCTCTTGCAATCCTAAGATTGTCAAAGCCGTTGCAGCTTCTTCTTTTTCCTTCGCTTTGGATAGGCATCGAATTCCTGCGTGGCCATTTTCCTTTCGGGGGATTTGGATGGGGGAGGATGGCCTTCAGCCAAGCAGATGCTCCTTACTCGAACCTTGCCCGTATAGGCGGAGCATCGATTGTCGGGTATGTGGTGGCGATGATCGCTGTCGTTATTGTTTTTGCTTATCAACATGATTTCACGCGATCGAGCGTGCTTCTTTCCTTGATCCTGATCGTTGTAGTCGCGGTCAGCATTACTAGTCCTCATATGCTAAAGAAGAATTTCTCCTTCGTGGCTGTTCAAGGGGGAGTGCCCTCACTAGGTCTTGATTTCAACTCTCGGGCTACTGCCGTGTTTGAAAATCACCTTCGTGCGACCGTGGACTACATGACGAGTCAGAGGCACAAATCTAATGTTATTTTGCCCAGTGTCATCTTGTGGCCGGAGAATTCAATTGACGTCGATCCATTCAAGGATGCGATCATTCGCGATCAACTCCAATCGGTTGTAGATGAATTCAATGTCCCATTTATTGTTGGAGCCGTACTTGCGCACGGCTCCAATTTTCAGAATGCTTCAATTCTCTGGCAGCCTCAGGTCGGACCGACATCAATCTACGTAAAGCGTCACCTGACCCCGTTTGGCGAATACATTCCTTGGCGGACAGTCGCCGAAGCCGTTTCGCCATATGCGAAAGACGTCATAGATTTTGTCCCCGGTGATCGCGTCGTCATCCACCACATTGGCCCTGCCAAATTTGCACCAATCATCTGTTTTGAACTCCTTGACGATGCATCTGGTCGCGCCATGGCCAAACAGAGCAATGTCTTTGTTGTTCAGACCAACAGCGCGACATTCGGACTTTCTCCAGAAAGTGACCAACAGCTCGGAATAACCCGTATAAGAGCCATTGAGCACCAACGCTATTCGATCAGTGTTGCAACATCTGGCATCAGCGCCCTTATTGACCCAAGGGGGATCGTCACGCATAGGACTGCTCAAAATACGTCGGCAATAATAGATTCTGAGGTTGGACTGAATAATTCAATCTCGATAGCGGACAGATATGGCTCCCAAATTGAGGCATTTTTGGTTCTCTTCCCATTTATCCTTGTCGGATTGGGGCGACTACTACGACGGAGAATCTCACAATGACAATCAGGCCGCTGGTGATGATTCCCACCTACAACGAAGCAGAGTCAATCGGCCCACTTGTTGCCGAATTACTTCAGCATTTTAAGGATCTGGAAATCCTGGTCATTGATGATAATTCCCCCGACGGAACGGCCAATCTTGTCCAAAGTCTTAATCTTCCGCGGGTTCATCTGCTTGAAAGAGGCGAAAAAAGCGGCCTTGGCGCGGCGTACAAAGCAGGTATTGATTGGGCACTCGAGCACCCAGAATTCACTCATTACGTGACCATGGATGGGGACGGATCCCATAGACCAGAAGATCTTCTCCCGATGCTGGCAAGGGCAAACAATGCTGACGTTGTCATGAGCTCGAGATGGATACCGGGCGGCTCGATCCGAAACTGGCCCAAATATCGACAATTCATCTCCCATGCGGGCACTTCATATGCCAGATGGGCGTTGAAATTGCCTTTCACCGACCTCACTGGCGGCTTTAGGGTTTATTCCACCCATGTGATCACAAGGCTTAACTTGGGTGCAATCGTCTCCGAGGGCTATTGCTTCCAAATTGAAATGATTCTTGCTGCAAAAGCTGCCGATGCGACCTTTGCTGAAGTTCCGATCACCTTTGTAGAACGCGAATTGGGACGATCCAAGATGAGTAGACGAATTGTTGGAGAAGCATTCACCAAAGTGAGCCTCTGGGGTTGGCAGACTCGGTTTGGAAATAACGCCGATAAGTTACATTATGTTAAGTAAGGACAGGGCTTAGCAGTTCGCCCTGTCCTCTGCTTGGCTACTTAGGCGTAGTCCTCGATCGGCGGGCAAGCGCAGATGAGGTTGCGGTCTCCGTAGGCACCGTCGATACGTCCAACTGTCGGCCAGTACTTACCGCGACGTCCGATGATTTCGCCCAAGTGCATTCCTTGCGGGAAACCCGCGATCTCTCGCGAATATGGGTGTTTCCAGTCGCTTGAGGCGATCTTCTCGCTGGTGTGCGGCGCATTAGCAAGGGGTGAATTCTCGTGAGAGAAGACTCCATTTGCGACGTCCTGAATCTCCCCATAAATCGCGATCATGGCATTGATGAAGCGGTCGAGTTCAACAATGTCTTCGCTCTCGGTTGGCTCCACCATAAGAGTGCCCGCTACCGGGAAGCTCATGGTTGGCGCATGGAAGCCGTAATCCATCAATCGCTTGGCCACATCATCGACAGTGACACCGGTCGCCTTGGTGATTTCACGAAGGTCAAGGATGCACTCGTGGGCAACCAATCCCCCCTCCCCGCTGTACAGGACTGGGTAGAAGTCGCGAAGTTTTTTAGCGATGTAGTTGGCCGAAAGGATCGCCACTTCGGTGGCGTGGGTCAAGCCGGCACCTCCCATGAGGCGGATGTAAGCCCATGAAATCGGCAGGATGCTGGCTGATCCGAACGGTGCTGCACTGACTGGACCAGGCCCCGTAGAAGGGCCAGCAAGAGCATCGAGCGGATGGTTGGGAAGAAACGGCGCAAGATGAGCGCGAGAGATAACCGGACCAACACCCGGTCCCCCACCACCGTGCGGAATGCAGAAAGTCTTGTGCAAGTTCAGATGCGAGACGTCTGCTCCAAATTTTCCAGGCTGTGCCAGACCAACAAGCGCGTTCAAGTTCGCGCCGTCAACATAAACCTGACCTCCGGCGTCATGGACCATTCCGCAAATCTCACCGATTGCAGTTTCGAAAACGCCGTGAGTCGAAGGATACGTGACCATAAGAACTGCAAGTTCGTTTGCGTACTGCGTGATCTTGCTACGTAGATCATCCAAGCTGACGTTGCCATGCTCGTCACACGCAACGACGACGACTTTCATCCCCGCCATGACTGCGCTTGCGGCGTTTGTGCCGTGAGCACTTGATGGAATCAAGCAGATGCGACGGTGTTGCTCGCTATTTGCGTCATGAAAGTTTCGAATTGCAAGAAGTCCCGAAAACTCCCCTTGGCTTCCGGCATTTGGTTGCAATGACACGGCGTCATATCCAGTTATGGATACAAGCCACTGCGAAAGCTGCGCAATCAGTTCGCGAGATCCCGCGCTTTGATTAGCAGGTGCGAATGGGTGCAATGACGAGAATTCTGGCCAGGTGATCGACTCCATCTCGGTCACTGCATTGAGCTTCATGGTGCAAGAACCAAGAGGAATCATCGTGCGATCAAGGGCCAAGTCCCTATCGGCCAAGTTCCTCAAATAACGCATCATTGCCGTCTCGGAGTGATTTGTATTGAAGATTGGATGTGTCAGGAATTCGGATGTTCGGTGTAAGGACTTGGGAATTGATGATCCGCTCTCCCCTGCCTGAAGGGAAATAGAGAAGATCTTTGCTAGTTCGCCAAGTGTCTTCTCTGTCGTAGTTTCATCCAGCGAAATTCCGATCTTGCTATCGCCGATTGCGCGAAGATTTATTTGAGAATCTTCAGCCTTCTTCAGGATCGACTTTGCGTCCTTGACCGAAATAGTCAAAGTATCAAAGTAATTCTTGGGTGAAATCTCATATCCGCCTTGAATTAAACCTGCAGCCAGGCGACTGGTTTGCTCGTTGATGCGCGATGCGATCTTGCGCAGTCCATCTGGTCCGTGCCACATTGCATAGAAAGCACTCATGACTGCAAGCAGAACTTGAGCGGTGCAAATATTGCTAGTGGCCTTGTCTCTGCGGATGTGCTGCTCGCGAGTTTGAAGGGCGAGGCGAAGCGCAGGATTGCCGTCGGTGTCGATGCTCTGTCCAACCAGTCGGCCTGGCATGGAGCGCTCGAGTCCGGCGCGTACTGCCATGAAGCCGGCATGCGGGCCACCAAATCCCATCGGTACACCAAGGCGCTGAGCCGAGCCGACGCAGACATCGGCGCCCCATTCCCCTGGCGGCTTGAGCAAAGTCAATGCGAGCAGATCTGATGCAGCGATCATCAACGCACCGCGCTCGTGCACTGCCGTAGTAAGAGCTGCGAAATCGTGGATCTCACCGAATGTGTCCGGATATTGCACGAGCGCGCCAAAGAATTCAAAGGCAGGAAGAGTGGAAGAAGGATCGAATAATTCCAGAGTGATGCCCAATGGTTTTGCACGCGTGGCAATGACTGCGATGGTCTGAGGATGAGCATTCTTGTCGACGAGGAAGACTGCGTCATCCCCGCCTTTGAAAACACGATGTGCGAGAGTCATGGCTTCGGCCGCTGCAGTTGCTTCATCCAACATTGACGCGTTAGCAACGGCGAGAGAGGTCATGTCGCAGATCAGTGTCTGGAATGCAAATAACGCCTCTAGGCGACCTTGAGAAATTTCAGGTTGGTACGGCGTATAAGCGGTGTACCAAGCAGGATTCTCGAGGACATTTCGCAGGATGACTGCTGGCGTGATGGTTCCGTAGTAACCCGTGCCGATGAGCGAAGTAAAGACCTGATTCCTTGCCGCGAGCGATCTGAGCTCTTCAATCACTTCTGTTTCGGTGGCTGGACTTGGCAAAATATCGCCAAGGCGCTGACCCATCGCAATGCTTGAAGGAACAACTTTCGAGATGAACGACTCTAGAGAATCAAAGCCCAACTCACCCAACATGAATTTTTCTTGAACGGACGAGGGACCAATATGTCTTCTCTCAAAACCCTCATTAACTTCGTACGAGCGTGCCATCAGTTTCCCCTCATTGACATTAAGTCAGCAGGGTAGACCGAATTAGGCACCCTTGCGTTTGCGACGTTGCGATAATTCGTCGTTAGATTCACCACTTACTATCTGTCCATCAACTTCACCTTGCAGGGTTGCAAGAGATCCTTCAACTTCACTCCACACTTTTCCAACAGCAATTCCGAATACCCCTTGTCCCCCTTGAAGTAGGTCGATTATTTCATCTGGACTCGAACATTCATAAATCGAGGCCCCGTCGCTCATCAAGGTAATTCGCTCGAGTTCGGTAACACCGCGATTGCGTAAATAATCCACAGCAGTTCGAATATTCTGAAGAGAGACTCCGGCATCCAACAATCGCTTCACGATCTTCAAAACCAAGATGTCCCTAAAGCCATAAAGTCGCTGGCTACCCGAACCCATGGCCGTGCGAATACTCGGCTCTACAAGGCCTGTCCTGGCCCAATAATCGAGCTGGCGGTACGAGATGCCAGCGGCAGCACATGCCGTAGCCCCTCTATATCCAATGTCACTGCGCTCTTGCTCGGTCACATGTTGCTCGATTCTCGGGGAGGTTTTATAAGCCTATGAGGACGCAGAAGTAGAATCAACGATCAACACGATTAAAACCTCAAGTAGAGGTTAACGGTTTCGGCCCCGTCCTCGGAGGGCGAAGAAGTACAGGAGGGCGAAAATGTACCCCACTGCCGCAAAGACGATCTTTCCCCACGCCCATGTACCGGGCGTGAAGAACAAAGTCGTGGAAATTCCGAGGGAAATAAAGGCCAGACCAGCCGCTGCCTGACGAAGGCCCCTCTCCCCGGCGAAGGCTGCAACGAGAGGTCCAAGGAGGGCGGGGATAAGAAAGGTTGCCCCCATGACCCGAAGGGTCCACAGAAGTTCTGGCGTCAAGGACTGGCTTCGATAGCCGAAAAAAGTGGCCACATTGGAAGGTTTGATGATGAGGGCAATTGCGGCAAAGAAGAAGACCGTGGCTCCCAGCCTCAAAGTAAGGGCAGCTCGACGGACCAGCATGGCTTAGCCTGCGAAATCTTCCGGGTTGATTTGATCCAGAAATTCCCTGAATCGTTCGACTTCCTCGTTTGCTTGGGAACTCTCCTCTTCGGGAATCTCGATCCCCGCCTCGGTCAGCAATTCTTCGGTAGCCAAGATCTCACTCTTTGTTCGAAGGGCAAGGGCAATAGCGTCAGAGGGTCTTGCCGAGACGGTGAGCTCGTCCTGATCGGAGTTCTTAAGAATTAGATCCGCATAGAAAACTCCATCACGCAATTCGGTCAGGTGAACTGCCACAAGAGAGCCATTCAATCTCTCTAACAGCTCCTTCATAAGGTCATGAGTCAATGGCCTGGGCGGAATCACCTCTTGTTGGGCAAAAGCGATAGCAGTGGCTTCCACCGCGCCTACCCAAATCGGCAAGAAGCGGGCGCCCGCGATTTCTTTCAGCAGCACGATCGGTTGGTTGGACGGCATTTCAACACGTACCCCAACGACCTCCACTGGAATCATCGGCTTAGCGCAGTCGGTGCAAACCGCCGCGAACGAGGGCGGCGTGAAGGCGGACGGAAAGCGCGGCGATCTCGCGTTGAACTTCTTCGGCACGAGCCTTCGCCTCAGAACTCTTCTGTCGAATGAGAGGAGTAATGACTTGCTCAATCAGGCCGATCTCGCGATCTGCTGAAGACTTGAAGGAGCGCAGATGCCTTGGTTCGATTCCAAAACCCGACATCTCGGTGACTGCGCGGGCGATGGCCAACGAATCGCTGTCGTAGTGACGACCCCGCGGAGCAATCAAACCATAAGACTCAAGTTCAACAAGTTGCTCCTCACTTACGCCGCTGGCTTTGAGCAATTCATCACGCGAAAGTCGCATATCGGTGTTCTCGGCGAAGTTTGCCGGCGCAATTTCGCCGTCAATTGTCGCAAGTCTGGGAACGGGCACGCCACCTGAGACAGGAGCGGGTTGCAATCCCCTATCGAGGGCATCCAAGTTCTCTTTAATTACTCGAAGAGGCAGATACTGATCTCTCTGGGCAAGAAGCACGTACCTCAATCGTTCTAGATCGGAATTTGTAAACTTGCGATACCCCGAAGGTGTTCGCTGCGGTTCGATCAACCCCTCAGATTCAAGAAAGCGAATCTTTGAGATGGTGATGTCGGGAAAATCGTTTCTTAATTTTCCAAGAACTTCGCCGATACTCAGATACGCGCGAGCAGGAACGCTCATGATTTTCCCCCAAAGAAGAGCATATGGAACTTGCCAAGTTGAATCTCGTCACCCGATGACAAGGCAACCTCGACCACCGGTTGGCCATTTACGTATGTACCGTTGAGACTGCCCAAATCTTTCATATCGAAAACGCCAGGTCCCTTGGAAGAGACCACAGCGTGTTTTCGGGAGATGGTGACGTCATCCAAAAATATATCACTCTCAGGTGAACGTCCGATCGTCGTCGAACTCGATAGCAAAAAACGAGAACCTTTGCCTGGGCCGCGATGAACAATGAGCATCCCGTCCTTTGATGAGAGTTTGGCGACTATGCCTCGCTCCTCTTCATTGAGTTTGCTGAGGTTCTCCGTCAAGCGATCTGACGATAATGCTCCCGGGCTCTGGCGAGCCCCAAGATTGATGGTGGTAGTCAGGTCAGGCTCTGGTTTCTTCTCCACGCCATCCCCCTTACTCAACATCAACTTGAGGCTGACATTAGAGATGTGTAGGGCGCAGGTCAAGCCGTAAGTTGCACGTACTCCTCCGCAGTGAGCAGGGCGTCTTCGCCGCCAGTCACTTCGACCTCGGCAATCCAACCTTCTCCGTACGGATCAGAATTGAGAATCTCTGGATTGGCCGTAAGGGCCGCGTTTACTGCTGTGACTTTGCCAGAGACTGGAGCGTAAAGTTCAGAGACACTCTTGGTTGATTCGACTTCGCCGCACACTTTGCCGGCAACCAGATCGTCACCAACGTTAGGCAGTTGGATATAGACGATGTCACCAAGTGCGCTCTGCGCAAAATCCGTAATTCCGATTCGCACGCGAGATGCGGCATCGGCGCTCGCCACCCATTCATGTTCCTTTGTATAACGTAACGCTAGTGGTGCTTCTGACACGACAATCTCCTATCAATGTTGTTAAGTGGCTACCTTACTTTGCATGTGCGATCGAGCGCCATCCCGCCTGAAAGTAGTTCATTCCCGTGATGAAATAAAGAGCTACTCCCCAAACGGCAAAACTCCAACCAATGACATACGCCACTGCCCCGACACTTCCTTCGGATTTGGACAGAAGCAACAGCGGGAAGGCGTACATCAAATTGAAGGTGGCGGCTTTGCCGAGATACGTCACCTTGAAAGGACCAATCCCGACTCGCTTCATAGCAAGCGTCATGATTCCCAGAATCACGTCCCTCCCAAGCAGCACGAGGATGATCCAAAGAGGAAGCAGATCGCGGATGTAGAGCACAATCAATGTCGCCGCGATGTAAAGCCGGTCAATGGCCGGATCCATCAACTCGCCAAATCGAGATTCCTGATGCCATGCCCGTGCCAATTTTCCATCGAAATAGTCGGTGGCGCCCCCGATGATAAGAACGATGATCGCCGCGGCGTCAGCATGTCGGCTCAGAGCCAGGTAAATGAATAGAGGAATCCCAAGCCCACGCAACATCGTGAGCCCATTGGGGACGCTGATTACAGACATGTCGGGGCGACAGGATTTGAACCTGCGACACCCAGACCCCCAGCCTGGTGCGCTACCAAGCTGCGCTACGCCCCGGTGGCGATTGCTCGCCAGGTGAGGAATATTACTCCCGCTCGCGGACTCGTACTGATATTTGGATCGGCGTCCCGGGAAATCCGAACTCCTCGCGGAGGCGGCGTTCAATAAAGCGTCGATAAGAACTCTCCAAAAAGCCTGTCGTGAAGATGACGAAACGTGGTGGAGCGATTCCGGCCTGGGTCGCGTACAGGATCTTTGGCTGCTTGCCACCGCGAACGGGCGGCGGGGTCGCCGCTATGAGCGTGCCGAGGAACGAGTTGAGGCGGCTGGTTGGAATGCGCTTCTCCCAACTCGTCAGCGCTGTTCGAAGTGCAGGAGCCAGGCGATCTCGATGCCACCCAGTCTTTGCCGCAAGGTTGACTCTTTGCGCCCATTCCACTTGATCCAGATGCCGATCAATTTCGCGGTCAAGGGCGATTTGGCGATCCTCATCCACCAGATCCCACTTGTTCATCACGATGATGAGTCCTTTGCCTGCCTCTTCGACCATGGTGATAATCCGAAGATCTTGCTCTGAAATCGGAGTCGATGCATCGAGAACAACGACGGCGACTTCGGCCCTCTCAAGTGCCACCTGAGTGCGCAATGTTGCGTAGTAATCGGTTCCACTTGCTTGGTTGGCGCGCTTGCGGATTCCAGCGGTATCGATAAAGCGCCAAATTGACCCGCCCAGTTCGATCAATTCATCTACGGGGTCGCGCGTTGTTCCCGCAACATCATCAACGAGTGAGCGCGTGCTCCCGGCAAGAATGTTGAGAAGGCTCGACTTGCCAACGTTTGGTCGCCCGATGAGTGCGACTTTTCGATATCCATCTTGACTCTGCGCCGCCCCAACCTCCGGTAGCACTTTGACGATCTTGTCCAAGAGGTCTCCGCTGGCTCGACCATGAAGAGCGGAGACGAATTGCGGTTCCCCGAGTCCCAGATTCCAGAGCGAATGCGCCTGAGCCTCTTCGGCCGGACCATCGACCTTGTTGGCAACAAGAATGATTGGCTTCTTCATCTTTCGTAGCTCTCGAACCAAGATGTCATCTTCGTCCAGAGCACCCACCTGGGAATCTATAACTAATGCAAGGACATCGGCCTCTTGCATCGCAAGCTCGGCAATCCCGCTGACGCCAACGGAAATTCCGTCGGGCTTGGCTTCCCATCCCCCAGTGTCCATCACCATGAACTCGCGGCCATTCCATTCGCATTCGTAGGTGACCCGATCACGCGTAACACCTGGGGTATCTTCAACGATTGCCTCGCGACGGCCTAAGAAGCGATTGATCAACGTTGACTTACCGACATTGGGCCGACCAAGAAGCGCGACAATAGGCAGACCAAGCAGATTACGCTCTTTGAGCAGTTCCCAGACCCGTTGCGCCGTCTCATGCAGTGAAAGTTCGGTGGAATCGACGGTGATCGCATCGGCGGCCATCATCAACGGAGAGGTCTTCCGTGTGGAATCCAAGTGATCCCTTTGAGCAAGAGACTCACCGACGGCTTCAGTCGAGAGAATCTGCGAAGGAGACTCGATTTCTTTTTCGCGCCGCTCGGCCCGGGCCGAAAGGTCGGCGGTAAGGAATATCTTCAAGGCGGCTTCAGGTGCGACCACAGTGCCGATGTCACGGCCTTCAACCACGATTCCGTGAATGGCTCGCGAGATGAGCTTGTGTTGCAATTCCAAAAGATGCTGGCGAATTTCAGGGTGAGCGCTGACCTGGCTGACCTGATCTGTCACGGCTTGCGAGCGGATTGCCTCGGTAATGTCGACTTCTCCACAAAACACCTTTGGCATCTCAGGGTTCGTATCAAACCTGAGAGGATGTTTTTTAAGCGCGTCCACGATTTCGTATGGTTGGCTGACCTTCTCTCTCTGCGCCAACCATGTTGCCGCGCGATAGAGCGCCCCAGTGTCCAGATAGTCCCATTTCGCGCGTGTTGCTACGGCACGGGATGTGCTGGACTTGCCTGCGCCGCTTGGGCCATCTACCGCTACGACAATGCCCATAAGGGCAAGTCTAGTCGTTCAACCCTTGCTCACTTCTCCACTTATTACCTCGGAGAATGGACATTCCATCCTCTATCGGCCAAGTGTTTAGCAAGTCGATTCGCATCCGAGGAGGAAAGGGCAAGGGTGATCAATCCAGTGAACTGCCCCGGCGAGTGCTCGATAGAGAGATCCTCGATATTGACGTCTGCATCGGCGCACTCTTGGAAAAGGGAAGCCAATTGACCCGGCTTATCCTCGATAACAATAGGAAGATAGGTGTAGTCACGCGGACGGCCTCCGTGTTTTCCAGGGATTCTCTCTCGCCCCGATCTCCCCTGAGCGATGAACTCTTCGATGGCTTCATCGTCATCAAACTCGTTAATGAGATTGGAGAGGTCCCCATTCATTTTGATTAGGAGAGGGCGAACTTTCTCCCTGTTCATCGAAAGAATTTCACGCCAGAGTTGAGGGTCGGAAGCGGCAATCCTCGTCGTATCCCGCACGCCTTGGCCAGCAAGGGCGAGCCAATCTTCTCGTCCGAGTTGGAGTTGCTTGGCCAGCAGTGAGGCCGAAATCTGGGGCAGATGGGAAATAAGCGCTACTGCGGCATCGTGTTCATCAGGAGTCATCCGTATAGCACTTGCCCCCAGGGTTGCAATGAGATCAACGATCAGGCCCAGCGTATCCTCATCGCAATTCACGGTTGGGGTGTAGATCCATGGTCGACCTACAAATAGATCAGAGCGGGCCGACTCGGGACCGCCGATTTCTCGACCAGCCATCGGGTGAGAGCCGCAGAAACGGCGGGAAAGAGTTGAATTGGATTCGATTTCATGTAGAGGTTTAACCTTAACGCTGCCCACATCCATAAAGGCAGCCTTCGGATTTAATGCAAACTCCTGTTCGATGACAAGTGAAAGCTTCGAGGTGGGTAATGCAAGGATCACGAGATCTACAACGTCAAGATTTGCATTCCCCACTAAATCTTGGGCAAGGGCCGCTCTTGCCCCATCGGAGTCGATCATCTCCACCGGTACCCCTTTGGAAGAAAGGGCCAGAGCAATCGAGGTTCCGATAAGGCCAGAACCAACGATTCGCACGCCTTTCATTGGGCGAGATCGCGCCGGAGAGCTACTGCACCCTTAAGGTAAATATGGGAGATTTCCTCCGCTTTTGCCTTGGTATTGCAGTGCAACATGACCCGAATAACGCCCAATAAAGCCCCTGGAACATTGATCTCAGAAGCACAAATAAGGGGCACTGCGCCAAATCCAATTTCGCGGGCCGCTGCCGCCGGAAAATCTGCATTGAGATCCGGGGTCGCAGTAAAGATCACCGAGATGACCTCAGAGGCGCTCAGGTCATTGGCTTTGAGCATGGCGCTCAATAATTCCTTCACACCAGAATGGATTGCCTCGACGGTGTTGGCCTCAACTTGAATTGCCCCTCGAATCGCACGTACGTTCATGAAGGAAGGTTACATTCGTTCATGAAGGAAGGTTACATTGCATAGCAAATTCCGGCGCGAGATTAAAGACGTTTCTCCTTATATATTTAAAAGGTTATATCGATATAACAACTAACCTCCATGGCTTCTTGCCTTTTCTAGTACGAATAATCCTCTGGCCAGCAAAGTCGATAAAACTGTATTTCGCCAAATTCGCACGCTCAATCTGAGAAACTTTAGTCGACAAAGAGATTTTAGAGTTTTCAACAATATCGATATATAGATTTATTGACTATTAAAGGAATTTAATTAAATCGATAAATGGTTAAAGATCTAAAGCTTTACGTAGATTTACCAATTCAACCTCATTGAGGTCCCGCCATCTTCCCTCGAGGACATCCCCTAAAAGGATGGGGCCAAAACGTGTCCGGATCAACCTTAGGACGTCCACTCCTACCGCCTCCATGAGTCGACGGATGATGTGGTAACGGCCCTCATGGATGGTGACTTCTATCCAGGTCGGCGAGAGTGCTTTGAAGGCCAAAACCCGGCCTAGTCCATCTTCCAATTCGATACCTTTAAGAAGGGAGCTTTCAGCATTTCTAGGTAGGTCGCCGGCGAACTCGATCAAGTAGGTCTTTTCCAGACCGTAGGAGGGATGAGTCGCGCGGAAAGTCATCTCACCGTCATTGGTCAGAAGAATCAAGCCCTCGCTCTCCTTGTCCAATCGACCAACATGGAAAAGACGCTCTGTTCGAAGCGAAATAAAATCAGAAAGAGATGGCCTTCCTTCCGGGTCATACATGGTAGACACAACGCCTCTTGGTTTATGAAGTGCTAGATAAGTCTTAGTCAAACTTGCTGTAATCGTCTCACCATCAACCATTACATGAACTTTTTCAGGATCGACCTTAGTCCCAAGTTCCCGAATTATCTGACCATCGACACTTACCCGACCGTCGTGAATGAGCTCATCCGCGCCGCGGCGGCTGGTAATTCCAGCATCAGCGATAATTTTGTTAAGGCGAGTCAGGGCCATGGGGCAATTCCAATCCGGCGTAAGCCGTCACGTACCCCGTGTAGCAGGGTCAATCCCCTACTCTATCGAAGATCTGACTAGTCGGTTAAGGCGCTCAGAACCTCATCGAGGCGATCAAGGTCGGGCAAATAAGGAGCCAGTGCAGGCAAATCAGCAAGGGAATTAAGTCCCAATCGTTCCAGGAAATATGTGGTTGTTCGATAGAGGATTGCCCCGGTCTCGTGCTCAAGCCCGTACTCCTCCACAAGACCGCGCGTGACCAAGGTCTTCATCACCGCTTCCACGTTGACGCCCCGAATGGCTGAAACCCGTGCTCGGGAAACGGGTTGGCGGTAGGCAATCACCGCCAAAGTTTCAAGAGCCGCCTGCGTCAGACGGGATTGCTGTCCATCCAGGACGAAGCGCTCCACAACTGCCGAATATTCGGGTCGACTGTAGAAGCGCCAACCTCCAGAGACTTGCCGGAGTTCGAACCCGTTGTTCTCATAGCTCGCCACCAGGGTTACTAGGGCAGCGGTGATCTCCTCAAGGGAGGTGCCAAGAACTTTGGCTAGAATTTCCTCTGTAACCGGCTCGTCGATCACCATCAAGATCGCTTCAATTGAATGTTCAAGTTCAAGATTAGACATCTGAACCCTCCTCTGTCTCACTTGTCTCGACACTTACAGGGATATCGAACTCTTCGCCGGCCGAAACCTCTCCGGAATCGGGGCCCACCCAACTTATTTGGAGTTCCCCAAGAGAGACTACCTGGTCAAATCTGAGGGCACCTTGGCGATAGAGATCCAACAGGGCCAGAAAACGGGCTACAACGACCAATGTGCTCTCAGCTTCAGCCACAAGATGGCGAAAACTCATCGACTTGGATCGTCTGAGTGCCTCAACAACCCACTTGGACTCCTCTGCCACACTCACCAGCGGCAGATGGAGGTGCTCCATGGCCACCGTCGCCGTGACTTTCGGAGCTAGAACACGCTCTGCGATCGCAGCAAATCGCTCCGGCCCCACCCCGATGAGGACCTCTGGAAGAAGGGAGGAGAGGTAGGGGTCCAGTGAGATGACTCTGGGGAAAGTCTTGTCTTGGGCGACAATGCGATCGTTGAAGGTCGCCGCGATCTCTTTGAACGCGCGATACTGGAGAAGCCGGGCGAAAAGAAGATCTCGCGCTTCAAGAAGTGCCAGATCGGTCTCGTCTTCGACCTCGCCACTTGGCAAGAGACGGGCTGCCTTCAAATCCAGGAGGGTCGCTGCAACGACGAGGAACTCGGTTGCCTGGTCTAGACGCCATCCCTCCCCTGAGACTTCCAGAGCTCTAATGAAGGAGATGAACTCATCCGTTACCTCACTGAGAGCAACCTCCGTAATATCCATCCTGTGGCGGGATATGAGTTGGAGAAGCAGGTCAAAAGGTCCATCGAAATTCTCTAGGTGAACCGCAAAGCCCGGAGTGATCTCGCTATTTACATCACTGGCTGCAGTTTCCACCAGCGAACGGTACTTCACATTCGCTTTCATTTCTTGCACTTGCTTAGGCGTTGCCCTCCTGCGTAGAGTCCTGCCTTAAAGCGGCAGAGAGGTTTCTCGATTGAGCGTTAAGTCGACATTTGATGATGATGTAGCAACTACGTCAACCCTGCTCAAGAAGACCCCCAAGAATTGGCCGGTTCCCAAGGCGCTGACCGAACATGGTCACGCCAAAATCATTCCCATCGTGAACCAGAAAGGTGGCGTCGGCAAGACGACCACCACAATCAACCTTGGAGCTAGCCTGGCCGAATATGGTCGTCGGGTACTCCTTGTGGACTTCGACCCCCAAGGCGCCCTTTCAGTCGGTTTAGGCGTCAATGCTCACGAGCTCAAACTCCAGGAGACCGTCTATCAAGTCCTGATGGATCCTCACTCAGATATCGACAAGGTCATCCTCAAGACCTCCATTCCTGGCATGGATCTACTACCCGCTAACAAGGAACTAGCCACTGCTGAAGTCACTTTGGTCAATGAGATGGGCCGTGAGAACTTTCTCAAACGCACTCTGGCCAGTGTCAGGGATTACTACGACGTCATTCTTATCGACTGCCAGCCAACCCTTGGGCTCTTGACCCTCAATGCTCTAACCGCAGCCGATGGGGTTATCGTGCCTCTGCAGTGTGAATTCTTCGCACTCCGAGGTTTTGCCCAACTCCAAGAAAACTTAGAAAAGGTCAGAATCAACCTCAACCCCTCTCTGACGCTCATCGGAATTCTTGCCACAATGTATGACAAGAAGACTTTGCATAGCCGCGAGGTGCTGGAGCGAATCCTTCAAGCGTTCCCGGAGAGTGTTTTTGAGACAGTGATAGCCCAAACAGTACGTTTTCCCGAGACGACGGTCGCAGGTGAACCTATAAACACCTACGCCTCTAGTTCAGGTGGGGCGGCGTCATATCGACGTCTAGCTCGGGAGTTAATTGCACGAGGAGGATTACGATGAGTCGCAGAGCCAGTTTGCCAGGAGCAGATGAACTGTTCCGCTCAACAACCCCGGCCCTAACCGCCGTCCGTGACACCACACCCGAAATTGAGCCGGCACCGATAGTTCAAAATGCCACTACTCCCGTGACGAGAACGCAAAGCAAGAGCGTAAGAACAACTCCCAGGCGTCGTGTCAGCAGTATTGACCGCTCTCCCTCTGGACGAGAAGCGCATGCAGAGAAGATAACCGTCTACCTATCCCCCGAAGAGCTCTTCGATTTGGATCAAGCGCGTCTTCTGCTGCGAGGAGATCTCGGCCTCGCTGCCGACCGAGGCCGAATCGTCAGGGAATCAATTGCTGTAATCATTGCCGACCTCGAAGCAAAAGGTGATCAAAGCATCCTCGCGCGACGATTGCGCGGGCAATAGAACTTACCTAGCGCGCGGATGGGCCAGGCTGTAGGTCTCTCGCACTTTGTCGATCGTGACGAGAGTGTAAATCTGCGTAGTAGTTACCGATGCATGACCGAGCAGTTCTTGAACGACACGAATATCGGCTCCACCGTCAAGCAAATGAGTGGCGTACGAATGCCGAAATACGTGCGGAGAGACTTTCCCCGTTATCCCAGCAGCCTTGGCTGCATTGAGGACAAACTGCCAAGCCGATTGCCGGCTGAGACGAGTCCCCCGCTGGTTGAGGAAAAGCGCTGCTGTCGTCTTGGTGGAATTCTGGGCAAGATTCGGCCTGATCCTTGTCACGTAATCCGACAGGGCAGCATGCGCAAAACTCCCAAGTGGAACAATCCGATCCTTGCCACCCTTGCCGCGCAACTTGATGGTTTGAACCTCAACCCCGTCACTGACTACTTGATGGATATCGGCAAGATCCACATTCACGACTTCACTGACCCGCGCGCCGGTGCCATAGAGCAATTCCAGCAACGCACGATCACGAATGGTGATGGGATCACCTTCACGATATGCGGCCTCGATCATTGCAATAATTTCACCGACCGTCAGAGCCTTGGGGAGGCGGCGCGTTTGGCGTGATTTCTCTACATCGACCAGTGGGTCGGCAAATCCGTTCTCGCTGGCGAGATATCGGAAGAATGTCCGCAAAGCAGAAAGTATTCGATTGATCGTCGACTGACTCAAATTCTCCTGTCGCAACCAATTCTGAAACTCACGCATTCTTTGAGGAGTCACGTCCAAAAGATCAAGTGAAGATAGATCCAGAAATTTGCCGAAACGGGTCAAGTCTCTGCCATATGCAGAAATGGAATTCTCGGCAAGTCCGCGCTCTACCCTTAAATGATCAAGGAAGTTACGCGCCTCTTTCGAAAATTCCATTTCCGCCGTCTATACCATCTAAGAAGCGAGAACTTCGTAGGCATAGTTGTGCGCCTTCGCCACGGCTTCATAATAAATGCCGCCTTCGTGAACATTGAGGCCACGTGCCAGACTCTTATCTGACTTAATCGCCTCGCGCCACCCTTTGTTAGCGATAGACAATGCATACGGGAGGGTCGCATTTGTCAGGGCGTATGTTGATGTAACAGGCACTGCCCCTGGCATGTTTGCGACACAGTAGAAAATGCTGTCATGAATCAAGAAAGTGGGCTCAGCATGCGTTGTGGCATGCGAATCGGCGAAACATCCACCCTGATCAATTGCGATATCCACTAGAACCGATCCTGGCTTCATCTTCTTTACTTGATCATTGCTGACTAACTTTGGGGCCTTTGCGCCGTGCACGAGAACTGCGCCGACAACGAGATCAGCCTGACTTATCTCACGGTCAATGGCGTGATAGGAGGCCGCCAAAGTCTTGATCCGTCCCGAATACAATGCATCGATATATTGAAGACGAGTGATGCTTCGATCTATGACCGTGACATCCGCGCCCATTCCAAGAGCGATCACAGCTGCGTTAAGACCTGCTACTCCCCCGCCGATAACGACGACTTTGCCTGGTGCTACTCCTGGTACTCCCGCAAGAAGAACTCCTCGCCCACCATGTGGTTTTTGCAGTACAGATGCGCCCACTTGAGTTGCCATCCGGCCGGCAACCTCGCTCATGGGAGCCAGCAACGGTAGTTGACCATTCACTTCTACGGTTTCGTAGGCAATCGCTGTGGTGCCGCTCGCGATGAGGGCATCGGTACAAGCCTTGGATGCGGCTAGATGTAGATAAGTGAAGAGAACCTGCCCTTTGCGCATCAATGGGTATTCGCTTGCGATCGGCTCCTTGACCTTGAGAATCAGGTCAGCCTGCTCCCAAACTTCTCCTGCACTCTTACGAATCTCTCCGCCTTGTGAAACAAAATCTTCATCGGAAATAGAGGACCCTAAGCCTGCTCCGCTTTCGACAATTACTGAATGTCCTGCGCGAATGAATTCGCTAACCCCTTCGGGGGTAATGGCGACTCGTGATTCCTGACTCTTTATTTCCTTTGGTACACCAACGATCATTTCCAACTCCTAAGTGTGACGTCATTGTCAGTTGGTCAGCCTACTCTCCGTTAAGAGTTTGCGCTGACGCCCTTGGCGGCAAGCGCCGCAGAAATCAAGCCAATAAACAGCGGATGCGGACGCGTTGGCCTCGAACGGAATTCAGGGTGTGCCTGGGTACCCACATAATATGGATGTACTTCCGCTGGTAATTCAACAAACTCAACGAGATCGCGTTCAGGGTATATGCCTGAAAATCGAAGACCGGCATCAAGGAGTTGCTTGCGATAGTAGTTGTTGACTTCGTATCGATGACGATGACGTTCTGATATTTCTGTCGCCCCGTACGTTCTGGCAACTATCGACCTAGGATCCAAAACTGCACGGTAGAGTCCAAGTCGCATACTTGCACCCATATCAGCATCTCCTGAAACCACGGCATGCTGATCTTCCATCGTGGAAATCACCGGAGAATCTGTCTCGGGAGCAAACTCGGCGGAATTAGCATCTTTGATATTCGCGAGATTTCTCGCACCTTCGATCACCATGCATTGAAGTCCTAGGCACAGTCCCAAGGTTGGAATCATCGAGACTCTTGCATAGTGCAGTGCGCCGACTTTTCCTTCGATGCCGCGGACTCCAAAACCACCGGGCACGCAGATGGCATCCACATCGGAGAGGTGTTCTTTGGCACCTTCCCAGCTCTCACAACTATCGCTTGGAACCCATTTGATCTCTACTCTTGCATTGTTGCCAAATCCACCAGCACGCAGCGCCTCGGTTACTGAAAGATAGGCATCAGGAAGATCTATGTACTTGCCGACAAGGGCAACTCGCACGCTGTTTTCGGGGTGGTGAACCTTGGCTAGAAGGGCATCCCACTCGTCCCAGTCAACATCCTTAAAGGGAAGGCCAAGTCGCCTAACCACGTAGGCATCCAGTCCTTCAGCGTGCAGTACTTTGGGAATGTCATAAATTGAGGGTGCATCCACCGCGGCAACGACGGCTTCAAGGTCCACGTCGCACATCATGGAAATTTTCCGTTTCACCGAAGAAGGAATCTCGCGATCCGACCGAATCACAATCGCATCCGGAGTGATACCGATGCTTCGAAGAGCCGCAACGCTGTGCTGGGTTGGCTTAGTTTTCAATTCACCGGATGGGCCGATGTAAGGCACAAGGGAAACATGCAGGTAGAAAACATTCTCACGTCCAACTTCTTGTCGGATCTGCCTAGCCGCTTCAAGAAATGGTTGGGATTCGATGTCGCCTACAGTCCCACCAATTTCTGTGATGACGATGTCAATATCAGGCGCGGCCATCGCACGAATTCGTTCTTTGATTTCGTTGGTGATGTGAGGAATTACCTGCACTGTCTCTCCGAGGTACTCCCCTCGCCTCTCGCGCGCTATCACTCGTGAATATACTTGCCCTGTTGTGACGTTTGCTGACCCATGCAAGTTGGTGTCAAGGAATCGCTCGTAGTGGCCAATATCAAGATCGGTCTCAGCCCCATCATCGGTAACAAAGACTTCCCCATGCTGGAAGGGATTCATAGTGCCCGGATCGACATTAAGGTAGGGATCGAGTTTCTGCATGGTCACACGGATCCCGCGAGAGCGAAGCAATCGACCCAAACTTGATGCGGTGAGGCCTTTGCCCAGGCTTGAGGCTACGCCTCCAGTTACGAATAAATGCTTAGTCACATGAGGTTGGCCCATGGAAGACCAACCTATCATCTTTCATGGGCAATCCCTTTATCCCCGCATAGCCAGCAGTTCTGCGGCGTGTTCCTTTGCGCTTTGTGAGTCCTCATGACCTGCCAGCATCCGAGCGATCTCCTCGATACGAATGTCTCCGGTGACTTGAACGACATCGCTCTGGCTGACGGCTCCATCGTCATTTTTTCGAACGACAAAATGCGAATCTGCCCAGGCGGCCACTTGTGGAAGGTGTGTCACAACGATCACTTGCGCATATTGTGATAGGTCTCGAAGCCGCCTGCCTACCTCGATTGCGGCCTTGCCACCTACACCAGCATCAACCTCGTCAAAAATATACGTTCCTACGGGCTCAGATTCTGCAAGAACAACTTCGAGTGCGAGCATCACGCGTGAGAGTTCTCCGCCGCTTGCGCCCTTGGCAATCTGAACGAGAGGTCCATCTCGATGGGCTTGAATCAACATGGCCACTTCGTCAGCGCCAGTGATTGAAAAGGTCGAAGGACTCAACGACTGCGAGTAATCGGGTGAGGTCAGTTTGCAAAAAAATTGTGTATGAGGCATGGAGAGCATGTGGATTTCTTTCGTGACCGATTGCGAAAGTTGAGTAGCAAAATCCTGTCGAACTTCAGAAAGTATCTGAGCCCGCGAACACAATTGCTGAAAGAGTAGCTCGAGTTCCTCTTGCATCTGCGCCAAGCGGTCTTCGCCTCCTGTCAGATCCGCGATTGACTCCGCTACGAGCTCATGGCGTCTTATCACTTCAACTATTTGATCATCGGCCTCATCCGAAGAGGAGTACTTCTTTAGGAAGGAATTAAGTTCGGCTCGTCTTGCGTGCGCGATATCCAATCTCTGGGGGTCCGCTTCAAGATCTTCGAGGTAGATATGAGCAGATTGTGCTGCCTCGGAAAGTTGGAAGAAGCTGTCCGTGACCGCCGCAAGAATTTCGCTAATGAGCGGATCTTTGTCGGCAACCGTCTCAAGATTTCGTTTCGTGGCCGCCAACGCATCGACCACGCCTGACTCTTCGGCAAGCAACAAAGATACAGACTCACCCACTGATGTCCGAAGCGACTCAACTGAGGAAAGCCGAGTGATCTCAACAAGAAGCGCACTGGCTTCTCCCGGGAGAGGCTTGACCTTCTTAAATGCATTGGAGAATTCCTGAAGAGCCGCAATCTCCTTCTCACGAGAGGCCGTGTTGGTCTTGAGGGCTGAAATTTTGGCTTTCAGGCTGTTGTAAGCATCAAAGGCCGCCTTGTAATGGTCATGGACTTCGGTGAATTGTGTGCCCGCGTATCGATCAAGAATCTCCCGCTGTTTGGCAACTTTTGTGATGCTCATACTCGCCGCTTGACCGTGAATCTCGATCAACTCTTCGCCGAGTTCGGATAGCACACTGACTGGAACGGAGACTCCGCCCGCTGATGCCCTGCTCTTGCCTTCGGAGTTCAACGTTCTAGTAAGTATTAATTCGCCATTCTCGGCCACGGCACCTTTAGCTTCTGCAAACTCTTCAATTTTTGACTGAACCTTGAAAGTCGCACTGGCAACTAGGCGGTCGCGGCCTTTGCGGACTAGGGAGGAGTCGGCCTTGCCGCCAAGAACCAAAGAGAGCGCCGTAAGAACCATTGTCTTGCCGGCGCCGGTCTCACCAGTGAGAACAGTGAACCCCGGGCCCAATTCAAGGGTCGCTTCCTCGATGACGCCGAGACCGCGGATGGATATCTCCTCTAGCTCAGAGCGTTCACTCACCGCGCCAGCCTTCAATAGGGAGCTTGAACTTTGCAACCAGGCGATCGGTAAAGAGAATTTCTTTGACATGTGCGAGGCGCACAGTATCTAGATCTCTCGTTAAGGTGATCCTGTCCCCTTGTCGGAGTGAAAACTTTCTGCGCGAATCCGCCGAAAGAAGCGCGTGACTCGACTCGACATCAATGACGATCTTGGATTCTGGAGAAACCACCATCGGCTTTGAAAAGAGCGCGTGCGCCGAGATGGGAAGAACGAGAAGTGCTTTGACCTCCGGCCAGACTATTGGCCCGCCGGCAGAAAATGCATATGCCGTTGAGCCGGTCGGGGTGGAACAGATGAGGCCATCGCATCCCCAACGCGAGAGTGGACGGTGATCGATCTGAACGAAAAGTTCCACCATTGTTGTTTCACTTCGTTCGATAGTCACTTCGTTAAGCGCCCAGCCCGATGAAATCTCATGATCGGCACGCTCAACAGAGTACGCAAGGACCATGCGTTCTTCAGTCAGGAAGTTGCGTGCGATCACAGCCGAGGCAATCTCACCCAAGGAAGGCTTCTCAACTTCAGCAAGGAAGCCGACTCGTCCCAAATTCACCCCCAGCAGTGGAATTTGGGTTCCGCGGACGGCCTCTGCGGCTCTGAGCATAGTTCCATCGCCACCCAAAACGATGGCGATTTCAACTTCAGCCAGAACCTCATCTGTAATCGGAATAAGCCCGTCAATTTCCGTTTCGCTCGTCGTGTACAAAGCGAAACCGGCTTTCGCGAATTGCTTTGCAAGATCAAGCACTGCTGTAGTTGCATCCTCGCGATTTGGATTTATGATGAAAAGTATCGACCTGCGCGATGTCATCGCGGACCCTCTGCAATTGCCCGATCTACCGCTTCCTCATCAATATGGTCCGCACCCCATCGCAGCCACAAGAAATATTCAACATTGCCAGCAGGGCCAGGCAGTGGACTAGCAGCAATTCCCATTGTTCCGAGTCCAAGTTCTAATGCAGATCCGGCAACATCTAGTACTGATGAGCGCCGAAGAGCAACATCTCGAACCACGCCTCCCGCGCCCAACCTCTCACGGCCAACTTCGAATTGTGGCTTAACCATCAGAACAAAGTCAGCATCCGCCTTGGAAACAGCGGCCAACGCTGGAAGGACCAGGGTCAATGAGATAAAAGAAAGGTCTGCGACAACAAGATCAACAGGCTCCCCCACCATCTCGCTGGTCAGGTGTCGTATATTAGTGCGATCGAGAATAATTACCCGCGGATCTTGACGGAGTTCCCACGCCATCTGTCCATACCCAACGTCTACTGCTACAACTTGCGACGCGCCTCTGCGCAGAAGCACATCTGTAAATCCTCCAGTCGAAGCTCCCGCGTCAAGACACTTCTTGCCTTCAACAACAATATCCTTGAAGGCATCGAGAGCCCCGGCCAACTTATGGCCTCCCCGCGAGACGAAATCATCGCGATCGCCCTGCACGATGATCGAAGTCTCTGCATCAACCTGGGTTGCTGGTTTTGAAGCAGGAATTCCGCGAACTATCACTGATCGAGATTCAATCAAGTCGGCAGCGTGCTCACGAGAGCGAGCCAAACCTCGACGAACGAGTTCGGCATCTAAACGGGTCTTCATGTCCTAAGTACTAAAGACCATCGATTGTGGAGAGTGCAGTTTCCAATGTACGGTGCACATTTTCAAGGTGCTGGGCATGCTCCCCCACGGCAAGATCATCAATCTGATCGAGTTCTGACTTCACGGAAGTGAGAATATCGGTGGTTTCGTTGAGCTCGCTCATTTCTTAGCCCCTTTCGGTGCGGCTTTCTTCGCTGCTTTGGGTTTTGCCGTGGCAACCTTCTTCGCTGCAGGCTTCTTGATTGCGCTCTTCTTTGGTGCCTTCGAAGTTGTGCGAAGGGCATCCACTTCCATTTTCAATTGATCAAAATCGGCCTGCTTCACAAAGCCTCTCTTGGCAACAGCGTGCTCTACTTCTTCCTCAATCTTGGCCTTAATGCTTTCTCCGCTTTCACGCAGCCACGCATTTACCGATGCAAGAACCTCCGCAGGGGTGTGCTCACCCTCGGTCAGCTTGGAAAGATATACACGGAGTGTGCTGAAAATATCGTTTGCCATGGTCCCCTACTCATCTCTAGAGCATTACGGTACCTAAATTCTAGAGATTGCGCTTGCTTCTATCTGCCATCGACTGGCAAGACCACTAGGTGCCTGCCAAAATCGACGTCGAATCGCGCCGGATATTTCCACCCACTCATCTGCTTTGAGTGTCAGACCTATGCGCCTGGCCCTAGATGTCCAGGCCGCAATATCAAGAGTATCTACACCTTCACGGGTCTTTCGAGGGATGACGATACGGAACTCAACCACGTGATCACCACTTGGCAATTCTTTCTCGTGGGGTTCCCCGGAGACCCTGCCTCGAAGCAGAACTTCATTTAGCGAATCGTTCTCATCTTTTTCGACAGTGCTTGCGACCTTCTTCATGACTGAGCCTCTTTCCATCGAGTTGAACGTAGATGGAAAGGCTCTAATGAAATGCTGACAGATTCACTGCGAGGGAAAACGACATGTGTGGAAACTCGAGGGTGTGAACTACTCAGCCCTTTCGGCGGCGTCTGTGGAATCCTCAGTGTCGACCGCGGCGCATTTTCGAAACCATTCTTTTGCTTCTGTTAAACGCCCTGCAGCATGGAGAGCATCCGCATAGGCATACCGCAGACGAACCGACCACTCAGCATTCTCGGTCTTCAACTCGCGACATGTAAGAGTAGTGACGGCCGCATCGAGTTGTCCCAAGTCCCTTCGCGCACCGGCGGCAACAATTCGCATTTCAATTTCTTCGGCCTTCTCGAGTTTTGAAACCTCAGGAGATCCAGCCATTTCCAGCGCTTTCTCTGGCCGGCCTAGACCCCGCTCACAATCAGCCATAACCGGCCATGTAGAGACATCTCCGGAGATTCTGAAGGCAGCCCTGAGCTCGCGCAACGCAACCTCATATTTTCCCGCCCTATAGGCTGCATAGCCTGCGGTTTCGCGTGCAACAGCAAGGCGTCCCGCATGGTGCGCAGCTGCCATCCCGTGCAAATACGCGCGCTCTGGATCTGAATCAATAAACAATCCGACGCATACCAAGTGTCGGGCGACAACCTTTGCATTGTCTGCAGACAGGGAAAGTAATTCGGCTCTTGCCGTCTTCTCTAGTTCTTCACCGGTAACTTCATCCGGGATTAACGGTTCAACAATTCGCGGACGAAAACGCGTCGGATCGTTTGACCGACCCATGGGTGTTCGCGGTGAGACTGGACGTCCACCGCGATCTGTTGCGGATTTGGAAATTCCTGGACGCGTTGCGCCAGCACGATCTGGTCTACCGCCGCGAGGCGCTGTCGAACGCGGACGATCTGATGTTGGTTGTCCACTTCGATCTGAACTACTTTGTGGACGCGACGAGCTTGAAGACGGACGACTAGATGATGGCCTTCCACTTGAAGAAGTCCCCGATGGTCGCCCAGGACGGCCAGACGATGGTCGTCCGGAAGATGGTCTTGAAGTTGGACGAGATGACCCGCCTTTAGAAGGTGGGCGCCGTGATTCCATGTCCTGTAACTCCATTCCGAGTGGATAGTTCTCTATCTCTAAATCCTAAGTTGCAAATGCCATACAAATAGAAAAGGGGCACTTAATTAAAAGTGCCCCTTTCTATAAAGGATGTTCGGC
>CAYLYA010000012.1:0-51017 GCA_964387855.1 uncultured Bifidobacterium sp.
GGTACCAACGCACGTCCACCAATCTCGCCTCATTTTCATGCTCTTTCAACCACGCATAATCGACAACCGGGGATATCACGGTCGTTTCTCCGATGCGGCCTGTGTCAATCGCATAACTGCTTCATCGATATTGGCATCTGTCGCGGTTAGCGCAACGCGAATGTGGTGGTCTCCCTTGGTTCCATAGAAGTAGCCAGGGGTCGCCAAAATTCCTAGCTCTGCAAGCCAGGAAATGGAATCCCAGTCGCGCTCATGACGAGTACACCATATATAGAGGCCTGCCCGTGATTCTTCAATTTCAAAACCAACGTTACGCAATGCTGGCGCCAACCTCTCGCGGCGGGAGTTGTACCTCTCGCGCTGTTGCGCCACGTGCACGTCGTCAGAAAGGGCCGTGACCATCGCCTTCTGCACAGGCAGTGGAACGATCATCCCCGCGTGCTTTCGTACTTCCCTCAACCTTGCAATCAATTCAACGTCGCCGATAATGAATCCTGCGCGATAGCCCGCCATCGACGAACGCTTGGATAATGAGTGCACAGCAAGAATATTCTGGTTGTTGCCACCCGTGAAGCTGAGTATCGAAACCGGTTCAACTGTGTGACCGAATTCCAAATAACACTCATCTGAGACCAACACTGCCCCTGAAATCCTCGCCCAATTGATCACCGAAAGCATTTCATCATCAGTATGGACGCGGCCTGTCGGGTTGGACGGTGAATTTATCCAAGCAAGATCGGCATCGGGCCACGTACTCGGGTCGATCGAGACCGCCGTGCCAACGGCTGATCCAAGAATCGCCCCGACGCTATAGGTTGGATAAGCGATCTCTGGAAAGAGAACACTCTTTGCCTCAAGGAGAGTGGGCAACCACGCAACGAGTTCCTTCGAGCCAATCAGAGGCAGCACATCGAATTCGCCAGTTGCACCCAAGCGCCGTGTAGCCCAATCATGGATTGCTGTTCTCAACTCCTGAGTCCCTGCGGTCAGGGGGTAGCCAGGCGCATTTGTGCTCTCACGCAGAGTCGCTTGAATAAATTCGGGAGTCGGATCAACGGGCGTGCCGACAGATAGATCGACTATCCCTCGGGGATGCTGACGGGCGCGTTGACCATAAGGCGCCAACGCGTCCCATGGAAAATCAGGCAGTAACAGCGGCTAGCTTCTTAATCTTCTTTGTGCGGAGCAGCGGCAACAATAGGGTGGTCGCTGTTTGTGATTCCGACTTTGCTGGCTCCTCCTGGAGACCCAAGTTCCACGAAGAATTCAGTGTTGACCTTCGAATAATCCTTCCACTGCGATGGAACGTCATCCTCGTAGTAGATCGCCTCGACTGGACAGACAGGTTCACATGCACCGCAGTCCACACACTCATCGGGCTGTATGTAGAGCATGCGAGCGCCCTCATAGATGCAATCAACCGGGCACTCTTCGATGCAAGACTTGTCTTTCACATCGATACAAGGCTCTGCAATTATGTAAGTCAAGGCATACCTCCATGTGGTCAGTGCCGTCATTCTAATCCTCACGGCGCGTAGGGGCGATTTTGGCACTCCACGGCCCGCTCCTGCCAAGTTATCGTTGTGTCATGCCTCTCACCCCTCCTGCTGATCGACCAGGGGTCGATGACGTCGGCAAGCGGATGACCGTACGGATGCATGATCCCAATGGAGGCTATCGAGACATCCTCGGAATATTGGAGTCTCCAACATCCATTCGAAAACGTGATGGCTCGATCGTGAGCTTTGATCCTGATCGAATCGCCCTTTGGCGAAAGATCCCACCGCGCGTAGAACGTGCAGGCAAAGGCTCCCCTCTCTCACTTCGCATCAACGAGATTGAACGAGCAGCCTCTGCAACATGGCCAGCGACCGAACAAGTTCCCCTTGGTGACTGGCTGCTCCGCGCTACGGGCAAATTTACAATGCGCGCCAACTCTGTTCTGGCCCTCGGCGAGCCACATATTGAGATGGAAGTAGCTATCGAGAAAGTCGTTGCCTTCTACAAGGAACGCAACCTTGTTCCTGCCTTTCACATCACGTTGCCGACGCAAGTCGAACTAGACGTATTGCTTGAGAGCAAAGGGTGGACTGAGAAGATCATCGTCCACGTGATGGTTGCCGACATTGCGATGGGCGAACTTGCCAAGGAAGATATTGGCACGTGGGAACTTTCCACTGCGCCAAGTGATGAGTGGATCCATCTTCAAAAAGACGAGGGCGTCCGAGAGATCATGGAACGCTATCCTGCGATCTATGCGGGATTGAGAGTTGGCGACGAACTCGTTGCAGCAGGACGTGCAGCTGTAATCGATACGTGGACTGTCCTGACAAGGCTTTTCGTGCGTCCCGATTATCGTGGTCAAGGATTGAGCAAAGACCTAATTACGATTCTTTTGAATGAGTCAATAAAAGAGGGCGCCAACAAGGCCTTGCTGCAAGTCGATTCCAAGAATGCGACTGCGATCGCCTTATACAAGAAGATGGGTTTCACCCTTCACCATGCATACAAATATCGATTGCTTGCGCCTACTGTGAAAGAAAGCCAATGCTGACCACAAAACTCAGCCTCTACGACACGAAGAGCCGAGAAGTGGTCGCGGTAAAGGACACTAAGGGTTTGGTCAGAATGTATTGCTGCGGACCTACCGTCTATCGCGACGCGCACGTCGGGAATCTGCGCACGTTCTTGCTTTCAGACCTTATACGCAGAACTTTGCACACTCTCGGATACCGCGTCTCCATCATCCAGAACATCACTGATGTTGGGCACATGAGCGAGGACTTCGAGGGCGAAGATAAATTACTTGCTCAGTCCAAAGCCGAGCACATTGATCCACTATCAGTTGCAAGAAAATACGAAGAGCGATTCCATGCAGATCTTGCAGCGTTGAATATTCTTCCAGCAGATCGTTACCCGAAAGCAAGCGAATGCATCCCGCTCATGCAAGATCTGATCTCGAAGTTGATTGCTCGCGGAAACGCCTATGTCGGCAGCGACGGCTCGGTGTATTTCGATGCTGTCTCGTTTGCTGGTTACGGAGAACTCAGCGGCAACCGTCTGGATGCGCTCAAACCCGGGCACCGCTATGAATACCACGATGATGGGGTCAAGAAATTTCACGCAGATTGGGCGCTCTGGAAATCTGCTGGCGATCGAAAAGAGTTGATATGGGACTCTCCATGGGGTCCAGGTTTTCCAGGTTGGCATATCGAGTGCTCGGCTATGTCTCTGCATTTTCTCGAAGGACATGTGAATGTCCACGTCGGTGGAATAGACCTTCGCTTTCCTCACCACGAGGATGAACGTGCACAATCAAATGCCGTTGCGGGAGACGAGACAGTTGATCTCTGGGTGCACGGCGAGCACTTGCTCTTTCAAGGTCGCAAGATGTCCAAGAGTGCGGGAAATGTCGTGCTGCTCAATGACATCGTGGAAAGAGGCTTCGATCCACTCGCTCTGCGTCTGGTATTCCTTGAAAACCGATACCGAAGCCAGATGGACCTGACGTGGGAAACAATCGCAACGGCCAATGAGACCTTGCGCAGGTGGCGAGCCCTTGTCAATCAATCGATCCATGCGGTCCCACTAGCTCATGAAAAGTTCTTGGAAGCACTCTGCTCTGATTTGGATACGCCACGGGCAATTCAAATAATCCGTGCGATTGAGAAGGACTCACTCTTGAGCGTCAACGAGAAAGTCGGTCACTTCCTTTTTGCCGATCTCGTGCTCGGTCTTGATCTGGCACGCGAAGAAGTAGCAAAGGAACTCAGTCCTGAACAGGAAGCCCTCCTAGCCGAACGCGCCACTGCGCGAGCACAAAAGAACTGGTCAGAGAGCGATCGTTTACGCGATCTCTTGGAGAATCAAGGGTTGATCATCAAAGATTCGCCGACCGGCCAAGATTGGCAGTGGCGCTAGATCAAACCGGTGAGACAACGGCAAAGACAAGCATTGCTAAACCAGCAATCACAAGGGCATTACCTGCGAAGTTGCCTTGTACTAGCAGTTCTCCGCCGACGCCTGGTGAGCTGCCGATCAAGGTCGCAAATGCCCATCCGATAGCTGCTAGAACTTTGTAACGACGCAACCCCCATCCACGTCCAAGAAGCCAGATTCCGAGCCCACTTCCAAGCAATGCCAGAATCAATCCAAAAGGCACATAGGCGCCGTGGAGCAACACTGAAGCTGCACCCAGAACCCCGCCCCACACAAAAGCTCCAACGAGTTTCATCAGATGATAATCAGGGCGTAATTCCGGCGAAAAGATCTGTTTCTCTTCCATCCTTGTCAAAAGGCGCCGAAGGAGTGCCTTGAACGAGGGTGTAATACTCCTGACCCCATACTTGGTTTCCGAGATTATTCGATAACGCAAAGAAGGGACCGTCCAGTGCGATCTGGGTCTCGTGCGCTTTCATTGCGGCCATTTTGCGGTCCACATATTCACTTCCATCAATAGCCGCGGTTACAAGCGCATCATCCTTCGCGAATGGGATGTCATCTGCACTATCAGCGCCGAAGAAACTCGAACCGATCTTCTTCATCTCCTCGATACCTCGGGCAATCACAGATTTTGGAATGGCGTTCCAATACACCTTGGGGACTTTCCATTTGTCGGCCAATTGGACCGCGCGCATCGCTACCCGATGCGCCTGTATGTGGTCTGGGTGGCCGTAGCCACCGATTTCGTCGTATGTCAGGAGAACATGCGGTCGGACTTCATGAATAACGTCAACAAGAAGTTTTGCGGCTTCATCCAGATCTGCCTGCCAGAAGACATCAGGACGATTATTCGGCTCGGTGCCCATCATTCCGCTATCGCGAAATCTCTTTCTTTCATCGCCCAGGAATCGAAAGTCATGGACTCCGAGCTCTTTCATTGCAGCGGCAAGTTCGGTAATTCGGTGATCACCTAACTGGTCACTTTCAGAACTTGCTAAGTGGCTCAAGCCGGGAACGAGAACTTCGCCCTCTTCACCGCGCGTGCATGTGACGAGGGTGACTTGCACTCCGAGGTCCTGGTACATAGCCATCGTTGCGCCGTTGTTGATGGTTTCATCGTCGGGATGCGCGTGAACAAGCAGCATCCGATATCCAGAATACGGGCGTGGAGACATATCAATACACCGGCAATGTCGGATCGATCTGCTTTACCCATGCGATTACGCCGCCACTGACATGGGCGGCATCGGTGAACCCTGCGCTCTTCACGATCGCCAAGCACTCCGCTGATCGCACACCGCCCTTGCAGTGAAGGATGATCTGCTTGTCTTGCGGGAGTTTGGCCAATGCTCGTCCGTCCAAAAATTCCTGCTTGGGGATCAACGTCGCACCAGGGATTCGGACAATGTCCCACTCACTAGGTTCGCGGACGTCGATGAGATAGATATTCTCGTCATTGTCCAACATCGACTTGAGTTCCGTCACGGTAATCGTGGAGTCCTTGACTGCGATTTCGGCACCTTCGGTAAGGACTCCGCAGAATGCCTCGTAGTCCTCAAGGAGTTGGGTTTGCGTTGCATTCTCGCTGCACACGGGGCAGTTAGGATCCTTGCGCACTTTGATCTTTCGATACGACATCTCGAGGGCGTCATAGATCATGAGTGAGCCGATGAGAGGTTCGCCGATACCGGTGATCAACTTTATCGCCTCGGTTGTCTGGATTGACCCGATCGAGGCGCACAGCACTCCAAGGACTCCGCCTTCAGCACAGCTTGGAACCATTCCCGGAGGAGGCGGTTCCGGATAGAGGCATCGGTAGCACGGACCGTATTCGGCCCAGAAAACGCTGGCCTGTCCGTCAAAGCGATAGATAGATCCCCACACATATGGTTTGTTCAAAATGACGCAGGCATCGTTGACGAGATAGCGAGTTGCGAAATTGTCTGTACCGTCAACGATCAAGTCGTATTGGGCGAACAATTCGAGTACGTTCGAAACGTCAATTCGTTCCTCGTGAATATTCACCTTTACATTGGGGTTGATCTCGGCGATCTTCTCTTTCGCGCTGAGTGCCTTGCTTTTGCCGATATCTGACTGACCATGGATGATCTGGCGCTGCAAGTTGGACTCATCCACCGTGTCGTACTCGGCAATTCCGAGGGTTCCAACTCCTGCCGCGGCGAGGTACATCAGTGCAGGTGAACCGAGGCCGCCGGCGCCAACACAGAGCACCTTGGCGTTCATAAGTCTTTGCTGTCCGGCCATCGCTACATCGGGAATTATCAGGTGGCGGCTATAGCGGCGCACTTCGTCGACGGTGAGCGCAGGACCCGGGGAAACGAGTGGCGGAACCTTCATGTGGACATCCCTCATATGGATCTATGTCGGTATCGATCTAGGTGCGCCATTGTGTCGCACTAGCCATGTACTGACAATTTAGGTCATATAACCGTTCCCGAAGGCTAAGAATTCCCCGTACCATATGCCCGATGAGTACAAGCGAGGGCAAGACCGAGAATAAAGCGCGCCTGCCCCGGGATGAACGCCGAGCACAACTCCTCAGCGCGGCCTTGGAGGTCTTCACCGCAGCCGGTTACCACGCCGCGGCGATGGACGAAATCGCAGACCACGCCAGCGTCAGTAAACCAGTGCTCTATCAGCACTTCCCATCCAAACTCGAACTCTATTTGGCCGTTCTCGACCTGCACATCGATTCTCTGGTCTTCACAATTCAAAAGGCCATTGCTTCGACTCCCGAAAATGCCAATCGCGTCATCGCGACCGTCGAGGCCTACTTCAACTTCATCGACAGCGAGGGCGAGGCATTTCGTCTCCTTTTCGAAAGCGACATGAACGTCGAACCAGCAGTCAGGGAGCGCCTCACACGCATGACCTATGACTGTGCTGCAGCGGTGAGTGCGGTAATTTCTTTGGACACTGGCTTACCGGAAGAAGCTGCCATGTTGCTCGGGGTAGGTCTTATCGGAAGCGCCCAGGTCACCGCACGCCATTGGCTGGATAGAGACAGCAAACTCACTCGTGAGCAGGCCACTGATCTTGTTTCCAACCTCATATGGCGTGGTATTTCAGGATTTCCTCGCACGGATGAGCGTTAAATAATCGTAATTCGGCAATCAAGAGTCCCACTCGGTAGGATTTGAGCATGAGTTCAAAGAAATCGACGGGCAATCACAAAGCTGAAGTCCGCATAGCAGTCACAAATATCTCTACCGAACTCTCATTTGAATGCCCATCTGGTGTTGATGAGATTCGTAGCGCCGTGACCTCAGCCATCGCCGCCGGATCTCCACTCGTCCTTAGCGACGTTCGCGGGAAAGAAATCATTGTCCCTGCCGACAAAATCGGTTTTGTGGAAATTGGCGAGCAGGCAGAGCGCCGCGTCGGTTTCGGCACGGATTAAGGTGTCCATTACTTTTGCCGAACTTCCTCTTCGTAAGGAAACAATTGACGCGCTCCATCAGAACGGCTTCGTCGCCCCTTTCGCGATCCAGGAGATGGTTCTGCCCATCGCCTTAAGCGACGGCGATGTCATCGGTCAGGCCAAAACAGGAACTGGAAAGACACTTGCCTTCGGCATTCCTCTGATTGAACGAGTCATCGCGCCAAAAGATTTGGAGTGGGCGGACTTCGCACATAAAGGGTTGCCACAGGCGTTAGTCGTTGTCCCAACCCGCGAACTCTGCGTGCAAGTGGCCAAAGATATTGATCAGCTCGCAAAAGCCCGAGGCATCCGCGTCATCGCAGTCTACGGCGGTCGCGCTTTCGAGCCTCAGATCGACCAACTCCAGGTCGGCGTAGAGATTGTCGTCGGAACACCAGGTCGCCTGCTCGACCTTTACCGTCAAGGAAAATTGAAATTGAACAAAGTGGCACGGCTTGTTCTTGATGAGGCCGATGAGATGTTGGATCTCGGTTTCTTGCCAGATGTAGAAAAGATCTTTACAAGCACGCCGATTCGGCAGCAGACGATGCTCTTTTCGGCGACCATGCCCGGGGACATCATTGCCTTAGCAAGACGATTCATGTCCCAGCCTGTTCATATTCGCACCCAGGAAAACGACGACGAGAGCGCCGTCGTTTCCCGTGTAGAACAGCATGTACTCCGAGCCCACGCCCTCGACAAAATCGAGATGCTCGCAAGAATTCTGCAAGCCGAAGGTAGAGGCCCGACCATGGTCTTCTGCCGCACCAAGCGAACCTGCCAGAAGACTGCCGATGATCTACTGGAACGTGGTTTCAACGCGGCGGCCATCCACGGAGATCTCGGTCAGAGCGCGCGGGAAAAGGCCCTCTCCGACTTCAAGGCGGGCAAGTCAGATGTGCTTGTGGCAACAGACGTTGCCGCTAGAGGCATTGATATCGAGGGAATCACCCACGTCATCAACTACCAGTGTCCAGAGGATGACAAGACCTACGTGCACCGAATCGGCCGCACGGCCAGAGCAGGCGCCCACGGAATCGGTGTCACATTTGTCGACTGGGATGACATGGCCCGTTGGAGTCTTATCAACCAATCCCTCAAGCTCGGTCTTGATGAGCCCGTTGAAACGTACTCGTCCTCCGACCATCTCTTTACATCCATGAAGATTCCTGTCGGCTCCACGGGCCGCTTGAAGAAAGTGCGGGCCACACAGCCTGAAAAGAAAGCCGCTGCGCCGAAGAAGCAGGATCATCATGCACCCAAACTTGCCGCGCCCTCTCGAGTCAAGACGGAAAGAACCAGGACTCGCACAAAGAAATTCAAAAGCGCAACGAGTTAAGTATTACCAGTTTGCAGCGAAGCCTTTGATTGCTTCAACAATCATTTGAACTGCGATCGCTGCAAGCAATAGACCTGCAATCCTTGCAATAAGTGTTATGCCTGCTTCGCGCACAAGACGAAGCAGAGAAGTCGACGTGAGCAATGCCAGCGCGATCACCAGATGAACAGCCACCACGGCAATAGCAAGGCCGGTGATTCGCGCAGCACCGTGAGCATTCTGGACAAAGATCATCGTTGCAACGATCGCCCCAGGTCCTGCCAAAAGCGGCGTGCCGAGAGGAACCAAAGCAATGTTGGCATCCTTGTTATCGGTTTCTACAGATTGCTTGCCCGTCAGCAACTCCAACGAAATAAGAAGAAGCAGCAAGCCTCCTGCGGCCTGCAATGCCTGAATGGAGACGTTCAAATAATCGAGAATGAAGCGTCCAAAGAATGCGAACGTTGCTATGACGATGAGCGAAACGCCAGCAGCCTGCAAAGCAAGCCTTCTTCGGACTTTGGCGGTCCTGTCGCTGACAAGGGCCAGGAAGATCGGCACTGCGCCAGGAGGGTCCATAATCACAAGAAGGGTGACGAATGCCTGAATTGTGAATGTCACGGTACTGATCTGTCCAACGTTCACGATTTGCCCGCCCTTACTACTCGCCTCTTGTCGGCTAACGATTCCAACTTTTCCCACTGCTCACGATTGGTCGTGCACTCCCCTAATCTATTTAGTTTCCCCGTACCGTGATAGTCGCTTGAGCCAGTCACCACAAGGTCGAGTTCTTGAGCAATCCTTCGCAACGTCTCTCGCTCTTCGTTGTTCTGATCCCTATGGTCTACTTCAATCCCGTTGAGCCCCGCATGCACCAGCGAAGTAAAAGCATCTGCCTGCAATGTCTCCCCACGCCGCGAAGCAAAAGGGTGCGCAATCACCGCCACTCCACCAGCGGCCCGTATCTGAGCGATAGCGGCCTCGGGAGTCGGAGCAACGTGGGCTACGTAGAATTGTGATTCGTTATTGAGCAAGTCTTTGAAAGCCTCGTCGCGCGATGAGATGAGTCCTCGCTTGACCATTGCGTCAGCAAGATGAGGACGACCCATCGTCGCCCCATGCGGCATCACCTCTTCTACGTCCTGCATCGAAACATGAATACCCGCGTCATTGAGAAGCTCGATCATCTTGATCATCCGTGGAACCCGATCATCCCGAGTCTGTTCCAACATTGAAAGCATGTCTTGGTTGGTCCCATCAAAGAGCAACCCCAGCATGTGCACACTTGTGCCGGCCTCGGTCAAACAAGATATTTCTGCGCCAAGAACCAACTCAATCTCTCCACGCAATGCAGATATTGCCTCTTCCCAACCGGCGACCGTGTCATGATCTGTAAGGGCAATAACTTCTACCCCCTGCGAAAGAGCCATATTTATCAACGCACGAGGGGTATCCGTGCCGTCGCTGCACGTTGTATGCGTGTGGAGGTCTATCACGTCAACGACTCCATACGGGATGGCTTCGTTCGAAGAACGACCAGAGTGCACCCGATCAAGATCATGGCGATCCCAGGAAAGACACCCAGCGCCGGCTTCTGGTCAAGCCACCAAAAGGCAAGGATTGCGCTTGTCGGCACCTCGAAGAAGATGATCAGGGAAACAATGGCAGGCGAAACTCGCTTAAGCGCGGAGTTGAACATCGTGTGCCCGAGGATTTGCGCCCCAAGGATCAAGCCGACAACAATCCACCACTCCCTTGCCGAGAAGTGAATTATGCCAACGCCAGTAAAGAGGGAAATTGGAAGCACCGTGATTGCGCAAACGAAGTAGGCAACCGTTGTGTAGGTCGTGGTCTCGATTGTCTCTTGAGCTCTGGAGCCGGCCATCATGTATAACGCCGCAAGAGCTGCAGAAACAAACGAGGCGAGGTCGCCGAGAAATGATCGCAATGAGATATGCAGATCGACACCAGAGATCAGTAGCACTCCAGCAAAACTTACAACCATGCCAAGCCAGGCACGAGATGGAATATGGCCACCTGAAAACTTAACAAACAAGGCTGCAAAAATCGGTTGAAGAGCAACGATCGCGGTACCCGCAGCGACGCTGGTCATTCTCATTGACAGGAAGAAACCGCAAAAATGCAGCGCCAAGAGAACCCCGGCCAAGATCGACCACTTCATCCCGACGCGCTGCTTCCACTGTCGATGTCGAAGCGCGAATGGCGCAGTAACGATTGCTCCGCCCAGATTCCTCCAGAAGATCAAGGTAGCAATTGGCATAGTGCTCAACGCGATAAGAGGACCAGAAGTTCCGATTCCGAGGATTCCGACCCCCAGGCGAATCAAGTCAGGACGAGCAGGTATGGCAGTGTGACTGGTGATCTGATTTGGCCTTGATGAAACTTCCATCAAGCAAAACCTAGCGGCACGCCAATCAGTGATTTGCTTCGCACGATCAATTGCGCAGCAATTTCTGAGATGGCTTTCGAAACTAGCGATTCAGGGTCAAATAAAATGATGGGTGAGCCAGAATCGCCTCCTGTGCGAAGTTCAATGTTGAAGGGAACCTTTCCAAGAAGCGGAACATTCGCTCCGACCAACAACGAAAGTCGCTCTGCCGTTTCCTCTCCCCCGCCTGTACCAAAGAGCGATATCGGCTCTCCGCACTTAGGACATGGAAAATCCGACATATTCTCAATGACACCGACTACATGTTGCTTGATCTGATGGGCAATTCGACCAGCTCGTTCGGCAACCTCTGCAGCGGCAACTTGCGGGGTGGTCACCACAATAATCTCTGATGCCGGGATCAACTGGCCAAGGGAGATGGCCAAGTCACCGGTTCCAGGTGGCAGGTCGATAAAGAGAAGATCCAAATCCCCCCAGTAGGCGTCACTGAGGAGTTGCTCTAGAACGCGGTGAAGCAGCGGCCCACGGTAGGCCACGGGATCAGAGCGCTCCGGCTTGAACATTTCCATAGAGACGGTCTTTACGCCGTATGCCTCCAAAGGGATGAACATCTGATCAATGGCAGTAGGACGCTGCCCCATCAGCCCCATCAAACGTGGGATCGAATGACCGTAAACGTCTGCGTCAAGGATTCCAACACGCAATCCTTTTTGAGCGGCAGCAACAGCCAGGTTCACGGTAAGAGATGACTTGCCCACTCCGCCCTTGCCGGAGGCGATGCCCACAACGCGAGTGCGCGACTCGGGCTGAGCGAAAGGAATGAATTTCTCCCGGCCATTTCGGAGAATCTTCTTGACGTTATCGCGTTGCCTCTCTGACATCACACCAAAACTCAAAATGACATCTTCGACTTCGTCGATGCTCTTCAGGGCGGCCGTCACATCGGATTTGAGGCGATCTTGCATCGGACAGCCCGAAATAGTGAGGAGCACTTTAATCTTGACGGTCCCCGATTCGAAATCAACCGACTCAATCATTCCCAACTCAGTGAGCGGTCGATGCAATTCTGGATCTTGAACTTGCTCGAGGGCGCTTTCAATCTTTTCTAATGTGGTCACAGTACATCCGGATCTATTTTTGGTTGGGGACGTGATTGCTCTTCTTGTTCCTCAAGTGCATCGTTGAGTTGTTTACGTATAAAAGTCTTAGGGTTCAAATCTGCTGGCTGTAAATTCTCAAAGCCAGGTCCCAGATTCTCACGGAGTTCCTTCGTGGCAGTCTGGGAGATCCGCTGAACCCGACGGATCAGCGAAGCAGCCTCTGACGCCAGTTTTGGCAGACGCTCAGGTCCCACCAAGATCAGGGCGAGGACCGCCAGGCCAATTAACTCGCCTCCGCCAATGTCAAAAAACATAGGTAGAGCCTAGCCTCTCCAGATTATGGCTGGGCGGCGGCCAAAGTGACGCTCGCATCGTGGACTTTCCCATCGCGAAGATAGGTCAGAGTGACATGATCGCCAACATTCTTGGCTCGCACCGCGACAATCAATTCATCCGGGCCATTGATGGTCTTACCATCGAATTTGGTGATGACGTCACCCGGTAGTAATCCCGCGGTGGCAGCCGGACCCCCGGCCCGAATACCCTTGGGAGAATCCGAGATCTTTGCACCGCCTTGCGCGTAATTGAGATCAAGCGAAATACCAATTATCGGGTAGGTGGCCTTGCCAGTTTTTATCAATTGATTTGCAGTCTTTCGCGCCTGATTGATTGGAATGGCGAAACCAAGCCCGATGGAACCTGACTGACCCGAAATCGATGAACCAAGGGACGCGATAGCCGAGTTGACTCCGATTACTGCCCCAGTTGCATCTACAAGGGGACCGCCCGAATTACCTGGGTTGATTGCAGCATCGGTTTGAAGTGCGTTGATAAATGAACTCTCACCGCTTGAACCGCCTGCAGAGACGGCACGATTCTTTGCGCTGATGATCCCCGAAGTGACGGTGCCAGAAAGGCCAAGAGGGGAACCAACAGCGATAACCGCGTCACCAACTTGAATCTTGTCGCTATCGCCGAATTGAAGGGCGGGAAGATTGCTTGCGGTGATTTTTAGGACAGCGAGATCGTAGGCTGAATCAGTCCCAACAATTGTTGCGTCATAAGTACGTCCGCTATTTAACGTGACAGTGATGGCATTGCTTCCTGTTGCCTCGTCAACCACATGGTTGTTAGTCAGGATGTATCCAGAACTTTCAATGACGAATCCAGATCCGGTAGCGCTTCCCGAAGACGTCTCGGTGGAGATTGAGACCACGGATGGAAGGACACGTTGGGCGATTCCCGCGACTGAGTCTGGAGCGCGTTCAATGTTCTTCGATACTGAAACCAGATTCACACGATGTCCAAGAAGGGTGCCGTTGGTTGCGAAATCTCCGGCCGCACTGCCCACCAATCCGGCGACAACAGCGAGGGCAATTGCCGAGCCAAGAGGGATGCTGGCCTTCTTGGGTTTGTACACGGGTTCCGACCACCATGGCGCTGGCGTGTTTGGTGGTGGCGTGGACTCCGAGGGCTCCATTTAGACTCCTTGCAGTGCGATGAAAATCTGACCAATCAAGTATCAAATACGATCTTGTCTAGAATTCAATGAGAGAACGCCAGTAGATTTCCTAGAACCCTTGGCTATCGTTTCGTGGCGATCAATAGACCGTCACCAACGCCAAGGAGCGAGGGGACCCAGGTAGCACTTGCCAACTTAATACTCTTGCCAGCATCGCGCAAAGCAATGGTCCGGGGGTCCCTCTGAGCAGGATCGGAGACCTTTCCTCCGCCAAAGAAGTTGTCTATAGCCAGAACCCCACCTGTGCGAAGAATTCGGTGCGCCTCATCAATTGCGAAACTCAAGTCTTCTGGTTCGTTTCGCAGAACTACGAGGTCATAAGCGCGGTCGGTCAACTTGCTCATAACATCCATGACTGGGTTTGTAATCAATCGAAATCTTTGAGGAGAGATCTCTGCTTCAGCAAATGCAATCTTTGAGATGCGTGCATGCTCTGCCTCGCTGTCAATTGACGTCAGAGTTCCGTTTTCAATCATCCCTCGGAGGAGCCAGATACTTCCCACGCCGGAACCTGTTCCGACTTCAACTACCGACTGCGCCGAGATCAAGTGGGCCAAGAAGTGGAGAAACGCGCCTGCACCCGATGAGATATTTATTGCGCCAACTTCGACACCACGTGCCCGCGCGCGAACAAGGACTTCGTCCTCGGGGATAAAGGTCTCGCAGTATGTGTGCATGTCAACTCTCATTCCAGCCCCGCAATCCATTCTATGAGAAGCCGAACACCAAAGCCTGTGCCGCCCTTGGGATTCTCCCCTGCATCAGTATCGCTGCGACCAGCCCCTGCAATATCGAAATGAACCCAATTGCGCTCTCCGGCGAAATGCTCCAAGAACAAAGCTGCGGTGACCGAGCCGCCACCGAACTTTGGCTTATCCGCTGTGTGCGAAAAATCCGCGACAGAACTTTCAAGGGCAATCTTGTAATCGTCGAGCAGGGGCATATGCCAGACACGATCACCGGTCTTCTCGCCATGTGAGTGAAGATCCTTAGCCAGCGCCGAGTTCCGCGTGTACATGGCTGCATATTGTCGACCAAGACCCTGAGTTGCATGCCCTGTAAGTGTGGCCACGTCGATGAGAAAATCGGGATTCAAATGCTTGTCGGCATAAGCAAGTCCGTCGGCCAATACGAGGCGTCCCTCGGCATCGGTATTCATGACTTCCACAGTTGTTCCACCGTATTGAGTAATTACGTCGCTGGGTCGCTGTGAAGTGCCAGATAGCGCGTTCTCGGCGCACATGAGAAGCGCGGTGACACGCGCCTTCGGCTTGATCTCTGGCATGGCACTCACGACGCCCAACACTGCGGCGGATCCCGCCATGTCGCTCTTCATCGCAATCATGTTCTCGTAAGGGCGCTTGAGGGAAACGCCGCCGGTGTCATATGTAATGCCTTTGCCGACTAGGACAACATGCGGCCAACTCTTGGAACCCTTGGGCGCATAACTCACTTCAATGAAACGTGGCCCTGGATTCGGCGAAGAGTTGCCAACGGCCAAAAGCCCTCCGAAGTCCTTGAGGTCCTTGCCCGAAAGCACCCTCACATCCAAGTCTGGGTGCTTTGCCATGGATTTTGCCTGCGAAGCCATCCACGCAGGAGTCTTTATGTTCGATGGTGTGTGGATCAAGTCTCGCGCTTTGAAGACATATTTCGCCATGATTCGCGCGCGGGCTACATCTGTTGCGTGGGTATCTCCAATGTGGAAACTTGGAGTCTCGTTCTTCTTTGAGCCAGTCTTCATATTCCATTGGTAAGTGCCCAACAAAAGTGCGACCGCGTGAAGGCGGACATCGCCACGTGATGCGGCTGCAAGACTGTAAACCGATCGTGACACCCCGCGCATTTTGCGTCCTAGCGCGGCCCCTGTCGCTCTCATATCGGTAGGTGATTGTTTGCCGAGCCCGACAAAGATCAGCCTCTCGCACTTCACACCTTCCGCGCTGACAGGAATTTCAAAAATCTCGCCAACTTTCCCAGTGGCTGCAAAGAAACTTAATTCATCGATTAAATTGAGCTGGAATTTTGTCTCGATTTTTCGGACGAAGGAAGTAAGAATCGGGAAAGTGATTTCTCCCGCATCAGACTTCGAAAAACCGATGGCGACGCAATCGCAATCTAAAACGGATTCGAGTTCCAGAGGGCGGGCGTCAAGCGTAGGAATATCCATGGCGCTTACGCTAGCGAAGCGAATTGTCTATTTCTTAACTAGCAGCAATGCGGCGGCATGAAGGGCATTGCCAAGATTTGAAGCCTCTTCGCCATTGAGCTCGACTACAAGCCGGCCCCCACCTTCGAGCGGAATTCGCATAACCAGAGAGCGGGCCTCTTTCGTGACCTCCATGGGTCCGTCACCGGTTCGAGGTTTCATGGCTGCCATCTTCGCTACTCCTTTTCGCTTCTCCTGCGCGCGGTGTAACCCGTGGTGGGCCTTCGATTCACACCTGCACGGGATGAGGGAGAAGTATCTCGCATTTACTGCCTAAGCGGGAAATTGGCCTCTTCAACGGGGCTCGGGCCAAGGTTGAGACGGGCCGTCAGACGGCCTCGACCTGCGGCTATGAGGCGTGAAATGGCTCCTTCTGGCACATTGAGCATCGCGGCGATTTCAGCCGACGAGAACGATTTCACATAGTGAAGGGTCAGTATCACCCGTTCTTCTTCGGGCAGGCTGGCAAGAAATTGGGCCAGAGTCTCCGAAGTCATGCTGCATAGGTTACCGATATGGGACTACCGGGGCAGGGCTATAGACAAAGAGCTAAGGCGTCCTCAACGTTGGTGCTCCAGTGCAGCAGTTCCCTCTGGCCAGGCTTAACAAACCCGTGATTTTCGAGGTGGTCCAGGAGGTCTCGAAGTGGAGAGTAGAGGTCAAAGGGGTCCAAAATGATGACCGGTTTATCGTGAAAATTCAGGAAGCGCCCGACCCAGATCTCGAAGAGTTCCTCCAGTGTGCCAGGACCACCCGGAAGAGCGATGAATGCATCTGACATCTCCTCCATTTTCGCTTTGCGCTCGCGCATCGAATCAACGACATGAAGTTCGTGACTGTCATGGTCAGCAAATTCAATATCGACCAACGACTGTGGAATAACGCCAATAGTTTTCCCGCCACTTGCACGCACGCCTCGAGCCACCGCGCCCATCATCGAAATGTGGCCGCCACCAGAAACTAATTCCCAATTTCTCGCACCGATTGCCGTGCCGAGATCAGTCGCCAACTCAACATACTTGCTGTCGATGGTAGGAGATGAAGAGCAGAATACGGCCACACGCATCCGCCAAGGATAGGCGCTACCCTTTGAATATGTCGCATTCAATTCAATCCGCATCTGGATACGGAATCGCCACGGTTACCTTCGAGGGCGCCATCCTTGATACATGGTTTCCTGAGCCCCATCTTGGCGAATTACCGCCGAATCCTCCTGCGTTCCTGGCCTCCCTTATTGGCCGTGACGACGAAAGACAAGTCGTTCGCGAATTGGTCTCGGTGGGAATCGAACTCGAAGACGCACCAACTAATGCGTCAGATGCATACCTGCGACTTCATCTACTTTCGCATCGATTGATCCCACCGCATGGATTGTCCCTCGTTGGAATATTCGGCATTCTCAATAACGTCGTGTGGACTTCGCATGGACCGTGTGCCGTAGAAGGTTTTGAAGAGACTCGCGCAAAACTCCGCGCCAAATATGGAACTGTCACCGTTCACTCTGTCGATAAATTCCCACGCATGGTGGATTACGTAATACCAAGTGGCGTTCGCATTGCTGATGCTGACCGAGTGCGCCTTGGCGCTCACCTCTCCCATGGCACCACCGTCATGCATGAAGGTTTCGTCAACTTCAATGCAGGGACCCTTGGCACATCAATGGTTGAAGGCCGAATCTCTTCCGGAGTGGTCGTAGGAGACGGCTCAGATATCGGCGGCGGCGCCTCGATCATGGGAACCCTTAGCGGCGGAGGAAAAGAAGTCGTATCCATAGGCAAGAACTGTTTGCTCGGGGCAAACTCTGGACTAGGAATTTCGTTAGGTGACAACTGCATTGTCGAAGCAGGCACATATATAACCGCAGCAGCCAAAGTGACTCTTCCCGATGGAGAAGTGGTTAAGGCTGGTTCGCTCTCTGGCGCAAGCAATCTTCTCTACCGACGAAATAGCCAACGCGGAAATCTCGAAGTTGTAATGCGATCGGGAGCCTGGGGTGGGTTGAATTCAGTTCTTCACGCAAACTGATCGCAGGCTAGTTCAATAGGTTGCACACAAGCCGCGTTGCCGAGGAAGTCCCTGCGCTAACTCTCGAGATCTCCAAGGCGCATTAATAACGCCTTGTACGTCTCAGGTCCAAGATTTTTCTCGGAAATATGGACGCTCCTAGAACTCTTGAACGTTACTCGATTCCTATAGTCGAACAGTTCAGGAATTGCTGTAAACCATCCCAACTTATTCCTACTCATTATTATTAGTGCATTTCTCCCAATAGCCTCGCTGACCAAGTGGAATGAGTAACGTTGTGTTTCAAAGGTGTAAGGGATTGGATACCAAGACTTGGAATGGTAGGCATGGAAGTTAACCAAAAAAATCCCATGAGATACCTGCGCCAGGGATGTATCATCAACAACTTTCCTAATCCGGGCCTTCAGCCATTCGCTCTCCATTTCAGGATAATCGGGCGAATGAATTCTCGACGCGAATGAACTTAAGTCTTCGTGTCTGAGATGTCTTCGGTCTTGATCTGCTTTCATAGGGGGCATTCGAAAGTCGGGTCTGTCGCCTTTATCACTTGTCCCCGGATTTGCCATCAGTACGAAGATATTTGCAAGTGGATTTCCTAGATACGGATCTGGCTCGAGAAACTCAGCTAATCGATGCTCATCGCGAGTTCCAAGCCCTTTATTAAAAGCTTGAGCATGAGCCTTATCTAAGTCGTGGAATTTTGGAGCGCCTTCGTCAGGGTTAAAGTTCAACCATGGATTTTCCATTTACTCCCACGCTTTCTCTCTGATCCGGCCATCCATTTACAATACTGCCCGTTACGTTTACTTCCCTCCACGCGCGCGGCAAAGAATAGAATCCTCCCTATTAGCAAGAAATCTAAGTTTGAACCTTTGTTGGGTGTAGAACTAGATGTGACTGACTTTATAAACTCTATACAGAATAGGAAAAGCACTGGATACTTTTTCCCATGGAAATATTCGACGCGCTAGCAAATTATTTCTTGCGTTTCAGGAACAAAGGGAGTTTCCCTCAAGAATCACTCGAAGAAAGGTACTCAGGCGCGCCTTTGATATCGTTTCTTGAAACGGATTCACAGCAAATCGTAAGTCTACCGCGAGCTGAAATGAGTGTGGTGAATCAACCGACTTGGAAACTGATCTTGATCGTGGCGGAACGCCTGCAGACGGAATCCGGCGAGTTCCGTCTAGCTCAAATTGTGAACGGCGTTAAACAACTAAACCCAAGCCGAGAGTGGACTTCGATTCAACCAGTTGTGCAGGGTATGACCGCCAACGCTGGAAAGGGTCCACCAAGCCCTTGCGGTCAACCGTTAGTGCGGTTAGGTCATGGCGTATACGGTCTTGGCATAGCGGTCCCTGAAGTCGAGCCCCATTCAAGGAAAGTGCCGCGCTCTTCTATTCAGACCATCGAATTAGATTCGAATGTCAAAGGTCCCAAGGAGACGGAGCGCCGTGTTGCAGGCGTTATCGATGAATTTGCCATTTGCCTTGAAACCTACGATCAACAAATACCTTTCACTCGCAATGGCCAGTACTCTCTACATCGCGCGACCATCGACGGGCGACGATCCTTCGGAAGCGTGCGCGATGCAATTAATGATGAAGTTTTTCTTCGCGGCTTTCATCAGACGTTGTACGCCTGGGGAATTGGCAAACGAGCTTCTCGGTTGGTGTCTCTCCCTGATTTCCGTGAACGTTTAAATGACTGCGGTGAGGAAATCGCTAAATTTGAGCACCTACGTCTAGATGACCCAAAACTCGATTTGTCCCTCACCGCCATGCGGCTTTGGCGGCTAATTGAAAGTCTAGGAGTGGTGGAAAACGTATCTCTCATCGTTCCAGGCACGAAGACACTTCATCACTTGCTACCTGAACTAGTGCCGCCCATGGATCGGGCATGGACTGGAGCATTTTTCCAGTGGTCTATGGGCTCACCAGCTTACGAACGGTCAACCTTTATTCGAACTTTCTCTTCCTTCGCCAAAATCGCACAAGCGACAGACCCTTCCAAATTCGTTGGGGAGGAGTGGCGAACAAGTCTCACTAAAGTTTTAGATAACTCAATCATCGGCTATTGCAAACTACATGACATTGCGCCCAGGGGCGCTTGAGGTTTGCACTTTGCTGCAAGGTGCTTGTCTTTCAGGGGTGACATTAACGATTAGTCGGGTTGCCAGGGATGGTACGGCTCCATCTCGTAGATATTCGCCATCCAAACTCTGACCTGAGTGTGTAGCACCATCCTCTATGGCAGGTGAATTACGAGTGATAATCTCCAACGATGGAGCCTCGTGTTTCGATAATAACTTTAGGTGTGGCCGATCTTGAGCGGTCGTACCGCTTCTACAAAGAGGGACTTGGACTGCCAACCACCGGATCACCAGAAAGCGGCATCATCTTCTTCCAAACGCGCGGCGTCACGCTCGCGCTCTACCCATACCAAGAACTCGCTGACGACATCGGTCCCGACTGGAATGAGCCACGCTCGAAGTTCTCCGGAATCACGTTGGCACACAATGTGAGGAAACGGGGAGAAGTGGACGAGGTCTTAGCACTTGCCGAGACGGCCGGTGCCCACATTGTTAAGCCCGCTGCCGACACTTTCTGGGGTGGCTACTCAGGGTACTTCACAGACCCAGACAGGTACTTGTGGGAAGTCGCGTGGGGCGCATCTGAATTCAACGACGATGGATCACTACGCATTACCTGATTTTTGCTGAAGGACCCTCCTCCGTTGAGAGGTTGCATTAACGATTGGTGGGGTTGTCGATGGCTTTATAGCCAATCGGCATTGTGTCTGAAGTTAGTCAATGCCTTAACAGTGCGCGAATGAACACAAGCATGATCATGAAAGCACAAAAACCGCGGCAGCCTTGAGAACATCGAAAATGTTACTTCCATTATTACCATCTCACATTGGTAAAGGCATACCTGACTGTAGCAAAGGCTAAAGTTATTGGCATCGCCGATTGCTCCGAATTTCGTAGATTTGACCAGTCAGACCGCTGAGGCATTCGCATGGTGAAGTGGCATACTGCTGAACATGAAAACGGCATTCTTGTTCCTAGGTTCTGTTCTTATCGCTCTCGCCGCAGCATTCCACGCCTACGTGTTCACGCTTGAAAGCATCACCTGGCGCACGCCAAAGACGTGGAAGACCTTCGGACTGCCAAACCAAGAGCATGCGAACATCATCGCCACCATGGCATTCAATCAGGGTTTCTACAATTTGTTTCTAGGTTTAGGTGCAGGTGTTGGAATTGCACTCCTCGGAGTCAACTCGACAATCGGGTTCACACTTATGTTGTTCGCAGCGTTGAGCATGGTAGGCGCGGGTGTGGTCTTGTTCTTCAGCGTAAGGGCTTCACGACGCGCGGCGATCATTCAAGCTGGTCCGCCATTGCTTGGAGTTGTATTCGTGATACTGGGTCTTGCGCTCTAGGGATTTGTGGGCGATGTTGATGGGCTCGTCGAAGGAGCCGGAACTATTACCTGTTGAGGTAGCACATCAAACCAGGCAGAGGGAAGTTTGGCTTTGCTTGCAAAAGCTCCTCCAGCGAGTTTCGCAGTCTTGCCATTGCTCGATGTTGCGGTGATGATTGCGACCCTCGAACTCGAATCTTTACCGTTGACGTAGAGTGACATCACATCAGCAAGAGCAAATGCAGAAGCAACAACCTTCTGCGAAACAGGACGCACCCAAGAGGCGTATTTCGGATTTAGTTTTGGATCCAGACTCCATCGATCAGGAACACCGATTGCATATGGAACGGCCGTACCCCACACATTTTGCGCAGACTCGGTGAATCCACCGGAAGAGGAAGAGAAGAAGGCGCTGATCGGTGTCCCGTTGGATAGGACTGCAAGTCCCGTTGAGTCATCGGTCGCTGTCGCATTCACAGCCGCCTTCCAGAGTTGCCCGTACTTCGCTTCGGTCTCTTTTGCGTAACCAACAAAGGCTTGATCTTGGGAAATCGAATAAATATTGCAGTCGCAGGCGGTCCTAATCGTGGCCCCCTTGTTCAACGCGAACGTTCGAGATGCGATGGCCTGTGCTTGCAATGCAGCGCTAGGCCACGACGAGGGCATCTCGCCAATTCCCCAGAGATACTCGTCATGAAGGCGCACGGTATTTGTAACCTCGAGTCGGTAACCAAGGATCGGCGCTTTCACCAATTTCACCTGAATCTGGCCGTAGCGATAAGCCGTGCTGTTACCGGCCGCAGCAACGGTGACAATCGTGGGATCACCCGCCAGATAGCGAGTTCCGGTCCATCGAATAGTCCAACTCTTTCCGCTAGGCAAAGGGCTTACTTGTCCATTGCTCGATGACACACTCGGAAATGCCAGATTGCCCAAGACAGTAAAACTCACATTCGACGTGGGCGACGCCGAAGCTATGGGCAGTGCAGTCGCAGTATCCATAACATTGCCCTCGAAAATTTGAATCTGTCCCAACTTGGACGTGGTCTTGATAGAGAAAGAACTAAGCGTATGACCAATGTTCACGCGCATCATCCGAGCATCTGGCAGCGGTTCTACCGTTGTGTATGAGTAGTAATAACGCAGAATGTCGGTTGCACTCTTGCCCTCCCGAGCCTGACCTAAGGCGCCGGTCTGACTCAGTCCGACACCATGTCCATAGCCAGCACCCTGGAACGTAAAGGTCGCGGGGATTTGTGGGGCTGCAGAAGCAGTAAGTGCAGGTGAAAACCAGATAACAAGAGAGAGTGCGAGAAGGCGGCTAGATATCCTCATTGACGGCAGCGCTCTTTCCGACATGCAGGAACTTCTCGTAGGCGTCAACCACGGCATCTGGTTCGCCGCGTTGAATAAGTTTCCCCTTATGTAACCACGCAACTTCATTACATACGTCTCGGATCGTGCCCAAACCATGACTGACCATAATCAATGCACGTGCATCGCCGCGAAGTTCCTTGATCTTGTTCAAGCTCTTCTCTTTGAAGTGGGCATCGCCCGTGCTGAGTGCCTCATCAATAATCAAAATGTCAGGGCGAACCGTGACTGCGACTGAAAAGCCCAAGCGGGCGAACATTCCACTCGAATACGTACGCATCGGTGCTTCAATGGCATCGCCTAACTCGGCAAAATCAGCGATCTCCTCAAAGTGGTCAGCAATTTCCTTGCGGGTCATTCCCCCGGCTAAGCCGCCAAGCAAGACGTTCTCGCGACCTGACAGAGACGGATTGAATCCAACGCCCAATGCGAGAAGAGTGCTCACTCTGCCGTAAACCTCGATCCTGCCTTGTGATGGAGGCAAGATTCCAGAGATAACACGCATCATTGTGGATTTACCGGCGCCATTGGCTCCGACTATTCCCAGAACGCTTCCATAGGGAACGTCGAGGTTGACGTCATCAAGGGCGCGAACAATTCGTGTGTGTTTGGTGCCACGACCCAGAGTGCGCACTCGATCTTTGAGAGTCGAGCGCTTATCGATGGTCGTCGTGTACGTAAGACCAAGGTGTTGGACGGAGACTGCAATCTCTCCGGCCTTAGGGGAAGTATCAGACACGGACTGCAAAATCGCGCTCCCTTGTTAGGAAGAAGTAAGTTCCAATTGCCAGCGTTCCCAATGCCCAGGCAGAACCTTGTAGGAGGCTCTCAAGATGAGGAACCTTGTTGTGAACGATGGCGCGCGACCAAGCATCCATGATCGGGAACAGAGGGTTCACGATTTCAAATGTTTTCAGATTCGGCTTCAAGGCGGTTACTTCATAAAGAATCGGCGACAAGTAGAGCCAAGTCCTTGAGAAATAGGGCAAGAAGCTACCAATGTCTCGGAAATACACATTCGCGCAGGAAATCAGGATCGACAGGCCAAGTGCGAATACACCCGTAATGACAGCAACTGGAATTGCCCAGAGCATGTTCCATCCCCAGGAAAGACCCATGAGCCCTCGAATGAAGAAGAAAACAACCATTGTTGGCAAAAAACGGATGAACGCAACGAGCCAAGCGGACATCGGCAACATCAGCCTTGGAAAGGCGGTGTTGAGAATAAGCTTTCCGCCTTTGACAACGGATCTGGCGCCGCCCGACATTGATTGGTTCACAAAATAAAAAAGGAACAAGCACGCAGTTAGGTGCGCATATCGCATCTTGTCGCTGTTACCAGCGATGATGACGATGAGCAGGAAGTAAACCCCGGATAGCAACAACGGGTTAATGATCAGCCACACCTGGCCGAATACTGTGTCGAAGTGCTTCTCATGTAACTCTGAGCGCGAATATTCTCTAATAAAAGAGCGCCTAGTCCAGAGGGTCCGCCAATAGCGCCCCATGCGAGGCAATCCAGCCCTAAAGGGTTCGTAGACCTCAACGGGGGCAGTTTTGTTCACTGCGAAAGGCTACCGTAACCCCTCACTCTTCTGGCACGAGCGAGCGTGGCGACGTCAGGTAACCAGCGCCCCAGGAAATATGCATTGTCAGCAAAATCCAAGGCAAACGCACGTACTCGCCGATATTTCTGCCAATTGAGAGCGATGCCACAATGAGAAAAGCAATATAAATCAATGCCGGCGCAAACCAGATCGGTGCGAGTACTAAACCGGCGATAATCGATAGAACGGTGCCCAAGAGTGCAAATGGCGGTGCAAGGTAGCGAAGGTTCACGGTTCCTTGGTGCCGTCGTATGACGACGTGACGCCACCGACCGTACTCGAAATATTGTTTTGACAATGCCTTAAAAGTTGGACGCGGCCTGTATGTAACGTGCAGTCTCGGATCGAAATAAACGATGCCGCCTTCTTGTCGCAATCGGTAATTGAGTTCCCAATCCTGCGCCCTCGTAAATCGCTCATCGAATCCACCAACTGTGATGAGAGCACTTCGCAGAAATACGCCGAGGTAGACCGTGTCTACTGGCCCTGCTTTACCGCCAATGTGGAAGCGAGATGCACCGACACCAAACGGGCTGCGCATCGCCTGTGCAACCGCACGTTCGAATTTCGTAACTCCTTCTGCCCCCATAACTCCGCCAACATTTACAGCACCCGTTTGATTCAAGATCTCCACGGCAAGGGAAATGTAATTCTGAGGAATCTCTGCATGTCCATCCACTCTCACAATGACGGGGTATCGAGATTCTTTGATCGCAAGATTGAGCCCCGCTGCTGTGCGTCCGCTGGGATTTGCCACCAACACCACGCGTGGATCTTGAGCCCTGAGCTCTTCAGCGATGATCTGCGTGCGATCCTTCGACGGACCTATCGCTAGAATGACCTCCATTGGCCCCGAATAATCCTGAGAAAGAATCGCGTTCACAGCATGAGCGAGATGAAATTCCTCGTTCAAGACGGGAAGGATTACTGAGGCCCCGCTCTGGAGGTGTGATGTGATCTCAGCATTCTGGGACTTGATTGGCTTCATAACCCCTCCACGCTATCGTGCAAGTACGCTCTCCCTGTGAAATCCACGCCCAGAGTTCGGATAATAACCTCCCTTTCACTCGGAGTCGTACTCGTGTCCGCAATTGCATGGCTTGGGCTCGGACATGTCACCGGATCTCTTAAACGAGTCGACGCATTCGCAGGGCTGAAATCTCGTCCAGAGAAAGCATCATCTGCCGTCAATTATCTTCTTGTCGGTTCTGATACACGAGAGGGTCTGACCAAGGCCGAACTCAAAGCCTTGCGTGTGGGAAGCATCGCCTCCGCTGCCGGAAAACGCTCGGACACCATTCTTCTTGTTCACATCAGCAAAGCGCGAGACAAGGCCTTCATTATTTCCTTGCCACGTGACACCCTCGTCACAATTCCTCAGCACACGAGTTCGACGGGCAAGGTCATCGCCCCGTTCAAAGCAAAACTCAATGCTGCATTCAACTACGGTGATGCACCGCTGCTCATTCAAGTAATCGAGTCAATGACAAACTTGCGAATTGACCACTACGTTGAAATCAACTTCGCTGGCTTTGCTCACATGGTTGATTCCCTCGGCGGCATTCAGGTCTGCACAAAAACAAATATCAACGATCCTAAGAGCCACCTGGTCCTTGCTGCGGGCGTTCATACCCTTGACGGTATCCAGGCCCTTAAATATGTCCGCACCCGCGATTTCGATGGAATGGGCGACCTCGGCCGCATGCAACGTCAACAGCAATTCATGAGCTCAGTGCTCCGCAAGGCGACAAGCACCGGAGTGCTGCTCAATCCGATCAAGATGCTGAATTTCATCAACGCAGCATTGGCAACAGTTAAGACCGATTCAGCCCTCAACAGCGGCGATCTGATAACACTGGCAAAGCAGATGCGAAATCTTTCAGCGAGCAAGGTGCGAACACTGACCGTCCCACTTTCAAATGTGAATTACGTTGTTCCTTATGTGGGATCCACGGTCCTTTGGGATCCAGTACTGGCTCCACAACTTTGGGAGAGACTTCGCAAAGATCTGCCAATCGTCGATGTGGTGGCTCCATCGCCATCGGCAAGTTCATCGACTACATCAACCTCGAAGCCGAGCGCAAAGGCAACCGCAAGTGCAAGTGCCTCTGCGAGCCCCACAATCATCGATAAATTCAAGACCCGCACTGCTAGCGAGAACCCCTGCGGGGCGCTGAAGTATTAGTAATAACTAACTTAGGATGGGTAAATGAAACCAGTCTTGTCGGTAATCGGTACGGGTTACCTTGGAACCACTTTTGCCGCATGCATGGCCTCTCTCGGATTCGATGTGATCGGGATTGATACCGATACAGAGAAAGTCGGACGCTTATCCAGTGGCGACCTTCCCTTTTTCGAGCCGGGCCTCGAGGAAATCGTGAAGGCAGAATTGGATGCCGGGCGGCTAGTTTTTACAACAGATTTCTCAAAAGCAAAGGACGCGGACGTACATTTTATTTGCGTTGGAACTCCCCAGAAGGAAGATGGTCTTGCCGCAGACCTCACCTACATTTATGGAGCCGTGGCAGGCATAACACCGTATTTAAAATCCGGCTCCCTTGTAGTTGGAAAATCAACGGTGCCAGTCGGGACCGCGGACGCTTTGCGTAAACAGTTGGCTACCACCGCTCCTCAATCTGATATCGCATGGAACCCCGAATTCACGCGCGAAGGATTTGCGGTTGAAGACTCGTTGCGTCCTGACCGAATCGTTATCGGCGTAACCAATGATCGCGCTGAAGAGATTCTTCGTGAGGTTTATGCACCAATTCTCGAAATTGGAACTCCCTGGGTTCGAGCAGATTTACCAACCGCAGAGCTAGTCAAGGTTGCCGCGAACTCATTTCTCGCCACCAAGATTTCATTCATCAACGCTATGGCAGAAGTGTGCGAAGCAGCAGGTGCCGATGTCACCGTTCTTGCACAAGCAATCGGATACGACTCGCGAATTGGCAACAAGTTCTTAAAGGCAGGTATTGGCTTTGGAGGCGGATGTCTTCCGAAGGATATCCGCGCCTTTATGGCACGCGCAGAGGAGTTGGGCGCCAAACAAGCGGTCGAATTTCTCCGCGAGATAGATGCAATAAACCTGCGTGCGCGACAGAGAGTGATTGACGTGGTGAGATCGATGCTTGCCGAGGATCTCACCCCATTCAAGATTGCTGTCCTAGGAGCTGCCTTCAAACCTGAGAGTGACGACGTGCGAGACTCCCCGGCCCTTGATATCTCAGCCCAACTCAATGCGGCAGGCGCGACCGTGACGGTCCATGATCCAAAAGCAATTGCCAATGCGATGAAACGTTTCCCTGCTTTGAAGTTCGCAGGCGATGTCGCCGAGTGCGTCGCAAATGCCGATTTGGTTCTGCACCTGACTGAGTGGCGCGAATACCGCGAACTAAACCCCGCAGACCTCGCCAAACTCGTGAAAACCCCTCGAATCATTGATGGCCGCAACGTACTTGACCGCGATCGCTGGGTAGCCGCGGGATGGAAATTTCACGCCCTTGGACGGGCAAATGCATGAGCGATGACATCGACCAAGTTCTTGCACTGAAGACATGGGCAATAGTCGGGCTCAGCAACAACGAATTTAGAGCCGCCTTCAGCGTTGCGGAGTTACTGAAGGAAAAAGGGCATCGGATCGTCCCCGTGCACCCAAACGCTGAAGAAGTCCATGGTGAAAAGGGTTACGCATCCCTCAAGGACATTCCATTTCCCATCGACGTCGTAGATGTCTTCGTGAACTCTTCCCTCGCCGGAACTGTCGTCGACGAAGCAATTGAGATCGGCGCGAAAGCGGTCTGGCTACAACTCAATGTGATCGATGAGGAAGCCGTTGCTAGAGCCAAGAAAGCCGGCCTGCTCACGGTGATGAACCGCTGTCCTGCAATCGAGTACGGAAAGCGAAGCCGCAAAGCTACGAGTTAGAAGCCCGTTTTCTGAGAGCGACGCGCCTTGAGATTTTCGCCCTTAGCCTTGGCCTCGTCGTGCATCTTCACCATCGCGCTTTCGACCTGCTTCAAAATTGCGGAATCACCAACGCCCAGAATTCTTGTCGCCAAGATTCCCGCATTCTTGGCTCCACCGACGCCGACTGTCGCAACGGGAATGCCAGCAGGCATTTGGACGATGGAAAGAAGTGAATCCAGACCATCGAAGGTCTTCAGTACGATTGGAACTCCGATAACAGGAAGTGGCGTAAGAGCTGCGATGACTCCTGGCAAGGCGGCTGCTCCACCTGCACCGGCAATGATCACCTTGATCCCACGTGCCGCCGCACCTTGAGCAAACTCAATTGTCTCCAAGGGCATACGGTGGGCTGAGATCACCTGTGCGGAATATGAGATCCCAAATTCATCAAAGACTTTGGCTGCCTCTTCCATGATGGGCCAATCTGAATCCGAACCCATGACAATTGCAACGCTAACTTCACTCATCAATTACTCCGCTCATATATTCAACGGCGTGGGTAACGCACTCCCGCAAGTCTAGAAGATCACGGCCCATGGCTGTGACATGGCCTTTGGCTTGGCCCGGACCCGAGAGGTACTGATGAATCTTCAAGCCGGGACTCCGCGCCATAAGGTGAAGATAGGGGCGGTACATATTCCCCTCCCCAAAGTAAGTGCCAGTGGCCACATATGGAGAGAGCAACGACGGATCTCCAAGTGGCAGATCCAGAATTGCGCGAAGGTGCTGCTCGAATTGACTCGTCCTTGCGCCTTCAATGGACCAGGTGCCATGCAGACCGGGTCCGAGGGATATCCGACGGGCAAAGATCTCCCCATCTCTCGTAGTGAATTCGACTTCAACGACCCCCACTGCCCCAGATTCCCTCGCCAGATCAAGTGCAAGGCTTTGCGCTATTCCTATTTCATCATGTGAGAGCGCGGGAGCAGGAGTGATCGTCACCAATGCCGAGCCTTCTTGGAGAATTTCGGTCGGCGCCCACGACGAAGCCTGGCCATGCGGTGATCGTGCAACCAGCACAAAAAACACCGCATCGGACGGCTCGCTCAGATCTCGAGCTTCATTCCACTCTCTTACGAAAGTCATTGATGATGAATTTGGGCGAATAGTCTGGCCAGAAATCTCTAACATCTTCACCTGGGATGCCGATAGGGAATCTCCAAGAACACTTGTTACCAAACATTCGGTGCGCAGTTCAGTTTCAATTCCAATTCCTGGATTCACAATCTCAACACCGAGTGCTAATGCGGGACTCGTCATCATTCGCAGCAGGGCGTCTTGCCCAATGAGTCCGACAGTGGGAAATCCTTCAGACATCCAAATCCTTATAGCGAACTGATATGAGTGACATCGCCGACGGTCACATGTCTTCCATCGTCAAGGACTAGCGCCCCCGAAGGATCAACCGAAGTGGCTATCGAGATGAACTTCTCTTGACCTGGCATCTCAATCTCCACACGACGGCCAATGGTGGCGCTTAGATTCGCATATTCGAGTAGCAGGGAAGAGTCCGCGCTTTCCCAACGCCGAAGATGCTCGGAAAAACTCTTGAGAATCTCAACCAATAAAACGTTGCGATCGCAATCCTTGTAACCCTGAAGGGCGAATGAGGTCGCACTTGGAACTGGGAGTTCCTCTTGACGGGTGTGGACATTTATTCCGGTACCAATCACTACACCAGTGGAAGTAGGTGTCTGTACGCGCTCGGCCAGTAGACCTGCAACCTTGCGATCATTGAGCAGAATGTCATTGGGCCATTTCAATTTCACGGCATCGCCATTGCGAATATCAAAAACCTTTGAGACAGCATCAACCACGGACTGGCCCGCAAGAAGAGGAAGCCAGCCCCACCGCTCACTGTCATTTTTGGGCTCAATATAGAAAGAAAAGAGCAAAGCAGAACGAGGCGGGGCAACGAAAGTTCGATTCAGTCTTCCACGACCGGCTGATTGAAACTCAGTGGCGAGTACATCTCCATGAGTGGCTACACCATCGCGCACTTTCTTTACCAAATCGACTTGCGTAGAGCCCGCGGATTCGACCACTTTTACCCGCCAGTAACTGGATTCCATGAGGGCATTAATGCCTTGGCTATCGAGAGGGACACTGAAGGGGCTCACGCCTAGTACCGTAGGGGTATGAGCCGTGATCTGCATACAACTGCGGGAAAAATCCAAGACCTTCGCGACCGACTAGATGAGGCTGTACACGCCGGGTCCGAGCGGGCAATCGAGAAACAGCATGCTAAGGGCAAGATGACTGCGCGCGAGCGCATTGCCAAACTTGTCGATGCTGGCTCCTTCACGGAACTCGATGAATTCGCAAGGCATCGCTCGACAACATTTGGCATGGAGAAGAACCGCCCCTACGGAGATGGCGTGGTTACGGGATATGCGACGATCGACGGCCGCAACGTAGCCCTCTACTCCCAGGACTTCACAGTCATGGGTGGCAGCCTTGGCGAAGTATTCAGCGAAAAGATTGTGAAAGTTGCCGAGTTCGCTCTGAAGAACGGAATGCCGCTCATCGGGATCAGCGATTCGGGTGGAGCCCGAATCCAAGAAGGCGTGGCCTCTCTAAGCGGCTACGGAAAGATCTTCCGCCTCAACGCGCGTTCCTCCGGCGTCATTCCTCAAATTTCCCTGATTCTTGGGCCCTGTGCAGGTGGGGCGGCTTACTCCCCTGCCCTCACCGATTTCGTGATCATGGTGAACGAAACATCCCACATGTTCATCACCGGTCCTGACGTCATCAAGACTGTGACTGGTGAAGAAGTCGGCATGGAAGAACTGGGAGGCGCCCACACCCACAACGCTCGCACTGGCAACTCGCACTATCTAGCTGAAAACGAAGACGATGCACTGGACTACGTGAAAGCGCTTCTGTCATATCTTCCAAGCAACAATGTGGACGGCGCTCCAATCTTGGCTCCGACCGAGACGCTCGAACAGAAAGTCAGTGACTTCTCGCTCGACACCCTAATCCCGGATAGCCCAAACCAGCCCTACGACATGAAGGTCCTGATCCACGCCCTTCTTGATGAGGCAGAATTCCTTGAAGTGCATGCATTGTTTGCCCCCAACATCGTGGTCGGCCTTGGGCGCATCGAAGGACACTCGGTGGGCATCATTGCCAGTCAGCCTCAGAATTTAGCTGGAACCCTCGACATTGATTCAAGCGAGAAGGCTGCGAGGTTCCTTCGATTCTGCGACGCCTTCAGCATCCCGATTGTCACATTGGTTGACGTTCCTGGATTCTTGCCGGGGACCGAACAAGAGTGGAACGGCGTCATTCGTCGTGGCGCGAAACTGCTCTACGCCTATGGCGAAGCCTCAGTCCCACTGGTCACGGTCGTGACGCGAAAGGCCTACGGCGGCGCATTCATCGTGATGGGCTCCAAATACATCGGGGCCGACGTCAACTTGGCCTGGCCGACAGCCGAGATCGCGGTGATGGGAGCACAGGGCGCGGTAAATATCCTCTACCGAAAAGAACTTGGCGAGGCGCCGGATCCGCAAGCAATGCGAGAACAACTCATCACCGAGTACAACGAAACTCTGGCAAATCCCTACCTTGCAGCCGATAGAGGGTTCATTGACGCCGTCATTGAACCCAACCAGACTCGTGAGTACATCACCAAAGCCCTTCGGTCATTGCGAACAAAGCGAGACACACTTCCTCCTCGAAAACACGGAAATATCCCACTGTGATTCGATACACAATCACGTCAGGGGACCCAACACCTGAAGAACTTCATGCGATTGAAGATGCCTTGAAGCGACATGTGAAGCCGCGCGAGGTTATGCGATCACGAAGTGCTTGGGCTGCTCCGCAACTTCGAACGCCTCTCCCAAGGAAAGCGTAAATGCCTTCGATCATCCTTGCTTCGGCCTCACCATCTCGCAAAAGATTATTGGAAGCCGCTGGCGTCAATGCGCAGATCGTGATCAGCGACGTCTTCGAAGAAGATGAAATTTACTTGTCGATGACACCCAAAGAGATGGTTGTCGCTCTCGCCATCGTCAAAGCGCACACCGTCCGCGAGATTATCGTCGGCACTGGGCTCATCATCGCCTGCGACTCGACATTCGAATTCGAAGGAGTCTCACTTGGCAAGCCGCTGACTCCAGAAGTGGCAAAGGAACGTGCGCGGTTGCTGAGCGGAAAGTCCGGCTATCTCCATACGGGGCACTGCGTTCTCGACACCGAACGCGAAGTAGAAATCGCCGACGTCGCCACCACCAAGGTGAATTTCTCCGAGCTCTCCGATCAAGAAATCGACGACTACGTTGACTCTGGCGAACCACTCAATGTCGCCGGCGGATTCACACTCGACGGGCTGAGCAGCGCATTCATCTCCTCCATTGAAGGCGATTACACAAACGTCATCGGACTTTCAGTCCCGCTACTTCGCCGCATGACCTCGCAATTAGGATATGCATGGCACGAGATAACACATCAAGCAATAGGAGCTCACGAATGAAGAGCGTATTGATCGCCAACCGAGGCGAAATCGCCGTACGCGTTATCCGCGCTTGCAAGGATCACGGGCTCAAGAGCATCGCTGTGTACTCCGATGAAGATCGCGGGGCGATCCATACTCTCTCAGCCGATGTCGCCTATTCGCTCAACGGCCTCACTGCCGCCCAGACCTATCTCAACATCGAAAAAATCATTGCGGTCGCGAAGGAATCAGACGCCGATGCGATCCACCCCGGTTACGGCTTCCTATCGGAGAACGCGAACTTTGCTCAAGCCGTTGTCGATGCAGGATTGATTTGGATTGGACCCTCCCCCGATGCCATCCGCCTACTAGGTGACAAGGTTTCCGCACGAAAGATTGCGGCAAAGGTTGGCGCTCCCCTTGTTGCAGGAACTGCCGATCCCGTAGATGGACACGAAGCAGTAACTGCGTTTGCGACAGAATTTGGACTGCCTGTGGCGATCAAAGCCGCGCACGGTGGCGGCGGACGCGGTCTGAAAATCGCCCGCACCATGGAGGAGATTCCGGAACTTTTCGACTCTGCTGTGCGTGAGGCCATTGCAGGTTTCGGCCGCGGTGAATGTTTTGTCGAACGTTATCTCGATCGCCCGCGACATGTTGAGACGCAGGTTCTTGTCGACTCATTCGGCGATGCCGTTGTCATCAGCTCGCGCGATTGTTCCCTCCAGCGTCGGCATCAGAAGCTTGTCGAAGAAGCCCCTGCCCCGTTCTTGAGTGATGCGCAAAATGCCGAGCTATACAGGTCGAGCAAGGCGATCATGAAAGAAGCAGGATACGTCGGTGCCGGAACATGTGAGTTCCTTGTGGGACTAGACGGAACAATCTCCTTCCTTGAAGTGAATACCCGTCTTCAGGTCGAGCACCCTGTCAGTGAGGAAGTCACAGGAATCGATTTGGTGAGAGAGCAGTTCCGGATCGCGATGGGCGAACATCTCGGGTATGAAGACCCCGTAATCCGTGGACACTCAATGGAATTTCGTATCAACGGCGAGGATCCTGGACGATCCTTCCTTCCTGCGCCCGGTCGCATCACAGAGTGGCGACTTCCATCTGGTCCTGGCGTGAGAATCGATGCAGGATTCAAGAGCGGGGACACAATCGGAGGCAACTTCGATTCCTTGCTTGCCAAACTCATTGTCACGGGTAGTTCACGAGCACAGGTCATCGAGAGGGCAAGACGAGCCCTCGCAGAATTTCATATCGGCGGCCTTGCCACAGCCCTGCCTTTCCATCGGGCAATCGTCGAAGATCCCGCCTTCACCGAAGACTTCACCGTGTACACGAGCTACATTGAAAATGAATTCGTCAATGAGATTCCTGCATTTGGAAAATCTGCCACCCATATTCCTTCGCATGCAGCGGCCGAGCACTTTGTTACGGAGGTAAATGGACATCGTTTCGATGTGATCCTTCACGCGCCGGAGCCGATTCACAAGCGCCATCGGGCGAAAAAGGGAATGAGCGGCCTTGTGACAGGCGATGGGCTGACCAGCCCGATGCAAGGCACCGTCGTCAAGATCGCAGCGGGCGAGGGCGATTTCGTTGAAGTCGGCGACCTTGTCATCGTGCTTGAGGCGATGAAGATGGAACAACCCCTTATGGCACACAAATCGGGAATCGTCACGAACTTGGTCGCCGTTATCGGAGAGAACGTCTCTAACGGCGCAAGGCTCTGTGACATTATTGACGCATGAATCCACAAGATCCGGGGAATCTCTACGTTGATCCGATAGGCACCGCTATCAAAGCAGCAGCACAAATTGCCGAGCGCACTGGCGTGGCAAAGCATGACATTGCCTTAGTGATGGGGTCAGGCTGGGTCGGTGCGTGCGACGCACTCGGAACTCCTACACATGAATTTGACGCACACGATCTCGAGGGATTTGTCGAGCCGACGGTGGTTGGGCATTCGGGGAAGATCCGGTCGTACGAACTCAAGGATCATGGCGGGTCAATTCGTGCGCTTGTGTTCCTTGGACGCACCCACCTTTACGAGGGCAAAGGGGTCGAGCCTGTAGTTCATGGGGTAAGAACAGCAGTCAAAGCAGGTTGCAGGATTGTCATCCTCACCAACGCATCAGGAGCAGTCAACACCACTTTCAAAGTCGGGCAGCCAGTATTGATCCGCGATCACATTTCTCTCACCGCTACGAGCCCGCTCATTGGCGCTGAGTTTGTAGACCTTAGCGATGTGTACAGCAAGAGGATTCGCGAGATAGTTAAAGCCGAAGATCCATGGATCGAAGAGGGCATATACGTGCATTTTCGAGGACCTTCATATGAGACCCCTGCAGAAATCAACATGGTTCGCACAATGGGCGCTGATCTCGTGGGAATGTCGACGGTTCCTGAGGCAATTGCCGCGCATGCACTTGGTGCTGAAGTTCTCGGAATCTCTTTAGTGTCCAACCAAGCAGCAGGCATTAGCGGTGAGAAGCTTGACCACAAAGAGGTAGTAGCCGCTGGCCTTGCAGCAACCGGTCGAATGGGCACCCTTCTCAACGGGGTCATCCCGAAACTACTCTAGGCAGATGGTCTTTTCCCGCCTCATTCGAGAGGTGAACGACTGGATCCTCGATGATCCAGATCCAGTAACCGCGCAACAACTACAAGAACTTCTGGAGCAGCAAGATTTCGAACAACTAAGAAAGTACTTCTCGGGATTCCTCCAGTTTGGAACCGCCGGCCTTCGCGGCCCTATTGGACCCGGCCCTTCCTGCATGAATCGCGCCGTAGTCGGTAGAACTGCCGCTGGGCTTGCACAATTCATGAAAGATAGGAGCCTTACAAGCATTGTGATTGGGCGCGACGCTCGTCACGGCTCAGAGGATTTCACTCAAGAGACTGCCGAGATCATGAGCGGTGCCGGGATGAAAGTGTTTGTCCTGCCACGCCCGCTTCCAACGCCAGTGCTTGCATACTCAATAAATGAACTCGGAGTGGACGTCGGTGTCATGGTTACCGCCAGCCACAATCCGCCGCAGGACAACGGGTACAAGGTGTACTTGGGGGGAAGCGTCGACGGTATCGACTACCGTGCTTCGCAGATCATCTCTCCAACAGACGGGCTGATTTCTCACGAGATCTCCAAGATCACCTCACTGCGGACACAGCCGCGCGGAACTAGTTGGATAACACTGGACGATGCGATCGTCGAGAAATACGTTGCCAAGACTTCATTGCTGGTCAATAAACCTGGAAACCTCAAAATTGTCTACACCGCACTCCACGGAGTCGGCACCGAGACCCTACAAAGGGTATTTCATGCATCTGGATTCCCCGCACCGATACTGGTTGACGCTCAAGCGCAACCTGACCCTGATTTTCCGACAGTCGCATTTCCCAATCCTGAAGAGCCCGGTGCGATTGACCTGGCGCTGGAGACCGCAAGAAATGCAAATGCAGATCTTGTCATCGCAAACGATCCAGACGCCGACCGATGTGCCGCTGCGGTGAACGATCCACAAAGAGGTTGGAGAATGCTCCGGGGCGATGAACTCGGCGCCCTACTTGGCGAGTACATCGCTCGTAAATCCAACGGCGGCATCCTGGCAAACTCGATCGTTTCATCATCGATCCTCCAGAAGATTGCCGAACACCATTCAATGGAGTTCCGGCAGACCCTGACAGGTTTCAAATGGTTGGCCAAAATCAAAGGCCTCACTTTCGGCTATGAAGAGGCACTCGGCTACTGCGTTGATTCTCATTCGGTAAATGACAAGGACGGAATCTCTGCGGCAATCGTTCTTGCGCAGTTGGCCACTGATCTGAAAGTAGACGGCAAGACACTTCTTGATCTACTCGATGAATTGTGGCTTCGCCACGGTTTTCATGGCACAGAACAGATCTCCATTCGAGTTCAGGATTTGGGGCGAGTTGCGACACTCCTTTCATCTTTGCGAACCAACCCCCCTTCCAAGATTGCGGGAAGACGAGTCTTATCAATAGATGACTTGAATGATCCAAAGGACGGCCTTCCACCTACGGATGGCCTCCGTCTCTGGATAGAGGGAGACATTCGAGTCATCATCAGACCCAGCGGTACCGAGGCAAAAGTGAAGTGCTATGTGGAGGTAATCACGAGGCAAGGGGCACTTGCCGCACAGAAGATTCTTGATGAATTGAGAGATCCTCTTAAAGCAATTCTTACTTGAGTCCTAAATGGATAAGATGAAGTTGTGAAGTATTACGGGCTCGTCGACGGCACCGAAAGTTCCCTACTTAACTTTCTCAAAGGGCTATCTGGTGTGGATCAAGTAGGAGCCGAGGCGCGGGCGGCGATGCTTGGTACCCGGAGCATCAAGACATCATCGAAGAATGCTGCCATCGATCTCGCCATCTCCATGGTCGATCTCACCACTCTCGAAGGTGCGGACACGCCAGGAAAGGTAATGGCACTCGCCTCAAAGGCAGTACGACCAGATCCAAGCGATCCCACAGTTCCAAGCGTCGGGGCGATCTGCGTCTACAACGACATGGTTTCAATCGCACGAAAGCATCTGGATTTAATTGGGGGTGCACACGTCCCGGTAGCCGCGGTTTCAACCGCGTTTCCTTCAGGTCGCGCCTCTATGGCGGTCAAGGTTCAAGACACGAGCGATGCAATCGCCGCGGGTGCAAGTGAAATCGACATGGTGATAGACCGCGGAGCGTTCCTGTCGGGGCGTTACATGGAAGTTTTCGACGAGATTTCGCAGATACGTGCACTTTGCGGTGACAAGGCTCATCTCAAAGTGATTCTCGAAACTGGCGAACTCGTTACCTACGACAATGTCCGCAAGGCATCATTTCTTGCAATGCTCGCCGGGGCGGACTTCATCAAGACATCTACTGGCAAAGTTGCCCCCGCTGCTACAGCGCCCGTTGTTCTCGTGATGCTTGAGGCAGTACGTGATTTCTACCAGATGACCAACCATCGAATTGGCGTTAAGCCGGCCGGCGGAATCCGAAACACCAAGGACGCCATCAAGCAATTGGTTCTCGTCAACGAGACTGCGGGACCAGAATGGCTCACACCATCTTTATTTCGCATTGGAGCAAGCGCCTTGCTCAACGACTTATTGATGCAGAGAATGAAAATGCGTGATGGCTACTATGCAAGTCCAACATACGTGACGATCGACTAAGCGAGATAAACATGACACCCAAAGATGCATTCGTCGAATACGCCCCCGCACTCGAATCGCGATCCATCGTCACAATAGAGCCCCAATACGGGCATTTCATCAACGGTGCCTTCACGAAAGGGGCCAACCACTTCGCGTCAATCGACCCATCGAACGAAGAGATCTTAAGCCACATTGCCCTTGGTAACGCACAAGACGTCGATGCGGCAGTAGATGCTGCACGCGTCGCCTACGAATCGATTTGGTCAAAGATGCCAGGGAAAGAACGCGGAAAATACCTGTATCGCATCGCTCGAATTCTCCAAGAACGGGCCCGCGAATTTGCCGTGCTCGAGAGCCTCGACAATGGCAAACCCATACGCGAGTCGCGCGATGTTGATGTCCCACTTGCTGCAGCACACTTCTTCTATCACGCAGGCTGGGCCGACAAGTTGGATTATGCAGGCTTGGGAGATTCCCCACGATCACACGGGGTCGCAGGACAGATCATCCCTTGGAACTTCCCAATTCTCATGCTTGCCTGGAAGATCGCACCCGCCCTTGCAGCTGGAAACACTGTCGTGCTCAAGCCCGCCGAGTCCACATCTTTGACCGCGCTGCTGTTTGCCCAGGTGTGCCAACAGGCGGACCTTCCCGCAGGAGTGGTGAATATCGTCACCGGCGATGGCAGCACGGGGGCCGCTCTGGTTGACCATCCTGGTATCGACAAGATCGCGTTCACTGGGTCTACTGAAGTAGGCAAGGCGATTGCTCGCGCGATTGCACCTACTCAGAAGAAAGCTACCCTCGAACTCGGTGGCAAAGCGGCCAACATTGTTTTTGAGGATGCCCCGATTGATGAAACGGTGGAGGGAATCGTCAACGGCATCTTCTTCAACCAAGGTCATGTCTGCTGTGCAGGATCGCGATTACTTGTGCAAGAAGATGTCGCAGATGAAGTTTTGGCAAAATTGAAAGTCCGGATGGCAAAGATCAGGGTGGGAAATCCACTCGACAAGAACACCGACTTGGGCGCTATCAACTCATCAGAGCAACTCCAGAAAATCCGCGACCTGAGCAAGTCAGGCGATGACGAGGGTGCAGAACGCTGGAGTCCAGAGTGCACTCTTCCCAAGACTGGTTTCTGGTTTCCGCCGACTATTTTCACTGGAGTCACTCAAGCCCATCGCATCGCGCGCGAGGAGATCTTCGGCCCTGTTCTCTCGGTCCTCACCTTCAGGACCCCGCAAGAGGCGATAGAGAAAGCAAATAACACTCCCTATGGACTATCAGCCGGAATCTGGAGCGAGAAGGGCTCGAGAATTCTCTGGGCAGCACAAAGGCTTCAAGCTGGTGTGATTTGGGCGAACACTTTCAACAAATTCGATCCAGCCAGTCCATTCGGCGGATACAAGGAGTCAGGTTGGGGTCGCGAGGGTGGTCGTCACGGTCTCACGGCATATCTCAAAGAGGCGGAGTCGAACAATGAATGAGCGTCTAGAAATTAACAAGACCTACAAGCTCTACATTGGCGGGGCATTTCCCCGAAGTGAGTCAGGCCGAACATATGAGGTCCATGGCAAGGATGGCCAATTCCTTGCGAACGCCTGCCTCGCTTCGAGAAAAGACTTGAAGGACGCAGTCGTCGCGGCACGTGCTGCCCAAAACTCATGGGCCGGCGCTACTGCGTACAACCGCGGACAGATCCTCTATCGCATTGCTGAAATGATGGAAGGACGACGAGATCAATTCGCCAAAGAGATCTCTGCAGCCGGTGGGATTCCTTTCGAGGATGCGGACAAAGAAGTTCTTGCTGCAATTGATCGTTGGGTCTGGTACGCCGGTTGGAGCGACAAATTGTCTGTACTTGCAGGATCAACCAACCCAGTCTCTAGCCCTTTCTACAATTTCACCATCCCCGAAGCAATGGGCGTCGTAGGTTGCATCGCCCCCGAAGAAAACTCGCTCTTGGGACTCGTCAATGCGATTGCGCCGATCATTGTTTCAGGAAATACATGCATCGCACTGGCCAGTACGCATGCCCCACTATCTGCCATCACGTTCGCTGAAGTCATGGCAACAAGTGATCTCCCACATGGCGTCTGCAATATCCTCACCGGCAAGAAGGAGGAATTGGCACCTTGGTTTGCATCGCACATGGACATCAACGGCTTGGATATCAGCGGAGTGAGCGAGCCCTCTTTGATTTCGGACATGAAGATCTCCGGTGCCCAGAACTTGAAGAGAATTCACTCATTTAATCGAGGACAGAACCCACAGCGAATCCTTGCCTTCATGGAAGCAAAAACTATCTGGCACCCGATCGGGGTATAAGACCTTATTCGGCAGCGATTGCCGCGTACGTTGGTTTGATGACTTCCTCAATGATGGCAAGCCTTTCCTCGAAAGGAATGAAGGCACTCTTGAGTGCATTGATCGTCACCCGCTGAAGGTCCAAGAAAGTCCAATCAAAGGCTTCTACAAGCTGTGTCATCTCCTTGGTCATGGAAGTGTGACTCATTAGCCGGTTGTCGGTGTTGACCGTTATGCGGAATCTCATCTTCCCGAGTTTTCCGATCGGATGCTCCTTGATTGATTTCGCAGCCCCCGTTTGAAGATTGGATGTCGGGCACAATTCAAGGGGGACGCGTCGGTCACGGATGTACGAGGCGAGCCTTCCCAGTTTTGGTGTTGAACCACTTAGGTCGATGTCATCCATGATGTGAACGCCATGCCCCAATCTTTCTGCGCCGCAGAGTTGGATTGCCTCCCAAATTGAGGGCAGTCCATACGCCTCCCCTGCGTGGATAGTGAAATGCGCATTCTCGCGGCGCAAATAATCAAAAGTCGATTTCTGATCACTGGGGGGAAATCCGTCTTCAGGGCCTGCGATATCAAAACCGACAACGCCCAGGTCACGGTATTCGACGACAAGCTCGGCCGCCTCCTGCGATCTCTTGTTCTGGCGCATTCCGCAGAGAATCGATGTCACGCGGATAGAGAGACCCTCCTGCTTCGCATCAGCTTCACCCAGTCGATATCCCTCAAGGGTCGCTTGCACGACGTCCGACATCGACAAACCCTTCTCGGTGAAAAGCTCTGGGGCTCCGCGGACCTCGGCGTAGACAACCCCGTCTCGAGCCAAATCGACGACGCACTCTCGAGCCACGCGGACGATGTCTTGTCGCCTCTGCATCACCGCGATCGTATGGCTGAACGTTTCAAGGTATCGGACCAACGAGCCCGAATCGCATGCTTCACGAAACCAGATAGCCAATTCTTCGGCATCCGTTGTGGGCAGAGCGGTGTATCCGATCTCGCGGGCGATGTCGATGATCGTTTGTGGGCGCAGCCCGCCATCTAGATGATCATGCAATAGCGCCTTTGGCAGGCGCTTGATTTGATTGGCTTTGGGAACCTTTAGAAGATTGCTCATTGAATTCTCTCCACAATCAAAGGTAGCCGATTGACCGTCCCGCCAGCCACAATGCTCACTGATCCTTCAAGTGCCTCGAGTGCGCGCGGAAAGCGCTCTGGCTCATCTGTATGCAACGTCATCAGCAGCTGGCCGGCAGTGATCTCATCTCCCGGCTTGGCATGAAGTTCGATACCTGCACCGGCTTGTACTTTCTCTCCCTGCCTTGACCTGCCGGCCCCCAGCCTCCACGCAGCAACGCCTACCTTCATGGCATCCATTGCAACCATGCGGCCGCTTTCGGTTGCCATGTATTTGTGAGACTCCCTCGCCTTTGGCAACGGTGCATCTGGATTGCCTCCCTGCGCGCTGATCATCTTTCGCCAGACATCCATGGCGCTGCCGTCCTTCAAAGCGCTCTCTGGATCCTTCCCACGAATCCCCGCAAGTTCGATCATCTCCCGTGCAAGCAAGAGCGTGAGTTCAATGACGTCACTTGGCCCGCCGCCAGCCAAGACCTCAACAGACTCGCGAACCTCAAGGGCATTGCCAATAGTGAAGCCAAGTGGGACATCCATTGCAGTCACTAGTGCTCGAGTTTTTACGCCAGCATTCTTTCCGAGCTCGACCATTGTGCGTGCAAGTACTCCCGCTTGTTTCGGATCGCTCATGAAGGCGCCGCTACCCGTTTTTACGTCGAGCACAAGGCTTGATGTTCCCTCGGCGATCTTCTTACTCATAATGGAGGATGCGATCAACGGAATTGCTTCCACCGTCGCGGTTACGTCCCGCAGCGCATACAACTTCTTATCTGCTGGGGCCAAGCCCGCACCGGCAGCGCAGATGACCGCGCCGCATTCCTGCAAGACTTTGAGCATCTCTTCGTTAGATAGTTCGGCTCGCCAGCCTGGGATGGACTCCAATTTGTCCAAGGTTCCACCTGTATGGCCGAGACCTCGCCCTGACAGTTGAGGCACCGCTCCACCGCATGCGGCAACCAGTGGAGCTAGAGGAAGCGTGATCTTGTCACCGACTCCTCCTGTTGAGTGTTTATCAGCGGTGGGGCGGGTGATCGATGACCAATTCATGCGTTCACCGCTATTGATCATCGCGTTTGTCCAGCGCGATATCTCGCGGGAGTTCATTCCGTTCAAGAGTATTGCCATGGCCAACGCGGCCATCTGCTCGTCTGCAACGACTCCGCGGGTATATGCAGAAATCACCCAGTCAATTTGTGCATCAGTTAACTCATGGCGGTCACGCTTGGCCGCTATTACCTCTACTGCAGAGAAAGCCTCAATCAAGGCGGCGCTTCATTTCCTCTGGACCAAATGCCCACGGAAGCAACTCTGAAAGCGGTTTTGCTCCTGTGTCAGTCATCAATTGCAGATCATCTCCCCCATGCTCATAGAGCAGTTGCCGACATCGACCACAGGGCATCAACGCATTCCCATGTGAATCCACGCAGTACAGGGCAATTAACCTGCCGCCACCTGTTGCTACCAATGTAGATACGAGACCGCACTCTGCACAGAGAGTCAATCCGTAGCTTGCGTTCTCTACATTGCAGCCCTCAATGACCCGACCATCATCGACAAGGGCGGCAACGCCCACTGGAAATTTCGAGTACGGCGCATACGCTTTATTCATTGCTGAATTTGCTCGGGAATGAAGCGCGTCCCAATCGATAGGCATTAGACCGACTCGCCTCGTTTATAGGGAATACCATCGGCAGCCGGAGCGCGTACGCGCCCCACGAAGCCTGTGACCGCGATGATCGTTGCGATGTACGGCGCCATCAACATGAACTCAGAAGGAATAGCAGTTCCGATGATGGATAGGACTCCTTGGAGGTTGTCTGCAAAACCGAAGATCAGAGCAGCAGAGACCGCACCAAGCGGACTCCAGCGCCCGAAAATAAGTGCCGCCAACGCAATGAAGCCTTTGCCCGCAGTCATCTCTTTTCCGAATGGGCCGACCGCGCCGATCGTGAAGTATGCGCCACCGAGCCCTGCTACGGCGCCAGCGAGAATCACGTTACGGAATCGGATTCGATTGACGTTGATGCCAACGCTCTCCGCAGCTGTCGGATACTCTCCTGCGGCTCGCATTCGAAGACCCCACCTGGATCGGAAGAGTCCGACGTGAATGAGGGCAACAATGACATACATCAGATACACAATGATTGTCTGATCAAAAAGAATGGGCCCGATGATTGGAATCTTCCAAAGGATCGGAATCTTTATGGGAGAAAGAATTGGACCGGTGTTCCAAGTTCCCTGATACGGGATCAGCAATCTCTTGTATAAGAAATCTGTAAGACCGATGACTAAGACGTTGAGGACGAACCCGAGGATCACCTGGTCAATCCCGAACTTAATTGCAAAGACCGCGAGCAAGTAGGCAATGAGGGCTCCGGCGAATGGGGCGATGAGTAACCCAAGCCATGTCTTCTGGGTCAAACTCGCCAAGACGCCCGACGCAAATGCACCAGCCAACAATTGCCCTTCAATGGCAATGTTGATGACTCCTGAGCGTTCACACAGTACGCCAGCCATCGCGCCGTAAATCAGAGGAACCGCCAGCAACAAGCCGCCTTGTAATAGTCCGGTAAGCGGGATGAACTTTCCACTTGCGGCCCAGCACAGGAAGGACATCAAGAAACTGACTCCGAAAATTGAGCTGGCAATACGGATTGTCTTCCGCGCTCGATATTGAAACATTGCGAGAATTGCAGCCGACAGGGCAAGAATGGCAAAACCCAATGATCCGTGTCGCGAATCAATATTCCACTCGTGGAATGCCACCCATTCTCGATCCATGACAAATCCGAAAGTAGCCTTATCGTGCTGCTTGGGAATGATCACGAACGCAAGGAAAGCGAAGGCTGCCAACGCGAACATGAGCACAACCATCCGACGGCGGCGACGCTCTGGCGCTGACAAAGTGTGAACTTCGACTTGTGCCATCAGCCGTTCCATCCCTTAGAAACAACACCAGATCCGACCTTAAGTTGTTTGATTCTAAATACCGCCTTCACAAGTGCCGGTGCTGCAATAAAGAGAACAACGAGTGCTTGAATAACCAGAATCAAATCGATAGGCGTATCCGTATTTGCCTGCATGGTCAGTCCGCCTGCACGCAGACCGCCAAACAGGAGCGCGGCAAACACGGTGCCTATCGGGTTTGCGCGGCCCAGCAAAGCAACAGTGATCGCATCAAAACCAAAACTTCCACCGGCTCCCGCCGTAAGGGCGTATTCGCTGCCAAGGATCTGTACGGCGCCGCCGAGACCAGCCAGTGCACCCGCAATCGTCATCACCATGGTCGTAACAAGAGGCACTGAAATTCCTGCAGTCTTTGCTGCGGCGGCATTTGCACCTACGGCGCGGAACCTAAAGCCCCACGTGCTGCGATTGAGCAACCACCACACTCCTGCCGCTGCGGCTAGGGCAATAATGATGCCAAGGTTCACACGGAGATTCGGACCAGCAAGATGAGGCAACCGCGCGTTCTCCTTCACTGGAGGAGCAATCGGATCTTGCCTGCCCTTGCGCAAGAATGCGGTGGTACTCAGCAGCCAAAGGAGGAAGTAGCTGGCAACGTAGTTGAGCATGATTGTGACGATGACCTCGTGGGCACCGGTTCGTGCCTTCAATAGCCCGACAAAGCCTCCCCAAAGCCCTGCAAAGACCATCGCAGTAACAATCGCTGCGATGACATGAATCCCAACCGGCATGGTCGTCTTGAATCCAATAACGGATGCACCAATCGCGCCGAAAATAAATTGACCTTGGGCGCCAATATTGAAAAGGCCCGCGCGAAATGCAAGCGCAACTGAGAGTCCCGTAAGAATTAGAGGCGCAGCAGAGACAAGAGTCTCGGATAGAGGATAAAACCCATCAAAGAAGTTTGGATGAGCGAGATTCGGATCGAAAATGGCTCCTTCAAATAGTGCCCGATACGCCTTTCCAGCCGCCGCAAATGCACTGCCGATGAATGTTAGAGGTGAGTGCGCTTGCTTTAGGACATTTGGATCAGAGAAGGCAATGAGTAATCCACTGACAAAGAGGGCTGAGAAGAATGCCAACCCCGGTAGAGCGATCGTGGCAAAAGCCTTGCGCGCAAACTTCACGAGGCAGTCCCTTCTGGGTGGATGCCGGCCATGAGGAGGCCGAGGTCTTCCCTAGAAGTGGTCGCGGCAACCATCGCGATGATTTCTCCGCGATACATCACTGCGATACGGTCGGCCAGGTCGGTCACCTCATCTAGCTCAGTGCTAAATATCAGAACGGCTCTGCCTGAATCCCTCTCGGCAATAATCCGTTGATGAACAAATTCAATGGATCCAACATCCAAACCACGAGTTGGCTGCGAGGCGACGACAAGTTTCACGGGGCGAGACAACTCTCGCGCCAACACCACCTTCTGCTTATTGCCGCCTGAAAGGGAAGCAGCACTGTCTTGGACACTCTGCAACCTCACGTCGAATTCTTTTACCCGTAGTTCAGCTTCACTTGCCACGACGCTTGGGGAAAGTATGGGTCCCTTTGCATAAGGAGGAGTGTCATAGGTATCAAGGATTAAATTCTCGGCGACTGTGAAAGAGGAGATCAACCCATCGTGCTCACGATCTTCTGGTACGTAGGCAATGCCCGAGTAGAGAGTGTCATGTACCGACCACGTCGTGATGTCTTTGCCATCGAGAACGATGGAGCCATCCATGAACTCTTCAAGCCCGACAATTGCTTTGGCCAATTCGCTCTGCCCGTTGCCTTGCACCCCGGCAACAGCGAGAATTTCTCCTTCATGAACATCAAAGGAGACGTTCTTAACAAGCCTTCGCCCCGTCACATCATGGACGTTCAGGTTTTTCACTGAAAGTGCAACTGGACCGGCCGCACTGGCCTTCTTGTAAACGTCCAACGCAACTGGTCTGCCCACCATGAGCGAGGCAAGTTCTTCCTGCGTAGCAGTCGTCGGAGGCGTACCTACAACCTTGCCTCTTCTTATGACAGTGATTTTGTCGGCCGCCTCTTGGACTTCGCGAAGTTTGTGAGTAATAAAAACGATTGAAGTTCCCTTGTCTCTGAGAACCTTCATATTCTTCAAGAGTTCATCGGTTTCCTGAGGCGTGAGAACCGCAGTTGGCTCGTCAAGAATCAAGACCTTGGCGTCATAAATCAACGCCCTAATGATTTCGACGCGTTGTTGAAGACCGACAGGGAGATTCTCAACAAGGGCATCCGGATCAATATCAAAGTTGAATTCTTTTGAAACCCGACGGATCTCCTCTTTGGCGCCTTCCAAATCCAAAATGCCAAATTTGTTCGTTTTCTCATGGCCAAGAACGATGTTCTCTGCGACGGTGAATACAGGGATCAGCATGAAATGCTGGTGGACCATGCCGATTCCGGCCGCCAGTGCATCCGCTGGACCATGGATCTTGATTTCTTTGCCGTCGACAATAATTGTTCCAGAATCAGGTTGTAGAAGTCCGTAGACAACATTCATAAGCGTGGATTTTCCAGCACCGTTCTCACCCAATATCGCGTGAATCTCGCCGTCTTCGACCTTAAGGTCAATGCTGTCATTGGCTACCAAGGCCCCGAAACTCTTTGTTACAGCACGAAGCTCCAAGGACATACAAAGAAATCTACCTTGAAATGGCAATTACGCAAAGAAAAACGGAGCGAGTCCATGAGGACTTGCTCCGTCTTTCAATCTATTTATAAGCGCCGAATCGATTGAATTCAGTCACTCATAAAGAGTGTTCAAACTAACTGACCTTAACTTTTCCAAGCTTGATGTCGATGCCTAGTTGGCGGACCTCATTTTGGAGTTTGGCAGGGACCTTTTTGGCTAGGTCGTGGTACGACGCTAGATAGGTGCCCTTGTTAGCCAATGTACCCAAGTAGCCAGCAGAGGAGAATTTGCCCTTTGCTACATCCTTGATTACGCCGGATACGGATGTATCGACGCCCTTAACAACAGAGGTCAGAAGTACTGATCTGTATTGCGGGGCTTGGACAAACCCATCTGAGTCAACCCAGATAGTTACTGACTTGTGGCCTGTCATTGACTGACCCGCAGTTGCGCCTCCAAGACCACCAGCAACTGGGAAGATTACATCTGCACCCTGTTGTTCGAAGTTCTTTGAGATCTGCAATGCCTTGGCTTGATCAGAGAAGCCACCAACAAAGGTGCCGTCTTTCTTGGCAACGTCCCAGCCAAGTGCAACAACGCTCTTCTTGTGGATCTGGTTGTAGTAAGCAACGCCACGGGCGAAACCGTCCATGAAGATGGTTACTGGTGGAATGTTGAGTCCACCGTATGTCGCAACTTTGCCTGTCTTTGAGAAACCAGCGGCAAGATAGCCGACCTGGAACGAGGACTGATTTGTTGCAAATTGAAGACCCTTAAGGTTGGCAAGAGCGGTTCCAGGGTACTGATCTCCGTTTGGACCGTGATCGAAACCATCTTGATCGACGATTGCAAACTTTGTTCCTGGGTTGGCTTTAGCGGCGTCAACAATTGCGCCGTTGATGAGGAAGCCGACACCGATGATTACGGTGCACTTCTCATCTACTAGCTTCTTGATGTTTGGTGCGTAGTCAGCATCGGACTGAGCAGCTAGGTACTTCACTGTCACAGACTTTGATGCAGTTGACTGCGCTCCACGCCAGGCCGCAGCGTTGAATGACTTGTCATCCACACCGCCGGTGTCGAGTGCCAAGCACGCCTTAACAGCGGTCGCAGCAGGTGCTGCTGGAGCCACGGTAATGCCGAATGCAAGTGTCGAAGCCGCGATGACGGCCCCATAACGCAATGACTTTTTCAATGTTCCTCCAAGGAGCCCCATGTCGTTCATGGGTAGTTGATTTAGTCTAGCCATAAAAGGTGTGCCGAAAATAGCCCAAAATGGTTAACTTTTAATTACAAAGGAAGTTTTGACGCCTTTGCCGCAGCGGAATTGATAACTTTTCGATACTTGGAGACGCGTGGCGACCATAGTGACAATTCAATGCCACCATTTTGAATCCCATAACGACGGCCATAGATTCCCGAAGTTGCATTGAGTACATCTATAACCGTACGGCCCGACGAGGACTCAGCAATCACATCAACTATTGCCCGGTCCACGCGGTTGACGAGAGAGGCAAGGATGTACTTTTTCGCACCAGAAGAAAGGGTCACGTACTGATTTGGCTCGATCAGAATCAACCCGACCGTGGATCCGCTTTTGTTGGCATTCACCACCGTGTTCAGTACATCTGATGCTGAACCCAATGTCGTAAGAAAAATGATGTCTGTTCCAGCGCTGATAAGTCCACTGGTGAGCGTGGTTGAAAAATCCGCCCCGTATCGAGCATTAACCGTTATGTCCTTCTTAACATCACGTGCACCAGCAGTAAAACCGCTTTCATATTGTGAAGCATGCGTACCCACCAAGGCGATCTTGCCCGTGCGGGTTGCGAGCGCCGCAGTCACGCCCGCAAGGTAGCCACCCTGATTCTCGGAAAAGACCAGCGAAGTCACATTAAGCATGTCTATCGATGCATCATTGACGATCACGAATTGGGTGTTTGGGTTGTTCAGAGCAACAATCTTCACGGCGGAGGCGTAAGCACTGCCCACTGCGATAATCGGGTTTGACTCTTTGGAAACCAGCGATCGCAAACGCAACTCACGGTCGGCATCAGTGCCAACTGTCACCGTAGCCGTCACCTGAATTGAGAAACGTTTTTTTGCAAGGGTAAGACCTTGCGCCACGGCGTCGTCAAAGGAGTGATCTCCGGGACCGCCGGTGTCGTACGCAACCCCGACACGAATCGGAGTTGCTGACTGAGCGGATGGAGTTGAGACAAACAGGATCGATGCAAGTGTCGCCGTTACGCCAACAACTATCGACCTGCCGAATTTCATTGCACGAGACCCAGATTCTTGTACGTTATCTTCAAAGTGCTTTCAGCAACAATACGGGCTTTGGCCGCTCCGTCATGGAGAATCGCGAGCAAGGCGCTCTCATCTTCTAGCAATTCGAGGGCCTTTTGGCGTATGGGGCGCAAGAACTCGACCACCACGTCAGATACCTCGGCTTTGAAATCCCCGTAGCCCTTGCCAGCGAAATCATTTTCTAAGTCGGAAATGCTCCTGCCAGAAATCGACGAATGGATCGTCAGAAGATTACTGATTCCTGGTTTCTCCACTTCATCAAAGGTAACTTCGCGTCCCGTGTCCGTTACTGCACTCTTGATCTTCTTCGCGTTAATTTCTGGCGCGTCCATGATCTCGATGATCCCTGCCACCGATGACGAAGACTTACTCATCTTGGATGATGGATTCTGCAAATCGTAGATCTTAGCACCACTCTTCACGATGTACCCGTCAGGAATTACGAAAGTCCTTCCGTAACGAGAATTGAAACGTTCGGCCAGGTCGCGCGTGATCTCAAGATGTTGGCGCTGGTCTTCTCCGACAGGAACCAAATCTGCCTGATACAAAAGAATGTCGGCAGCCATAAGCATCGGGTAAGTAAAGAGGCCGACCACAGTGCGGTCGGAACCGGACTTCTGGGACTTATCTTTGAACTGCGTCATGCGGCTTGCTTCGCCGAAGCCGGCCATGCACTCCATGACCCAGCCAAGCTGATTGTGCGGGGCAACGTGAGACTGCAGAAAGAACGTGCATCGATCGGGGTCAACTCCGGAGGCCAGAAGTTGTGCCGCAGTGGCCAACGTACGACGACGAAGGACCGCAGGGTCTGTCTCAACCGTTAGCGAGTGAAGGTCGGCGATGCAGTAAAACGCATCATGCTCGTCCTGAAGTTTCACCCAATGCCGAACAGCCCCGAGGTAATTTCCAAGATGCGTCGAATCGGCAGTTGCCTGAATTCCGGAAAGGACCCTTGTGCGCGTCATGCAGCGTATTCTCGCATGGCCAAGGGGTGCCTAGAGATCAATTAGGGGTCCGCGAGATCAAGATCGCACCAACGCGCTTGCCTTCCAATGACAGAACAGTAATTCGCGCGCCTTCTACAACAACCACGTCGTGAACGTTGGGAATACGCCCAAGGGAGTGCATCACAAAACCGCTCAAGGTCTCGTAGGGACCCTCGGGAATATCGACCCCGGTCTCGTCGTGGAGATCTTCTATCGAAATGAGACCGTCGACTTCGAAATCACCTGTCCGGATTTCGTGGCTGATCTCAGATTCCGGCGAGTCATATTCGTCGCGGATATCACCGATCAGGCACTCCACGAGGTCTTCCATCGTGACAATTCCATCGGTCCCGCCGTACTCGTCAAGGACGATGGCAAGGTGCTGACTCTGGTTGCGCATCTCGGTCAACGCAGGCAGCACTCCCTTGGTGCCAGGCAGGAACATGACCTTGCGGACGAGCTCCTGGATCTTTTCGCTGTTGCCAGCCAATGATTTATCAAGAAGATCGCGGACATGGATGAAGCCGATGACTTCATCGCTTGACCCCTTGACGACTGGATAGCGTGAATGCGCCCTATCCACTGCAAGGGCAATTGCGCGGCCAACCGTTAGTGAGCCGTCGAGAAAATCAACTTCAGTACGAGGAACCATGACCTCGTGGATCTGACGATCGCTGGCGTTGAAAACCTCCTCGACAATGTCGCGCT
>CAYLYA010000013.1:0-37522 GCA_964387855.1 uncultured Bifidobacterium sp.
ATCGGGACCAAGTGGTCCGACGGGACCAACGGGGCCTAGCTTCTCGAGTTCTTATCGTGCAGGTACCAACCTCTCGCTATCGCCAACGGCCAATGTGTACTCGTATACCTTCCCGGTTGCACTTCCGGCCGGAACTTACGCGACCCAAATAACACTCCATAGTGCCGCAAACCTTGGATTGGGCGGCAACACCACGATGCCGATTATTGCCCTTACCAGTTCTACCAATACGGGCTTCTCGTTTAATTTTGTCAGCGTAGCCAACGGAGCAGTTCAAACAGTGACTGCGGCGATAAACATCGACTATTTCACGGTGCTGGTCAACTAGCGAAGTTAATCAATTAGGCGAAGAGAAATTGACTACGGCTTCTATTTCTTCTTCGTCTCTCCGTACTCATCCGCTTCATGGCCCCCATAGCGTGGCTTTCCCTCTTCATCGCCATCACCAGGTATTCCCGGCTTGATTGTGCTTGTAGTAGTTCCGGGTGTGTGAATGGATGCAGTGAATGAAGGTGGTTTCAAGAACATCAAGGTAGCGAGAAGGAGAAGCGGAACTCCGATTACCAACCAACGTTTCATTTAGATACCTGCCTTTGCTCTCGCAGAAGCGAGCGAGCGTCGCCAACCATCGCTGGTGTAGCTGGCGCCAGTGACGCCCAAGACGTTCGCTGACTTCGTGGTCAAAGTTTGTTGAATCAAATATGGAATTGATTGCTGCGCGATGGACTGCGATCGTCGATCTCCGTTTGGCCACTGCAGTGCTTTCGCCGCAGTTATCTGTCCGCCAGATACTGTTATTTGAACTTGCACCGGACCCCACGCAGTTTGTGCCGTGTTTCCCGTGTATATGCCTGATGCAGCACTCGTTGGCTTGGCCGTTATGGGCGTCTTCGTTCCAGAAGGAGTGGTGGTTGATACCGGTGCGGAAGTGGCCAGACCGGTTGTTGAAACGGGGGTGAGCGAGGGCGGATGGTAGGCGACAACGGCGACGACGCCACCGACTGTGCCCGTCGCAACGATCGCGATTCTGCGTAACATCATGCGCTCCTAATCGCCGTGGAAAGCGAAGGCTTCATCGTGGAATCTGTCTGTTGGAATGCCGGCATCGACCGCTGCTCGCTTGACGGCGGATACGAGAGCCTCAGGTCCGCAGATGAAGATCTCTGAGTCGGCAAATTGCGGGACGAATTTCTTCATGTACTCCGAGGTCATTGGATGCTCTTTTCTGGAGCCCACTAAATAGTGAACTCGAGCGCCCAAACGGTCAGCCAGTTGATCTAGTTCCTTGCGGAGAACAAGGTCTTCCTCTTTGGAAACACGATAAAAGACGTCTATTTGTGTGTTATTTGGGAACTCCTCCATAATCGCGCGAAGCGGGGTGATTCCGACTCCGCCGCCGATAAGGATGATATGACGACCGCTGTGTGCGTTCTTGGAAGTGAAGATTCCGTAGGGCCCTTCGATGAAAACTCGTGTACCGGGTTGAAGGTTGACAAGGCCTTTCGAGCTATCGCCCAAACCTTTCACCGTAATTCGTAAGGTTTCGTTGGTTGGGGGAGCCGAAAGCGAGTAGGGGTGAGATTGATACCAATCGCTTTTGGTGATAAACCTCCAACTGAAAAACTGCCCACCAACGGCATGCAATCTGAGGATGTCGCGACCTTTGATGTAGATGGAGATGATTCCTGGACCCTCGTGCACAACTTTTTCAACTTTGAGTTGGTGGCGAATCGAGCGACTGAAGGGAATCAATATCCTCCAAGTCACGATGGAGAAGACGACAAATAGGTAGAGCCCGATCCAGTAGTACTTTGCTGGTTTGTTCGTAATGAACATCGCACCCGTGAGAATTTGGTGCATGAAGGAAAGTGCGATTGCCAGGTATGTGTATAGGTGGATCACCCACCATGTTTCATACTTGATCCTTGATCGGAATTCGCGATACGAACTGACGCCTGCCATCACCAAGAGAATGAAGCCTGCAGTTGCAGGGAGCATCCACGGATACGTCGTGATCATGACCCAGAGGGTCGATCCGATTTTGTTCTGGTCGTTGCCTGCGTAACCCAAGACCACTAAAAAGACGTGTAGCGAAATGAAATACAGCGCGTATGGAGCCGACTTTCTATGCCATGTCACCAGACGATCGTGGCCAAGTGCCTGCTCGATCCAAGGAATTCGAGCGATGAGGAGTAGTCCGATGATTGCCAGGTACGAGCCGACTAGAGCGCAGAATCGCGAAGTCATTGTGATGATGCTGTAGACAGAACTGAAATCGTGCGGGGTTAAGTTGATGATCTGAATGGCTAATGTAAAACCAAGGCCAAGTCCAGTTAAGAGACTGGCCTGATCGCTAACGCGACGCTTCTTCATAAAACCCATCCTGCCTTGTAGCTTTTTGGGGCCTTCCCGCCGAGACATGCAGAGCAAAGTGAGTATAGCGATTCAAATCATTTTCCCAGTAGGTACTCATCAGTTATTCAAACCGCTCTCTTAAGTTTTGACTCGAAAGGGGAGCCACCCCTAGTAGTCATTATGAATGGAGTTAACATGGAAAAGTTCTCGAGCACGTCGAAGTTCGTTTCAGCAGGAGCCATCATGGTCCTTGGTTTGGGTATTTCTGCTGCTGTTTTGACCTCATCTGCAAATGCGGATGAGACGCATGCCCTTCCTAAAATCACTCATGTTTCAAAGCCGGCTACATCGATTCCACCGGCCATCTTGCCTTCCTCAATCAAGGCACCTTCCATTTCGGCAATGCCGTCCGATGAGGGATCTGAGGATGATGCAATTGGTGCCTCCAGCGACGAGGAATTCTCTGACGACTAAGACTTTAGGGGTACAGCGCGTCGCAATCGCACTTTCTGTACTCGTAGCTGTTAGGACGGGGGCGCCTACTATGTCGGTCATCATTGACGGCGTGCCCGTCCAAGTCAGCAAAGTCCCCTGTGTAAATTAGCTGTTGGGGGTCGCACAAAATGGCACATTTTGAGAGGTTCGGTAGTTACGTGATTTTGGCATTGACGCCCAAAGAGAAATTCTTCGGTCTGCACTCATCACCTCAGGCAAGATTCAGTGAGATCATTTCCGTTCGCAAAGTGAAAAAGATGTGGTCTTGGAAAATCATGGGAGGAATTCGCGCCTTCGGTACTGGCATTCCGAGGGTGATCGCGTTGGGCACTTGGCGCTTCAGGAGAGGTAAGAATTTTCTCGTCGTGTATGGCAAACGCCCCGGATACGTCATCACTTTCAATTCGGGCGAGTTCAAGCAATGGGTTGTCACTCCTGACAACACCGAAGAGGAAGTCCGAATGGTCTTCCCGGGATTGCTCGCTACCGAATAAAGCGCCTCTTCATCTGTTTCGGAACGAAACGAAGGAATCTTCCACCCAGTCTCTTCCCCTGCTCTATTGGAGAAACTTCAAGCAGTTGTATACCGAGATCCTCCTCGGGTTGAACTTCGGTAATGGCTGGAGTATCCAGATCAATCGAATTTGCAATTCTTTCAAAGTTGGTCACCAAGGAAATACTTCGAATATATTGCGTCACCTTTATCTTTCGTCCGCATTCCATTACTTCTTCAGCCAGCGATGCGGACGCAATACGAAGGTCACGTGTGAGCGAGACTTCCGGAAGGCGTCGGTGATTTCCTTTCAGGGCTTCACTGCCCTGCGTAATTGCCAGACTGGCACAGGAGAGGGCGTAGGCGATTCTCTCGATGACTTTTGGAGGCAGCTCTTTATCGAAAGAGATGTCAAAGAGGGTTCTGGATATTGTGCGTACTTGCACTACCGTGTGTTCCAGTGCGAAACCACGTTCATACAGATCTTCGGCTTCATCCTTTCTCGCTGTAGGGAACCATTGTGCGTAGGAACGAGCCTCCAGTGCCTGCGCACGAACCGTTGGAATTTCCTCCACCAGCAGCCTTGCTTTAGCTAGGAAGATGCCCGCTATCTCTTGAGAATAGCCAACAGCAACTGCCTCGGACATCTCGCCTAACAACCTCGCCGACTGAAACGCCAGTTCGGTGATTCGATCAATGGTTCGGCCGGCGGGCGTTTTTGGATTGGCGAAATATGAAAAAACGATGGCGATGGATGTCCCGATCAGCGTGGAGAGCGTTCGGTGAATTGCAGTTGATTCTGCAAGACCAGGTCCTATGACAATCAGGGCGGTAATGATGACATTTATAGAGGCGACTTCACGAAGGTGCAGCACTCTGGAAAAGACGAGAGAGAGGATTACGATCACGAAGACAATGGAGACCCCGAATCCAAAAAAGTGGATCGCGACCATCGCCATGCCGACCCCGATAGTGGTCCCTAATAGTTGTCCAAGACCTTCGCCGATGGATTTGTTGAGAGAAATTCGAACTGTCAAAGTTGCGGCGATTGAGGCGACTAGTCCTCCGTTGGTAATGAAATGATTGCCAACTAACCAAGCGACGGATGCGGCGACTGCCGTGACGAGAACGTGCTGGATCCAGGCTCTTCGCTTGATCACGGGGCCCATGAGTTTGCGCCACCAACGTGCCATGCCACCGCTTTCTTTTCAGGGGTGAGTTAAGGCTACTAGATGAGGTGAATTTCACTTGCTTCGCGCGGTTAGAGAGTAGGTAAGATTTTTCTTACGGAGATTCGCACCCTAGAGAGGGTCGTTCCATGGAGAAAGTTGATTTCAAAAAAGAGTTGGATTACTTATATAAGCCACCTTCGAAGAATTTCACGTTGGTCACCGTCCCGCCTTTGAGGTATTTGATGATTGATGGCGAGGGGGATCCGAATACCTCATCGGATTATGCGTCGGCAATTCAGGCCCTCTACTCAGTTTCTTACACATTGAAATTCATGAGCAAGAAGGAACTCGAGCAAGACTACGTTGTTCCTCCTTTAGAGAGTCTCTGGTGGGCCGATGACATGTCCGCCTTCGCGAAGGGGCACAAGGAGAGTTGGAAGTGGACCGCGATGATCATGGTTCCGAACTGGATAACAAAAGCGATGGTGAAGAAGGCCGTGAAGTCCGCGGCCGAGAAAATAGAGAATGCCAAACTTGCCGAGTTGAGGCATGAGACTTTGAAAGAGGGAAAGTCAGTGCAGATCCTCCACATTGGCCCTTACGACAAGGAAGGTCCGATGCTGAGCAGAATGCATAATGAGTTCATGCCTGCAAACGATCTCACCTTCAATGGCAAGCACCACGAGATCTATATGAGCGATCCCAGGAAGGTTGCGCCTGAAAAACTACGCACGGTCGTACGCCAGCCAGTCATGAAGGCAAAATAGGGTCTTGTCTTTCACAAGTAGCAAATTCTGCTAGATACGATGGGAGCCTAACTAGGACGGAGTTGCATGTGTCTTTGACATTCTCGCTTCTTATCGGACTTTCCATTGGCTCTGTGGCGGGGATCCTCGCCGGATTATTTGGAATTGGCGGCGGGATCGTAATTGTCCCGATGCTTATTGCCTTCTTGAAATTCGCCCCATCCAAAGCGGTGGGCACATCTCTGGCGGCCATGTTGTTGCCGGTTGGCATCATGGCGGTATGGAAGTACGCCAAGGCCGGAGATGTCGATTTTAAGGTTGCCGCCGCTTTAGCGCTCGGAATCTTCTTTATGGCCTACATAGGGGCACACATTGGATTGAACATAGGCAACACGTGGGTATCGCGCGGTTTCGGCGTTCTGCTCGTGCTCGTCGGGATCAAGTTCATCGTCGCGTAGTAATTGCCGACTACGATTTTGATCTATGACTCGCAATCCACCTGCGCCGAATCCCCACGTTCTTGATAACGTCGTATGGGCTGCACTCTCAGGTCCGCAGGCCTCCTTCGCTGAAGTTTTCGGCAAGGCACGTCGATTCCCAACGGATATTTCACCATTTGGCGCAATCGAGAACCCGCGCGACCCAGAATGTTGGAGCGATCTTGCAAGGCTCGTCGGCCCAGGAGGCAATGTCGTGCTGACCGGGACAACGCAGATCGATCCCCCTGAAGGTTGGGAAGAGTTACGAAGCGGAACAGGCAAGCAGATGACGGGAGAATCGGTAATCGGTCATGCAGACCCTGAAGTGATTGAATTAAGTGTTGACGATGTTCCTGAGATGCTCGACTTGATTTCGAGGACTGAACCAGGCCCCTTCCTTCCACGCACCGTGGAACTTGGCGGTTACTTGGGTTTTCGAGTCAATGGGGCCCTCGTTGCGATGGCCGGCCGCCGCATGAACCCGCCGGGCTGGGTTGAGATCAGTGCCGTCTGCACTGATCCCGTTCATCAAGGAAAGGGCTTTGGCGGGCGGCTGGTGAAGGCTGTGGTCGCGGGGATCAGAGCCGATGGCGCAGTTCCATTCCTGCATGTTTCCGAATCAAATGAAAATGCAGTCAGGCTTTACGAGAAACTAGGTTTTCGAATCCGTACGCGAGGAGTCTTCAAAGTCTTGAAAGCTCCCGAGTAGGTCTGGCGCTCTTAAAGAACTATTTCGTACGATGGATTCATAATTGTTAGGTGACCGTTAGCCTCCCCGACCATTCCCTCCGCGCACACATTGGTGCCCACACCGAGACCAGCGATGCTTCGTCGACCGAGGAAGTGGAGAGTGATTCCTCCAGTCTCATCCCAAATTTCAACGTCTAATCCAGGCGCGGCACCCGTTGGTGCGGTGAGTATCGACGTGACCCTTCCTCTGACATGTGCCCGTTGTCGCCAGGTGGCATCTCCAATGGGCAGAAGTTGTTCTGCGTAGTGACTTACTGGTTCTGGAATTGAAACCGCTATGTCTTGCGTGGGCAGTCTCTTTACGATCGATTGCACATTTGCAGTCTGCACCGATGGAGTTGTTGCGGGGCGAGTCAGTGGTTTTCCCGCGATGATCTTTTCAACATCAAAGGGAACGATCGTGGCGACTACCCGCGGAAGTTGAGAAATAGGAGCCGCGATCGATTCAGCGGTTCGGTCGTGGAGAATTCGACCCAGGAAGAACGAATACGAGCGCCGAGGAAATAGTAAGGTCAATTCGACGTCCTCGGTTTCAGTCGCCCTTATAGCAAAATCCACTGCAGCATTGGGTAGGCGTCGATCTGGACAATCGATCATTTCAAGGGGAACATCGGTAAGCGCTTTGTTCTTTGCCCACTCCGAGGAGATTGACTGCGCGTGCCTGTCATCGATGACGAAGTGGACGGCTCTTAGGCCGTGAGGATTAAGGCTTCTTGCGTACCTAATGGCGCCAACGGTGGCGACGTCGACTGAGTCAATTAGAACCGCAACATCGTGTCGCGCGATAATTGTAGCGCGGGATTTTTCTTCATCAATCGTTAGGGCAATTTGCTCTTTGCGGTATTGGCGATTGAGGCGGATGAGTGCGGTGGTCGCCAGAGGGAAGATCAAGACGATCAGCCAGGCGCCTTCGGTGAATTTAACAACGGCAAAGATGATCACGATCAAGAGTGAGATGGACCCCGAGAGCATATTGATCGTAAATCTCACTCGCCACTTCGCATTTTTGAGCGTGATAGCGCGTTTTGCCATTCCGAATCCGGCCATGGCGAATCCAGTGAAGACGCCGATCGCATAGAAAGCAATTAGCTTCGCGACGTTGGCGCCAACTGCCAGCAAAAGGGTGGATGAAGCGACGGTGAGAAGAATGATTCCGTTCGAAAAAACTAAACGGTGTCCGCGCTTCGTGAGTTGGCGAGGAAGAAAGCCATCTTCCGCAATGAAATTTGCGAGGAAGGGAAACCCGCTGAAAGGGGTGTTTGCGCCTGTATAGAGGATGAGCATGGTTGAGAATTGGACAAAGAGATAAAGAACATGTCCGATCGCACTGCGCCCAAAGACCACATCTGCAACTTGCGAAATGACCGTCGGGGTTCCGCTTGAATATGGCATCGCATGGGTTGCGGTCGCAAGCCACGAAACACCGAGTACGAGCGTGCCCAGGATTGAACTCATGATGACCGTGGTTCTGCGCGCGTTATTTCCTTCCGGTGCCTTGAAGAGGGAGACGCCGTTTGAAATCGCCTCGAGTCCGGTGAGAGATGAACCCCCGTTGGCAAAGGCCCTCAGTAGTACAAATATCGATGCAGCTGTTATCAACTGTTGTGAGTGACCAAGCGGTACGGTACCTGCGCTTGTCGTGACGTGAATTAAAGTGCCGTGAATTTGTCTCCATATTCCGATGATGAAAACTAATCCGATGGATCCGACGAAGAGATAGGTGGGCGCTGCGAATGCTCTTCCCGCTTCCTTCACGCCCTTGAGGTTTCCAAACAGCAATACACCAATCACTCCGAGGGTGATTTCGAGGTTGTACGAGGCAAGAGAGGGGAAGGCTGAAGTAAGGGCTGAAGTTCCAGCGGCGGTTTGAACGGAGACGGTGACTATGTAATCCAGCATGAGAGCAACTGCGGCGATTTGCGCGACCACCGGCCCGAAGTTCTCTCGTGCAACGACGTAGGATCCCCCAGTCTTTGTGTACACCATCACGACTTCGCGGTAGGAGAGGGTCACGATCACCAGGATGCTAAGGATGATCAGGGTCATTGGCATGAGGATGGAGAAGCCTGCAAGACCGAATGCAGGGAGTAAGTAATAGAGAATGTTCTCGGTACCGTACGCTGACGAGGAGATGCAATCTGACGACAAGATCCCTAAGGCGAAGACTTTGCTAAGTCTTTGGTGAGATAAGAGATGTCTATTAAGAGGCTTGCCAAGGAAAGCCTTCTTCACTTTGTATGAAAGTGGGTCCTTAAGGTGCGCATGCTCTTTGAGAATCTGGGGGGCAGGCGCTTCATCAGTCCAGGCTTTAGGCACCTGTTTCACTGTCCTCTGTTGTCTCGGCCATTAAGCGATATCCAATGCCGGGCTCGGTCAGAATGTACGCAGGGAGTTGAGGGTTAGGCTCCAGTTTCTTCCGAAGTTGGCTGACGAAAAGACGAAGATAGTTGGTTTCGCTCTCATAAGAGCTTCCCCAGACGGCCTGAAGTAATTCTTTTTGCGAAACCAATGTTCCCGACTTGGACAGGAGGTATTCAAGTAAGCGCCATTCGATGGGGGTCAGGTGCAAGTCTGCACCACCGACTTTTGTGATCAGATGCCTGGAAAGATCGATCCTCCAATCACCGATTTGAAAGTAAGGATTTGTTATTGAATCTTTTGCTCGCCTGAGCACGGCCTCCACTCTCGCGATGACCTCATCGATCTCAAATGGTTTGGAAATGTAGTCATCTGCACCTGACTTGAGCGCATTTAATTTGCGATCAAGTTCTGTGCGTCCGGACAGCACCAAGATAGGGAGGTTGCTCCATGATCTTATGCTTACGATTAAGTCCGCGCCGTCCATATCAGGTAGGCCCAGGTCCAAGATCATTGCATCAGGATTACCCTCGGCAACCAGCGCTGCAGCAGATTTGGCATCCCCTGCAGAAAGCGTGCGATATCCCCTTGCTCGAAAATTCATGACAAGGGTTCTGACAATTTCCAAATGATCATCAACGATTAGGATGCACTTCGGGTTCTTTTTGCTCATTTCGCATCTCCAGTTGGGAATGACACGACCATGGTTAACCCACCTTGATAGGTCTCCTCCATTGAAATGCGCCCGTTCATCAACTCGGTGAATCCCTTTACTATCGCGAGACCCAGTCCGACTCCCGTTGAGTTGTCACGGTCTCCTAGACGCTGGAAAGGCGTAAAAAGTTTTGACTTTTCTTTTGTCGATAACCCTGGACCATGGTCGATGACTCGAATCTCGATTCGTTCTTCCACATGGAAGGCTGCAATCGTTATTGTCCGGTCTTTCGGATTGAAACGAAGAGCGTTTTCGAGAAGGTTGCCGATCACCCGCTCCAAGAGGATTGGATCGCCCTTAATCGGAGGCAGTTCTGGATCAATGCTTATTTCTATACGATCCGTCTGTGACTTCAGGGACTTGATAGCACCGGAAACGACGTCTTCGACCCCCACATTTCGCCAGTTTAGAAAGATGGCTCCGGCTTCCAATCGACTCATGTCCAACAGATTCTCAATAAGGTGATTGAGTTGATCAAGCGAATGGCTGGCAGAGTTGAGAAGCTCGTCCTGATCCTCCTTTGACCATGTGACATGGTTGTTTTGAAGACTCGAGATGGCGGCTTTGGACGAAGCCAGAGGACCACGTAGGTCATGACTGACTGCGTTAAGGAGGGCTACGCGCATTTGATCGGCTTGTCGAATGTCGGAAAGTTCCCTTTCGTTCTCTTCAAGTATTTGTCGTTCCAGCAAGATGAGAACTTGCGATCCGAAAGTGGTTACCAGGTTTCTCAGTTCCGAGTCTGCGATTGGTGGCCTAGCAAGCAGGGAGTACTCGGCATTAAGAACTATTTGCGATTCCACAATCTCCTGAGAAATCGATGATATTGATCCGTAGATGATTTCTATAGGGTTTGCACCTTTGGAAGGATCCTTTCGCGCCACTGCCAATTCCCTGAGTCCGAACGTGCTTTTTGAGTTGTTAAGAATCTCATCAATTGAGTTGTGCCCGCGGATAATGTTCTCTGCCAGACTTGATAGAAAGAGCCCCTCTTTAGAAAGTTGCTTGAGTTTCGCGGTTCGGAGTTCGAGTTTCCTAAGAATGAATGTTGCAGTAATACTCGTTGCTAGATACACGAGGAGTGCGATGAGGTCATCTTTGTTGCTGATCTTTAAAGTGTGAAAGGGTGGAGTGAAGAAGTAGTTAAGGAAAAGGAAATTCTCAATCGCTCCGATTGTCGTCAACCAAATTGGACTCTTGATTGCAATCGCAAGGGTGATGATTAATAGGATTAGCGTGTTGGTGGTCAGATTGAAACTGTGACGGAACCGAATAAGAGTCAAGTTCACAACGGGGAGTACCAGGAGAAGAACCGCGACAGTTCTCACTGCCGTGGTCCAACTGTGGTGGCTCATGACCGTCCGAGACCCGAGCGTGCCCTTCTTGTTCATCGTGGATTTAACCGTAGATGTTTGTGGCTGGTTTCGCCTCTTTTGGGAGGTTTCCTAACATTTTCCTTACGTCGGGGGCATGCAATCTAGGCAACAAGGTGGAGACTGGTTAAAGTGGAGATTAGGAGGTCCTCCCATGAAGCGTCTTAGCATCTTTGGACTTGCTCTCGCATTCTTAATGGCCAGCGTCGTGTTTTTGCCCGTGCCTGTACAGGCAGCGTCGGTTTCGGCTAACTGCCAAAAAGTGAAGACTCAGGTCCTCGTATACGAATCTAAAGAGAAGGAATTTGCGACCCAATATGCGCCGATCAACGGTATGTGGTCTTGGTTTTTCTCTTCCGCACACTTGAATGAGTATTGGTTGCTTCAGAAGAAGATCGTTCAATATGAATTGGCTATGTTTACTTACGATCTCAACCATCTGACGTGCTTCACACCCAAGCAACAGGCGTACATAAAAGTTGTCTACAAGGAGTGGAAAGACCTTCAAGACTTCGTGAACGCGCAGCCCGATTGGATCGCGGGATTTAATTTCACACCGATTGTTTGGGACTCAATTTACGACAAGGACCTCGTCACGCCTATTCCTTGATCTGCGACTAGCCGACCGTCTCTGAATCTCGAAACCGAGTGCGCTCGTGTGTGCAACTTCTGTTCACGTTCTCCTTTGCACAATCATCACAGAGCAGAATCAAATCGTGGCAAGCGACATTTGCGCAGTTGTGGAACTGCTTTGTCGGGGCTAAGCATTTCTCACACTGTCCGATGACTTTGGTGTCTCCGCTGAAGTCGAGCGCCATCCGAGAATCAAAAGTATAAAGAGAACCTTCCCAAAGACCTTGATCGCCGTATTTCTTTCCATAGCGAATAATGCCGCCTTGTAGCTGGTAGACCTCTTTGAATCCTCGGTTCTTCATCACAGATGTGAGCACCTCGCAGCGGATGCCCCCAGTGCAGTAAGTGACGACAGGCTTCTCTTTGAGATGGTCGTACTTTCCACTTTCAATCTCATTGACGAAATCGCGAGTTGTAACCACGTCGGGGACGATTGCATTCCTGAATTTCCCGATCTTCGCCTCGAACGCATTTCTGCCGTCAAAGAACACCACTTCATCACCACGTTCTTCGACTAGCTTCTCAACCTGATCTGAGCGAAGGTGAACGCCGCCTCCGACGACACCATTCTCGTCGACAACCAACTCATTGGGATTGCCGAAGGCGACAAGTTCGTCACGAACACGAATTTTCAACCTTGGGAACTCATCGCCCTGACCGTCTGACCATTTGAAGTCAATCTTCTTAAATCCAGGGTATTCCCTGGTCACGCGCACGTACTTTTTGAGTCCTGACATGTCTCCGCCGAGCGTCCCGTTGATTCCGTGGGGTGAAATCAGAATTCGCCCCTTGAGACCGAGGGATTCACAGAGTGTTTTCTGCCAAAGGCGCACAGCTTCTGGGTCCGATATGGGAGTGAAGGCGTAATAGAGAATGACTTTTTGGAGTTCCACCCCCGTATTGTAACGACAAGCGTGGGCGTGACATCCAATCAGATAAATGAGGGTTCAGCACCATTTGCGCCCTGTATATGGGATTCAATGGTTATACAGTTAAAGCGTGAGTAAGAACCCGAACCGAGTTTTGGCCATCATTATTGGCATAATTATCATCGCGGTTGCAATTGTGACCGTCCTTTCAACGACGAAGTCCGCCGTAGTAGTTGATCGCACAACGCCTGCCGGATCTGTCCAGGTCTATTTGAAGGCAATCCTCTCGGGAAGGAATGCAGAGGCTGCCAAGATGCTTTCACCCGATAGCGTCTGTACTGCTGACGACATCGACCGCTCATATGTCGTTGCTACATCGCGAGTCCTTCTCGTTGACTCGACCACCGAGGGAAGTACAGCAGAGGTACGAGTCCGAGTGGAGATTCCCTCTGGCAGTCCGCTAGGAGATTTCATGACCGAAGACCACACTTTTCGCCTAAGCAACACCAGCGGGTCATGGCTCCTTACGGGAATTCCTTGGCCACTATTTGACTGCGGAATGGTGGCCAAGTGATGGCTGCATTCGGTCTTCTTCTTCCCATCGCGGTGATTGTCTTGGTGGTATTCGGAATCAGAAAGATCGGGTCGGGCCAAGCTCACGGTGCCTTGCAAGGTCATTCAGTTCGACGGTTTTTCCAGTACTTGCTCCTCTATGGATTAATTGTTGTCAGCGCCTTGGGCTTGTCAGGGTTGCTCGGACGTATCCTCGAACGCTCCACTCTTGTTGTTGCCGATAAAACGGATTTGGCCCGCAACCTCTCTTTCGTCGTTGTGGGAATTCCACTTTATGCCTTCCTTGCGTTCTGGACTCGTCGCCGATTTTCCGAAGACCCCTCGGAGGCGAGGTCTTTTGGATGGGGCTTCTATGTCACGCTGACATCAATCACTTCGCTTGCAGTGGGCATGTTCGCTCTTCACGACATGATCTTGTGGGCGTTTCGAGTCGACGATTTCCGCGGTGGCGCGTTGGCTCGATTGATCGTATGGGGCGGGGTATGGGGAGTGCATTGGTGGGTGCATTTGCGATCTGCTCCGTTGGTGAATTGGCGTGTTCATCACTTGCTTGGCTCGCTGATTGCATTGGGAACCGTCGTTGTCGGTGTGGATCAGCTGATTTCAGGTGCTGTTCAGAGACTATGGAGTTTTGGCGGAGACGCGATATTTGTGCCTCATGGCGATCCAATATTGCGAGGTGCAATAACGCTTATTGTTGGCGCTCCTATTTGGTATCTCTACTGGATTAAGAATTACTCCAAGGGGACGAGGGATCCTCTTTGGTATGTCTATGTACTCCTTGTTGGAGTTGGTGGCGGACTCGTCGTCTCTGTAGTTTCAGCCAGTACCGTCCTTTTCAGCGCGCTCGTCTGGCTCGTTGGGGACCCTGGATCATCTGATGCCGCGACGCATTTCCGCAACGTGCCAACCACATTTGGTGCAGTCTGCGTGGGGCTGATCACTTGGTGGTACCACCATGCCATGCTTGAGGAAGATCGCAAGGCGATCCGAACGGAAGTTCAGCGGGTTTATGAGTACTTGATGGCCGGCATAGGCCTTCTCGCAGCAGCAGGCGGCTTAGCAATGATTCTCGTCGCTCTTGTCGAGGCACTCAGCAGCAGTTCGGTGATCTCCGGAAGCGGGGCAACAAATGCACTTCTGGCGGCTGCGACATTGCTCGTCGTTGGAAGTCCGGTGTGGTGGATCTTCTGGCGCAGAATTCAGAGAGCGATCGCCAAGTTTCCGGCCGATGAGCACGCCTCTCCAACTCGACGCGTCTACCTTTTTATTCTCTTCGGACTGGGCGGAATTGTCGCGGTCGTTACTTTGCTTGTTGGTGTCTTCTTCCTCTTTGATGACATTTTCAAAGGAAGTTTTGGCTTGGAGACAATTCGTCGGATGAGATTTGCAGTCGCGATTCTCATCACGACTGGAGCAATCGCCGGCTACCACTGGATGATTTATCGCTCCGAAAGAGAGTTGATGTCCGTAGGCATTGTCGGCCCTCGTCTTGTCATTCTCGTCGGACCAAAGGATGCCGAGCTCTCACGAGTGGTTTCAAAGCTGACGGGTGGTCGGGTGCAGTTCTGGGCAAGAAAGGATGACCAAGTCGGAACGTGGGTTCAGGGCGAGGTCATCAATGCTCTTAAAGAAAGTGAAGACGATGCGATTATTCTGATAGCCGATTCAAGGGGTCTGCAAGCCATTCCTGTTGAACGGGGGTAGTTTCATCTGCCCTTTTTAGCAGTATTGGTTTTCCTTCAGCTTGACCCCCAAGAAGGTGACATAAAGACAGGGTTGCCCTCTGTACAATTCTTAGATGAAACTCAACATGCGCTCAAAATCGCTCGTGGCCATGGCGGCTTCGGCCCTCGCCCTTACTGGCTCCCTTGTGGCGACTAATGCGAATGCCGCAGGCGTGGGCGCAGAACATCGTCCAGTATGCGGAGCGCCCATACCCGATGCCATGCGATGCCATGCGCGGGTCATTGTCGAAGGCGACCACATTACCCCGTTCGCTTCAACCTCACCTTCTGGGCTGAGCCCAGCTCAGATTAAGTCTGCATATGGTTTTTCAACTTCTTCCACGTTTGGTGCAGGCACGACCATTGCCATCGTCGATGCATTTGACGCTCCGAAGGCCGAAAAGGATTTAGCTGTCTTCTCCGCACAATTCGGTCTGCCTGCATGCACAACGGCAAACGGGTGCTTCACAAAAGTGAATCAAACCGGTGGCACTTCCTATCCGAGGACGAATGCCGCCTGGGCTCTTGAGATTAGTCTGGACATCCAGTGGGCACATGCCATCGCTCCTGGGGCCAAGATCCTTCTTGTAGAGGCAAATTCGGCAAGCGCCAACGATCTATTCGCAGCCGAAGATTATGCATCCGCTCATGCGACCTATGTCTCTAATAGTTGGGGTGGAAGCGAGTCATCCTTGGAGACTGGTTGGGACTCTCACTTCACAACAGCAGGAGTGAGTTACTTCGTCTCCTCTGGCGATAGCGGCCTGCCAGCGCAGTACCCGTCCTCGTCTCCAAACGTCATTTCAGTCGGTGGAACCACACTGACATTCAATCCCGATGGTTCCCTCAAGGATGAGACCGGATGGGCACTAGGCGGAGGTGGATGCAGTGCATACGAATCTGCCACAAGCGCGCAGTCTGCGTTTGAAAGTGTCTGCGGCACAATGCGTGCTACCCCTGATGTTTCCCTTGATGCAGATCCTGCCTCGGGAGTGTCTGTGTATGACTCCACCCGATACAACGGCAAATCAGGTTGGTTCGTGGTCGGCGGCACGAGTGCATCTTCTCCAATGTGGGCTGCTCGTTCGGCAGGCAGTGGCGCACAAGTAAATTCTGCCTACGTTTATGCAAATAACATCAGCTATCGCGACATTACTGCTGGTGGAAATACTGGCGGATGTTTTATTGGTTACGACCTATGCTCGGGACGCGGAAGTTGGACCGGGGCAACTCCATAACGATTGCGTGGAAAATAGTCAGGCTCCGATCTCGATATCGAGATTGGAGCCTGACTTAACTCGGGGATGTAATTACTTCTTGGAATTTCCTGGCTTAACAGGAGGAACTGGCTTTGTAGGCGCCGCTGGTTTGACTGGAAGCGGTGGCTTCGTCAACTCCGCGGGCTTTACTGGTTTGACTGGCGCAGTTCCAAGGGCTGCAACAGCAGTCTTGTACGCTGTGACCGCAGAAGCAGTGGCGGTTGTGTGTGCGTTGAGTGCGGCGATCTTTTGTGCCGATGTAGTGGCACTGGCGATGGCCGCTAGGAAATCTGCATCTGCTTTATCAAACGCGGCCTTGCGAGTAGCCGCAATTGGTGCCAACTTGGCTGCCCATGCTTCATGAAGTGGTTGATACTGGGCAAGAGCTGCCTTGTATGGCGCTTCATATTTAGCTAGCGCCGCTTGCCAATCTGTTTGATATTTCTCGAGTGCGATTCTGTAGTTAATCGCATTTATCGCGACAGTGACTCGATATTGAACAAGAGCCTCTTTGTAGGCTGCCAATTGCGCATCATATGCAGTTGGAGACTTGGCGGTTGGAGGTGGTGTGGTTGTGTCTGCATTTACAGCGCCCACTGAACTCAATGCGAGCCCAGCAGCAAGCAGACCTACGCTGATCATCCTTTTTGTTTTCATTTGTCTTCGCTCCTAAGCGATTTTTAGGGCTCGATTGCCCTGCACAAAAAGCCTCTCCATTTATTTTGTGTGTTTCCTGCGAAAACACTCTATCGATTATGTGATTGATCGCCGCCCCTGGGGTGCTGTGATTCAGGAGACAGGTCGCGCCTGCATTGAGATGCAAAAACAGGGCTAGACCCCGACAACACTACAGACAGGAAAGTTGCCAAGTTGTAGCATCAAATCGCACGTTTTTCGCTTCCATTTCCTGTTAGGGGGTGACGGTGATGACGAATCGATCAACGAGTAGTCAACAGCCGTTTGGATATTTCGGTCTGATTCTGTTCTTTATTCTGGCGTTGTTGTTGAGCACATTTCCCATTTCTTCCTCCGCGGCCGCATCAATTCCTACGGCTCCGCAGTACGTAGAGGCGATGGCAGGACCTACGCAAGTTGCTGTCACGTGGGACGCGCCAAGCTCCACTGGAGGCGAGTCACTCAACTACACCGCAAGAGTCTGGACTGTTCCGCCTCCCACGACCTCTCCAGTTTTCGCCTCATGTTCGACAACAGGATTGGGTTGTGTGATCGGCGGTCTAGTCACCGGTACCGCTTACTACGTTGATGTGATCGCCGCCAATAGCGCCGGTTCTAGCGGACCAAGTGCGATGAAGCCCATTTCCCCCGGTAACGCAGGATCGCCTCCGAGCAATGTGATTGCGACAAGTGATAGTTCGGGACGCGTGACTGTTAAATGGACACCATCAACCTCACTCGGAACAGGCCAGTTCGCTTGGTACACCGCGGAGGCATTTTCCGGTCCGGAGGTTTCTTCAGGCTCTTATGTTAGTTACTGCACCGCTGACCCGGCATCGGCGACTACTTGCTTCATAACAAATCTCAAGTTGGGCTCGACCTATTATGTGCAGGTTAGAACCGTTTCCTCCTTAGGTTCTAGTTTCCCCTCGTCCCCACGAGTGAGGGTCGTGGTCGGAACCACTTCAAGTGCAACTCCAACCCCGACCTCTTCGGTCACTTCGCCGACTGGCAGCCTTACCGCGCCACAGTCGGTGAAAGTTATTGCTTCTTCAAAGGCAGTCAAAGTGACGTGGAAAGCGCCGAAGGTTTCAGATGGCAAGAGGATCACTTACTACCGCGTGGGCATCTACACCAAGTCTGGACAGTTGCTCTCATTTTGCAGGGTCAAGGCACCTCTTCTCTCTTGCACTCTTACCAAGTTGAAGCCAAATGTGACTATTTACATTGGTGTAGTCGCTTTGTATTCAGGGGCAGAGAGCCCGCGTTCCACGCTTATCGCCGTTATTCCAAAACCTTAGGAGCAACTATGAAAGATGCAATTGTTCAAGAGATTTTTTCGATGTTGGAAGGCAAGGCACTCTCTCCAATCAAAGGCGGGGAATCCGATGTCACCGTTGACTGCGAGTTACTCGACGCCAAAGTGGGCTCAGGAGAGAAGAAGATCAGGTATGAGGATGCAGTTTTAGTAGATGAGGAAGAGAAGACTGTCTTTCTCTACGAAAAGACCACGGAAAAGAGCAAGGGCTTCTCCTTTGGTACCAGTGGAGAGTCCTCCTTTCAGTCCGGGAAGACGCTCATGCGTCATGTGAAGGGCACGATCGTGGGAACCAACGGGGCTGTCATCAGCTATGACTTCGATCTTGGAGATATTCCCAAATCGATGAAAGCGATCGCCGATAAACATGGGTTCAAATTCAAGACCGTCATTCGTCGAAAGAGCGCTCAGTTGCACTGAATATCGTCGCGTAAGTGGCGGAAATCTGCCTAGCTAGAGCCAACCGGATTTCTTGAAGTTTCTTACCAAGAATGCAGTAAGCGAGACCATTACGGCGATGACCGTTGGATATCCGTATTTCGTTCCCAGTTCCGGCATGTGACGAAAGTTCATGCCATAGATTCCGGCGATCATGGTTGGGCCTGCCGCAAGAGCGACCCAGGCGGAAATCTTCCTTACATCAACATTCTGCTGCACTTGCACATGCGCCAGGTCAGCTTGCAATACAGAGGTGAGTAGTGAGTCGAGTCCTGCAGCTGTTTCGCAAGCGCGCTGAAGGTGATCCAGAGTGTCACGAAAGAACGGCTTGAGTGTCGTTGGCACCGGTTTGAAATTCTCGCTCGTGACCTTCTGGACGGGCGCAGTCAACGGTTCTATAGCATGGCGAAATTCAATGAACTCTCTCTTCAGAAAATAGATATCTTGAGAAAACGTTTGGCGCTTGCCGCTGAATACCTTATTTTCAAGGTTGGCGACTTCTTTTTCGAGAGCAGTGGCAATCGAGGTGTAGCCATCAATTGCTCGGTCGAGGACGGCATGAAGAACGGCGTAGGGTCCAAGGGCTAGGCGCTCGGGATTGAGTTCCAGATCATGTCGAACAGTTGCCAGAGGAGAACCCTCTCCGTGTCTCACTGTCACAATGAAGTGGCTATTGATAAAGCACATCAATTCACCGGTCGTTATTTCGCTTTTGGATTGGTTGAAAAAGACTGTCTTGAGAACGAAGAAAGTGAGCCCGTCATAATCTTCAATTTTGGGGCGCTGTTGCGCGGATATGGCGTCTTCAACTGCAAGGGGGTGAAAATTCAGTTCGCCGACGACTAAGTCGAACTCCTCCTGGCTGGGCTCAGATAGCCCAAGCCACACAAATCCACCATCGCGTTTCGCCAGGTCGACAAGATCTGAAATATCAGTTGGTCCCTCAACTCGAAGTCCATCTTGATAGAGGGCAGAGTCAACGATCATGGGGAAAACATATCGGGTTGAAACGCATGTTGCTTGAAGTTGAGGAGGCCCTCGTCCCACGGATTGAGAGGATTCCTCCAGGCTCGAAGTTGAGAATTAACCTGTAGTCGTTACGCTTTGAATATCGGAGTTGCAGGCATGAGTTATTTTTTGGAGGAATGATGGAAAACGAAAGCACATGTCCATATCCAGGCGGCAAGCAGACGAATGCAGGCGCTACTAACAAGACCTGGTGGCCCAACCAACTCAATATCAAGGTTCTCCAGCAGAACTCACCAATGGCAGACCCAATGGGCGAAGAATTCGACTACGCGAGAGAATTCAAGACCCTAGATTTAAAATTTCTCAAAACTGACATAGAAGAACTGATGACGACTTCACAAGAATGGTGGCCCGCTGACTACGGTCACTACGGCCCGTTCTTCATTCGCATGGCATGGCACAGCGCCGGCACTTATCGCATTTCCGATGGACGAGGCGGCGGCGGTGCTGGCATGCAACGCTTTGCTCCGCTAAATAGCTGGCCCGATAACGTCAACCTCGACAAGGCACGTCGGTTGTTGTGGCCGATAAAGCAGAAATATGGCAAGAAGATTTCGTGGGCGGATCTAATGATCTTCGCCGGCAACTGCGCACTGGAGTCGATGGGCCTTAAGACATTTGGCTTTGGTGGCGGACGCGAAGATGTGTGGGAACCAGACGAGACCTACTGGGGCAAGGAGGCCGAATGGTTGGCTGACTCGCGCCATAGCGAAGGCCGTGCTCTTGAGAGTCCTCTCGCAGCTGTTCAGATGGGTCTTATATATGTGAACCCCGAAGGACCAAACGGGAAGCCCGATGTTCTTGCATCGGCGGTGGACATCCGTGAGACCTTTGCACGGATGGCGATGAACGACGAGGAAACTGTCGCACTGATTGCGGGAGGTCATACCTTCGGCAAGGCGCATGGCGCAGCCGATCCAAGTAAGTACGTCGGACCAGAACCAGAGGCTGCTCCGATTGAGCAAATGGGTCTTGGCTGGAAGAACACATTTGGAACTGGAAAGGGCGCAGACACGATCGGCAGCGGCCTTGAGGGTGCTTGGACACCAACGCCTATCAAGTGGGATAACGAGTATTTTGAAACGTTGTTTGCCTACGATTGGGTTCAGACGAAGAGCCCTGCCGGCGCAATCCAGTGGATTCCAAAAGATGGCGCTGCATCGAAGTCCGTGCCTGATGCGCACGATCCTTCAAGGAAGCATGCACCCGTCATGTTCACAACGGATCTTGCGTTACGGACAGACCCAATCTACGAACCGATCTCACGTCACTTCCTCGAGCACCCAGAAGCGTTTGCTGACGCATTCGCTAGGGCATGGTTCAAATTGACGCACCGCGACATGGGTCCGATCGCGAGATACCTCGGACCACTTGTTCCTTCAGAGCAGTTGATTTGGCAAGATCCTGTTCCTGCAGTGACGCACGAACTCGTTGGAGCAGAGGAGATCGCATCGCTGAAGAAGAATATCCTCGCATCGGGGCTATCCATCTCTCAGCTTGTCTCTACTGCCTGGGCATCCGCATCTACATTCCGCGGCAGCGACAAGCGTGGAGGAGCAAATGGCGCTCGCATTCGCCTATTGCCACAGCGCAATTGGGAAGTGAACGATCCGGCTGAGTTGGAAAGGGTACTCAAGGCACTTGAGGCGATTCAGAATGAATTCAACGGCGGAAAGAAGAAGATCTCACTCGCTGATCTCATTGTGCTTGGCGGATGTGCCGCTATTGAAGAGGCCGCTGCCAAGGCAGGGAATGTCATTCACGTTCCATTTACCCCGGGGCGTACCGATGCAACTCAAGAGCAGACCGATGTGGATTCCTTCGCCGTTCTCGAACCCATCGCCGACGGCTTCCGCAACTACGGCAGTAAAGCAATCCAAGATCATGCGGAATTTCACCTTCTCGATCGCGCATCTCTTTTGACGCTTACTCCTCCAGAGATGACCGTTCTTGTTGGTGGTATGCGCGCCCTCAAGGCAAACACTGCGGCTTCGGAGATTGGAGTGCTTACGGACCGGCCGGAGACGCTGACCAACGACTTCTTCGTCAATTTGCTCGACATGAATGTCGAATGGAAGCCAACCCCGAAGAACCAGAACCTATTTGAAGCACACGATCTCAAGACGGGAACGGTGAAGTGGACTGGCAGTAGAGTTGATCTCGTTTTCGGTTCGAATTCACAACTTCGCGCCCTTTCCGAGGTCTATGCGAGCAATGATGGCGGAGACAAATTCGTTCATGACTTCGTTGCAGCCTGGAACAAGGTCATGATGTTGGACCGATTCGATCTAGCCTAGCCAGTTAAATCCATCACAATCGATAGTTGTGAAGGAGCCGAATCATCACGTAAGGGATTGAGAGATGAGAGCCACACCCAATGGCCACTCCAATCCCTTACGAGATCAGGTCAGCGAAAGTATTCTTCAGCCATGAAAACTCGAAGTGCTCTATTAGTCCTTATCTGCTCCCTCTTGCTCGGTAGTTCGGGACCGGTATTTGCCGTGGATCCCGCTCCCGCGACATCGACTTCGTCCACGGCTCCTGCTACTCCTACTCGGGCTGATCAGGTCGCTTCGATTCAAAATCAGTACAACCCGATCTTCGATGCTCAGTACGTAAGGCTACTGGCTGTAAAAAAGAAGTTAGTACTCGATGCGAATGCATATCGAACTTTTAAGGCCGTCCTTGCCGACTTCCTGGAGGTGCGCAGGGTTATTGATTCAAACCTGCAGAGTTCAACGTCTGACCTAGTCGCCGTGAAGGATTACGCGGAGGAGGAGACGGGCGAATTTGCGAGTACGTTGAACGATCTAGAGGCGCAAGCGGCGAAGATCAAGACACTTTCTTGCGTCAAGGGGAAAGTTGTTAAGAAGGTTTCAGGTCTCGCCCCGAAGTGTCCAAAGGGCTACAAGAAGAAGTAAGGCATGCAAGTCTTGTTCAAGGAAGCCTTGTATATGGAGCCCCTTAGTTTGAAAATATGAACGTGGCGCTTATTGCGTGAGCACCCTCAATTCCAAGGTTTGCGGCATTCGGCGGTGCCGTTTGCGGCTCAACGCAGATCGCAAGCGGGTCTTCGTTGTATACGACCCACCAGGGAACAGTGGAGGAGATTTCGATCTGAGCCAGATCACCCCACTTAATGACTGGCGATTTAGTCACTCCGAAAAAAGTGTCGTCCCATGGTGGTGCTGGCGTATCTACGAGATCGCCCGTAGGAATGCCGTTTTGTCCTCGAAGTAGCATTTTCTCCGCGGCAAAGATGAGATCGCACTCTCGATCATCGGCGATTTTCTTGGGAAGCCAGGGATGAAATCCGACCCACGCGGGAAGCGTGCAGCCGTTCGGAAAGTATTGGAGAGACCACGTCAAAATGTTGCCAGATACCGCGATGGTTTGTTCGGCGCATGCAGGTGCATAAGGGGGCGGCATGTCTAGTCGCGAACTATTAGGTCCTGTCGATTTCCAGGCTGAAACAAAACCGTACCCGTGTTCCGCATGAGGGGGATCCCAATGTGTCGGAAGCAGGAACTCGCGACCTGACCTGTCCCTGATGATTCCTCGATCAATCCGTCCAGCCCAAGGAACCATGGCGAACCAACCCCATGTCATCGGGTCTTCCCGATAATCGAGCGCGAACTCAAATTCCCTCCACTTGATGGAGGAGATTCGTCCACCACGAAAGAGGTCGACTTCGACTGCGAGCTCGTCCCCAACGATTCTTTGGATACTACTTTCCAATTCCCGCTGTCAATCCGTTTATGAGTTGGCGTTGGAAGATCAGATAGACGGCAACGGCGGGAATGGCGCTCAAGAGCGAACCTGCCATCAGCACGGGAATGTCTGTGGTGCGGCCGGCAGACAGGGCTCCCAGGCCCACAGTGATTGTTCGGTAATTTGGATCTTGTATGAAGAGAAGGCCCACGAGCAAGTCATCCCAAATCTGTATGAATTGAAGAACGATCACGGTGACAATCGCGGGAATCGCCAATGGCAGTGCGATCTTGCTGAAGACTCGACGGTAGCTTAAGCCATCGCAGATTGCTGCTTCGATCAGTTCATCTGGTAGCCCACGGAAGTAGGAGGTCATCAAGAACGAGGCAAAAGGCGTTCCTAGGGCTGCGTAGAGAAGGATCGCTCCCCAATATCCCGATAGCAAATTCCATCGACTTGCGTTGATATACGCGGGAATGATGATCGACTGCAGGGGAATGAGCATTGCTCCGACAATACCCAAGAAGAAAATCCATGAGGCCTTGGATCGAAGTTTTGATAAGGAGTATCCGGCCATCGTGCTGACGACAAGGATGATAAGGATTGACCCCGCACACACCACGGTCGAGTTCAATAGTTCACGTCCCACTGGCAATGCATTGAAAAGTTTGTGCCAAGAGCGCATTGAATGCCCGGACGCTCCGAGGAATTGGGCATTGGACTTGAACGAGGTATTGATCATGAAGATGAAGGGGTAGATCATGACTACGGCGAAGAGCGTCATCACCACAAAGATCCAAATTTGCTTGCGTTTCATGGTCAGTCCTTATTTCTCATAATGGCCAACTGACCGATACCTAATGCCGCCATCATCAGGAAGAGGATGACACCCAACATGGCGCCTGTTCCGAAATCTCCACGTGAGAACGCATTTTGGTAGATGAAGAATTCCAAAGTAGTCGTGCCAAATCCCGGGCCACCGCCCGTCATCACGAAAATCAGGCTGAATAAGGCGGTGAACGCGCTAATGACTGTGATGATGAACGAGAACTGAATAAAGCGTTGAAGTTGAGGAAGCGTGATGCTGCGAAATATGCGGAAATTGCTGGCGCCGTCCATGCGAGCAGCTTCATTGAGGGAGTTGTCGAGGGTCGCCATTCCCGTTAAAAAAATAATGGTGTTCGTTCCGACCATGGACCAGATGAAGGTAAGGGAGACGGCGAATAGCGCCCCCTTCTCTGATGAAAGCAGATCCGTGTGAATGAAGCTAAGCCCAAATCCTTTTAAGAGCCCGTTGAGGAGCCCCTCTTCGGCGAAAAAGCGCATGGCCACCATGCCAATGACTACCCACGAGATGGCGGTGGGAAGGAAGTAGATGGTGCGAAAGACTTTCCAGCCGGGGACCTTCTCATTTAGGAGAAAGGCGATTCCCATGGGCAAGAGCATTGCGACAGGGATACCTATGAGAAGGAGTCCGTTGTTTTCAAGAACCCGCCAGAAGATCGGGTTGTGCAATTCGTGTGTGTAGGTGCCAATGCCAGTCCAGACCGCAGTCAAGCCATCCCACTGGGTAAAGGAGTAGTAGACGGCTTGGATGATAGGGACGCCAAGAAATGCGCTGACGAGTGCCAAGGCCGGGAGAATAAAAATGATTCCGACTCTGCGACGCCGGTGGCCCAGATCCCGTTTGATAGCTTTCATCTCACCTAAACATTCATCTCATGAATCACTGGCATTTGGTTGGTGTCCTGCGTTGCGCAAGAGGGCGAAGCGGACTTCACCCTCTTGCTTTCAACGGCTCAGACGATATGCGGTGTTACTTGTATGAATTACCTCGTTTGTCTGGAGACAGGTTGGCCCACACCTGAGCCATCTGCTTCAATCCGCCGGCAACTGAGGTTTTTCCGCCCAAGATCGACGGGAGAATCTTGTTGCCTGCGTCTACCACATCACCCTGAAGGACGTTGTCGAGCATGGGATAGCGAACATCACCTTTCTTCGCCGCGAAATCCAACATTTGCTGGTTAACGGGATTGGAGGTGGTTGATCCGTTGACATTTGGAATAAGGCCTGCGGCATCAACGATCTTTGCTGCATCTAGGGTAGTCATGTATTCCAAGAAGCCAGCAGCGACCTTCTGGTTCTTGGAGTAGCTGGTAAGGCTGAGGCCTTGTCCTGCGAACTCGACTACACCCTTGATTGGCTTGTCGGAGAATGGCGGGATGAATGCTGCAACATTTGTTCCCATTTTGTCAGTGAATTTCTTGGTATCCCACGTGCCATCAATGATCATTGCAGCCTTGCCGCCAAGAAAGTCATCGAGGTTGTTTGTCTTTGTTAGGACATCTGAGTTGGTGCATCCCTTCGACTTCAGGGCAGCGTACTTGGTGTAGGAGGCGATGTTGGCCGCGGAGTTCCACTGGTTCTTTCCGCTGTAGAGGTCGCGAAGACCTGAGACGGTGGATTGTCCAATGGCGATATAACTTGCGTCATACCATGGGTAGTACAAGGCACCCAGGCTCTGACCACCGTTGCCATACACGATTGGTGTGTAGCCAGCAGACTTAAGTTTTGTGCACGCGGCATAGAGTTCATTCCACGTGCTTGGCACGGTTGCCACGCCGGCTTTCGCTAAGGCGGCTTTGTTGTAGAAGCCGATGTAGAACTGGCGATCAAAGGGCATCACGTAGGGGCCGTTTGCTGCATTGAAGTTTGGTGAACTCCAATTGAGAGAGCCCTCTCGCGCTAACGCCGCTGAGGAGACGATGCCCTTCAGATTGGCTAGGTAGCTCTTGTATTGGAGAGCAAAGAGACCTGTCCACATGAGAGCCATATCCGGCCCCTTCTTGGAGACAGCCGCAGCTTGCAAGAGCGCAAAATAGTTGTCGGCAGGTTGGCTTACAAGCTTGAAAGTTACTTCAGGATGCAACTTTGTGTAGGCATCCGTGAGCGCCTTCACCGCTGTGGCGTTTTGTGTGTCGCCGAGGTTGTGCCAGATGGTCAAAGTTGTTGCAGTGCTGGCGTTTGCATTTGTAGCGTTTATTCCTATTCCGGCGAACGCGAGAGCAAAAGCTAAGGCGCCAACCACGATTCTTTTTTTGCGCATTCTTCCTCCGTAAGTAGCAGTTGTTGTGCTTTGTGGCGACTGTTGCGGGAAAGTCACTAGGACCTACCAACGACAGGCGGAACAAACCTACGCATCTCGGGTGAGCTGGGGCGTAGGAAATCTAGATCGCAGCCTTGATCGGCTTGCAGAACATGTTGCTGGTACATCGCTGGCCAGCCGCGCAGATGTGACGATTTCGGTGGCTGCCACATCTGCGTTCGTCGGATTTTTTCTTCCGCATCGACCACGAGGTTGAGCACGCCCATATGAACGTCCATCTCGATGAGATCGCCATCTTCGACGATGCTCAAAGGTCCTGCGACTGCCGCCTCTGGAGAAACGTGGAGAATGCACGTTCCAAACGACGTTCCACTCATTCGCGCATCAGAGATGCGCACCATGTCATCCACGCCATGTGCGATTAGCTTTTTTGGGATCGGGATCATTCCCCATTCGGGCATCCCTGGCACTCCAGCCGGTCCACAGTATCTAAGAACGAGAACGGAGTCCTTGGTGACTTCGAGTTCTGGATCATCAATACGGGCGAGCATGTCCTCGTATCCATCGAAGACAACAGCCTTACCAGAATGAACCAGCAGGTTCTCGGATGCGGCGGAAATTTTCACTATGGCGCCGTTGGGTGCAAGAGAACCAAACACGACTCCGAAAGCTGCTTTGGGGTATACGGGATTCTCAAGAGTTCGAATGACAGAAGTCTCTTGTGGTTTTGTCAGATTCTCACGCCATGGCGTGCCAAGACAGGTCATCTCATTTAGTTCGAACACCTCGCCGAGTTGGTTGATCAACGCTGGAAGGGCCCCTGCGCGATTGAACTCTTGAATTAGTTCTCGACCCGATGGCTCGACGTCTACGATTACAGAGAGTCCGTCACCCAACTTCCGGATCTGGTCCAACGTCAACTGACCGTCAATGCGTCCAGAGAGTGCCAGTAGATGAATGATCGCGTTCGTGGAGCCGCCGCATGATTGCAGGACTCGCACCGCGTTCCGAAATGAACCCGGAGAAAGTATCTTGGAAGGCGACAATCCATTTCTCGTCATTTCGGTGATCTGCACTCCTGTCTTATAGGCACTCTCTTTTCGTTCTTGACTCTCATCCGGGTGTGTCGACGTTCCTGGTAGCGCCAGACCGAGGGTTTCAACCATTAGTGCAACGGAAGAGGCTGTGCCCATCGTGTTGCATGAACCCAAGCCACAGTTGAGGCAGCCCTCAAATTCTTTCCATTCTGATTCGGACACCTTGCCGGAGCGAAAATCTGACCACATTCGCCAGAGTTCGGTTCCTGTTCCGACTCTTCGCCCCTTGAATACAGCTGCTGGGCGGGCACCTGCGGTGAACATCAAGGTTGGCAGGTCTGCGCTGAGTGCCCCCATCAACGAGCCCGGGACGCTTTTATCGCAGTTTGCGAGAAGGACTACACCGTCAATGGGGTAGGAGCGAAGGTATTCCTCAACTTCAATCGAGAGCAGATTTCGATACAGCATCGCGGTGGGCTTCATGAGGTCTTCGCCAAGTGACATCACGGGGAAGACCATGGGGATTCCGCCAGCATCGATAATCCCTTGCTTGATGGCGGGGATAAAATCCCTAAGCGGAAGATTGCATGGATTGAGATCACTAGATGAATCTGCAATCCCGATTACAGGCTTGGAATTGCGTGCGTCGATTTCATAGCCAACCGAAGCCATTACCACTCGATGTGCGAGGGCGACTTCATCATCGCCGGCAAACCATTCGCTACTGCGAAGTGAGGGTGTGATCTTCGGAAGGCTTGTCATATTTTGGGGATTCCCAAACCTTTTGCACCTGGTTGAGACTGTACAAAATTCCGAGGGTCTCGCTTGAGCCATTCGAGAGAGATGCTTGCCCGGCGAACCTTCTCGCGGCCGATGGTGATGGCCTCGTTCTCGAGATGAAACCCAGATGGATAGAGTGATCGAGAATTGCGAAGGCCGAACTTCACGTAAAGAGGTGAAGACACAGCGACGAGATCTGCGATCTCATTGCCACGAACTACTCCGCCGAGGTTGTCAGGGGCTTCGACGTACAAGTCCAAGGGTAGATTTGAAACGGAGCGCATTTCGTACAACTCGTTAAGCGTGAGGTCAGTGGGAAGGTTGACGGTGTCTGCTCCTATCATCTCCAGCAACCTCAGTGTCGCTGGATTCGAGGGAGCTTTCATCACAGAGACTTTTAGTACGACATCGGCGGGAATCTTGCCTTGTTTCCTTTTCTCGGCAAGGACTTGAAGGAGTCCTAGGTCCGCGACGAGTAACCCTCGTATTCCACACTCAATCGCACGCAACGAATCTTCGACGGCATAACGAAGTTGTCGCATTCCGCGAACCGAACCGGCAAGCGCCGATGCCTCGGCACTCCGTGACATTGCGCTCACACCCCACTCTTCACGCGGACCGATGAACAGTGAGACTTCAATTCCGTAGTCGGATGCAATTTTGGACATCTCGCGCAACTCTGCTTCCGTGTGCAACATGGCACCGCTGCCCTGTGAAACACGATTGATGGTGAGTCCGAAATGCTCAGCCTCTTTGATCACGGCTGCTAGCACCTTCGGACCCTCGACAGAGGGAATCTCAAGGCGATAGTCCGCTCCATCGGGGAACTTCACAGAACTTGGCGGTGGCGCGAGTTCAGAGGGAAAGGAGTCCAGAAGCGAATCTGCCAACATTTAGTATCCGTTCGGTATTGCCGAACACCGTTCGGCACTCTAGTATTGCCTACGGACCAAAAAAGTCAACAACTTTTGGAGGATTATGTCTGGCGCTACGCACGGTCAGGTCGGAAGCGTGGCTCGAGCCTTGACGTTGGTCGAACTCGTCGTCTCCGGTCCTGTCGAGGGGATGACCCTGGCGGAGATTGCCAAATCAACCGGCGGATCCAAAAGCGCCGTATTGGCCACCCTACGCACCCTTGTTGATTTTGGATACCTTCGTTGCGTTGATGTGGGCCCGAGGTATCTGGCCGGGATGATGCTGATTCGATTGGGAGAACTAGCCGCCGAGCATGATCCTCTCGTTGCCGTAGCTCGTCCGATCTTGACAGAACTCAGCGAAAAATCGAGCCTGACTATTCGAGTCGCCAGAAATGATGGTGGTTTTCCGATCTTCCTTGACCGTGTTGATGGGCCAGGCTTCGTCCGATTCCACACGCCTCTTGGCGTTAGGGAGTTGCCACATGTGAGTTCGGCGGGCAAGGCGATCTTGGCACAACTGCGCAATGAGGAAATCAAAGCCGTTGCAAAGGAATGCGGACTTGTGGCAAGGACAAAGAAATCCATTACGACATTTGCCGAATTGAAAAAAGAGATCGAGAAGATCCGTATCGACGGATATGCAACCGATGATGAGGAAGATGCGCAAGGAATTTTCTGCGTTGGCGCTGCCTTCTTTGATCATTTCGGAAAATGCGTCGGGGCGATAAGTGCTACTGGAGTTAAAACAGACCTTTCAGAAGACCAGGTGAGAAAGCTGGGCAAGCTTGTGATTAGGTACGCTGATCAACTGACGAAAGAACTTCACGGTAGGAAAAAAGTACAGGGAGTAAAGTGAAAGCATTAATTGCATACGGGGACAGGAACATTGACGTTGTGGAAGTTCCTGAGAGGGCTATTTCACCCGATGAAGTTCTAATAGCACCGATATCCACCGGCATTTGCGGTACCGATCTCGAAATCATTGACGGGAAGATCGATCCGGCATACACCAAATATCCGGTGATCCTTGGACACGAATGGTGCGGACGGGTGGTCAAGGTCGGATCTAGTGTGAACTCGGTTGAGGTCGGCGCCCGGGTCGTTGTTGAGGGGATCATTCCTTGCGGAAAGTGCTTTGAATGCATTGCTGGATATACGAATCGCTGTACCACCTACGACGAGGTTGGATTCACTCGACCCGGTGCTGCAGCAGAATCAATCGTCGTCGATGCCTTCCTCGTTCATCTCATCGCGGACTCGGTGTCCAAGGAATCCGCAGTTCTTGTCGAGCCTGCCGCTGTTGTCACTCAAGGCTTATTGAAAGTTCAACCCAAGAAGGATTCAAGGGTTCTGGTGATCGGCGATGGAACGATTGCGATGATTGCCGCCAAATTGGTGCATGCCTGGCAGCCATCAGTAGTCCACATGCTCGGTCTCAAGGAAGGACAGGCTCCGTTGGCCCAGCAGGCAGGCGCAGATCTCTTCATCACCGGCAGCACGGATCAGAAATACGATTTGATTATCGACGCCGCTGGCGCGAGTTCAAGGATCACTGCCGCTATCGGTCAACTGGTGAGAGGCGGGACCTTGTTGTTGTTGGGGTTCACCGGACCTGATGTCGCGACGACAATTCCCGTAGATGATGTGGTCAATGGCGATTTGAATATTTTGGCTTCGTTCGGATATTCGCGCACTGCGTGGGCGCTGACCGTCGAGTTCATGAATACTGGAAAGCTAGACCTTACTTTTCTTGTGACGCACAGATTCCCTCTTGAGATGTTCAAAGATGCTATTGAAGCATTGCGTCACGCCCCCTCACCGCGTGGCAAGATAATCCTTGAAATCGGGAAATAATGAAAGTCGAAATCTTTGACGAGCGAGTGTGTGCACTGGGTGAAGGTCCGTTTGCCATCGGAGTCCGCAATGAAGACGTTTCATGGGTGGATATCACGAATGCACGCGTCCTCACTAGAAATCTTGCGACGGGCGATTCAGGTGAATTTTCCACCGAAGAAAACGTTGGCTTTGCCATTCCCCGGACTTCAGGGGGTTATGTTTTAGGTACTGACAGTGGGCCGATCCTTCGTGATGGCATTGGTCAGAATCACCCGTTTCTGAAATTGCTAGAAATTGAACCGCTTACGCCTTCAATGAAGATTCGTTGGAATGATGCAAAAGTTTCGCCTTCGGGAAATCTCTGGCTTGGAACGATGGGCGTGGAGATGTTGACTGGGACGTCTTCCCTGTTCAAATACGATATTCGCACCTCAAAGGTGACCAGGATCTTATCCGATCTGACCATCAGCAACGGAATGGATTGGAGCGATGACGGACGAACCTTCTATTTCATCGACAGCAATTGGCAGTCGGTTCGTGCATTCGATGTTCTGGACGATGAGTTGTCTGCTGAACGATCGGTGATTGAAATAGTCGAATCCGAAGGTGCACCTGATGGAATGTGCATGGATTCCCAAGGTGGTATATGGGTCGCGCTTTGGGGAGGATCGCAGGTAAGGCGCTATGACACGAAATCTAATTTCAAACTTGACCATGTGATCGAGGTCCCGGCTTTGTATGTCACATCTTGTGCGTTTGCAGGAGCGAATCTCGACACCTTGATTGTCACTTCCGCCACCAATGATGAACCGAACGGTCCGGCCGAAGCAGGCATGACATTTTGTGTTATGCCTGGCGTCAGCGGCCGCCAATCCCGGAAATTCAGCCTTTAGAGCCTAGATAATCTTCTCTGCTATTTCCTTGGGCAAGTTCTGATAAGCAACCGGTCGCAAGAAGCGAGTGATTGCGTGCAATCCGACAGATGTGTGGATTGACGAAGTTGAGGCAGGGTAGGGACCTCCATGATGCTGTCCGACGGAGACCGCCACTCCAGTTGGCCAGGAATTCCAAGCGAGTCGCCCCACTTTCTCCGCAATAACCTTGCACACATCGATCGCGCTTTGATCATTTGCATCGGCAAAAACCGAACCGACTAGAGCGCCTTCCATTTGTTGAACCATGGAGATCAACTCTATTGCCGAAGAGTAGGAGATGACTATGCCCGTGGGACCGAAACACTCGATCGCCAAAATTTCAGGCCGCGCCATTGCATTCGCGATCGTTGTCTTGATTACAGCTGGTGCTGAATATATCCCCCCGTCTTCAGAACACTTTCCGATGATCGGCTCAGAATTCAAAAGCGCAGACAAATTGCTTCGGTTTTTGTCGTGAGAGATCTTGCTAGAAGGACTCAGAAATGGCGTAGCGGATCGTTCGATAATTTGTCCTTCAATTTCAGAAATGACATCTGAGTTCGCAGGGACAAAAAGGATGCTGGGATTCGTGCAGAACTGTCCGTTGCCCAGCAGCAACGAATCCAAATACGCGGTCGCAAATGCTTTGCTGTTAGAAAGGCCTGATGCCAATGCAACGACCGGGTTGACGCTTCCGAGTTCGCCATAGAAAGGAATCGGAGTTTCTCGAGCTTGAGCAATATCAAATAGTGCTCGACCGCCCGCACGAGACCCTGTAAATGCACCCGCGCTTATTTCGCGTGACGCGAGCGCAACAACTCCTGCTTCGACTCCATGAATCAAGGAGAGGACGCCTTGGGGAAAGTCATGTTCGGCAAGAGCCACGGCCGCCAATTGAAAGACCTTCGTGGATGTCTGAGGGTGCGAAGGATGAGCCTTTGCGATTACCGCACAGCCCGCGGCCAATGCCGATGCCGTGTCTCCACCCAACACGCTGAAAGCGAATGGGAAATTGTTGGCTCCGAATACGACCACGATGCCCAGTGGGGACACGGCTCGAATTAGTTCAGGATGCCCAACCGGTAGCGGAGCATCAACCGCGTGATCCACTTCTGGAGTTACGAAGCGGCCCGACCTTATTGCCTTAGCAAATTCACGAATCTGGAATGTGGTTCGGCCGACTTCTCCAGTGAGTCGGGGAGCGCCGAGACCCGTTTCCAAATCCGCCATCTCGACAAGTTCCGCGACATTGTCATCAAGGGCGTTGGCAATCGAGTCAAGTACGTCAGCACGCTTGGCAACCGAGGCGGTGGACCATCTATGAAGACCAGTCCTCGCTCCATCGATAATCGCTTCGATCTCCTCATGCGAGGTATCCTCAAAGAGAGGCCCGAAAGTTTCGCCGGTGCGTGGATTGATTGACTGAGTTGTCATAGATATCCCTTCAACTTCTTAGCCGCGAATAATACGCAGACTTGCCTTTGGCGGAACATAACAGATAAATGTGTTAGTAGTTACACACACGATTCAAGGAGGGTTCGCACCCTTCAATTCTCTTGCTCAGACATTTCCTGAGGACTACCCTGAAAATGCATTGACGGACTGGAAGCAGTCGGTCACAAAGCAACCCTCTTGAAAAGAAGAGTCTCATGAAAACGTCAAGCTCATTTTTCAAAAAACACTCCAGATCAAGTTCCATCTCCGTAATCGCTATTGCTGCGTTGTCACTGGGAGTCTTGCCTGTACTTGCCAGTTCAACAAATACCACGATCTCGGGATGCGTGAACGCGACCACTGGCGTTCTCCGTATTGCAGCGAAGTGCACTTCCAAAGAGAAAGTCCTTCGATGGAATTCGGTCGGACCTCAAGGCGTTCCTGGACCATCAGCAAATGCGGCGCCAACCAAGCAGTACAAGTACGAACTTCCCGATCGCAACTTGCCAATGGCCTCAACTACTAACACGGCCGGATACCAACGTGACGTGCTCTTAGCCGTCGATACCTCCAAGTTGCCGGCTGGCGCGTACTCGATTGGTGTATATCTGTATGGAAGTTTCGCCACAGCATCAGTCACGGCCAAGCACGAAAATGTTTGGTGCTATTTGCAGTTGAAGTCGGTCTTTGACGCAGCGGATTTTGCCAACAACAAGTCCGGGACGTTCTTGGACGGGGACGATTGGTACGACCAGGACTACTTTCAGGATTTCGTCCTTCATCTAACTGGGGCTGAAGATTTGGATGCGAACTATGGAGTTATCTACCTTGTTTGCAGGCACAATGTTGCCCTAACGGGTGTTTATGGTTCTGTAGTGGCGCATCGGTATGACGCTTCAGCAAGTCTTCCGCTCGCTGGAATCGTGTGATCGCTGAATCATGAGGGGTCGTCACCTCTTTGCCAAAGCAGTGCTAGTAGTTTTTGCGTTCGTGCTTGTGCCTGAGATTTCTTTTTCGGCATCGAAAATCACCTCAGGCGCGACTTGCAAGGTTTACAAAAGCAAAATCACCTATCAAAACAAGGTCTACACCTGCATAAAGTCAGGAAAAAAATTGGTATGGAGCAAGGGAGTGTTGGTTAACAAACCGATTCCGATTTCAACCCCGACAAGTTCACAGAAAGCAAAGCCGACCCCCATGGCTTCGCACACGACACTTCTCTTTCCTCCTACGAGTTCTGTTTCCGCGATAACGACTGCGCCGAAGAACATGCAAGGCATAAATGACCAACATTCCTTCTTTAGCGGCGGAATGGATCCAGCATTCGTAACTCTTGGGCCGAAAACAGGGAGTCGACCGGATATGGGCTCGTATACCGGTAAGACCGGGGTCAACTTTGAGATTGGCCTTGGCAAACCAATCTTGGCGCCGACCGATGCGCGTTTTATCGGATTTAATAATCGAAATTCGGATTTCAGGAATGGGATGGATGGGACGTTGCAGGTTCCCTTTGATGACTTAGAACTCTGTTTCGAGTCCATCAGTTCGGATTGGCCGGGGTTGATTTTCTGTTTCTATCATCTTCAGAACTCACCACTTCTTTTGGGGATCAACAAGAGTCCCCTGTGCAGTAATGCGAAGGAGTGGCCCGGACCAATGCGAGCTGATGGATGGCAGTTCTATACGGAGAATGACTATGCAGTCCCCACCGGTTCAGCCGCCACGAGTTGCCAGGCTCTTCTTGGTCGAGAGGTAAAACGCGGCGACGTGATTGCCTATTCAGGAACCGTGGGCAGTCACTCCCAAGCCCCCATCAAGATGAAAGTCCCCGATAAGTCCATAAACCCCACCGTGAAATCTGGTGACAGGAACTTGCACTGGGTTCAAGGCGATGTCTTCTTCTATTGGAAATGCTTCGGGAAAGATGTTCAATTCGAGCAAGGCGTACTTGCCTATCCGTGGGAGTGCAATGGCTACGCAGTTCCGGTTGAAGAACAGTCGGTCAACTTCAAGTACCCAAAATGAGTATGTTCTAGGTTCTCCTGAGCATTTTGCGAATCTGCTCCAAAGCCAATTTCACCCGCGCTTCGTATCCGTGAGAAGTCGGGTGGTAGTACTCCGTGCCCACGAGTGCGTCGGGCAAGTACTGCTGCTGCGCAACCCCCAAGTCAATGTCGTGGGGGTAGATATACGAGGTCGATTCTCGCGCGGCATTTATCTGGTTGTCACGTAATGCTCCTGAGTTTGCATCACGCAGATGTGGCGGCACGGGCCCACCTTTTGATGCGCGCAAGTCGGCGATAGCCGATTCAATTGCGAGGTAGGCAGCGTTAGATTTCGGTGCGCACGCCAAGTAGGTGACCGCTTCGGCCAGAATGATTCTCGCCTCCGGCATGCCGACGAGCGCAACTGCTTGGGCGGCGGCAACAGCAAGACCTAGTGCGCCGGGATCTGCGATGCCGATGTCCTCACTGGCGCTGATCATGATTCGTCGGGCGATGAAGCGCGGGTCCTCGCCCGACTCGAGCATTCGTGCCAAGTAATGCAGCGAGGCGTCAACGTCAGAGCCACGTATGCTCTTAATGAATGCACTCGCTACGTCGTAATGTGTATCTCCGCCGCGATCGTAGTTCTCAATGACCCGATCTACGGCTCGACTCAAGACTTCGGCTGTGATTTCACCGCTGGAGGCCCCTGCTGCTGCTTCAAGATATGTGAGCGCTCGTCGTGCATCTCCGGCCGCAAGTCTGACGAGCGAATCCTTTGCCTGCATGGAAATGGTGACTTCGTTGTTTAGTCCTCGGGCATCGGTGATAGCTCGGTCGATAAGCGCTGCGATATCAGCGTCGGGGATAGGGCGAAGAGTCAGAACAATAGAGCGCGATAAAAGCGGAGAGATGATCGAGAAGGAAGGATTCTCAGTGGTGGCGGCCACGAGAGTTACCCACCTGTTCTCAACCCCTGGAAGCAAGGCGTCCTGCTGCGCTTTGGAGAAGCGGTGCACCTCGTCAATGAAGAGGACGGTTTCTACTGCTTTGTCTTTCATTCTCTTTTGTGCCTCGAGAAGTAATTCTCGGACCTGGGCAACTCCAGAGCTCACAGCCGAGAGTTCGACGAATGCGCGCGAACCGGAGTGCGCGATCATCTTGGCAAGGGTTGTTTTACCGCTTCCGGGCGGGCCATAAAGGAGCACGCTGGTGATGTGCTTTTCTTGACCCTGGATCAAACGCGCCAGAGGCGAGCCTGGCTGGAGAAGATGTTGCTGACCAAGAAGGTCTTGAATGCTGGTGGGGCGAAGTCTGACTGCTAGTGGTGCAGTCATGTCACCGGCACTTTGTTCGTCCATCTGCATCCCAACTTATTGAGTCAAAACTTCCACCGATTTACGGTAGTGCCCCATCCTATTTTGTGGAGTTCGAGTGGTTAGATTTTAGGGTCGAACCTCACTAATTACGTTAGTTTTGCCCTTGGGAGATTGAATATGGTGAGGTTTTGGAGCCCTTAGGGGTGCGTCTGTGTCAGATCAAGTGCGGATAGGCCAACTCGCGCGTGCGGTCGGGCTGCATGAAAACACGATACGTCGGCTTGTAAATGCCCTAGAGTCGGTGGTGGAGTTGTCAATGGGAAAACGAACCACAGCTCCTAAAGCTCATTCTGGTGAGGGCATCTTCTTTACATCGAAAGCCGTTGACGTATTTCAACCGTCGTCAGATGGAATTCAGTGTTGACCGTCATTTCCTGCGCACCCGTCCTACAGTGAAACTGTTCGAAACGGGGATGACTTTTGTATCGCGAAGCGAGGCGCGTAGGTTGCTAACTGGACTTGGAAAATTCAATGAAATTCAACTTGATTTTGAGAAAGTCGAAGCAGTTGGCCAAGGCTTTGTTGACGAGATATTTCGAGTATGGGCAACGGATAACCTCGATAAGAAGATCATTCCAATAAATATGAACGATGCGGTGAGCTTCATGGTTAATAGAGGCATTGCAGGCAGTTAACACTTACAATCTTGAGGTCTACGTTTAAGAATGAGAGAGGTTGGCATGCCTACGTATGAAGGCCCCCTGTTCGCTCAACCTGGCGAGGTGAGCAAGCTTTTTGCCTATGGCGCTTATCGAGGCGAATTCGAACTTGACGGATTGTATTCGCTTGTCGATCTAGAAACGTCTGGTTTCAACCCACCTCAGGCGAAGATTTTGGAAATTGCGATTCTCAAGATCAACGTAAATGGTGATGTTATTGAAGAGTTCAGCACCCTAATTGACCCAATGGCTATGGATGTAGGGCGAACAGATATTCATGGCATTACCTTGAAAATGCTTAAGCATG
>CAYLYA010000014.1:0-36040 GCA_964387855.1 uncultured Bifidobacterium sp.
GCGTGGTTGAAAGAGCATGAAAATGAGGCGAGATTGGTGGACGTGCGTTGGTACCTAGACGGACGTTCTGGCCGCGATGCTTACGAGCAAGGACACATCCCTGGTGCGGTATTCGTTGATTTAGATACGTGGCTTTCTGGTCACGGAGGAGTAGATGTCGGCAGGCATCCCTTGCCCGAGCCTGCGCTTTTTGCGCAAGGAATGTCGGCAAGTGGAATTGGCGACGGTGCCATCGTGGTTGCTTACGACGACGCAGGCGGCGTGATAGCGGCGCGGCTTGTGTGGATGTTGCGAGCCCTTGGAGAAAATGCAGCGCTGCTCGATGGCGGACTCCAAAGTCACAAGGGACCTCTTCAAAGTGGCTTGCAAACGAATCCCCGCGCCAATTTCACACCGCGTCCTTGGCCCGAAAATCGTCTTGCAGATATCGATGAAGCCAGCAACACTGAAAACGTTGTGATTGATGCTCGAAATCGTGACCGTTATCGTGGGGAGGCAGATCCAGTTGATCCGCGTTTCGGTCACATTCCAGGAGCAATCAACATCCCGTGTCGAGAAAACCTCAATGCTGACGGGACTTTCTTGCCCGTCCCAATCCTTCGCCAACGGTTTGAGGAGGCGGGAGTGAAGGAAGGCAAGGACGTGATTTCCTACTGTGGCTCGGGAGTGACTGCCTGCCACAACTTGCTGGCAATGGAATTTGTTGGACTAGGACAAGGAAGGCTGTTTCCAGGATCGTGGTCTCAGTACAGCCATGCGGTGGATCGGCCGGTTTCAACGGGTGAGTGAATCTAAGTAGACTCGACGGATTATGGCGCAAGCAATCCTTTTAGTTGGCGGTTTTGGAACTCGCTTAATGCCGCTGACGCGGACCGTCCCGAAACCGATGCTGCCGATCGCTGGATTGCCGGTGACCGAGCACCAGTTGGCGATGGCCAAGCGGGCGGGAATCACCTCACTTGTATTGGCTACCTCGTATCTTTCTGATGTATTTACTCCATATTTTGGGGATGGTTCGCACTGGGGAATGAGACTTCAGTACGCGGTTGAGGATGAGCCACTCGGAACGGGGGGCGCTATTCGCAATGCCGCACAGCTGCTTAGCGGGGATGAATCAATTGTGATTTTCAATGGCGACATCCTAAGCTCGCATAATCTTTCCAAGCAGATTCAGATGCATGAGTCCCTTGATGCTGACGTGACGTTGCACCTGACCCATGTTGCAGACGCCCGAGCCTATGGTTGCGTTCCAGTCGACAAGGACGGTCGCGTAACCGCATTCCTGGAAAAGATGGAAAAGCCAGTTGCTGACACTATTAATGCGGGCTGTTACGTGTTTCATCCTCGCGTTGTGGAACAAATTCCTGCAGGCAAAGTAGTGAGCATTGAGAGGGAGATATTTCCCGATCTTGTCAGTCGCGGTCAGGCCATTTATGGGATGGTTGATGATTCTTACTGGATCGATATCGGCACCCCATCGGCCCTTCTGCGGGGCTCGATAGATGTGGTTCGGGGCGTAGCGAATTCAAGTGCTCTAGACGGGGTAATCCTCGAGTACAGGTCATCGGAATACGTGGCACACGAAGGATCGATAGTAGAGCCCGGCGCGATTGTCACAGGGGGTTCCTCTATAGGACGAGGCGCCCATATAGGTGTCGGCGCTTTGGTGGACGGCTCGATTATTTGCGATGGCGCAAAGGTATTCGCAGGTGCGCAGATAATTAACTCTTTCGTAGCGGCAAATACAACTGTTACATCACAGTTAAATGTTCGTGATTCGTACATTTCGCAGGGGGAGATCACGAGACTGCTGCCCCTATAGCGTGAAATTAAACGCACGTAAAGGCGAAAAATGACTTGACTTAAAGGACTTACACGCGTGTAATTCACTTATTGGATATGCGCCTTCGGGTCACTTCCAACATAATCACGAGATTCTGATTGTGCAGCATCAAGTTTTGTCCATATCAATTGAGGGTATTGAGGAGTGTAGGAATGTCAGATATTCGACCTGATGGTCCCAACATCCAACTCATCAGCGGCGAGACCATTGAACTTTCCTGGCAGGAGCGCTCGCTCTGTGCTCAGACCGACCCAGAGGCTTTCTTTCCTGAGAAGGGCGGTTCTACTCGCGAGGCAAAGCGAGTATGCATGTCCTGTGATGTTCGAAGCGAATGTTTGGACTACGCCCTTGCCCATGATGAGCGGTTCGGAATTTGGGGCGGCTTGTCAGAGCGAGAGCGTCGTCGTCTTAAGCGTCGTCCCGCCTAAACCGCGGACTGGCAGTCTCTGTGGCTGACTCCGCACACGGCAGCCATCACGTCACGGCGCTTCTTGTCGTGCACGATGGTGCGATATGGCTTCCAGAAGTTGTCGCTTCGTTGGCGTCGCAAACCCGTCCTATTGATTACACACTAGCCGTTGACACTGGTTCAGAGGACGCCTCACTCAAACTTCTAAAAAATGCCCGAGTTGCCTCTGTCTCCCTTCCTCGCGATACGGGCTTTGGAGCCGCAGTCGCCGCAGGGCTGGAAACTCTCCCTGACCATTTCCACGAGGGCGATTGGGAGAACGAATGGATCTGGCTGATTCACGATGATTGCGCACCTCAACCTGGGGCACTCGAGGCGTTGTTGGATGCGGTTGAAGACAGACCGCAGGTAGCTATTGCAGGGCCAAAATTGCGCGGATGGTATGACCGGACCCATCTGCTTGAAGCCGGTGTGAGTATTGCAAACAATGGCGCTCGCTGGACAGGCCTTGAATCCCATGAGTATGACCAAGGCCAACATGACGGTATTCGAGAAGTCCTGTCAGTAAGCACGGCGGGAATGCTCATACGTCGACAAGTATTTGAAGAGCTCGGCGGATTCGATCCCAACTTGGGACTGTTTCGTGATGACGTTGACCTGGGTTGGCGCGCACATGTGGCAGGGCACAAAGTGATTGCAGTCACCGATGCGGTTGCGTTCCACGCGGAGGCATCGGCATCCGAACGTCGGAATCTCGACATTAAGAGTGCGGTATTTCGACGTCCGCTCATTCTCGACCGGCGTAACGCTGCCTATGTATTGCTCACAAATTCATCCTGGTGGCTGCTTCCTTGGCTTGCTATTCAACTGCTGGCAGGTGCCATGATCCGCGCTGCTGGTTATCTGTTGGCAAAGCTCCCTGGTTATGCAACGGATGAGGTCCTTGCAGTTGCGCTTCTCCTCCTTCGTCCGGGACTCATCCTGGAAGCGCGCAAAGTGCGCCGCAAGCAACGCCTTATTTCATCTCGAGTCGTATCTTCGTATATTCCGCCTCGATGGTCGCAACTTCGACTTGGAATCCTGCGCGCAATCGAGGCGATAAGACGGAGCTTGCTTCCCGCCGCGCCTGAACCAACGGGTGTGCTTGATGCTCCCACCGAAGAAGAGGATTTACTTGCTCCAGCCCCTTCAAGTCAGTGGCGATCTGCGTTTCGGCGCCCAGAGATTTCGGGAGTGCTATTTCTTATTGTCATCACCTCGATCTGGTCGGCGCATCGTTATGGCCCGCTCGTTGGCGGCGCTCTTCCAAGCACTCCCAATGGAGCCAGTGATTTGTGGAGTCGCTATGGAGAGTCGTGGCATCAGATAGGAATGGGTTCCTCAGCGGGCACGCCTACATGGATCTTGGTTCTTGCACTCTTGTCGACAATTTTCCTAGGAAAAGCATTCGCTTTGATTGTCTTCTTGTTCTGGGTTGCACCGCTACTTTTCATGTGGTCGATGTATTCACTGCTCCGAAAACTTTCTGAGAATTCGTGGTTGATCATGGGAGCAAGCGTCGCTTACGCACTCTCACCGGTTGCGATCGCGTCAATTAATTCTGGGCGCCTTGGCACAATTGCAACTTTGATTATCGGACCTCGATTGGCAATGTTTCTGTCACGAGTACGAAAGATCGAGGATGTGCAGTGGAGGAGCATCTACGGCTTCAGTCTTTTAGTTGGAGTATTGACGGCGTTTAGTCTCCAGGCCTACCTAGGAATTGTTCTTGTCTACTGCGCCGGATTGATGAGGGAAATTCGCGAATATCGGGCGAGTGCCAATCGAGGACTTCTCATTGAGCGGCTCCTCAAACGAGGCGCCCTGGTCTTCACCCCGTTTCTTCTATGCCTGCCCTGGTCGCTTGAGGCGATCATCCATCCAAGCCGTTTCCTGTTGGAGCCGGGTCTCCTTATCCCCGGAGGCGGGGCGAATCTTGCCTTCCTCGCCAACCCTGGGGGACCGGGGTCGATTCCATGGTGGGTAATAAGCCCGGTGACCTTTGTTCTGATCATCGCGAGCCTGTCTTCAGGGATGGCACGTAAGTACGCGGAAGTGGGGCTGTTCTTTCTTCTTATCGCCACGGGCCTAAGCGCCTTGTCTATCTCGGGACACTCAAGTGCACAGAGCGAAGTCCTCTGGACCGGTTCCCTGTTGGCGTACTCGACGATCGCGGCTTTGTGCGCGGGAGTGGTAATTCTCAATGGCCTGCGCCAGAAGTTGGCCAACGTTCATTTTCACTACCGGCACATACTCGCTGGGTTAGCGATTGGATCGACATTGATCTACAGCTTGTCTGCGTCGGCATGGGCTGTCACAACAGGCGCGGATTCCCCTGTCCGTGCTAACCAGTCTTCGATTCTGCCCCCATTCTTGGCAGTGACTCCGGGCGTGAAGACGTTGGTGTTCCGAAATGTTTCCGCCTTGGGCTCCATCTCATTTTTTATCGCAAGGGAGAGTGATGCGATTCTCGGAGATCCTGATCTTGCACCTGAGATTTCGCCTGAGATCGACGTGGCCGTACGAGGGATTGTTGACGGAACGGGAATTAGCAGTAGTAAGGTGCTTGCGGGATACGGAATCAAGTATCTGTTTATGAAGAACCCCGTCGACACTCAACTTGCAAGAATAGTTGATGGCCTTGGGGGGTTCATCCGGACCTCATCGACGCAAGCGGGAATTGTTTGGCGAGTAGCCGGGATAAGTGATCATCTCGTCTTTACAGACTCAACTGGCAAGTCGGTTGCGCTGTCGACTGGTGACATCTCAGCCCGTGTCGCGAGTCCGGGGGCAGGAACTATCACCCTTGCAGAAAACTACGACTCCCGTTGGCAAATCATCCAGAGTGGAAGACAATTGGATCGATCAAGAAATTCCTTTGGAATGCCGCAGTTTCACGTGCTCCAAGCAGGAGAATTCTCGCTTATCCACGATGGCACATCAAGGAGAGCATGGCTTTCCCTAGAGATGATCATTTTCTTAGGCGTTCTCATGATGATTGTCCCGAGCGGACGTCGCCGAAGAGAAATTGCACTTGAGGAACTTGCATGAAAGTCAAACGCGCCCTAGTGATTGCTGGAATTATTGCATTCACGCTCGTCGTCAGTAATTTCCTCACGACAAGCGGCGCCAAACTTATATATTCGCAGAGTTACCCTGCAGTCGTTTGTCCGCCCACTGACTCCAAGGTCAGTTCTCAGGTATCGGTCGCTTCTAAGTCCACCCACTTCCGAAAAATCGTGGGAAAGTCGACTGCCTTTTCACCAATCAAGACCGTTCGATATTCCATCACCAAAGACGCAATTCTTCTTGACCAGGGCGAAGTGAGTTCGATTGCATGGCAAGGCGTCTCAGGGGTTTGGGCTGGTTCGACCCTTTGTAGGGCACCGCAAGGTGATCAATGGTTTGTTGGAGGAACTGGCGATGTAACAGGCAAGGGCCGTTTGTATGTTGTTAACAGCGGACTTAGCGATGCCATTGTGGATGTCATGGTGTGGAGCGAAACCGGTGCGCAGTCCGGGAAAGTCTTGACGGTTCCTGCAAATTCATCGACCAGAGTTTCCCTCGACCTACTCGCTGCAGGAGCCTCGCGCCTTGCGATCCGCGTCACTGCGCGCTCTGGACGAGTAAATGCATTCTTGATCGATGAGCGAGCGAAGGGATTGAAGACGCTGGGTGGGGACACTGTTAATTCAGTGGATTTTCCGCGAACGGATGTCGTGCTTTCCGGAATCCCTCAACAGGTAATCAAAGGTGTGGGCGGTCCCCACACTCTCCGAATCCTGGTGCCGGGCAATGTGGATGCCAACATCAGGGTGGACTCGATCTCCAAGGACGGCGTGTTTGTGCCAGTGGGCTTGGATGGCAAAGACATAGCCCATGGCCGGGTCGTGGATATCCCTTTGAGTTCCACCATTGCTTACAGCGCGTTCTCTCTTCGAATCCGATCTGATCAACCACTGGTCGCCGGCGTTTACACCCCGCTGAAGATGAGAGATCATCAAGACATCGTATGGAATTCAGCGAGCCCCGAATTAGTGCCGATGACCATGGCGCTGACCGGTTTTGCCCCAGCATTAATTTTTACCGGCGATACGGTCGATTTGGTTGTTAACACCCGACTTGTTTCTGGACGAACCAAGGCCGCTCATGTCACCGGTAGTGATGCGGTGATTTGGAGGGTTCCGGATAATGCTCAGTCAATCACTATTTCGGCAATCAAATCGACTGTCGCAGGCAGCGGACTGATTACGACGACTAGCGGTGCGGGAGCATTCCCGTTAGCTATTGGTAGCACTCTTACCAAAGCTGCCGTCCCAGTTTCCGACATTGCCGTTATTAATCGTTAGCGCACGGGTCATTGCCTTTGAAATCGGGCTTTTCCCACTAATCTGTATGACATGACATCTCGTATAGGTCGTGGTTGCTCTCGTGGAGGTTGCCGTCGTAAGGCCGTAATGACTCTCACCTATGTGTATGCCGATTCAGTAGCAGTCGTTGGACCGCTTGCAACCTTTGCTGAACCGCATGCATATGATCTGTGCGAAATCCACGGCGAACGTCTTACAGTGCCCAATGGTTGGAATGTCATCCGGCAGGAGCGCACCGGAACGGAACCTGGGCCAACGGATGAGGATTTGATGGCGATTGCTGATGCCGTCCGCGAAGTTGCCCTTCCCTCGAAGGCGTCAGAGGAGTCGACTCAACAGGCAGGTGCCCAAGGTCTAGGCAGGCGAGGTCATCTTCGCGCTGTTCGTTCGTAACCGTGAGTGAATTCAGTTCGCCGGACATCTTCAAGGCATATGACATCCGGGGCCAGGTTGAGAACGAGATAACCCCTGATTTTGCTTTTCGAGTTGGTCTGGCTTTCGCCCGCTTTCTTGAACAAGAGCGCGAGCCGGCGACGATCGTAATCGGAGAGGACATGCGTCCTTCGTCACCGACGTTGGCCGACGCTTTCTCAGCTGGCGCAACATCAAATGGGATGGACGTCATCAGAATCGGACTTGCCTCGACGGACATGCTCTATTTCGCATCGGGAAAATTGAACATGCCGGGTGCGATGTTCACGGCAAGCCATAATCCAGCCGAATACAACGGAATCAAGATGTGCAAGAGCGGGGCTCGACCAATTGGCAAAGAGTCAGGGTTGGCGGCGATCGAACGCTATGTCATCGAAGGTAGTCCGATCGCCGTGCGCCACATCGGTATGGAGATCCAGAGAAACATGCTGGACGAGTACGTCACCCATCTACTTTCTCTTGCCGATGTATCTGATATCCGTCCTTTGAAAATCGTCATTGATGCGGGCAATGGGATGGCTGGGTATACGGCAAAGCCGGTATTCGATCGGCTGAACGTTGAAGTTGTTGAGTTGTATTTTGAGTTGGACGGGACTTTTCCAAATCACGATGCCAATCCGATTGATCCAGAAAACCTCAAGGATTTGCAGAAGGCCGTGCTCAAGCACAAGGCAGATATCGGACTCGCTTTTGATGGCGATGCAGACCGATGCTTTCTTGTCGACGAGAAGGGCGAGATCGTCAACCCTTCAACACTGACCGGCCTTATTGCCGCACGTGAATTGTCGAAGTATCCGAAATCCAGCGTCATCTACAACTTGATCTCCTCTCGTTCGGTTGCTGAGATCATTGAAGAGAACGGTGGTACGGCGATTCGAAGCCGCGTCGGACATTCCTATATAAAAAAATTGATGGCCGATACCGGGGCAGTCTTCGGGGGAGAACATTCGGGACATTTCTACTTTAGGGATTTCTGGTGTGCTGATTCAGGGATGCTGGCAGCCCTCCACGCGGTGGCCGCCCTTGGCACCCAGGCCACCCCGTTGTCCAAGATCTTGACGAAGTACCAGAGGTATTTCTCAAGCGGGGAAATCAATTCAACCGTTGCTGATCCGGCGTCGATCCTTGCCGATGTAGAAGCGATATACGGCAAGAAAGCTGGCGTGACCCTCGACCATCTAGACGGCCTGACGGTGAGCGCCGATGCTTGGTGGTTCAACCTGAGGCCTTCGAATACCGAACCTCTTTTGCGTCTGAATGTTGAGGCAAAAACCCAGGCTCGCTTGGAGAAGGTTCGAGACGAGGTTCTGGCTCATATTCGAGGTTGAAATGTGCCCTTCTCAAGCCGACCAAGTAGCCTAGGGCTCTTGATACGCCTCAAAGAAGGAGATTTTCGTGAGTTCATCAGCCATCGTTACAGTCCCACGGCACGACATTGCAGATGCCAGCCTCGCTGCAGAAGGCCGTAAGAGGATCGAATGGGCCGAGCGAAATATGCCTGTACTTGCTCAAATTCGTGAGCGTTTTGTAAAGAGCCAACCATTCGCTGGGGTGCGCATTGCTGCCTGCATGCACGTCACCACCGAGACTGCCAACCTGATGCGCACACTCAAAGCCGGCGGAGCTGAAATCGCCTTGTGCGCTTCAAACCCTCTTTCAACTCAGGACGACGTCGCTGCTGCACTCGTTCATGAGTTCGGAATCAGCGTCTTCGCACGCAACGCCGTGGATCGCGATGGCTACTACTCACACATCAACGCTGCATTGGATATCGAACCTCATCAAGTATTTGATGACGGATGTGACCTTGTAAATACTTTGCACACCACTCGCAAAGAACTCATTCCAGGTATCACCGGCGGGTGCGAGGAAACCACGACCGGTGTCATCCGCTTGAGCCAGATGGCAAAAGATGGCGCACTGAAGTTCCCGATGATCGCCGTTAACGACACTGACACCAAGCACATGTTCGACAACCGCTATGGAACCGGACAGTCCAGCCTTGATGCTCTCTTTCGTTCAACCAATTTCCTTCTTGCAGGACGAGTTCTCGTCGTTGCTGGTTTCGGATATTGCGGCAAAGGCGTAGCAGAGCGGGCAAAGGGCATGGGAGCAGACGTCATCGTCACCGAAATCAACCCTACAAAGGCTCTTGATGCGATGATGCAGGGCTACCGCGTTATGCCGATGATCGACGCCGCGAAAGTTGGCGATGTATTCATTACCGTCACTGGCAACCGCGATGTTTTGCGTGCCGAGCACTTCGAAGTCATGAAGGACGGCGCAATCATGGCGAACTCCGGCCACTTTGACATCGAGATCGATGTGGCATGGTTGGAGCAGAAGGCATCCAAGAAGAACGTGAAGATCCGCCATCAAACAGACGAGTACGTGATGTCCGATGGTCGCCGACTTCTTCTTCTTGCCGAGGGGCGTCTTGTAAACCTTGGCGCGGCTGAGGGACACCCAGCAGCGGTAATGGATATGTCCTTCTCTGATCAGGCCCTCACCGCCGAATGGCTTGTGGCTAATGCCAAGAACCTCGAAGCGGGCCTTCATGAAGTGCCAGAACACATTGATCTTGAGGTCGCAAAGTTGAAGCTCGAGAGCATGGGCGGAAGGATCGACACACTTACCCCAGCGCAAGACATGTACCTCAACTCTTGGGAGCACGGCAGCTAATGACTCTGGTTATGGTCGTCGATGATGACCAGGACCTTGCCGAGATGCTCGGCATTGTTTTGACCAGCGCGGGCATTGACGTGGACTTAGTCAGCAGGGGAGACGAAGTCCTTGAGGTCTTCCGTGCCAATCCACCTGATCTAGTTCTGCTCGATGTCATGTTGCCTGGTCTTAATGGGATCGAGGTCTGTCGACTGATACGAGCGGAATCGATGGTGCCGATCGTCATGTTGAGCGCCAAGGGCGACACCCTCGATGTTGTCGAGGGTCTTGAGGCTGGCGCCGATGATTACATGATCAAGCCCTTCAAGCACCCTTCCGAACTCGTCGCACGAATTCGCACTCGACTTCGCCGCTCATCGGCAGGACTGTCGGGCCGGCTCACTTTGGCAGATCTTGCTATCGACCTCGTCGCGCATCAGGTGACACGAGGTGGAAAGGTGATCGCGCTGACGCGCCTTGAGTTTGATCTTCTTGTTGCACTTGCAAAGGAGCCTCGACGAGTCTTCACTCGTGATGCTCTCTTGAGCGAAGTGTGGGGATATCGGCATTCAACTGACACGCGCCTGGTCAACGTGCACGTCCAAAGGCTCAGGGCGAAAGTCGAGCACGATCCGGAAAATCCCGAAATCGTCGTGACGGTTCGCGGCGTTGGGTACAAAGCGGGAGTAACAGGCGGAGTGTGAAGTGACTCGTTCAATTCGAGTCGCCGGATTTCGGAACTCACTTGCGTTCAAGGTGATTTTCTCAACGGTCTTTCTCTGCCTTGGCGTTGTGTGGTTGACGGGCTCTGCTTTGTATGCGCAACTCTCTGAAGGAATCCGCAAGGTCAAAGTTGAGTCGTCGGTTGCCGAAACTCGCTCGGCAATCTTCAACGCGCAGTACAGAATAATTCTCGCCTCAGATTCAGAGGCGAAGGCGATAAAGCAGATCGTTGATGACATTATCGTGAATTCGCCTAGCGTCATCGGTACAGCTATCAATGGCCGTGAAGTTGCACTTCTTAGAACGAAGCCAACGACCGGCAGGGCCATTGACTACCAGAGAACGTCAAACCAAATGTTGGTTTCATCGATTCCGAAGGAACTGCGTCTTCGCGTTCAAAAGGATATTTCGACCCAATGGTCTGAAACCGTCATTCAGTACTCCGATGGGACGCAAGTACCTGCGTTGGCCGTTGGAGAAAAAATTACAATTCCTAAAGCAGGAGCATATGAAATGTACCTGCTTTTCAGTTTGGCTAGCCAGAACGCGACCCTAGATCTACTCAGTCGATCGTTGCTCTTTACCGGCTTAGCTCTCCTCCTGCTCATCACGCTCATTACGTCCTTGGTGGTTCGACAGATCGTCCGTCCTGTAAGGGAAGCGGCGCGAATCGCAGAAGGCTTTACTGCAGGGGATTTGAGCCAAAGGATGCAGATCAAGGGCAAGGACGAAATTGCAAGATTGGGCAATGCGTTTAACGAGATGGCACTCTCGCTTCAGAATCAAATCACGCGTTTGGAGAACCTTTCACGCGTTCAGCAACGTTTTGTCTCCGACGTATCTCATGAGTTGAGGACGCCCTTAACGACCTTGCGGATGGCATCTGAGGTTATTCACTCTTCGCGCGATCAATTCGATCCCAACATTGCAAGAAGCGCGGAACTTCTGGTGGCGCAGATTGATCGATTCGAGAGGCTTCTTGAAGACCTCCTTGAAGTCAGTCGATTTGATGCCGAGGTGGCGATTCTTGAAAGCGTGGAGTTCGACATGGTGGCTTTGGCGACCAGGTGCATATCCGACCTCTCCCTTCTTGCGAAGGAGCGCGTCACCTCAATTGATCTTAAGTCTCCACGCGAGCCCGTGTTGATTCATGCCGACATCCGTCGGGTGGAACGCATTCTTCGAAACCTTCTGTCCAATGCCATCGAGTATTCCGATTCCAAGCCCATCAGGATGAAGATCGTGGCAACGGATGATGAAGTGGCAGTCGGGGTCCGTGACTACGGAGTTGGTCTCGAAGAGTCGGCGGCTTACCGGGTTTTCGATCGATTCTGGCGCGCCGATCCATCAAGGGCTCGCGTGCGTGGCGGAACGGGTCTTGGCCTTTCCATCGCCCTTGAAGATGCGCGTTTGCACAATGGCGAACTCGAAGCATGGGGTAGACCAAATCAAGGCGCGCATTTCGTACTCACTCTTCCAAGACGTGCCGGTGGCGAAGTGCTCTCCCGGCCTATTCGCTTACAGCCTGAGGACCATCAATCCACAATTCGATGATGCCGATCCTTTCTATCTGTGACGGTGCTCGACACTAGATGTGTGCATTTCGCTGAGGGTTTACATGAATTGATATTTCCTTTGCGGTGCCTTGGATGCGGAGCCCCTAACCGCGAGTTGTGCCGCGACTGTTCAGGCGATCTTCAGCTCCGTGATTTCAGAACTCAGGTTGGTGGCGTTCCAGTATTTTCTTCGATTCTCTACGGCCCAAAGGCAAGTCGCATTCTCCTTGCTGCGAAGGAGGATGGCGTTCGAAAAGCCGATGACATTCTTGTGACTGCCCTGCAACATTCTTTGCGTATGGCAATTGGCATTTGTGGAATTCGACCAGTATTGATTCCCGTTCCTCATAGCAAGAGCGCGCTTAGGAAGCGAGGACGCAACTTCGTTGCAGAGATTACTAGCCGCCTTGCATTAGCAGAGGGGCTTCCTGCACACCAGATGATTCGACACAATCGAAAAATCAACGACCAATCATTATTGGATGCGCCCTCACGTTTCGGGAATGTATCTGGAGCGATGAGGGTTGTACGTCGTTGCGGTCGGACATCCGAGGTTTTCCTTGTGGATGATCTGGTGACGACGGGCGCCACCTTGGGTGAGGCTGTGAGAACGCTGGAAACAGTCGGATTTCATGTCGTGGCAGCGGTTACCGCCCTTGTGGCTCTTCCCCTACGATAGGGCGATGAGTTGGGGCAGTTACCCCTTAAAGCGCCGATTCGCGTGAGTATGAGAAAGGTTGGGGCATGCCAGCATTTTTAGATCGAATCTTGCGGGCAGGAGAAGGACGGACCCTTCGTGACTTGGGAAAGGTTGTCGCGGCCATCAATAGCCACGAGGCCGAGATCTCTGCCCTCAGCGATGACGCATTGCGCGGCATGACCATCACGTTCAAGGAACGGCTGGCGCAAGGCGAGACACTCGATGACATTCTGCCCGAGTCTTTCGCTGTCGTTCGAGAGGCAGCAAAAAGGACTCTTGGGCAGCGGCACTACGACGTTCAGCTCATGGGTGGCACCGCTTTGCACCGAGGCAACATCGCTGAAATGCGAACCGGTGAAGGCAAGACCCTTGTTGCGACTCTGCCTTCATACCTAAATGCTCTAGCCGGTCGTGGCGTGCACGTGGTTACGGTCAATGATTATCTTGCAGAACGCGACAGCGAGTGGATGGGCCGTATTCACAGGTTCCTTGGGCTCACCGTTGGCGTGATTCTGGGATCAATGAACCCCGCAGAACGTCGGATCGCCTATGCCGCAGACATCACTTACGGCACAAACAATGAATTCGGTTTCGACTACCTACGTGACAACATGGCTTGGACTCTCGATGAATGCGTGCAGCGCGATCACTATTTCGCAGTGGTAGATGAAGTTGACTCTATTCTGATCGATGAAGCGCGTACGCCTCTGATCATCAGCGGTCCGGCCGACAAGGCGACCAAGTGGTACTTGGAGTTCAACAATATCGCGCAGAAACTTGTGCGTGACGTGCACTACGAGGTTGACGAGAAGAAGCGCACTTCCGGAATTCTCGAGGAAGGCGTGACTAAGGTTGAGGAATTGCTCGGCATAAACAATCTGTACGAATCTGCGAACACACCTTTGATCAGTTACCTCAACAACGCGGTTCGGGCAAAAGAATTGTTCAAGCGCGACAAAGACTACGTCGTCATGAATGGCGAACTTCTCATTGTCGACGAACATACTGGGCGTATTTTGGCTGGTCGTCGCTACAGCGAGGGTATGCACCAAGCACTTGAGGCCAAGGAACGCATTGAAATTCAAGACGAGAACCAAACCCTCGCGACTATCACTTTGCAGAATTACTTCCGTCTCTACGAGAAGATCTCAGGAATGACCGGTACGGCTATGACAGAGGCTGCGGAATTCCAGCAGATCTACAAGTTGGGCGTAGTGCCAATTCCTACAAACCGCGAAATGATCCGAGCGGATCAAGCAGATCTTGTTTACAAGTCTGAAGTTGGAAAATTCATTGCGGTCGCCCAAGACATCGTGGAGCGCCACCGTAAAGGCCAGCCTGTTCTTGTTGGAACGGTGAGCGTTGAGAAGTCCGAAGAGCTCTCGGCTGTATTGAAGAGAAACGGCGTTGCGCACGAAGTCCTGAACGCGAAGCACCATGAGCGCGAAGCTGCGATCATCGCAAGAGCTGGAACTATCGGTGCAGTGACTGTGGCCACCAACATGGCTGGTCGCGGAACCGACATCATGCTCGGTGGAAACCCCGAGTTCATGGCTGATTTCGAACTCCAGAGGCAGGGACTCTCCCCTGTCGACACTCCTGAAGAGTACGAGCGCGCGTGGCCGGGCGAACTTGCCAAGCAGAAGGCCGCCGTTTCAACCCAGCATGAGCAAGTAATCGCCCTCGGTGGCCTCTATGTTCTTGGAACCGAACGTCACGAATCCAGACGTATTGATAACCAGTTGCGCGGTCGATCTGGCCGTCAGGGCGATCCCGGAGAGTCGCGCTTCTATCTCTCACTCCAGGATGACTTGATGCGCAGGTTCAATTCAGGGATGGTCGAGCGCTTCTTGTCGGCGGCTGGAATTCCAGAGGACACCCCCATTGAGTCCAAGATGGTCAGCAACGCGATTCGATCGGCACAGACTCAAGTCGAATCCCAGAACTTCGAAATCCGCAAGAACGTACTGAAATACGACGACGTACTAAACCGCCAACGCCAAGTTATTTATGGCGAGCGACGCTTGGTTCTAGAAGGTAAAGACATTCAAGACCAGGTGCAGACCTTCTTGAAAGATACCTTGTCAGCATACGTTTCTGCGGCGACGGCGGGTGGCTACTCGGAAGACTGGGATCTCGACACACTGTGGGCTGCCCTCAAGGCTATCTATCCAATCACTTTTACACTTGAGGACTTGGATGGGGAACTCGGTTCTCGTGCCGCATTGGATGCTGACTTCCTCGAGCAGAAGGTGATTGACGACGCGCTTCTAGCCTACGCGGCGCGCGAAGAATTCCTCGGGTCAGAGGTTATGCGCGAACTGGAGCGCAAGATTCTTCTCTCTGTTTTGGATAGAAAATGGCGTGAGCATCTTTACGAAATGGACTACCTGCAAGAGGGCATAGGCCTTCGTGCGATGGCCCAGCGTGACCCTCTCGTTGAATATCAGAACGAAGGTTTCGAGCTCTTCTCGGCGATGATGGACGCAATCAAAGAAGAGATTGCCGGTTACCTTTTCAATATTGAAGTCACTGTTGAAGAAGCAAGCAACGAGGTGACAGGCAAAGGCCTTGAAGCACACTCTGCTCCGACCGAACTCCAATATTCGGCCCCCGATGAAACCGGCGCAAGTAAAACGGGTGGTATTTCTCGCAATGCTCTGTGTCCGTGTGGATCAGGGAAGAAATACAAACGGTGCCACGGAGCGAAGTAATTTCGCTTTAGAGCAGTGTCAACGAAGTACAGAGCCATCGATGGTCGACGCCTTCAAAGCGAATGGCTAGCGAACGAATACGGCAATCGAACCTCACTGTAAGGGCGATCTCGCATATTCCATCTAGAGGCTCGCATGCATGGAGTTTGCGAATACGTCCAACCTCATTCAATGTTCCAACATTGGAAATGAGTTGCGAGTAAATCGTGTGATGGCACCATCGAGCCAGCTGTGCAGGCTGACGCTTTGCCGCCCATACTTCCAAAATGCTCGTTGCAAATTTGAGGGCCCACATGCGGAGATCTGGAAGGTCATTAGATGAAGTCGGCTGGGGTGCAAATTCCGGGTCGTAGTCCTCACCGAAATTGCTGGGAATCGAATAGAGAAGGGGCTTTTGGACGATGCTCTTTTCTACGTTGTGCCTGTACAGGTCAAGCATGGGGTGATCCCAGAGATCGCCCTGATTGCTCGATATTGGTAGAAAAGAAACTGGTCGTGAAACTACGGTAGGTGTGGTCATTGGCACACTCTTGTGAGCTAACTAGCAAGAGTCGTCGCGCTTTCGGAGGATTTCTCTCTCATACTTTCGGATGACTGTGGATATATTCGGGCCTAATTGTCGGCAAGCAACTTTAGTTGCTCACTATGAGACGATTTAACACAAGAGTGCAAACACGGTACGTCGCTGCAGCGATACTTATATGTGCATCATTTCTTTCGGCGTATGTCTTGTCATCGATGGCGAATCACACAGAACTGCTTTGGAGTGCCAAGACCCCTCTTGTGCCAGGGACTGTGATTTCGCAGAATGATTTGGTGGCGAAACAAGCATCGATCCCCGGTGGATCCAATCTCTATATCTCCGCAAGAAATGAAGTCTCAAACTTTCTTGTAGTCAAGTCCATAGATCCAGGCGAACTTTTACCTCTCAGTGCACTAAGTACGAGTTCGAAGACACATCAAATGAGTGCGGTTCCTGTAAGCGTTCATACTTCGGATATCCCGGTTGACCTTCAAATTGGCGAGACCGTGAATCTTTATCATGTTGGAGATTCGCAACTTGCAAAGGAGATTGGTCCGCCAGTTTTAGTCCTTTCCCACGCATTCATCCTAGGTATCGATCGGAAAGCGCAGAACCTGGGCGCTAATATTACCCTGACCATATCTGTTGCCCTAAAAAACATTGTGCAGATGTTGGATGCTACAGCGTCCGGGCGCGTAGTCGTGGTCCGCGTTCATGGCTGAAATTGCATTGCCTGTGGTTGTCACGGCCATCGCAAATTCAGAGTTGGAGGGCTTCATTGCAGGGACCCTTTTCAGTCAGGGCTGGAATGTAATCTTCAGGGCTCTAGATATAGCCTCACTCAATGCCTTCATCGACTCGGATGCAAATCGAAGTGGCAATGTCGTGCTTATCTATTCGTCGGATTTGCCGGGGATTTCACCTGAGGCCGTCTCTTTATTGCAAAGAAAAGTGCGGCAGTTACTTGGATTTACGACAGGTACCAGTGCAGACCAAGAATTTGCCGGACTTCTTCAGGTGCCAAATGAACCCGCCGAGTTACTGAACCTTGTGAGAGGATTTGTAAGGACCCCTTTGGTGCGCAATCCTGTTAGCGAGATTTTTTCGAAGCGCCGCGCACGTGTGATCGCCGTAGGTTCGACTTCTGGTTCTGCCGGGTGCACGACTTTGGCGATAAATCTCGCCATGGAGTTGAGCGCTCTCGGTCACGAGACGATCCTTGTCGATGCAGATGTACGCCACCCATCAATTGCTCCCTTGCTTTCCCTTCACAAGTTGGAGGCGGATAACTTTTCTCGAACGATTGCTCCTCATCTAAGTGTTAGTGAGTTCACGCGAGAACGTGTTCCTCAACTCGCGCAATATCTGGACGAATTATTCGAGAAGTCCGAATTCGCCGTAATTGACCTTGGTTCGATAGTAGGCGTTTCGGATTCCCTGACCGATCGAAGATGGACATCATCAATGATTCATTGGTCGTGCGAGAGAGCAGATGCTCTCTGGATTATTGGTAGGAATGACACCCTGGGCTTACATCGTTTGGAGATGCTCGTTCGTGATTTCGAGCAGATAACCATGCGAGCGCAGGTGAGCATCGCTCTGAGCATGGGTTCGCGAGGGAGAAAGGGAAAACTCCGCGAGGAACAGTATTTTGCTCTCGCTGCACCTCTTCGCCCTCAAAAACTCTTTACCCTGCCCCGTGATGTTCGCACGATCACAAAAGCTGAAGATGAACGAGCCACTCTGTTGGAGATTGATGACAGGTCATCCCTTCGAAAGAGCATCGCATCCATGGCGCTGGGACTAACTTCGTAGATCCTTATATCCTTATGCCATGCGCGCATACCTTCCCGTCACGCCATCTGAGCTTCGGACCTTCGTCGAGAATGGCCTAATTCGTGTCGCCGACGCATTAATCGTGAATCCGAAGTTATCGGGGGATACCGATACCGACGATCAGGAAGAATTGGAATTTGAAGCGTCCTGGGAGGCGGCGGAGAAATCTCGTGAAATGCAGTCTGACCCTGATGCGATGGGGTTCGTTTTAGCCGTTGATTTAGAACAAGGACAGTTGGGGCAGGTTCAGGGAAATGAGGTGAGTCTGCTCTCAGATATATCGTGGTCGCAGGTTCAATCGCTACTTCTTTCTGAGTCAGCTGAACCAGAGTTGTCCTGGTTTGCGCCTCAAGAGATCCCTTCCTATCTGCCGCAATGGTCGGCGTGAGAGGGTTAATCCATGGCGCAAATTGAAGACTTGCTAGAGGGGAGGAGTCCACTCACTACCCAGCAGATCCATCGCCTCCATGAACTCACAGCTGACTGGCAGATGCTTTCGGATCTCTCATTTGCCGACCTCATCCTCTGGGTTCCCTTGCGCAAGGACAGCAAGAGTTGGCCGACCGGACATATTGCGGTTGCGCACATTCGACCGATGACTGCGGCAACGGTCTTTGCCCACGATGTCATAGGCGATGAGATTTCTTGGGGAGCAAAGGGACGCATCGATGCAGCCCTTTCCAACGGAGAAATCATTCGTGACTCCGAACCCGAGCAAGTCGGGGAACTCATGATCAAGGAAGAGACAATTCCAGTGAGTTTCGAAGGGCAAGTGATCGCCGTGATTTCTAGGCATCGCAATGCGGAACTCATGAGATCTCCCAGCAGGCTGGAATTGAACTACCGAGAAATTGCCCACAACTTGTATCGCATGGTTGCTGAGGGAACATTTCCGTACCCCGATGCGATATCCGTTTTTGATCCTCTGCCACGTGTTGGCGACGGTCTCATCCGCCTCGACGTCAACGGGGTTATTTCGTATGCCAGCCCCAATGCGCGCTCTGCATTTAGCAGACTGGGCTGGGGAAATGAACTGGAGAGTTACTCGCTCGGCGAAGTTGCCGAATCCCTTATGAAAACTCGTCAAGAAGCACACGAGGAGGGATTGCGAAGTTCACTCAGCGGAAAAGCGTTGCGACGAGTTGAATGCGAGAATCCTGCCGGCACGATTGATCTTCTTGTCATGCCGTTGATTCAAGGAAGCGACCGAATCGGCGCGATTGTCCTTCTGCACAACATCACCGAGCTACGGCGCCGCGATCGCGAACTTGTTACTAAGGACGCGACCATCCGCGAAATTCACCACCGAGTAAAGAACAATCTTCAGACCGTTTCGGCCCTACTTCGCCTCCAGTCTCGAAGGATTGAGGATCCTGCCGCCAGCGCAGCTCTGGGGGAGGCGGTTCGGCGCATTGGCTCAATTGCCATGGTCCACGAGACCCTGTCGGGTAGCTCTGAGGAGACCGTGGCCTTTGACGACGTCCTTGATCGCCTTATCTCCAATGCCCGAGAACTCAGCCCCAGGGTCAACGCCATCTCGATTGAACGTGAGGGTCTCGTCGGGACGCTGGAACCCCGGTTGGCCACGCCGTTAGCCCTGGTGGTCACCGAACTTATCCACAACGCCCTCGAACACGGCCTTGCCGCCCAAGGAGACGCGCTTCGGATTCTGGTCGAGCGCAGCACGACTGCCTGCTCCATCCGCATCTATGACAACGGAGTAGGACTTCCCGTTGATTTCGACCTTGAGGCATCCTCGAACCTGGGATTGCAGATCGTGCGCACGCTGACGGAGAACGAACTCCGAGGCAGCCTCACGCTCGAAGGTGCCCACGAGGGCACCTCGGCGCGCGTGACATTCCCTCTGTAAATCTCCCCTAGATGAGTGGGCGGGAACCTAGCGAATCTGGCTGGATTGCTCCAATAGGCGGGCTCGGTTTCGAGCCGCACGGCGCTTGAGGGCTCGACGCTCGTCTTCAGAGAGTCCACCCCATACTCCAGCGTCTTGACCGCTCTCAAGTGCCCAAGCCAGGCAGGCATCCTTGACGATGCAGCGGTTGCAGACCTTCTTTGCTTCTTCAATCTGCGTGATCGCAGGGCCGGTATTGCCTACCGGGAAGAACAGTTCTGGATCTTCATCGCGGCATGCTGATTGATGTCGCCAGTCCATAGACCTACCCTTCCTTGTGATATCCATACGGCAGCCGCCACGATGCGCCCGTACATGAGGTATTGGGACCTAACTAGTGTGATCCGAGAGACCAATTCTCCCTGCTCCTGTGTTTATTAACAAGGTGAAAGGGCAAAAGATTTCCAAGGGCTGGAGTGATTTATCTCGCCTTGGACGGTATTTCTCTTCAATAACCCAGATTTCATGATCACATCCTGAGAAGGCAGAAATAGTGGTGCCCCCGGCAGGATTCGAACCTGCGCACCCGCCTCCGGAGGGCGGTGCTCTATCCCCTGAGCTACGGGGGCGCACTTTCATTAGAATACCCTGATGTTGGAGAGCGCATATTTTGCAACTGGCTGCTTTTGGGGTGCTGAACGTCGATTCTGGAATCTTCCAGGAGTCATCAATACGAGTGTCGGATACATGGGTGGCGTGCGCCCCAATCCCTCGTATGAACAAGTGTGCACTGGGGTCACCGGACATGCTGAGACAGTCTTTGTTGAATTTGATTCGGGGGTCATCGGCTATCCGGTCTTGCTAGGTGAATTCTGGTCGATGCATGACCCGACATCCCTTAACTCCCAAGGCAATGACATTGGAAGCCAATATCGAAGCGCGATTTTTTTCACAACGCCAGAGCAGGAGAAGTTGGCGCTCGCGACCAAGGAGATCTATCAGAGTGCGATCATCCCTGCCGGTTATGGCGACATCGTGACCGAGATTGTTCCTGCCGAAGCCCACACATATTGGCCCGCTGAGGAATACCACCAGAAATACCTGGCGAAGAATCCCCATGGTTACGACTGTCACTCAAGTACAGGCGTCGCATTTCCCAAGGGGAGCCATGCCAACTAGCGAGTTCGACAATGTGCGCCCCGACGGAAGCGCCTATCCAGTAAAGGTTAACGAGGAGGATTTGAAGAAATCGTTGGATCCTCTCTCCTTCGATGTTCTGAGAAATGGCGCAACCGAAAGACCTTTCACTGGTGAGTACGTCGACACCGAAACCGTGGGCGTTTACAAGTGCAAAGCCTGCAATTCAGAGCTATTCCGAAGTGAGACCAAGTTCCATTCAGGATGCGGTTGGCCATCCTTCTATGCCCCGTCGTCGGAGGATGCGGTCGTGTTGTTAGAAGACCGCTCTCTTGGAATGCGAGTGCGCACGGAGGTGCGCTGTGGCTCATGTGGATCGCATCTCGGGCACGTATTTGAGGGCGAAGGTTACGACGTTCCGACAGATCAACGCTGGTGCATCAATTCAGTTTCGATGTTCTTGGAGCCCAAATAACCTACTTGTTTTCCACTGCACGCCAGCAATACCAAGCAACGATGCTTCGATGTGGACGAAATTTCTCACCGCGTGCCACGAGTTTCTTCGGTTCAATCTGCTCCTTCAGCCGATGAATCTTCTCCCAGCCTCTGCGCACTCCCAAGTCACCCGTGGGCCATGTATCTAGTCGCCCCAACTGAAACATCATGAACATATCAACGGTCCATGGACCGATTCCCCATAGTGAGTTGAGTTGTTCGGATACCACTTCGTCATCAAGTAGATGCAATTTATTGATATCGACCTCGCGACTGATTGCTGCGTTACTTAGTCCTTGGATCGTCTTCGCTTTCGCGCCAGAAAGTCCTGCAGATCGAAGGTCAGCATCTTGTAACTTTGCAATTCTCGCGGGGGTGATCTTGCCCCCTGCCATAGTCACGAGCCTTGCATGAATTGTGTCGGCGGCTCGGACCGCCAATTGTTGGGATATCACTGATTCCACTAGCGATTCAAAGTGGGTCCTTGCAGTCTCTGTTCTACCAATGGGGCACAGCGGGCTAGTCTCGACTATCGGAATGAATCTTGGATCTACCTCGCAGATTTGTGCAACCGCACGCTTCATCTGCGCAGAAGTAAATGCCATAGATCTTTAGAGGGAGAAACTTGGGTATTCATCCGTCACAAGGACGAATGCATACCCATAAATTCGATTCCAGTACGAGACAGTTCCCATTACCCCAGTGGCACACCACTCTGGGTATTCGCCGGTGAATACGATCGTGAACCATGCGATGATCGTGAGGATGAACGCGTAGACGATATACACCACTCCCACGATGTAAAGCGGGATCGCCAAGAACCACTTCACCAACGGCATTCCTCTGCTCAAAGTACGTCCCCCTTGAATCTCCGGGAACTCGACACCCACCTTCTCGTTGGCCTCAATTGAGGGGTAGTCGTCAGTTAAGAGCAGGAAGTAAGCAGCTATCCGCACCGACAAGGCAACGATCGCTTTGTTGAATTGAAGTACATAAGACGGATACACGCCCCGGAAAAGGAGAGTTAGAACTACGGGGATGAAGAAGAGCCCGGCAACGTACGAATCTGACGATGCGTGGCCGCTCAAGGAGTCCGCCAGGATTGCGATTGGAATGATGAGTATTGCCCTGAAGAATACGGTGACTCTATCTCGGCTCTTTACCTGGAGTTGGATATACGTGCGAATTTGCTGATCCATGCATCTAATCTAGTGTCCCCTTGCCCCGGGTTCTACCCCTACTCTACTTTTAGCGAATCATTTTTGGAGGTGAGCGTGGCAGGAATCAAAGAGGTAGCCGAACTAGCGGGCGTCTCCATGGCCACAGTCTCACGTGCACTCCGAGGCATGCAACATGTAAATCAAGAAACGCGTGAAAGAATCATCGCCGCCGCGGAGAAATTGAACTACCCCCTCGAAATTGCTTTTGCCAGCACCCGGATGCACAGTGTTGGTGTCGTCGCCCCTTTCATCTCCAACTGGTATTACTCGAATGTCATTCACGGCGCCGAACATGCCCTTCGTGAAGCCGGGTATGACCTTCTTCTGTACAACTTCGGGCAGATGAAAGGTCGAGAAAGACTGTTCCAGCACAAATTACTTAAAGGCAGAGTTGATGGGATCATCGTCATTAGCGTTCCTCCGAGCAAGGAAGAATTCGATTCCATGCTCAACCTTGGGATCCCGATTGCGTTAATAGGCATGCATCATGAAGGTTGCGCAAGCGTTGCGATCGATGATGTGGCTGGTGCACGTACGGCTACACAGCATTTGGTGAATCAAGGACACAAGCAGATAGCACTCATGTCTGGGCGAAGAGACGATCCGTTCAATTTCAGCGTTCCACAAGATCGACGACTTGGATTCATGCAAGTTCTTGCCGAGAACCGGTTGGAGTGGATTCCGAGCCGGGAGGTACACGGAGATTTCACTATGCATGCAGGTGCAAGGGCAATGGACGATCTACTTGCCCGCCCGAACCGCCCAACAGCAATCTTCTGCGAATCAGATGAGATGGCCATTGGAGCTATGCAGGCAGTACGTCGTCACGGTCTTAGGGTCCCCGATGATATGTCCATCATTGGCTTTGACGGGCATGAGATGGCTGAATTCTCAGATCTCACGACGATCGAACAACCAGTTCAATTGATGGGAGAGCTTGCTGCCAGCGCGATTATGGACAAGTTGCGTAGACCAAGTGCCGAGTTGCCTTCCATAACGTTGCCAACCACATTGATTGTTCGAAATTCTACGAAGAGGATTAACGCGTAGCCTAATTCATCCGCAAAATGGGATACTTCCACAATGTCGCCAATTGAAGTGAAAGCCTTTTCTCTCGACGAACTACGTACCCACCGCAGTGAGAAGTGGCGTGAGTTTGCCCCCGATGTTCTTCCTCTTCCTGTAGCAGAAATGGACTTTCCCGTGGCGAGGCCTATTCGCGACCTTCTGCTCGAAATGGTTTCACGATCCGACCTTGGCTACTTGGGGTCGATACCAGAGGTCGCATTGGCTTTCGAAGGCTTTGCGAAGCGGCGTTGGGACTGGGTGCTTGACCCGAACCAGGTCCATATCGTGACGGATGTAGGGGTCGGAGTCGTTGAGGTCCTGCGCCTATTCACGAATCCGGGTGATCGGGTTCTCATTAGTACCCCCGTGTATCACAACTTCAATACGTGGATTCATGAAACGCACTTGGAAAAAGTCGATGCGCCCTTCGTACACGATGGTGAAAAGTGGTGTCTGGATTTGCTTGCAGTCGAAGAGGCATATCGAAGCGGAGTGAAGGCGCACCTTCTGTGCAGTCCTCACAATCCGATTGGATTTGTCTATTCAAAACCAGAATTGTTGAAGATTGCCGAGTTGGCCAAAGAACATTCCGTGATTGTCATCAGCGATGAGATTCATGGCCCCCTCACGTACGCGGAAGCGACATTTGTTCCGTTTCTTTCTTTAGGTGAGGCGGCAGAATCTGTCGGGATTGTGATTACGGCTGCCAGCAAGGCATGGAACATCGCAGGTCTCAAGTGCGCGATTGTGGTCAGCCAAGGACCAAAGATGGATTCGCTCCTTAAGAAACTCCCCGCTGCCACTCACTACAGGGCTTCACTTCTGGGGGGCTTTGCGACCGCTGCTGCATACGCCGAAGGAGAAGATTGGCTGGACGGTCTTCTAAAAACTCTCGACACGAACCGATACTTCTTGCGCGACTTGTTGGATAAGAAGATCCCGCAGATAAAATACCAAGTACCACAGTGCACTTATTTGGCGTGGCTTGATCTTGAGCCGCTGAATTTGGGTCGGAATCCGTCGCAGATTCTTCTGGAACGAGGGAGGGTGGCCCTGTCGCCAGGCAAGGCATTTAGCCCGCAAGCCCTCAACTTTGTCCGCCTGAACTTCGCAACAAGTCCGGAAATTCTTACCGAAGCAGTCGATCGAATGGTGGTGGCAATCTCATGAGTTCAAAGAAGATTCGACGACCGGAGACTCTGGCGATTTCATCGGGGCGTCCAGATCCTGGACCAGATGCACTGCTTAACCCACCCATCGCACTGAGTTCGACATTCCATGCAGGAGGCGATGTCGGATATGGACGGTACGGAAATCAAACGTGGACTGCACTCGAGGACGCGATCGGGGCTCTCGAATCGGGTCCGACCTTAGTTTTCTCCTCAGGCATGGCGGCCATTAGCGCAGTGTTTTCAATACTCCCTGTTGGGGCGGTCGTTACGGCATCCAATCAGGGCTACAGCGGGGTGATGACGCTGTTGAGTAGTTTGCACGCGTCAGGAAAGATCGAAGTGCGTTTCGTAGATGTATCCAACACCGAGGAGGTTCTCGCGGCTCTCACCGGTACGGCGCTCTTGTGGCTTGAATCGCCTACAAACCCAACCCTCACCGTTGCCGATTTGCCACGGCTTATTGCAGCAGCAAAGGCGCAGGGTTGCGGTGTAGCAGTGGATAATACTTTCGCAACGCCATTGATACAGCAGCCGCTCTTAATGGGGGCAGACATCGTTGCCCACTCAGTGACCAAATATTTCGCTGGGCATAGCGACGTTGTCATGGGATCACTTTCCTCGAGAGATCCCGCATTGTTGGCACGCTTGGAAGATGCTCGCAAAATCGGCGGTGCTATCCCAGGGCCTTTCGAGGCGTGGCTAGCGCTTCGGGGGCTGCGCACATTCCCACTTCGTTTTGAGCGAGCTCAGGCGAATGCAATGGAGATTGCAACGCGGCTTTCTTCGCATCCAAAAGTAGCCAAGGTCTATTACCCAGGTCTGTCAAATGATCTCCAACATGTTCGGGCTGCAAGCTTTATGAAAGGTTTTGGTGCCGTTCTATCTTTTACCCTGCATTCCGACGGACCTCATGCTGACAAGGTCTGCGAATCCTCATCGGTGATTACCTATGCGACCAGTCTGGGCGGGATCGAATCGCTGTGGGAGAGGCGACGCCGGTGGACCGGGGAGAGCGCCACGGTCCCTGAGAGTCTCATCCGCCTCTCAGTTGGCTGTGAGAACGTAGAGGATCTCTGGGAAGACATTCTGCAATCGCTTGAAAACGCCTAGGCGTTCCCTCGGCAATTAGCGGGCGGGCAACTCACAAGTAGAGTATTTTAAGGTTATGTTTAAGTTCATCCGACGCGTTTCCGGAGTAGTGGTTCTCACTATTCTGTCGTTTCGTGCCGTCGGCTCGTTTCTTTCTTGGGTAGAGAGACAAGAAGACGGTCCACAGAGTGTCTGGACCGACGAAGATGAATTCGAGGACGCCTGAGTATCAGTTAGGAATTCTCAGCACATTCTATGCACGGAACCTACCAAGGCGTGTTGCTTTGTGGCATTGTTGGCAACAGAGACAGGGAGTGTTACATGAAAATCGTTGTCCACGCTCGTCAAGCACAACTTGCAGAAGATTTCAAAAAAATCGTAGAAGAAAAATTGAATTCAATGAATCGCTTTAGCGTCACTATTGATCGCGTAGAAGTAGAAATCATTCATGAAGGGAACCCAAGACAAGGAAAATTCTCACATCGAGTCATATTGACCTCGCACGGTGCCGGGCCGTTGCTGCGGGCGCAGGCTGCTGCTTTCAATGATGTCGCGGCCTTTGACCTAGCCGTCAAGAACTTCGAACTGCAGATTAGGAAAATTCACGAACGTGCTAAGGAAATCGCCCACGACAGCGTTCGAAGGAAAGCAGTTTCGGAGTAGATCTTTACTCGGCGCCTGCTATTCCGCGAGTGGCAGTCAAACTCGCAACCGTAGTGATGATTAGACACGTGATGATCGATCCCAGACTGAATGTCAAGGAAAACTCGGGAACGTGTACGCCGAGCACTATGTGAACCCCGACCCCATGCAAAGCCTCAAAGATCATCTTTATGCCGATAAAGGCAAGGATGAGGGAAAGTCCTTTTGAGAGGTAAATAAGCCTCTTCAGGAGATTTTCGAGAAGGAAATATAGTTGGCGAAGCCCCATGAGGGCGAAGATATTTGCCGTCGTGACGATATAGGCATTCTTAGTGAGTCCGAAAATTGCGGGGATCGAGTCCAAAGAAAATACGAGATTCGTAATGCCCAAGGCTACTAGCGCGATCGAAAAGGTGCTTAGACCTCTCGCCTTCATTCTTGCAACAACCTTACCTTCCTTCCATTCTTCTTCATCCCCACTTTCTTTGAAGAGCTGAAATGCGGTGTACAGAAGGAAGGCTCCAAACAAGAAGAAGATGCTTGCAAAACGTGAAATAAGAGCCGCGCCAAGAGGAATAAGTGCTCCGCGCATAATGATGGTCAGCATGATTCCGAGGAGAAGAACCAACTGTTGTTTCTCCTTCTTTACATGAAGATGCCCAAGAATGATGATGAATACGAAAATGTTGTCGACGGATAGGGCATACTCGGTCAACCAGCCCGCGAAGAATTCTTGTTGTGCCTGCTGGTCGGCAAATAGGGGAAGCATGAAAAATCCGAAGGTCAAGGCAGCGCCAATGTAGACAACCGTCCACACCCCTGCTTCGAGAAGGGACGTTGGGAGGTTTCTCCTGAGAATTGCCAGCCATAGATCCAGAAGGATGACAAGGGCTAAAATTGCTACTGTGACGATCCATGTCGTTGCCGAAATCATGGGGTTATCCTGTCATATGTCTTCCAGGAGCAAACAATCAGGGAGTCATCTTCCCCTCAATATCACGCAGGAGTTGATGCACCTCGAGAGAGATTTCTTTCAATTCCCTTAGTTCTTCGTTTGCGATTAAACGGGCTTCCTTTGCTAGCTCAAACTCTCCAAGACTAGCCTCGTGGGTTTCATTGATTTTCTGCTCAACGCTAGCGGATGAGACGTTTTGGCCGACCATGATGATCGATAAGAGCACCAGTTGAAGGAAGGTTTGGGCAATCCAGCCAACGATAACTACAGTACTTCCTGACTTGATGGCCCCAGGAAGAGAAACTAGCGCGATCGCCGCGAACGCATACGCGCACCACATGGTGCTAACCATCGATGTGATCCTTGCAGCGAGTCTCTGGTTAAATTCCGTAATTTTGCTCATAAGCGCTTCTTTCGTATCGCATTGGCTAGATCCTCGGGACAAACGATATCTCCAACCTTGGTGCTCGATCTCAGGAACACTCTTTATTGCTACCCTCATCCATCATGGTTCAAAATGAGGTTCTAGGCGAAAGCCCGCACTGGCATCGCCCGCATCTGGGTGAGCATCGGTGGCCCGTTGCACTCGTTGTGATTCTCGTGATCACGCTTCAATATTTTCTCCCGCACAAATTGGCGCTCTCATTTCAGACGCCAATATGTTTCGTTGAGGGAGCCCTTCTTCTCGCTGTCGTGCTTGTAAACCCGAAGCGAATATCAGAACACATCGTCTCTGCAAGGGTCTTGGGTGTCTTGCTTACTGCGACCATGACACTTTCCAACACGGCTTCGGCAATTAAATTGATTGACGCCATCATCACAAAGGGAGTGACTGACGCACGGAGTTTGTTGGCTTCCGGAGGGTCCATCTGGCTGACCAATGTGGTGGTCTTTGGCCTTTGGTACTGGGAGTTGGATAGAGGAGGGCCAGGAAAGAGGGCACAGGCTATTCATCCTTTTCCGGACTTCATGTACCCACAAATGTCCGACCCTCTTTATGCGCCACATTCGTGGCACCCAAATTTTTTTGACTATTTGTACACCTCATTTACGAACGCAAGCGCTTTCAGCCCAACCGATGTCATGCCGCTTACCCGTTGGGCGAAAATGCTGATGTTGGTCCAGTCGACAACGGCACTGCTGATGGTTGGCCTTGTATTTGCACGTGCGGTCAATATTCTCCATTGACGATGTCACGCCAAAAAGTGGAACTCACCGCGAACCAGCTCGATGCTCTTCGTGCACTAGTCGACGGTCGGGTCAGCACCTCCCAATCCGTTCTTGATCAACATGGACACGATGAGTCTGCCTTTCCACCTTCACAGCCATCGGCAGTCGTGATGGCTTCGTCCACCGAAGAGATATCGAAGGTACTTGCGTACTGCAACAACGAGGGGATCCCCGTAGTTCCCTTTGGTGCGGGCACATCTCTTGAAGGACACGTTGTTCCGCTTTTTGGTGGCATCAGTCTCGATATAAGTAACATGAATCGCGTTCTTGACGTACGTCCTAATGACCTTCTGGTTCGTGTACAAGCAGGAGTGCACCGAGTTGCTTTGAACGAGAAATTAGCTAATGAAGGACTGTTTTTCTCCGTCGATCCCGGAGCCGATGCCACGTTAGGCGGCATGGCGGCAACGGGAGCAGCCGGTACTACGACGGTGAGATACGGCTCCATGCGTGAGAATGTTTTGGCGCTCACTGCCGTTCTTGCCGATGGCCGGATCATTCACACTGGTAGAGACACCCGAAAACTCTCTGCAGGCTACGACTTAACGCGACTGCTGGTGGGTTCTGAAGGGACCCTTGCCGTGATTACCGAGCTTTCACTTCGAGTCTTTGGCATCCCCGAGAAAATGGCTGCAGCGATAGTACGTTTTCCGACGCTTTCTCAAGGCGTTGCCGCTGCGACTGAAGTTGTGAAGGCCGGAATAGCCATCGCTCGTTGCGAATTTCTAGATTCGACGTGCATTCGCAATCTCAACGTCTACAACTCAATGAATCTGACTGAACTGCCCACTCTCTTTTTTGAATTCCATGGAACTCCCCAGAGTGTCCAAGATGATGCGAAGGCCGTCCAAGACATAGTCGCCGACTTTGAAGGCACGGAATTTGAGTGGACCAGCGATGAGAGCAAACGTCGTCAGTTGTGGCAAGCGCGCCACAGCGCACATTGGGCGACGATTGCTGCCCATCCGGGCAAGAAAAGTGTGAGCACTGACATGGCTGTCCCGCTCTCACAATTAGCGCAAGCAGTCGCGATAGTGGATGAAACCTTCGCCGCTCGAAAATTCCCCCATTCAATATTGGGTCATGTCGCAGACGGCAACTTTCACGCTCTGATCATCACCGACCCATCAAATCCGATTGAATTGGATGAAGTTCGAAAATTAGTGCACGAGATCTCACTGAGGATCATCGCACTAGGGGGGACCTGCACTGGCGAGCACGGTATTGGAGCAGGAAAGATCAAAGCCCTTGAAGTCGAAGCTGGTGATTCATTGATGGTGATGCAGGCGATCAAGAAAGCGCTAGATCCAGAGATGATTCTCAATCCTGGGAAGATCTTCGGCGACAATTTTTGAAGTGCAACGAGAAAACCCTTGGCGGGGGATGCCGTCAAGGGTTTTCTTTTTTTGTGAGACCAGCACGCGATCTCACAAACCTCTACTTGTTCTTCCCACTCTTCTTGCCACTGTCGGACTTTGCGCTATCAGTCTTAGCGCTATCAGTCTTAGCGCTATCAGTCTTAGCGCTATCAGTCTTAGCGCTATCAGTCTTGGTAGTGCTGGGTGTGGCACTGTTTGGCTTTTCAGACTTTGGCGATTTGGTCGGACTGGCAACGGTTGCCGCAGACTTAACTGGAGCAACGGGTTTCACCGGTGGTTCTGGTTTCACTAACGGCGCCGGCTTGACTGGTTTCACTGGCACGACCGGTTGAGCGAGTTCTCCAAGGGCATCAAGTGCACTCTTGCGCGCCGCAGTTGCTGCCGTGATCGCCGTGTTGCGAGCAGTGAACGCGGCACTTTTCTGGTCGGCCGTTGTTGCCGCTGACTTCTTAACGGTTGCATAGTCAGATTCCGCCTTTGCTACAGCTGCCTGGAAAGTAGAAATGATCGCCTGGCGCTTTGTTTGGCGAATTTGTTGGGCCGACTTGTACTGAGTCGTCGCCGCTTTGACGGCGGCGGTGTACTGATCCATTTGGGCCTGCCACGCAGCGTTGTACTTGTCGATTGCAGCCTTCCAATCGGCGCGGTATTGCTCCATCGCAACCTGATATGCGGCAAGTGCCACTTTGTAGGCGGCAATTTGAGCCGCGTAGGTTGTGGCCACAGGAGAAGAGGTGGCCACCGGGGTAGGGTTAGGCGTTGGATCGGTGGCATTGGCAGCAGAGGCGGAGCCTAGAATCAGTCCGGCGCTTAGTAGTGAGGTCGTGAAGATCTGCTTGGCGCCCATCCGTTGCTCCTTGCGTTGATAAAGACAGAATTCCTTATGGGATGATTTTGAAGGCCGATCTTGTGCGTATTCTGTGAAAACCCTCTGGTCACCTTGCGTAAGGCACCTTATCGCAGGCTCGGATCGGCAAACTGGATATACCCTCAAGGCTTGGAGGAATCAATGAGCAACCCCTTGATCTTGATCGTGGATGATGAAGTAGGAGTGCGGGAGCTTCTCACCGATGCCCTCGGCCTAGGAGGCTTTGACACGCTCGAGGCCAAGGACGGGATGGGTGCGCTCACCTTGATTCGCAAACATAAGCCCGATCTGTTGATCATCGACATCAACATGCCAGTCATGGACGGTTTTGAGTTGCTTGAGCGCGTTCGGGCGAGTAAGAACCTCGTGCCGGCGATCATGTTGACTGCGCGCAAAGATCGGACTGACGTATCCCGAGGTTTGCGCCTTGGAGCCGATGATTATGTGACAAAGCCATTTGGCTTGGAGGAGTTACTTCTAAGAGTTAGGGCTATCTTGCGACGCAGTCAACCGGTAGTGGAGGAATTTTCAGTTCTTACCTGCGGGCCGATATCCCTTAATGAGGAGACATACGAAGTCTTTCTTGATGACGACCAAGTCGAACTTTCAAAGACTGAGTTTCGTTTGCTCCAGCATCTGCTTCAAAATAAAGGCAGGGTCCTTACCAAATCAAGCCTGTTGAGTGCAGTTTGGGATATTGATTTCGATTCAGACGCCGGAGTTGTCGACACATACATTTCCTATTTGCGGAAGAAGTTTCACTCCGAGGATTTCAAGGGTATTAAGACAGTTCGCGGTATTGGCTTTCAGATTATCGAGCCCAAAGGGGCAAAGTGAAGTTAAGAACTAGGTTAACTCTTGCCTCAGCTGCAGTCACTTCAATAAGCACCTTGCTCATTGGAGGATTCGCGGTAAACGCATCACACAATTCTGGAATCGCCTTATTGGATAAGTCGCTCAACCAGGTTGCCACCTCTGTTCGCGGGAATACAAACGCCGCGCTGTCCGAGGCTTTGTATTCGGTTCAGCAAAGCGACATTGCCTTGACTTTGGTGTACTACACCGCAGAGAAGAAGTCTTCTGTCCTTAATCCCTCGGGCCTGATAACGCTTCCTAATCCAACTAATCAGGAGATGAAACTAAGCGCCGAGCGGCCAATTACACATACTGGCATTGAGGATTATCGCTTCCGCACAATCGATCTGTCTGATGGCGAATACCTTGTTGTTGCCGCCTCCCTTGCTGACATTGATGGGAGATACAGGTCGGACCTTCTACGCCTGCTCTTCTTCATTGTTTTGTGCCTGGTGGCAGCGGGCATAGCAACATGGGTGTTCGTGCGACGAGATATGAGGAGGATCGAAGACTTGATTGCAACCGCGGGGGATATCTCAAGCGGTGACACCGATATTCACATTGAGCCTGGTGACGGAAATTCCGAAATTGACCAGCTCGCTATGTCGCTCAGCAAAATGATTTCGGCTTTGCGTCGTACTGCTGAGATTGAAGAGCAGTCGGCGATGAAGATGCAGGATTTCTTGGGCGATGCGTCTCATGAATTGCGCACCCCTCTAACCGTCGTGAAAGGCTATGTGGAGTTGTTGTCAGGATCGGCGATGACCGATCCGGAAAAGCGCGCGAAGGCATTTGAACGCGTCGGTTCCGAGATCGTCCGGATGGAGACTTTGATTTCAGACCTCCTCTTTCTTGCAGAATTCGGAGACGTTCCAAATCACGAATTCACAGAGATCGACATCTCGAAGATTTTGAGTTCGCATCTTGCAGATTTTGCCACCCTCAGTGAGTCTCGTGAGATCGAAACTCGAATTCAAGAAGGCGTCACTATTCATGGTTCGGCTGTCCACATTGCAAGGCTCTTGTCCAATATCTTTGCCAACATTTCCCGGCATACTCCATCGAATGCTCCAGTCCGAGTGACGCTGAGTCGGGTGAAAGGCCATGCTGACCTCTTTATCGAAGATGGCGGCCCGGGCTTGCCTGCTGGCGCATATGCCGAAGGAATGCAGAGTTTTCGTAGATTTGATAAATCACGATCACGTGAGCACGGCGGTTCTGGTCTTGGGATGAGCATCATTTTCGCCATCGCTCGCGAGCACTCGGCCACAGTTGAACTAGAACCTAGCGATCTCGGCGGACTTGGCGTGCATGTAGTTTTTGGTAATTTGCCGTCATGACAACTGATCTGGCCGAGGCCTTCGATGAAGTACGGCGGGTCATCGAGCAGACTCACTCTCTTGTCAGAGTCGTCCTTTCGGGTTCGCGTAGGAATATGAACCCGCCTGCGGTGAGGATAGATATCAGGCCGGTCCTCATCAAGGAAGAAATCCTGCTTCAAGTCTCCGAGTCGGATGGACGGCAGACCACTACAAAGAACTACGAGCCGAAAGAGCTGAAGGTGGCCGAGCTCTTGGAGAGCGGTTTCGCCAATATCTTGGTCGAACACACCGGTGGGTCTCTCGCGATTCGAGTGACCAAGAAACACGGTGCCTTGGTGCGACGCGAAAAAGGCGGTAAAACCCAGCAACTCATGCATGACCAAGCCAAGAAGCGCCTGTTGGATTCGTCGGATCCGTTCCTTCGCGAGGTTGGAATTGCGGATGCGGAAGGAAAAATAAAACCGACAAGGCAGGATAAGTATCGCCAAGTGGAGGAGTTTCTTAGATTGCTCACTCCAACGCTGACAAATGCAATCCGAGCAGGGCATATCCACGCCCCGACGAAATCTGCGCCATTGAAGATTGTGGACCTCGGTTGCGGCAACGCTTACCTGACTTTTGCAGCGCATCAATACTTGACGTCAACGAATGTGCCCGTTCATGTAGTTGGAATCGACGTACGCCCGGAATCCCTTAGGAGGAATACCGAGATTGCAGCGAGATTGGGGATTTCATCAACTATTCAATTCCGTGCTGAAGAGATTTCACGCACCACAGTTGAGGATGCCGATGTCGTTATTGCGCTGCATGCATGCGACACGGCCACCGACGACGCCATTGCATGGGCAGTGAAAAACGATGCGAAATTGATATTGGTGGCGCCATGTTGTCATCATGATCTGCAGAGTCAACTGGGTGATTCCCCTGCGCCATGGCACATTGTCACGAAATATGGCCTCCTTGAAGAGCGATTTGCCGACCTGCTTACCGACGCGTTGCGTGCACATATTCTGAAGTTGGTCGGCTACAGGTCTGAAGTCATCGAGTTTGTCGGGGGTGAGCACACGCCAAGAAACCTCATGATTCGTGCCGCGAAAACGGGAGCAACTGCCGATCCCATTGATTTCGAGAGATATGAAGAGATGGTCAAGCTTTGGAAAGTGACGCCGGCGTTGGCGACACGAGTGTTGACAAGTAAGTGACATGAATAATGAGGAACGAAATGAGGTTGACGGAGCACATCCTTATCGTCGAGAATTCCTTTCGACGGGGAGTTGGCCGCCACATTGCCAGGCTCTTTCGAAGTGATAATGATCCGAAGCTAAATTCTTTGGTTATCGACAACGACGAGATTGATGCAACATTGGCTTCGTACAAACCCGACGTCGTGATCTAACTTAGAACCCGGCCCACCAATGTTTATGTCGGGATCAAGGGTCAAGATGTTCAGCCAGAAATCTTCGATCCGGGCCAGGATCAGGCCGTTGCTTTGGCGCTTTTTAAAGGCCAGATTCAACATCAAGTAGTTTCTTGTGATACGAATTGCCCGTCTGTAGCCCCCAGAGACAGTGTATTTTGGCCGTCTCCGAGTACAATTTACCGAACACACGTGCTGGCACTCAGGAGGAAAATCACTGTGATGGAAGCAAAAGACGACGAGACACCTTCTGAAATTGAATCCAGCGAACCAGTGGTTCCTTCCGTGGAACCGGTGGCGGAAGTGATTCTTACCGAGGAGCAGGTTGAGGAAGCAGAGATCTCGGAGAAGAAGAGTTTTCGCACGGTCTTGACGTGGATTGTCATAGCGATCGTGCTTGTCGGGGGATTCTTCTTCATGAAGAACCAGCGCAGCGGAAATGACCTCGCGAAGATCCAGGGCAAGGTCGCACTTTCCGCCGATGATCTTCGCAGCGTCGTGCTAGCCAAGAAGCTCACCGTTTATTGGGCAGGCCCTCAAGATGGCGCGAAGTACACACTGATAGCAACTACTCCTGGGGTCGCGTTCGTTCGCTACTTGCCCGGGGGTGTCGGACTCAATGACACGAAGACTCTTTTCCGCGCCATCGGCACATACGCGCAGAAGAATGCGTTCGCGATATCGACAGCGGGCGCTGCTGCAAACGGCAACGTCGGTTTCGTCAATGCAGATGGCAACGCCGTCTTCTATTCAAAGGCTCGGCCTTCAAATGTCTACGTTGGCATAAAAGGCAAAGACATACAGGTCGAAGTATTTGATCCCGTAGTGGATCAGGCACTTGGATTGGTGCTAGTCAAGAATCATGTTCGCCAGATCAGTTAATCAACATGGTTGCCTGGCTCTTGCCAGTCAACTTAGTATTGACTAAATAGAAGGGCGCTTCATAGTGAATGAGAACAGTTCCCGCGACGAATTCGTTTCCGACGGCGGATTTATTGACAACGACACATCGCCCTACGTGGATCTGTCTTCACGCAGACCCAAAAAGAGTCGGCCTCTTCTAGTTATCGGAAGCCTTTTCGCAGTAGTTGTTCTTGGTATTGCTGGCTATTTCCTCATCTCTAATTACAGCAAGGGCAATGATGCGCAGAAGACCCAAGGTAAGGTGGCAATGTCGGCCGATGAATTGCGTTCGGTGGTTCTTGCAAAGCATCTGACGGTGTACTGGGCCGGGCCAATGTCTGGTGCAAAATATGCTCTTATCGCCAACAAACCAGGGTCTTCATTTGTGCGCTACCTGCCAAATGGCAACGGACTCAATGACACCACCACGTCGTTTAGAGTAATTGCAACCTATGCACAGAAAGGTGCGTTCTTGATTACTCAGAGCGCAGGTGGAGTCTCAGGAAATGTTGGCTTCACCAATGTCGATGGCAACTCGGTTTTCTACGTAAAAACTCGGCCGACAAACGTTTACATGGGTATCAAAGATAAGGACATTCAGATTGAGATTTTTGATCCGGGGATTGATCA
>CAYLYA010000015.1:0-34574 GCA_964387855.1 uncultured Bifidobacterium sp.
TGGCCAACTTGTATCTGGCGATGGAGAACAACCTCAAGATCATTCCGGTCCTCAACAAAATCGATCTGCCGGCGGCGCAACCGGAGAAGTTTGCAAAGGAACTGGCAAAACTCATCGGGTGTGAACCGAGTGATTGCCTCCTTGTATCTGGCAAGACCGGTGCAGGAGTTCCTGAGCTCTTGGACCAAATCATTGAGCAGATCCCAGCACCCAAGGGCGACCCTGACGCACCTGCGCGCGCACTGATTTTTGATTCTGTATATGACGTCTACCGCGGCGTTGTCACATACGTCCGCGTTGTTGATGGTCATCTTTCCGCGCGTGATCAGATCCAGATGTTTTCCACTGGCGTGCGCCACGAGATGCTCGAAGTGGGAGTCATCTCTCCCGAGCCGATTCCCAGCAAGGGTCTTGGCGTTGGCGAGGTCGGCTATCTCATCACAGGTGTGAAGGATGTTCGTCAGTCGCGCGTTGGTGACACGGTGACCAACTACAACAACCCCACCAAGACGCCTCTTGCTGGCTACAAAGACCCAAAACCAATGGTTTTCTCCGGTCTCTACCCGCTAGATGGCGCCGACTATCCGCTGCTGCGTGAGGCACTCGACAAATTGCAACTCAATGATGCTGCCCTTGTCTATGAACCCGAATCCTCTGCGGCCCTTGGCTTTGGTTTCCGTTGCGGATTTTTGGGGCTATTGCACATGGAGATTGTCCGCGAACGCCTGGAGCGCGAATCCAATTTAAGTCTTATTTCAACTGCGCCAAACGTCGTCTACAACGTGAAGCTTGATGACGGCCGCTCGATCATCGTGACAAACCCCAGCGAGTTCCCCGAGGGAAAGATCATGAGCGTTGAGGAACCGATTGTGCGCGCGACAATCCTTGCCCCAAGCGAATTCATCGGCGCGATCATGGAGCTCTGCCAACAACGCCGCGGCACATTGCTTGGCATGGATTATCTCTCTGAAGACCGAGTTGAAATTCGCTACACATTGCCGCTTGCTGAAATCGTCTTCGACTTCTTCGACAAGTTGAAATCGAGCACGCGCGGCTACGCGTCCTTGGACTACGAATCAATCGGCGATGCCGAGGGCGATCTTGTGAAGGTCGATATCTTGTTGCAGGGTGAGCCTGTTGACGCGTTCAGCGCAATCGTCCATCGCGACAAGGCGTATGCCTACGGTCTGATGATGACTGCGAAATTGCAGGCGCTGATTCCTCGCCAGCAGTTTGAGGTCCCCATTCAGGCCGCAATTGGCTCCAGAATTATCGCGCGCGAGAATATCCGCGCCATCCGTAAGGATGTTCTTGCCAAATGCTACGGCGGAGACATCTCACGTAAGCGCAAACTTCTTGAGAAGCAGAAAGAGGGCAAGAAGCGCATGAAGATGGTCGGACGCGTTGAAGTGCCCCAAGAGGCATTCGTGGCCGCCCTTGCAACTGATGCTGACATTGAAAAGGCGAAAGCCGCGCGGAAGTAGCAGCAATGTCGGACTTATCTTTTTACGTCCACATTCCTTACTGCGTGAAGCGGTGTGGGTACTGTGATTTCAATACATACACACCTTCAGAGTTGCGTGAAGGTGGCACCCTAGAGACTGTTTCGGGCGATTACATTGACGCGGTGCTTCGCGAGCTAGATATCGCGTTCGCCAAAGCACCGAATGCAACGGTGCCTACAATCTTTTTCGGGGGAGGCACGCCCAGCCTTCTGCCGGCAAAAGATCTCGGTCGGGTGATTTCGGCTATCAGAGAGAAGTGGAGTGTGACCTCTGGAGCGGAGATCACTTTGGAGGCTAACCCAGATTCGGTGGATGCGGCCAAACTTGCCGAACTTCGCGCCGCTGGATTCAATCGAATTTCCTTCGGTATGCAATCTGCCGTTCCTCATGTCCTGAAAGTCTTAGATAGGACTCACAATCCAGAGAACATCGCCAAAGTTGTCTCAGCTGCGAGAGATGCGGGATTCGGGAGCATTAGTCTGGATCTCATCTACGGAACCCCGGGAGAAACACTTGAAGATTTGCGGGTGTCGGTATCAACGGCCCTTGAATTAGGAGTCGACCACATCAGCGCATACGCTCTCATCGTCGAGCCGGGAACGAAATTGGCTTCGCAAATAAGGCGCGGAGAATTGTCGATGCCCAATGATGACTTGATGGCGGATATGTATCTTCTCGTCGACGAACTCTGCGAGAAGGCAGGGATGTCCTGGTACGAGTTGAGCAATTGGTCAAAGCCGAATCATCAAGCTCGCCACAACATTGCATATTGGCGCAATGCGAATTGGTGGGGTCTTGGACCTGGCGCTCACTCACATGTCGATGGAGTGCGATGGTGGAATATGAAGCACCCGACTGCGTACAAGAATGCTTTATTCGGTGGCATATCCCCTATGCAAGAAAGCGAAGAGCTCAGTGAACAACAAAAATCCGATGAGGCCATCATGCTCTCGATACGTATGCGGGCAGGAATATCCCTTAGTGATTTATCTCCAGAGCAAACCGAAAAAGTGGCCGAATATCGCCGCAGTGGGCACCTGGACCCGACCATGTGGGATGAAGGCACCCTGCAACTGACCCCAAAAGGCCGCCTTATCGCTGACCGAATCGTCCGCGAATTAGTTGTGTAGTACCTTGTAGTCCTATGCAAACCGCACACGTCGTCCTTTCATCCCTGATTGCTTTGGTTTTTGTCATTGCTGGCTTGGCAAAGGCAAGCGGCAATCCGAGGGGACTTGCCGTCACCCGTGAAGTCAACGTGAGGGATGGACTTGCCCGCGCCATCGGCGTAGTCGAGGCCTTGGCGGCACTCGGCGTCATCATCGGCCTGCGCAATGGCTTTGTTCAGTGGATCGCCTTAGTCGTCCTCTGGGTGGACATGAGCGGGGCAATGTATTTTCATTTCAAAGTTGAGAAGATCAAGAGCTCCTTTCCTCCGTTTCTCCTTCTTACGTTGGTCTCCATCGCCCTCGTCACGATTTAGTTGATTGCAATGGAAATGCGCCGTCTTGAAATTCTCCGCGCTATCGTGGATGAATACGTCGCGACCCAAGAACCCGTCGGTTCCAAGGCCATTGCCGACCGCCACAGTCTTGGAATCTCGCCCGCCACAATCCGCAATGAGATGGCTCTTCTTGAAGAGCAGGGCCTCATTACTCATCCGCATACAAGTGCCGGTCGAATCCCGACCGACTTGGGATACCGAGTCTTCGTCGACAAGTTGGCGACCATCAAGCCGCTTTCCTTAGCCGAGCGTCGCGCGATCGAAAGCTTCCTCGAAGGCGCACATGATCTTGACGATGTTGTTATGCGCACTGTGCGATTGCTGGCCGATGTCACCAAGCAGGTGGCCGTTGTCCAGTATCCCTCTCTCGTGAAATCGCGAGTGAGGCATCTCGAGCTGGTGTCGCTGACGCCTTCGCGCCTGATGCTGATCTTGATCACAGACGGCGGTCGCATTGAGCAGCGGGTCGCCGAATTTGGGCACGATATTGAGGAATTTTTCATCATCGGCCTGCGTTCCCAGTTGAATCAGGCGATCGCTGGTGCTCGCCTGCTGGACGTTGCCGAACGATTGTCGGGGCTTCTTTCAGTACATGTAGGAAGTGATCAGAACGATGTCAATACGATCGTTGCGATGCTGACAGAGATGGCATTGGAAAAACCGGAGGAACGAGTGGTGCTTGCCGGAACGGCGAACCTTGCGCGTTTTCGCGAAGACTTCTCCACGCAGATTCATCCCATTCTTGAGGCCCTGGAAGAGCAAGTAGTACTCATGCGCCTGCTTGGAGATGTCGGCGAAAACGTGCAGGTGCGAATCGGCCAAGAGCAAAGCGAAGAGAATTTACGGCAGACCAGTGTTATTTCTGTGGGCTACGGAAGCGAAGCCAACCCGCTCGGCGCCCTCGGTGTCATAGGACCGACGCGTATGGATTATGCGGCATCAATTGCCGCCGTTTCTGCTGTAGCTCGATACGTCGGGCGTTATATGAATGAGGGTTCGTAGTGGCTGATTTTTACGAAGTCTTGGGTGTCGATCGTGATGCCAACCAAGACCAGATTAAACGTGCTTATCGCAAATTGGTGCGAGAGTTGCACCCTGATGTGAACCCGGATCCGGAAGTACAGGATCGCTTCAAGGACATCACCGCTGCATACGAGGTGCTCAGCGATCCGCAGAAACGTGCAAACTACGACGCCGGCGGCGGAAATAATTTTGGGGGCTTTGGTGGAGCCAATTTCGGATTCGGCGACATCATGGATGCGTTCTTTGGCGGCGGCGGAAGTCGCGGTCCACGCTCCCGTAAACGTGCAGGGCAAGATGCGCTGATTCGCATCGAGGTCGATCTCAATGAAGCGTGTTTTGGAACCGAACGAGAAATCACAGTCGAAAGCGCCGTGGTCTGTCCCAAGTGCGAGGGCTCGGGTTGCGCTGAGGGCGGTCACCCCACTATGTGCGAGATCTGCAAGGGACGTGGGGAGACTCAACACGTCACCCGCTCATTTATCGGCCAGGTGATGACCAGCCGTCCATGCGCCAACTGCCAAGGATACGGAAGTGTCATTGCCAACCCATGTCGCGAATGCGCCGGTGATGGTCGAGTTCGATCCCGCCAGACGATCCCCGTCAAAATTCCTGCCGGAGTCGAAACGGGTAATCGCATTCAACTCAGCGGTCGGGGAGAAGTGGGCCCAGGGGGTGGCCCGGCAGGAGATCTCTATGTTGAGATTGTTCAAACCCCCCATGAGTTCTTGGTTCGCGAGGGAGACACCTTGCATGTCGGCCTTGGGATTTCGATGACAGCCGCAGCCTTGGGCACGACTCTTTCCGTTGAGACCTTGGATGGTCCGATGCCCGTCGTTATCAAGCCTGGGATTCAGAGTGGATCAACGATTCCAATCAAGGGCAAAGGAGTGACGCATTTGAGGGGTGGGGGACGCGGTGACCTTATTGTCCATGTTGAGGTGCACACCCCCGCTAAACTAAACAAGGAGCAGGAAGAGTTGCTGCGCAAATTCTCGCAACTGCGCGGAGAGAAAGAAGGCGAATCTCACATGCAACGACAAGATGGAGGATTTTTCAGCAAGTTCAGAGATGCCTTCGGTCGCTAATGTTGCCCCTCTTTTATGTCTCCGAGCTTCCTTCGCATATCAACGAGCGGTGCCGCTTAGTCGGCCATGTCGGTCATCATATTGCGCGCGTATTGCGCGCGGTGCCCGGTGAAGAGATTCTGCTCTCAGACGGTAAGGGATATTGGTCTCGTGCCAGCATAATCGGAGTCGAGAAGAATGCGGTTGAACTGGTTGTTCTCGAATCCGGCCATCAGGTCGCGCGTGAGGTCTCGATCACCGTCGTGCAAGGAATTACAAAAGGCGATCGCACCCGTGAGAATATTGAGCTGCTAGTGCAAGCCGGAGTCGATCGCATCGTTCCCTGGAAGGCGTCGCGATCGATTGGAAAACTTCCAGATGGAGTTGAGAAACTCAAGATTGCGGTCATCGAGGCGGGTAAACAATCTCGTCGCTATTACCTACCTGAAGTCACCGATGTTGTGGACACCGACCAACTTCAGGCAATTCTGAGAAGCGCGGATTTGTCTGTCGTGCTCGAAGCCCACGCTGAGCGCAAACTCTCGGAGTTGGTAAATAGGAATCACCACCTGTCTTCAGTTGTCCTAGTTATTGGACCCGAGGGTGGCATCACTGAGGCTGAACTAGAGAAGATGGAAGAAGCAGGAGCTATTCCTGCGAAGTTGGGTCGCACAATCCTGAGATCTGCACATGCAGGCATCGCGGCAGTTTCTGCATTGAGCGTCGCTCTAGGACTCTGGTAATAGCAACATGGCGCTAGATCCTGATTGCCTCTTCTGCAAAATAATTGAAGGCGAGATTCCAGCCACCATTATCTACCGCAACGAGAACGTCGTCGCCTTCCGCGACATCACGCCTCAGGCGCCAACTCACGTCGTTCTTGTTCCCACTGTTCACGTGGAGAATGCCGCGGCTCTTGCGCGCATGTCATCTGTTATTACTGCAGCCCTTTTTGTGGCCGCGGATGAGATAGCAAAGTCAGAAGGCTTGGACGGATATCGAGCCGTTTTCAATACCGGCGCATCGGTCGGACAGAGCGTATTCCACGCTCATTTGCACCTCTTGGGAGGCCGTTTTTTTGCTTGGCCACCCGGCTAAGTCGATAACCCGTAGAATATTTCCAATGGAAAGAACTCTCTTTGCTGTACCAAGTGCGATACCCATGGTTGCGCTACTCGGTGCCACAGACGCACACCTTCGGATTATCGAGGCGGCTTTCCCGACTCTGACCATCACGGTCCGTGGCAACGAAATCACTTTTCAAGGCGATTCAAATGAGGGACTGCGTCTTGAGGCTCTGCTCAACGAACTCCTTGTGGTAATCCGATCGGGTCAAACTCTCACAAGCGAACTTGTGGTGCGCTCTATTTCCATGATGCGCAACATTCCGCAGGAGCATCCTGCTGAGGTCCTCTCACTCAACATCTTGAGTAACCGAGGAAGATCTATCCGTCCAAAGACCGCGAATCAGAAACATTACGTCGATGCGATCGACGAGCACACGATTACCTTTGGAATCGGTCCTGCAGGAACAGGTAAAACCTACCTTGCAATGGCAAAGGCGGTTGCTGCTCTGCAATCGCGTGAAGTCAACCGAATCATTCTCACCCGTCCTGCGGTAGAGGCGGGCGAGCACCTTGGTTTCTTACCAGGGACGTTGTCGGAGAAGATCGATCCTTACCTTCGCCCACTCTTTGACGCGCTACACGACATGATCGATCAGGACTCTATCCCGCGCTTGATGCAGACTGGAATCATTGAAGTCGCGCCTCTTGCCTATATGCGTGGTCGAACCCTTAATGATGCTTTTATTATTTTGGACGAAGCACAGAACACTTCGCCTGAGCAGATGAAGATGTTTCTTACGCGACTTGGATTCGGTTCCAGGATGGTTATCACAGGGGATGTAACGCAGATGGATCTTCCATCTGGTGCCAAGTCAGGCCTCAAAGTGATCCGCGATATTTTGGATGATGTCGATGACATCGCCTTCATCGAATTGAGTTCTCAGGACGTAGTTCGAAACACACTGGTGGGTGAGATCGTAGAGGCATACGGCAAGTACAGCGCCGATCGTGAGGCGCAATTACAGGAGCAACGGGCACCTCGCCAATTGCGTCCTGGCACCTAAATCATGGCCATAGAGATCACCAATCGATCAGGTATTGCTTACAGCGAAGAGGATCTCGCCTCCTTGCTTCAATTCGGTATGGCCGAATTGGGCCTGAACCCCGAGTGCGATCTCGATGTACTTTTCGTAGATGAAGAGGAAATGACGCAATTGCATATCAAATGGATGGATGAACCCGGGCCAACCGATGTTCTGACTTTTCCGATGGACGAGCTTCGTCCGCATTCGACGGAGCCGGGAATATTGGGCGATATCGTCTTGTGCCCGCAGGTGGCAATCCGCCAGGCGGAATCCGCCAAGCACACTTTTAATCATGAGATCTCGATCTTGGGTATTCATGGCTTATTGCATATTGTGGGTTATGACCACGACAACAAAGAGGATGAAAAAGAGATGTTCGATCTGCAGGAGTCCATTGTTGCCAGGTGGGGCAAATGACATCCATGCTTGTTCTTGCCATCATCGGGTTTCTTGCTTTTGCTGGCTTCTTGGCCGGTAGTGAGGCCGCACTTACGTCAATTTCACGTATCAAGATTGAAGAACTCGAATCGCGTCCAGGTGGAGGCGTTCTCCGCAAGGTGAGCTCCGATCCTGCTCGCTATCTCAATGTTCTTCTTCTTGTGCGCAAGACGTGCGAACTTACTGCGACCGTTCTGCTCGCCGTCATTTTGTCCCGTAACTTCGACGGCGGCCAGGCTTTGTTCTTGACCGTTGTCATCATGGTCGTACTTTCCTATGTCATTGTCGGCGTTGGCCCTCGAACACTAGGAAAGCAGAATCCTCATGTATGGGCGCGCAGCGGGGCAGTGGCGGCATATGCCTTGGCTTTTATTCTTGGCCCAATTACCACTTTGCTCATTGCAATCGGAAATGCGATAACCCCTGGAAAGGGTTTTCGCCAAGGGCCTTTTGCGAATGAGGCAGAACTTCGAGACCTGGTAGATCAGGCGCACGAACGCGGTCTTGTCGAGTCCGATGAGCACGAGATGATTCACTCTGTATTCGAACTTGGTGACACACTGGTGCGCGAGCTCATGGTGCCACGGACCGAAATGGTCTGGATTGAAAGGGAGAAAACCCTGCGCCAGGCGCTATCTCTTGCGTTACGTTCGGGATTTTCTCGCGTTCCTGTCGTCGGCACTGACGTCGACAACATAATTGGCATCGCCTACGTAAAGGATCTTGCCAAGCGCGCGCTGGATCATCATGAGGCCGAGCAGACCGAGAAGGTCGAGCAGCATATGAGGCCGGCGACTTTTGTTCCCGAAAGCAAGACTGCGGTGGAACTCTTGAAAGAAATGCAGAGAGATCAAATTCATCTCGCCATCGTCATCGACGAGTACGGCGGGACTGCGGGAATCATCACCATCGAAGATATTCTTGAAGAGATCGTGGGTGAGATCGAAGATGAATTCGATGACGGTGAAGAGGAATTCTCTTGGCTCAATGAGGACAAAGCGAGGGCGCAAGCTACCTTGCACGTAGAAGATCTTGCTCGCGAATTGGACATCACTGTTGCCGAAAGCGAGTACCACGATGTCGACACGGTCGGCGGTCTCATGGCCAAGAAATTGGGTCGCGTTCCGATTCCTGGAAGCACTATTTTTCTCAGCGGGTGGAACATCACGGCCGAGCGTCCGATCGGTCGTCGACGTCGAATAAGCAGCGTCTTAGTGGAACGGGAAGCTCCCTCAGAAGGAGGCGAGCATGACGAGATTTAGTTTTCCTAATCCTGAAGACGCCAAACTTGAAACCCTCGCACGTGCGACACAACGTCGAACCAATTCTGAGCAGGCAGCGGCACTTCGTGATTCAACAGGACGTACCTACGTTGCGATAAACATTTCTATTCCCGATTTCGCTGTCGATGCGGCGACTGCGGTCTTCACGGTGGCTATGGCGAGTCAGATTTCCGGCATTGAGGCCATTGTTATTTTCGGAGATGGGCCGATAAACATAGCGCCGGCACGCGGATATGCCCCAAAATGCTTGATCTGGCGCATCGATTCATCAGGTGAATTAACCTCGCTCTGAGGCGCGATACCCTAGCCCAATGCGTATTGTTCGATTCTCTCCTGCTGCCGCAGACCCCACACTCAACCTCGGAAAAGACCCCTTGTTCGGAGTCCTCGCCGAGGATGCGATCGCAGTCATAACAGGGGATCCGCTCTACTCAGGGGTGAAACCGACAGGGCAAGTCGTACCCGTATCCCAGGTGCGCTTGTTGGCGCCGGTATTGCCCCGCAGCAAGGTCGTATGCATCGGAAAGAACTACGCCGACCATGCCAAAGAGATGGGCGGGGAAGTACCCGAGGAGCCGATTATTTTTCTCAAACCCAACACTTCGGTGATCGGACCAGATGACACGATCGTGTGGCCGGCAATGAGCGAGCGCGTGGATTACGAAGGCGAACTCGCGATCGTCATCGGTCGTATCTGCAAGGACGTGCCCAAAGAGCGCGCCCATGATGTGATCTTCGGTTATACCATCGGAAACGATGTGACGGCACGCGATCTTCAGAAGAAAGACGGGCAGTGGACACGCGCAAAAGGCTTCGACACATTCTGCCCACTTGGACCATGGATCGAGACTGAGTTTGTTCCGGGCAATCAGCGAATCATCACCACCGTCAATGGTGAAGTAAAGCAGGATGGACGATTGTCGGACATGATCAACGGAATTCCAGAGATCATCAACTTTGTCACGCAAGTGATGACGCTTCTGCCAGGTGACGTGATCTTGACTGGCACCCCAGCGGGAATTGGGCCAATGACAGAGAAATCAGTTGTCACCGTGGCTATTGAAGGCTTAGGCGAATTAACGAATAGATTGAGCAATCATGGCTGATAAGAAAGTACGGGTGCGATTTGCCCCGTCTCCCACTGGTGATCTTCATGTCGGAAATATCCGCACCGCTTTGTTTGATTGGGCCTACGCCCGTCATACCGGCGGGACATTCATCTTCCGCATCGAAGACACTGACACGACGCGCGTCACCGATGAGTACATTGCCGCCGCCATCGACACACTTCGCTGGCTAGGTTTGCAATGGGATGAGGGCCCCGAAATTGGCGGCGAGTACGGCCCGTATCAGCAGTCTCAGCGCCTTGATATCTACGCGCACTGGGCACAGAAATTCCTCGACCAGAAGGACGCTTACTACTGCTTCTGCACCGCTGAGGAATTAGAAGCGCGCCGGGAAGCACAGCGCGCGGCTAACGTCGCACCGGGATACGACGGCCAGTGCCGCAACCTGAGCGAAGATCACATCGCGGCCTTCAGATCAGAGGGTCGCCAACCTGTCATCCGCATGCGCATGCCCGATGGACAGACAACCTTCGTCGATCAGATTCGCGGCGAGGTCTCCTTTGACCACAAATTCGTTCCTGATTTTGTTCTCGTTCGCGGTGATGGTTCACCGCTGTACACACTGGCCGTTGCCGTCGATGACGTGCTGATGAGGGTGACTCACGTTCTTCGCGGCGAAGACCTTCTCTCATCCACCCCGCGACAGATTCGCGTGTACCAGGCGATGGGTCTTACCGAAGATGAGTACCCGACATTTGCACACCTGCCTTTTGTGATGGGCCAAGACAACGCCAAGTTGTCCAAGCGAAATGGCGAAGTGTCCGTCAATTGGTATCGCGAGGCGGGATTCCTACCCGAAGCGATCTGCAATTACCTCGCCCTTCTCGGATGGTCGCCGGGGGAGGACCGAGAGAACGTCACGATGCAAGAGCTCACTGAACTCTTCACCGTGGAACGCGTCCATAGTTCACCTGCCAAGTTCGACATGAAGAAACTTGAGGCCATCAACGGCGACAAGATCCGCGCGCTCACCCTCGATGATTTCCTTGATTGGTCTTTGCCATTCCTGAAGAAAGCCGATGTGATCGAAGGATCCGAAGAGGAAATCGCCCTCGTGAAAGCGGCCCTTCCGATCATTCAAGAGCGCATAACGAAACTCAGTGAAATCCCTGCGATGTTGACGTTCCTCTTTATTAAGGACTTTGCCATCGAACCGGATTCACTGGCTAAGGTCACCGACGCAGGATCGAAGGCGGTGTTGAAGCGAAGCCTCGACGAATTGCTGCCTTTGGAAGAGTGGACACATTCCAGCATTGAGGCAGCCCTTCGATCCTCCTTGATCGAGGAGATGGGCCTGAAGCCACGAGTGGCATTTGGCTCGGTCCGTATCGCGGTCACGGGAAGTACCATCTCCCCGCCGCTATTCGAATCCATGGAGCTATTGGGCAAAAGTGCAAGTCTCGCGCGGATTTCAGGGGCATTGGCGCTCTAGTTTCTACGGTATCCTTGCGAACGCCTTTTGGGGTATGGGGTAATTGGCAGCCCTGCTGATTCTGGTTCAGTAAGTCTAGGTTCGAGTCCTGGTACCCCAGCGAAAGACAGTTTGGACTAGAAAGTGAAAGCCATAGGCGATCACTTTTGATAAACAGGAAGACGAAAGCCGTAGGCGATCGTCTTTGGAAGGACTAGGGCCCCGTCGTCTAGCGGCCTAGGACTCTGGCTTCTCAAGCCAGCTACGAGGGTTCGAATCCCTTCGGGGCTACCAAAGTTTTTTTATGCGAAAACGAGTGTGATTACGTCGGATACGGGAAGACCGCCTCAATTCGGACTTGCCCCTCTGTTGTTTTTGACCAAAATATCTTGTATGGATCCTTCCCGGGAACTGGAGTGCGAAAACGCGCGCCTTCCGTCGTCTGTATGACGGTTGAGAATTTCCGAAGGTGTTCCGGGGCGTCAAGAATTTCTCCACAAACTCCGATTAATTCGTTGTAGAGGTCTACGTCTGGCCCCTGCTCGAGAGCATCTAGTTGCTGATTGGCAACTTCCGAGTAGTTATCAAGGGGGGCAGAGGAAGATTTCACTCAGATCTGCGCTGGCGGCGGGGGCGACGCACTGTCTTTGAACCGGCCGCACGTGTGAGCAGATCGCGCAATTCAGGACTAGAGACGTATTCCAATTGAGCCTCCGACATGACAACTGCAGGCTGAAGAAGAATAAGCCCTCCAGGCAATTCATCCATGATGTATCGCTTATTGCTGTGTCCTGGCAGCACCGCTCGACTACGCGCGTCCGTTTCGATCAGATTCACTGAAGATTCCGTTTCCATGTTTCCCATTATAGTGCCATTTTCCCATTATGGGAATATGGGCTCTGCATCAGCTTTCGACCCTCTTCGAAGTTCTGCCCGCCTAGCAATGCAGAGTCACCTCGGGACGGCTGTGATTATCGCGCAGGCCTGGCAAAGGCTCCTTCTCCTAGAATTTCGGGCATGGATATCAATGAACTCGCTGCCGGCTACGAAGCATCAACCAAGTACTTTCTCGATCAGTACTCATCTCTCTCATCTTCCGATTTAGATCGCCATCAAGCCGAAGGCTGGTCTCCTCGTCAGGTCATTCATCACATGGCCGACAGCGAAGCCCAGTCTTACGCCCGCCTTCGTCGCCTGGTCGCAGAGCCCGCTGGCTCCTCAATACAGGGCTATGACGAGGCAGCCTGGGCGGAGAACCCGGCCCTTGGGTACACAGAACTTCCTGTCGAGAATTCCATAGCTGTCTTCAAGGCAGTCCGTACCGCAAGTTTGGACATTGTTAAGCGTTTGAAGCCGTCAGATCTTGATCTCTACGGCACCCATACCGAGAGCGGCAAATACACCGTCGGTGACTGGATTCGGATCTACACGAAGCATCCGCGCGTCCATGCAGACCAGATGATGGAAGCTATAGGCAAGTAGAAACTTGTTGAGTAACTTCTAGCCATGCCAATCGCCAAGTTTTCATATCCGGCCATTGATTGCCCGGATCCTCTCGCACTCGCTGAGTTCTATTCGAAGCTCTCCGGACTTGAGATGGAACCGTTAGGGGATTTCGATCCCGAGAAAGTAACCTGGTACTGCCTCTTACGTAACGGCGAAGAGGCGATTTGTTTTCAAAAGATCAGCAACTACGTTGCACCAACCTGGCCCGAAGGTCCAGTTCCTCAGCAGATGCACCTTGACTTCCATGTGAAAGATCTGGATGTGGCGGAAGAAAGGGTTCTCGCACTGGGAGCGACGAAATCCCCCTTTCAATCGGCAACCAATTTTCGAGTGTACTTCGACCCGATTGGGCACCCGTTTTGTTTGATTCTCAATGCGAATGTGGAGTTGTTCGGCTACGAATAAACCGATTAGTACTTGACCCGCTCCCAACCCGGTCGGGCTTTTCTGTTGCCCGCATTCGTCCTGCCATCACGTGTGCGATAGATGATCGGCGGGCGGAACATGTAGCCAACTGGCGCCGTCATAGCGTGAACTAAGCGGGTGAAAGGCCAGATGATGAAGAGCAACATTCCGACAACTGCGTGAATTCGGAAGGCCAGGGGAGTGTTAGCCATAAGCGCCGCGTCCGGACGAAACAGAAGGATAGATCGGAACCATGGTGAGACGGTCTCGCGGTAGTTGTGTTCCGTCCCGATGACACCTGCGCTTGAGAGCGTCGCGCTGCAACCTGCAAGAAGAGTGGCGACCAAGAATATGTACATGGTCTTGTCGTTCTTGGTTGTTGCGGCGAAGACAGTATCGGTTGTGCGTCTGCGATAGATCAACAGGGCAATTCCCAACAACGTCGCAACCCCTGCAAGGCCGCCCATCGAGATCGCGCCCACGTGGTACATCTCTTGACTGATGCCGATGGAATCCGTCCATTTCTTTGGGATGAGCAATCCAACGATGTGACCACCGATGACCGCGAAGAGACCAAGATGGAAGAGCGGCCCGGCAATGCGGAGCAATTTTCCCTCGTAGATCTGCGAGGATCGAGTGGTCCAGTTGAACTTGTCATAGCGGTAGCGCCAGATCGACCCGATCACGAAGGATCCGATCGCCGCGTAGGGCAGAACTGACCAGAGCATGATGTCTAGCGAACTCATAGGTTTGCTCCGTTTGTTGAGAATGCAGGGACTGTTGAATAAGGCTCGAGTGCGATCGTTAATGCGCCACTGAGGCCAACAAACTCGACAGGTGGCCCGTTGAGGGCAAGGGCTCGTGCACGTTCTTCGATCTCGGGGGTCATTGGTGGCAAAGTTGCAACTATGGCGTCCAGAACGTGGGCGTAGAGCGAATCCGCATTGCGAAGTGCGTCTCGTATCAATTCGATTGGCGCACGATGCTCGGCAAGGATGAGATTTCCTTCGATGGGTTCGACAAGGGCTGCGAATTCAAGTACGACAGCAAGGTGATCTGGCAGTTCCTCATCCGACAAGATGATGCCCGCAGCTTTGTATTTTTCTTTGAAGTAGATCAGCGCCATTCCGCGATTTCGTGTATCACCGTGGGTCCACGAGGTGAGGAATAAAGAGCATCGTCGGCGCATATCAAAGATCTCGACGTAGTGACGCTGCAATTCATCTAAGGTCATGGTGAATGTGGCGTCGAGGAACTCAAGTAGTGGTTGGCCCCATTCGGGATCTAGTTTCTTGGCCAACGATTCAAGTTCCACACGTCTGGCCATGAACTCTTTCTCTGGGTAGATCAAGAGGGATGAGGCGATCATCTGCGCGGTGGAGACGCTCATTTTGTCTGCCGTTCTTTCATTACGAGGAAGCTTTCAATCGTCACAGGCACTGGGTTGCCGGAGGATTGGCCAAATGGCCCGCCACCGAAGTTCTCAACACCCTCAATGCCATCGAGGGAGCAGCCCAGGTGGTCTAGTTCTTTGGCCTGCTCCGTGTGAGCGGCGGGAATGACATAGCGATCCTCGTACTTGGCGATGGCAAGCAACCGGTACATCTCATAGATCGATTCCTCTGTCATGCCGACTGCTTCTGGGATATCAGCCCGAGTTTCACGGCCTAGGTTGATATCGCGCATGTAGGAGCGCATCGCTGAGAGTTTTCGCAACGTGCCGGTCACGACCTCGACATCCCCAGCGGTGAACATCTCCGCGAGGTATTCCAACGGAATACGGAGCGCGTCGATTGCACCGAAGAGATTGCCGACGTCCTCGCCATCATGACCTGTCTCCGTAAGGACATCCACAATCGGCGATAGCGGCGGTACGTACCAAACCATCGGCATGGTGCGGTATTCAGGGTGGAGTGGCAGGGCGACGCGATAGACCTTCGCCAATTTGTATACGGGTGATTTCTGCGCGGCGATAATCCAGTCTTCCGGCATTCCGTCGGCGCGAGCTGCGGCAAGAACTTCCGGGTCATTGGGATCAAGGAGGAGGTCCATCTGGGCCTCATACAGATCTTGGTCGTTCTCGGCTGATGCGGCCTCGAGAACCTTGTCGGCGTCATAGAGGAAGAGGCCTAGGTAGCGAAGGCGTCCTACGCACGTTTCTGCGCAGACTGTGGGCAGTCCGATTTCAAGTCGCGGATAACACATTGTGCATTTCTCTGCCTTGCCGGTTTTGTGGTTGAAGTAGATCTTCTTGTAGGGGCAAGCAGAGACGCACATACGCCAGCCTTTGCATTGCTGCTGATCAACGAGAACGATTCCATCCTCTGCCCTCTTGTAGATCGCACCCGAAGGACAGGCTGCGACGCAGGCGGGGTTGAGGCAGTGCTCGCAGATGCGCGGTAGGTAGAACATGAATGTTTGCTCAAATTCCAATTTCACTTTTGTCGTGACATCCTCGGCAAGCTTTTGGAGAATCGGATCCTTTTCGATGTTGACGGGTCCGCCACCGAGATCGTCATCCCAGTTTGCCGACCATTCGATCTTCATTGGCTTGCCTGTCAGCAGCGACTTCGGCCTTGCAACTGGTGTCTGCTGGCCTAGGGGAGCGGTGATCAGGTTGTCGTACTCGTAGGTCCACGGCTCGTAGTAGTCCTTGATGTTGAGCATTCGGGGATTGGAGAAGATAGAGAGCAATCGACGTGCCTTGCTTCCGCCTTTGAGTTTTAGACGGCCGCCCTTTGTGCGAACCCAGCCGCCCTTGGCTTTGCCTTGATCCTCGTAGCGACGCGGATATCCCTGGCCAGGTCGAGTCTCGACGTTATTGAACCACGCGTACTCAAGGCCGGTTCGGTTTGTCCATGCTTGCTTGCAGGTAACGGAGCATGTGTGACAGCCGATGCACTTATCAAGGTTCATCACCATGCCCATTTGGGCCATAACCTTCATTAGTACTCCACATCCTGTGATCGGCGACGAATCACTGTGACTTCATCGCGCTGGTTGCCGGTAGGTCCTAGATAGTTGAATGCGAAGGTGAGTTGCGCGTATCCGCCGATGAGGTGCGTCGGCTTGAGCATCAGGCGGGTGAGGGAGTTGTGAATTCCACCGCGCTTGCCAGAAGTCTCAGCCAGCGGCACATCGACGACGCGATCCTTCGCGTGGTACATGAAGACGGTACCTGCTGGCATTCGATGTGAAACGCATGCACGAGCGACGACGACGCCGTTCCGGTTATATGCCTCTATCCATTCGTTGTCCTTGACGCCGATGGTCTCAGCATCCTCAACACTCATCCATATTTCTTGACCGCCGCGTGAGAGTGAGAGCATGAAGAGGTTGTCCTGGTATTCAGAGTGGATGGACCACTTCGAGTGTGGCGTCAGGTAGCGAACGGTCACTTCTTTCTCGACACCATCTGCTTGATTGCCGAAGATGCGATGCATGTTGAGCGGCGGCCTAAAGACCGGGAGCTGTTCACCGAGCTCGCTCATCCAGTCGTGATCGACGAAGAAGTGCTGACGTCCCGTGAGTGTGTGCCACGGTTTCAACCGCTCGACGTTGATAGCAAATGCCGTGTAGCGGCGTCCGCCGTGCTCAGAGCCTGACCATTCAGGGCTCGTGATGACAGGGACAGGCCTTGCTTGAGTGTCGGCGAAAGTAATTCTCTTGCCTTCGTTGTCGAGTGCAAGGTCGGTCAACTTCTGACCCGTTCGCTTCTCAAGTGCGCGGAAACCTGCAACCGCCACTCGCCCGTTTGTTGTTCCGGAAAGAGCCAAGATTGTTTCGCATGCATCGACATCACGGGCGAGCGATGGACGCCCTGCTGCGACTCCGTGAGAAATGACGCCATTCGTACGACCCAGTAGTTCTATCTCCGGAAGAACGCTGACAGGCACGCCCTTTGTGTTGGTTCCCAGTTGATCGATGAGGGGACCAAGGGCTGCCATCTTCTCGCCGATCTGCGTGTAATCCCTTTTTACGATGACGAGTTTTGGCATCGTCACACCAGGGATCGGCTCGACCTCGCCCTTCTTCCAATCAAGGACAACGCCACCAGGATTCGCCATCGCATCTGGGGTGTCGTGGATCAGTGGAACGACGACGAGATCTTCTCTCTCACCAAGATGCCCCTTTGATTGCTCTGCAACTTGGCGAGCGAGCATCTGGAAGATGTCGTAGTCGGTCTTCGTTTCCCACGGAGGATTGATCGCCGGGGTAAACGCGTGCACGAACGGGTGCATGTCCGTGCTGGAAAGATCGTGCTTTTCATACCACGTTGCTGCAGGAAGCAAGATGTCACCGAAAAGTCCGGTGCTTGTCATGCGGAAATCTACTGAGACAAGAAGATCCAATTTGCCTTCGGGGGCATCTTCTTGCCACTTCACATCTCGTGGTCGATCCTCTAGTGCATTTTCTTCCGCGCGAACCGAGTTGTCGGTACCGAGAAGGTGCTTGAGGAAGTACTCATTTCCCTTGCTAGATGAACCCAGAATGTTTGCACGCCAGACTGTCAGGACTCGCGGCCAGTTCTCAGGTGCATCGGGATCTTCAATTGCAAACTTGAGGTCGCCCTTCTTCAGTTCGTTGACAACGTGCTGTTCGGGCTCGACTCCGAGTGCGCGAGCTTCATCGACAAGGTCGAGCGTATTTCGATTGAGCGAGGGGTACGAAGGCATCCATCCCATTCGCGCAGATTGGGCAAGCACGTCTATCGCGCTCATGTCTTTGAATCGGCCCTCGCCAAGAGGTGTTGCAAGCAACTCCGAACCGAGTGCGTCATAGCGCCATTGATCTGTTGAGACATACCAGAATGCAGTCCCGATCATCTGCCGTGCTGGGCGTGACCAGTCTGCGCCGAATGCCAACTGCGCCCAACCTGTGACGGGGCGGCATTTCTCTTGACCTACATAGTGCGCCCAACCTCCACCGTTGACTCCTTGGCAACCAGTGAGTGTCACAAGAGCAAGGAAGGTGCGGTACATCGTGTCGGAGTGGAACCAGTGGTTTGTTCCTGCCCCTAGAAGGATCATTGAGCGTCCTTCTGAATCAATGGCATTCTGCGCGAATTCGCGTGCAATGCGAATTGCTTGTACGGCAGGAACGCTGGTGATCTCCTCCTGCCATGCGGGTGTGTACGGAGTGGTGTCTTCGTAATCCTTGGGCCAATCGCCCTCAAGTCCTTCGCGTGCAACGCCGTACTGAGCCAACATCAAGTCGTAGACGGTGGTGACCTTCTTGTCACCAATACTGATCACCGGCACTCCGCGCCGAAGCACTCCGCCGCTTTCAGAACTTTCCTGCCCCATGTCGAAGCGAGGCATAAGCACCGCCGCATTCGTCGCAGATTCATTGCCGTACACAGTCAAAGAAGGGTCAACGCCTTCAAGATCCAAGTTCCACTTGCCCATCGAAGAATCGTTATAGCGATGGCCGAGGGATCCATTGGGAATGAAGGTTTTGCCTGTGGTCGAGTCCAACATCACCGTCTTGAATTTTGACCCTTCGGATGTGTCGCCAAGGTCGGATGCAACAAGGAACTTGTCAGGAACCCATGCGCCATCTTTCTCGCGAAGAGACACAAGATAGGCGAGATCGGTGTACTTCTTCACGTAGTCGACGAAGCGCGGGACTTGCTTGTCAACGAAGAATTCTTTGAGGATGACATGTCCCATTGCCATGCCAAGTGCGCCGTCGGTTCCTGGATGTGGGGCGACCCACTCATCAGCGAACTTCGTGTTGTCGGCGTAGTCCGGACTGATTGCCACGACTTTCTGCCCGCGATAGCGAGCCTCCGTCATGAAATGTGCATCAGGAGTACGCGTTACTGGAACATTCGAACCCCACATGATGAGGTAGGAGGAGTTGAACCAGTCTGCAGATTCTGGAACATCGGTCTGGTCGCCGAATACTTGAGGAGACGCAACAGGCAGGTCGGCATACCAGTCGTAGAAAGAGAGCATTGCCCCGCCCATAAGCGAGACGAATCGTGCGCCCGCTGCATGTGAGGCCATGGACATTGCAGGAATCGGCGAGAAGCCGAAGACGCGGTCAGGGCCGTACTTCTTGATTGTATGTACGTGGGCAGCAGCGATGATCTCTGAGATCTCAGTCCAATTTGCGCGAACTAATCCACCTTTGCCTCGGGCACGATGATAGCGACGTCTGCGTTCTGGATCATCGACGACGTCGGCCCATGCCAATACAGGATCGCCAAGTCGCGCCTTTGCTTCACGGTACATCTCCAGCAGGACTCCGCGAATGTAAGGGAAGCGGATTCGGGTAGGTGAGTAGGTGTACCAAGAAAATGCGGCACCACGTGGACATCCACGTGGTTCGTACTCGGGGGAGTCAGGACCAACCGATGGATAGTCGGTCTGCTGTGTTTCCCACGTGATGATTCCGTCTTTGACGTAGACCTTCCAGGAGCACGAACCCGTGCAGTTCACTCCGTGCGTGGACCGGACAACCTTGTCATGGCTCCAGCGGTCACGGTAGAAGACATCGCCTGCGCGCCCGCCGCTTTTGGTGATGCTTCGCAGATCGGATGAAACTTCATCGCGTGAGAAGAACCTTCCGAATTTGACGAGAGCATCTTCGATATCAGTTGCTGGATTATCCACTTTGCTCATGGTGTAATTGTGACCTTCCCCTCCTTTAATAGAAATAGGTACAAAGACCCTATTTATGCTCGGGTCGCATCAGAGAGGCTTCTCTTGTAAGGAATCTTGGCGTTTATTAGGGGGACTAATGTCAAAGAGTTCAACAAGGGTTTTGTCGCTTTCTACTTTCGCATTCACACTAATGTTCGCTGTTTGGCTGATGTTTGGCGTCCTCGGAATCCCCATTCAGAAGGAATTTGGTCTTTCCGATTCGCAACTGGCTTGGCTTTCCTCTGTGGCAATCCTCAACGGTTCGATTTGGCGATTGTTTCTTGGCGTTCTGACGGATCGCATCGGCGGCAAGCGAGTAACCATTGTGATGTTGCTGGTCACATCGGTTCCAGCATATCTCCTCGCACATATGACTTTGAACTATAACTGGCTGCTCGTTCTCGCTTTTCTCGTGGGTTTTGCAGGCAATCTTTTCAGTGTCGGGATTGCATGGAATTCACACTGGTTCGAACGCGAGCGCCAGGGTTTTGCCCTAGGAGTTTTCGGTGCCGGCAATGTCGGCGCATCAGTCACGAAATTTATCGGACCACCGATTATCGCCGGCACAGTAGGCGCCTCGTATTTAGGCGGGATTATTCCTGGAGGCTGGCGGTTCGTCCCCGCACTTTATGCGATTCTCTTGGTAGCAACAGCGCTAGCGATCCTACTTTTTACTCCCGCAGATACGGTGCGAATTCAAGCATCCCGCCCACTGAAGGATATGTTCTCTCCTTTGAAATATGTTCAAGTTTGGCGATTCAGTCTGTATTACGTCGTTGTATTCGGTGCGTACGTGGCACTCGCCTCGTGGATGCCGAAGTATTACGTCTCGGTCTACAACATGAATCTTCATGATGCCGCCTTGCTGACTGCGCTATTTATATTCCCCGCTTCTTTGCTCCGCCCATTCGGCGGCTACCTCTCGGACAAAATGGGCGCCCGCAGACTCATGTATGCATCCTTTGGAGCGATGCTCTGCGCGCTCTTACTCTTAGCGGCGCCCTTTGGCCACATAGTTCTGGAGACAGCCCAAGGGGCGAAAAACATCCTTCCCTTCTCCTTGGGAATAGTCCCTTTCACCATCTTGCTCTTCATAGTTGGCTGTGCCATGGGCATTGGAAAAGCTGCCGTGTTCAAGCACATTCCGGAGTATTTCCCCAAGGATGTCGGAGCAGTCGGCGGACTCGTCGGCACCCTGGGTGCGTTGGGCGGGTTCCTGTTGCCACCACTCTTTGTTTCAGTGAAAGGGTGGACTGGCCTTCCGCAATCTACTTTCGTTGTCCTGTTTCTCTTAACATTGATAGCAAGTTTGTGGATGCACTTCACGATCATTCGAATGCTTCGTCGCGCTACTCCTGAATTACAAAACAGATTTGATACCCAAACCTCAGAGAAAGTTGGAAACTAAAATGGTCGCCAATGAATCACCAGTAAAAAGTGGACGTGAGTGGCTCAAGGATTGGGATCCCAACGATGAATCAAAGTGGGACTCAAAGATTGCCTGGCGAACGCTCTGGGTGACCACGTATGCCCTCACTCTTGGATTCATCAGTTGGTACCTTGTGTCGGCGCTGGCTCCAAAGCTCAACAACATCGGGTTCGATCTGAGTAAGAAAGAACTTTACTGGCTAGCAGCAATGCCTGGCCTTGCCGGCGGTGGACTACGCCTCATGTGGATGTTCCTCCCGCCAATTTTCGGAACTCGACGATTGGTCACATACTCCACGGCGTTACTAGTAGTTCCGCTCCTTGGGTGGTCGTTCGCAGTACGAAACCCATCAACGCCATACATTGGCCTTCTTGCATTGGCGTTTTTAGCAGGCATTGGTGGAGGAGTCTTTTCTGGGTTCATGCCGAGTACTTCCTACTTCTTCCCAAAATCCAAACAGGGGCTCGCTCTAGGTGTGCAAGCGGGAGTTGGCAACTTCGGAGTGAGCATTGTTCAATTTGTAACTCCTATAATCGTCGGCTCTGCAATGTTCGGCGCAACCTTCGGCGCACCACAGCATTTTGTTAACAAAGCCAAAGGGATAGATAAGTCCACTTGGTATCAGAATGCAGGTCTTCTTTGGGTTCCATTCGTCGTTGTAGCCGTCATCCTTGCATGGACTTTGTTAAAGAGTGTCCCAGTGACTTCTAGAGGCGTCAAAGACCAACTAGATATTTTCAGCAACAAACACACCTGGTTGATGACCCTTCTCTATGTGATGACCTTCGGTACTTTCTCCGGTTTTGCAGCCCAATTCGGATTGTTGACGAAAAACCTTTTTGGCGATTTCGCTAACGCTCCGGACCCCGTCAAGTATGCGTTCTACGGTCCACTGATTGCTTCGGCAGCTCGAGTTCTCACCGGACCAGTTGCCGACCGCGTTGGAGGCGGAATATTGACGACGCTTTCCGGGATAGGAATTACAGGCTCTGCCATATTCACCTCCTTCCAGCTATCACCCCAAAGCAGCAACGATTTCATGCCATTCTTCTGGGGAATGATTTCAATCTTCCTCTTCGCAGGTATTGGCAATGCGAGTACGTTCAAGCAGATGCCGATGATTTTTCAACCTCGACAAGCTGGCGGTGTAATTGGCTGGACTGCCGCGATCGCGGCATTTGGACCGTTTATTTTCGGTGTATTGCTCGCAATGGTTGCCCCGAAGTCCTTCTTCCTTGGCGTTAGCCTCTTTGCCGCCGCCTGCACTGTTGTTGCATGGTGGTACTACACCCGCCGTGGCGCCGAGAAGCGCTGCTAATTCGCTAATGGGGTCATAATTCCTTCATGACCCCGAACCGATTAGTTGCCCTCTCTGAGGCCGTAATAGATATCTCCAAAGGAGAGGACCTCAGGGCTTCTTTAAAGCGCTTAGTTGAAAATGCCGTTGCAATTTCAGGAGCCGCCTATGGTGCCTTGGGTGCAATCGCAAAGGATGGCAGCCTTGAAGAGTTTACCTACGTCGGCATAAGCGAAGAGACAGCGGATGAAATGGCGACTTTTCCTGAAGGCAAAGGTTTACTTGGGCATCTGCTGACACATCCGACGCCGTTGCGGGTAAATCCGATCCGGTCTCATCCTGCCTCTGTCGGATTCCCAGAAGGACATCCGGCCATGAATTCATTTCTTGGTGTCCCGATTCGAATACGTGATGAGATATACGGAAGCCTCTACCTGACCGAGAAGCACGGGGGCGAGGATTTCACGGAGGAAGACGAGCAACTCGTAAGTGCATTGGCATCTGCGGCGGGAGTTGCAATCGACAATGCGCGAGGCCAGGAAGCCCAGCATCGAGTCATCGTCCTTGCCGAACGCGAACGAATTGCACAGGACCTGCATGATCTTGTTATACAAAGGCTTTTCGCGACGGGGTTGTCACTGCAGGCGATCACGAAGGATCCCAACATGCCAGAGAAGGACATGGTCCGAGTCAAAGAGGCTATAGACAACCTTGATTCGACCGTCCAACAGATCAGGAGTTCGGTTTTTGCTCTTCAAAACAGGTCTGGCGCGGGTGGAATTCGTGCCAGCGTGCAGGCCGAAATCGCCTCCCTTCGCAGTAGTTCGGCAATGATCATCTCCTGCGAGTTCAACGGCCCTGTTGATACGGTGATCGTCGGTGAGGTCGCCGAGCAGGTTTTCGCGGTCGTCAGAGAGTTGCTCTCAAATGCAATCAAACATTCGCAGGCAAAAAGAGTGGAAGTGCAGGTGAATGCCTTGCTGACCAGTTGCGTCGTGAGGGTCATCGATGATGGCGTCGGGTTCAAAGATGGCGCTCTGCGCAGCGGCCTTGCCAATCTTGAATGCAGAGCTGAGAAACTTGGGGGCAGTTTTGAGATTCACAGTCTTCCTCGTGGGGGCACCGAAGCAATGTGGAGAGCGAAGCTGTAGAAGAGTCCTTGTTGATTTCACATTCGTAGGAGGCAGGCACCTGGCTCTGAAAATGGTTCGAGGTCGGCCTTATTCACGCTCTTTGCATCAGCACCGAACTCGGCGAGAGCTCCTCGGACGATGCCAAGATGCACATTGCAAATGACGTTTGGATGCTGGCGGGCCGCATCAAGCAAAGGGCATTGGGTGAGTTTGGTCTTCGTGAGATCAGCGTTGTGTTTAGGGGCAAAACCCAACTGACCAAGAAGCAAGACAATCTTGCGGCGCACCGCGATCGAACTTCTCTGTTTCGGATCTGAGTCCACTTGGGAATTTCTGATGAGTTCTGGCGCCCATGCGATTCCAGCCTCCATGGCATCCACGACAGGATTCCGGCTGCCTCGGATGATGGCCCCGGCAAGTGCCGACGCAAGGCCGGCATATTCGCTGATTTCAGTTTGTTCGGCGTTGCGATAGATCCACGCGGGACGGCCTCGTACGTGTTCGGTCATTTGATATCTGGTTGCGAGACCTTCATCGACCAATGCATCCAAATGTTCGCGGATTGTGTTCTTGTGTTGGCCGGTGCGCACCGCAAGGGAAGAAACGGTGCATGGTCCATCGGAGAGATACTCGAGAATTTTGCCGCGCGCTTTTGAGAGGTTCCTCACCTGCTTCGATAATTGAGCCCTTGAGAGCGGTCCAAAATGGACTTTCTGTGATCTCTCGGCGATAGGGGTAGTTTCCACGGAATAAAGTGTAGTAAAGTTTTGGAAGGATTTCAGCGATGAAAGGGGAGGGTTTGGATGAGCACGATCGTGGTCGCTAGCAATGAGCAGGATGCGCAGGCAGTAGAGGCAGTGATGGAGCACCATGCCGAGTTGGCTGGTGCCTTAGGCCGGCATATAGAAAGACTTCTGAACACCGCGATAAGCGGGGATCTCCATGCGTCAGAGAAGGCTAAGGGCGCACTGCTTGAGTGGTGTGAGACCGAGTTGATTCCCCATGCCCTTGCCGAGGAAGCCAGCATGTACCCGAAGGCTCACGAGGATCCTTCTGCCCGATTACTGATCGATGCCATGATCGCCGAGCACCGAGACATTGTTGCCCTCATCCAAAGAATACGCACCGCCGAAAGCCCCGTATTCGTTGCGGCGCAGGCCAAAGCCCTTGGGACACTTTTTGATTCCCATCTTGCCAAGGAGAATGAACAAATACTGCCACTGCTTGCTGCGGCACAGGATGTTTCGCTCGCTCAGATCCTTGGAGGAATGCATGAACTTCTCGGGGCAAAGAAAGTGGAGCGGGTAGAGACAGGAGTAGAGCAGGGTTGCGGCGGGGAATGCACTTGTGGTCATCAGGATTCATCAGAGCTTCCAGAACTGGATGCGCGGACGGTGCCTCACGCCATCAGGCACGCGACGATCTTTGGCGCACTTGATTCGGTCGGCATAGGCGAAGGCATGGTGCTTGTTGCACCTCATGACCCTCTGCCACTGCTCAATCAATTGGAAGGACGCGCACCTGGTCGCTTCAGCATTGACTACTTGGAACGAGGCCCCGAGGTCTGGCGTCTGCAGTTCTTGCGCAATTAGGAACGCGATAGCCCTAATCGAACGGCGAGGGCCGCTGCTTGTGTTCTGCGTTCTAGTCCCAATTTGGCAAGCAGGGAAGAGACGTAGTTTTTGATGGTCTTCTCTGCAAGAAACATTGAGTTGGCGATCTGGCGATTGGTGAGTCCTTGGCCGATGTGTTCGAGCACTTTGCGTTCCTGGTCGGTCAGCTCTTGAATGCCGCCAGCAGGGTTGCTGGCTTCGCGAAGTCGGTTGTGAACCATTGAGGTGATCGAAGAATCCAGAAGGCTTTCGCCGTGCGCAACTTTGCGTATAGCATCAAGCAGATCAAGGTTTTTTATGTCTTTGATGACGAACCCGCTTGCGCCCCCGAGGACTGCTCCGAGAAGAGCTTCATCGTCGGAGAACGAAGTCAGCATCAGGACGTGCGTCTTGGGATAAAGGGAGCGGACTTCACGGCAGAGCTCAATGCCATTTCCATCTGGTAATCGCACGTCCAGTACAGCCACATGGGGTGGGGCTTGTGACAATGCCTCAAGATTGTCCAGCGCATCATGGACGCTGCCCGCCTGGCCAATTACGTCAAGGTCATCCTCGCCGCTGATGAGATCGACGAGTCCACGCCTAACAAGTTCGTGATCATCGACAACAAAGACATTGATCGCCATTGCTTTGGCCTCCCGTGCTAAACGTTAGCAATATGTTCGGAAAGGCGCGCACCCGTAGCCGCAACTACTGCTGCATGAAGGCGGCCAGGCTGTCTTCCAAGTCTTTCGATCGGGCCGCTGATGCTGACGGCGGCAATGACTTTTCCATTCGGCCCTCTAACGGGGGCAGACACAGATGCGACGCCTGCTTCGCGCTCGCCCATGCTTTGAGCCCACCCTCGTCGTCGTACTGCTGCAAGCTGTGCTGCTGTAAAGCGTGCGTTTGTGAGGCCACGATGAATGCGCTCTGAATCCTCCCAAGCAAGGAGGACTTGCGCAGCAGATCCTGCCTGCATTGTTAAGGCCGAGCCGATGGGCACAGAATCTCGAAGACCGGAGACTCGCTCTGCCACCGCGACACAGATTCGAAGATCGCCTTGTCTTCTGTACAACTGCGCGCTCTCACCGGTTGCATCACGCAGTGCTGCAAGTGCCGGCGCTGCTGCTGCAAGAAGTCGATCTTCGCCTGCTGCCGCAGCCAGTTCACTGGAACGCGGACCCAGGACGAACCGGCCGCCAAGATCACGCGTGACAAGTCGATGAAATTCCAGCGCCACTGCTAGTCGATGGGCGGTCGGTCGGGCAATGCCCGTTGCGGCAACAAGTTGCGCCAATGTATGGGGGCCCGACTCCAAGGTTGTCAGGATTGCCACGGCTTTATCTAATACGCCAACTCCGCTATTCTTTCGTCTGTCCACGATGTAATACTAGCATCTCAATGTATGAGATGTGCAAGTGGTAATGGTTAGGAGCGGTTATGGCAAAGACGTTGGCGGAGAAGATCTGGCAAGAGCACGTAGTGCGCAGTGTGAAGGATGAGCCGGACCTGATTTATATCGATCTCCACCTCATTCACGAGGTCACCAGTGCGCAGGCCTTCGACGGACTTCGCCTTGCCGGGCGCAAAGTCCGCCGCCCCGATCTGACGATTGCCACCGAGGATCACAACACTCCGACTCAGAACATCGACAAGCCCATTGCCGATCCTGTCTCGAAACTTCAAATTGACACATTGCGCCAGAATTGCGCCGAATTCGGTCTTCGCATCCACTCCCTTGGCGATATCGATCAAGGAATCGTCCATGTCGTTGGACCGCAACTGGGGCTGACCCAGCCGGGTATGACCATTGTCTGCGGCGACTCGCACACATCCACTCACGGCGCTTTTGGGGCTCTTGCTTTTGGTATCGGTACCAGCCAGGTCGAGCACGTTCTCGCAACTCAGACCTTGCCGTTGGATCGACCAAAAACTATGGCGATCAACGTCGAAGGCACTTTGCAACCGGGCGTCACCGCTAAGGACATCATCTTGGCGATCATCGCCCAGATCGGAACGGGCGGCGGACAAGGCTACGTTTTGGAATATCGCGGAAGCGCAATCAGCGCCCTGTCCATGGAAGGACGCATGACCGTGTGCAACATGTCGATCGAAGCCGGGGCTCGCGCAGGATTGATCGCGCCTGACCAGACTACCTTTGACTACATCCGTGGCCGCGCCCATGCACCTGAGGATTGGGATGCCGCTGTGGCTTATTGGAGCACACTGCAGTCCGATCCGGATGCGAAATTCGATGTTGAAATCACTATCAATGCCGACACCTTGGCCCCGTATGTCACGTGGGGAACCAACCCAGCGCAGGGTCTTCCGTTGAGTGAGAATGTCCCAGACCCTTCGAAGATTGAAGATCCAGAAGAGCGCGGCGCCGCCGAGCGTGCCTTGGAATACATGGACCTCAAGGCCGGAACCCCTATGAAGAAGATAGCCATTGACACTGTCTTTTTGGGGTCCTGCACCAACGGACGTATTGAGGATCTTCGAAGCGCGGCTTCGATTCTGGATGGCAAAAAGATCGCCTCATCCCTTCGCATGTTGGTGGTGCCTGGCTCTGCACGAGTGCGCTTACAGGCTGAGGCTGAGGGGCTCGACACAATCTTCATCGCCGCCGGAGCCGAATGGCGAAATGCAGGCTGCTCGATGTGCCTTGGCATGAACCCAGACCAGCTGGCACCGGGGGAGCGTTCGGCATCGACGAGCAACAGAAACTTCGAAGGCCGCCAAGGAAAAGGTGGCCGGACGCACTTGGTCAGTCCACTCGTGGCTGCTGCCACCGCAATCCGTGGCACATTGTCATCACCGGCAGATCTGTAGAGAGGCGAGAGATAATCATGGACACATTCATCACACACACCGGCACTGGCGTTCCACTGCGCCGCAGTAATGTCGACACCGACCAGATCATCCCGGCCGTCTGGCTCAAACTAGTGACCCGCACGGGCTATGAAGACGGTCTCTTCGCCGCATGGCGTAAGGACCCAGAGTTCGTCCTCAACAAAGATGAGTACAAGAAGGCGACGATTCTCATTGCAGGTGTCGATTTTGGTACCGGCTCATCACGTGAGCATGCAGTGTGGGCACTTCAAAACTACGGTTTTAAGGTAGTCATCTCCCCTCGTTTTGCCGATATTTTCCGCGGCAACAGCCTCAAGGGCGGTCTGCTGACGGTCATCTTGCCTCAAGATGTGGTGGAAGCACTCTGGAGCGCGGTAGAAGCAAATCCTGCGCTCGAAATCACCGTGAGTTTGGAAAACCGCACGGTCTCCTACGATGGGGTGAGTGTTGGTTTCGAGCTAGATGACTACACCCGCTGGCGTTTAATGGAAGGTCTTGACGATATCGGCTTGACATTGAAGCAGACCGAATCCATCGACCTGTTCGAAAGCAAGCGCTCGCCGTTGAAACCGGCCACTTTGCCAGCGAGATAGGCTCACTTTTCGCCATTTTCGCTTGGTACGGGTGATCACTTATCAGAAAGTCTCTACCTTTTGTTGAGAGATTCAAAGTGATAAAAGCAGTGATTTTCACCATTTTTATCGCTCTATCTCGTGTTGCGCCATGAAATAAATAAGTGCGACACGCGTGTTTGATGGTGGACTCAATTTGTATTAATGCGTAAATTTCTAACCGTGTTAAGCAATTGCTTAACATTTACGCGTAAATATAAGGGGAATTTGATGAATAAGGCCCAATTCATTGCCTCGTTGACCCCACACTTCAACGACAGCAAGAAGGAAGCAGCACACGCTGTGGACATCATCTTTGATGCAATTACTCGCAACCTTGCCAAGGGTGAAGATGTAATGATCAACGATTTCGGCAAGTTCAAGAAAGTTGATCGCAAGGCTCGCAAAGGACGCAACCCATTCACCGGTGAGACGATCCAGATCAAGGCCAGCAAGAAGCCACGCTTCCTGCCTGCAAAGGGCTTGAAGGAAGTTATCTCAGGCGCACGCAAACTTGAGCCAGCCCCAAAGCCAGCTCCTAAGGTTGTTGCAAAGCCTGTCGTAAAAGCCGCTCCCAAGAAGGCAGCGAAGAAAGTAGCAAAGAAAGCCGCTCCCAAGAAGGCAGCGAAGAAAGTCGTAAAGAAGGCAGCGAAGAAAGTTGCTCCTAAGAAAGCCGTAAAGAAAGCAGCCCCTAAGAAGGCAGCGAAGAAAGTAGCAAAGAAGAAGTAGTTTCCATATTCGAGAACAGATAAGTGTGAAGCGGGACTAGTCATTGACTAGTCCCGCTTCGCTTTCTCTACTAGTACTCTTACAGGGTGGAGGCAAGCCAAATCAAGTACGCACCTCCATCTGGCTATCCACTCGGTACAAACCGCGCATACAAAATCTGTGCACGGATTTTGATTCCAATCCTTAATGCGATTAGCAAGACCGAGTGGGAGGGCGCTGAGAATATTCCAGCGACAGGTCCGGCGATTGTTGCTAGCAATCATGTGTCCTACTCAGATGTTCTTTTTCTTACTCAGTTTCTTTACCTCAATGGGCGGGCACCGCGATACATTGGCAAGAAATCTCTCTTTGAAATTCCGATTATAGGACGCATACTTTATGCGGCAGAGCAGATACCCGTTGACCGCGAAAGCCAGGATGCAAGCAAGGCCTTGGACCATGCTGTTGCATGTTTGATGGCCGGACACATCGTCGGTGTTTACCCCGAAGGAACTTTGACCAGGGATGAGAATCTATGGCCTATGGCGGCTAAGACGGGAATCGCCCGCCTGGCGATTCTTACGCAAGCACCGGTGATTCCAATTGCGGCATGGGGCCCGCACAAAGTGCTCTCGCCCTATAGCAAGAGAGTTCATGTGTGGCCCAGAACAAAAGTGATCTATCGTGCTGGGCCGCCTGTGGATCTTTCCCGTTGGTACGGAAAGATTGATGATCAGCTGGCATTAAGTGAAGCAACTGCAGAAGTAATGAAGACATTGACAACGATGTTGGAGGAAATTCGCTTCGAGCGCGCTCCAGAAATACCATTTGATCCCCGCCAATCTGATCTGCCGCGCACTGGCAACTTCAAGAAGAGGAAGAAGCAATGAGTCCGGTAACAGTTTTAGGCGCAGGTTCTTGGGGCACAACCATGGCTCAGGTTCTCTCTGATGCAGGAAATGATGTGTTGGTCTGGGGTCGCAATAGTGATGTGGTTAATGAAATCAACGCATTTCATACTAATAACAAGTACATACCAAACATTGTTCTGCCATCGCACATGAGAGCGACAAGCGATATTGATGAGGCAATGTCCCACTCAAGTACATATGTATTGGCAATTCCCGCTCAGACTCTGCGCCCTAAATTGGAGGAGTGGAGTCATTCATTCGCCAAAGACGGTATCTTGATCAGCACACTCAAGGGAATCGAAGTTTCCACTCACTTTCGGATGACCGAGGTGATTATCGATGTACTGGGAGTGAATGCGGACAAAGTAGCCATCATTACCGGCCCCAACCTCGCAAGCGAGTTGGCCCTTCGCCAACCAGCAGCGGCTGTTGCGGCGGCATCTACACTGGAATTGGCTCACCGGATCCAAAGCCTGTTCACAACTCCGTACTACCGCGTCTACACCTCAACCGATGTCCTTGGTTGCGAGTTGGCTGGGGCCATTAAAAGCGTCATCGCTTTGGGTGTTGGAATAGCGGTGGGAATGGACCTCGGTGAGAACACCCAGGCGATGCTTATTACTCGGGGGCTTAACGAGGTGGCGCGCCTTGGAGCCGCCCACGGTGCAGACCCGCTCAGCGTGGCCGGTCTTGCAGGATTGGGCGACTTGGTTGCCTCGTGTTCATCTCCTCTTTCGCGCAACCGCACTTTCGGCGAAGCCCTGGGCCGAGGCGGAACGATGGAGTATGCGCGTGCTCATGTGGCGAGCACGGTCGAAGGCGTAGCCTCTGCGGGAGCAGTTGTAGAGCTTGCCCACCGAGTTGGAATCGAGGTTCCTGTGATTGAAGCTGTTGCAGACGTCGTGAACGGGACAATTTCGCCCGTCCAGGCGCTGGATCGTTTGATGGAGATCAGCACCCATGCAGAGGAATTCATCAAATGAACCGGGATCGAATTGTCGTAGCGATCCTCTGCGGTGGCCGCAGCAGCGAGCATGAGATTTCATGCGTTTCTGCAGGCGGAATCTTGGCAGCGATCAATCGCGATATCTACGAGCCCATACTTATCGGGATAACTCGCACTGCAGGCCGCTGGGTTTTGATCCCAACAGACTACCCGCTCTCAATCGTCAACGGAGTTCTGCCGACGGTCCCTGAAGATGCGCCAGTTGTGAACACCGATATTCACGGGTTCTCGGTCAACGGCAAGGCGCTGCATATCGACGTCATCTTCCCGATGCTCCACGGTCCTTACGGCGAGGACGGCACAATCCAAGGTTTCTGCGAGATTGCCAATATTCCTTACGCTGGCAGCGGAGTTCTCTCCTCAGCCGTTGCAATGGACAAGTCATTTGCCAAACCCATCTTCGCTGCCCACGGGATGAAGGTCGCCGAGGGAATGGTGATCACAACCGAGCAATGGGCGAGCAATCGCCCTGCATGCGAATCGCTGCTTGGAAGTTTCACCTATCCGCTCTTCGTTAAGCCTGCTCGCGGCGGATCCAGCCGAGGGACGACCAAGGTCAAGACTTCTGCCTCCCTTGCGCAGGCAATCGAGGAGGCGCACCGATTTGATCGCAAGGCGTTAGTGGAGGAGGGCGTCGATGGCAAGGAAGTGGAATGCGCCGTCCTTGAGATCAACGGGCAAGTACGAACATCCAACCCAGGTGAGATCATCATCGACAAGAGATTTGATTTTTACGATTTTGAATCCAAGTACCTCGACGACGGAACTAGCGTCGCTGTCCCTGCGAATATCCCGGATGTCGCGCGAGATGAAATTCAACGGCTGGCTGCCTTGGCATTTACGTCCCTGGGTTGTTCTGGGCTCGCACGTGTCGATTTCTTCTATCGAGAAGATGGTCAGATCATCATCAATGAACTCAATACGATGCCTGGCTTTACCCCGACCTCAGTCTTTCCAACGTTGTGGGCCGAAAAGGGTGTCACCTATACAAACATTATTGACGAACTAATAAAAGGTGCACTCACCCGCAAAAACGGAGTGCTCGGTAATTAATAGCTGGTGACGGGACAGGTGAGTGTGCGGGTGATTCCCGCTACTGATTGAACCTTGGACAAGATCACGCGACCGAACTCCTCCATGCTTGGCGCCTCAGCGCGCATGATGACGTCGTAGGGACCGGTTACTCCCTCGGCCAAGGTGACCCCTGAAATCGCTGATACTGCGTGCGCAACGCTTGATGCTTTCCCGACCTCGGTTTGGATCAAGATATAGGCCTGGACTGACATGGGCGTTCCTTTCGTTGGCAATCTATCCGTAGTTTTTGGCTACTGGTGAGAAGGTACCGCATTTTTTACTCACCTGGCAGGGGTTTATTCCAGCGTAGGCTGTCGGCATGGAATTCTCCGAGTCCGAGGTCATAGCCGAGCTTTCAAAGATATTTTCTCGCCATGATTCTCGTGTACTTGTCGGTATAGGCGATGATGCAGCTGTTATTGCTTCGCCGTTGCAGAAGACGGTGATAACGACCGACATGGCAGTTGAAGGAGTGCACTTTCGGCGCGAATGGTCCACCCCAGATGAGATCGGCCAGAAGATCACTGCTGCCAATCTTGCAGATGTGTTCGCAATGGGCGCCACCCCGGAGCACCTGGTGGTCGCCCTCTCTTTGACCGGCCACGAGAGCATGGTCTGGATCAAGGAATTGGCGCGTGGAATAGAGATGGAGGCGCGCAGTTGCGACGTGCTCGTGGTCGGCGGAGATGTTGTTCGCGGACCTGTCATCGCCATCTCTATGACGGCGATTGGGCAGATAGGCCAGCCGATTTTGCGAACGGGTGCCAAAGTCGGCGACCGGATCGTCGTGTCCAATCTTCCCGGATGGTCTGCGGCGGGTCTTTATTTCTTGATGCACAACATTAATGTCAGTCAACTCCAACCTGCCCGCTGTGTTGAGCGCGCCCTCGCGCAGTTTCGCGCGCCCTCGGTCCAGTATGCCGATGCCATTGCCCTTCGCGGCGCCCACGCGATGTGCGATGTCAGCGACGGGCTTCTTGTGCAAGCCGAGCAGATGGCAACTCAAACAAAGTTCGTTCTTGATTCAGATTTGATACGACTGCATCCGGATTTTGCAGATTTGGCTGGCCTTGCCATTCAGGTTGGTGCAGATGTCTGGGACTGGGTAGCCGCTGGCGGTGAAGACCATGTGTTTTTAGCCACTGGAATTGATCTGCCTGGCTACCAGATAGGCGAAGTCGCGCAAGGAATGGGCGTGGAATTACAAGGGGTTGACCGGCGACCAAAGGGCTTCAAGCACTTTACATAAAGTGCTGGTGGTGCGTCTTAGCGAGAAACCTTGCCGGCCTTCAAGCACGAGGTGCAGACATTTGCGCGCTTGGATGTGCCACCAACGAGAGTGCGCACGCGCTGAATGTTTGGATTCCAGCGGCGGCGGGTCTTGACCTGGGAGTGCGAGACGTTATTGCCAAAGCTGGGGCCTTTGCCACAGATATCGCAGTTTGCAGCCATCGTCGTACTCCTTCGTAATGGATCTTTACATGAATCAATCGCTCGTGTTGTGAACGGGGGTAAGGGTAGCGCCTAGGCGGGCTTTGAGGCTAATTGGCCGGTGATGCGCACAAATGAGTGCTATCCCTCTGAGGTTTTACGCGTAAATAGGCCTTTCGTGAGGTTTGCCACGCTCAAAGATCCCGCCCTGTTTAAAGCTACGCCCGAGAATATGGCACAAGAATTGGCTTATCACGAGCCGCAAGGAGAGGAAAAAATGAATTCCCTTGACCTGGCACGGTGGCAGTTCGCCATCACCACCGTGTATCACTTCCTATTTGTCCCGATCACGATTGGGATGGGCTTCTATGTCGCAGGGTTGCAGACCGCCTGGCACCGAACCGGCAACTTGAAGTACCTGCGGGCGACCAAGTTCTTCGGAAAACTCTTCCTCATCA
>CAYLYA010000016.1:0-33391 GCA_964387855.1 uncultured Bifidobacterium sp.
CAGAATTGGGGATCAAGTACCCATACGCACTTGATCAGAAGCAATTCGATGCCGCTGTCGAGCTGTTGAAAGTTCAAAAGCCACTCATCGGCGAGTACTGGAGCGACTACCTCAAGCACGTTGCTTCGTTGAAGTCAGGTGGAACCGTTCTCGGAACCACATGGCAGGTCAACATCAACTTGGCGCAAAGTGAAGGTGTCAAAGTCGAAGGCATCAAGCCGGCAGAGGGTTCAACCGGATGGTCCGATACATGGATGATCAGCAGCAAGGCAAAGCATCCAAATTGCGGTTACATGTGGATGGACCACATCGCTTCTCCAAAGGCCAATGCGGCAGTAGCCGAATGGTTCGGCGAAGCGCCATCGAATGCCAAGGCATGTGACCTGACATCCGATAAGACCTTCTGCGCGACATACCATGCAGCAGATGCGTCGTATTGGACGGATGTCTACTACTGGAATACCGCAACGGAGACTTGCCTTGATGGGCGAACCGATGTGAAGTGTGTTCCATACTCAGAATGGGTCAAAGCCTGGTCCAGTCTGCGTAACGCTTAGCAGTGAGCCGGGTGCGGGGGAGAACTCCGCACCCGGCCTTTTAACGTTCGCACCGAAATAGAAAGGAGGGTTCAGTGAAGAATTCCATCGCTACCTGGATGCACAAGCGACCGAAATTCCGTCTCGCTACCCTCCTTGCGGCACCAACCCTCTGGTTAGTGGTCGCCTACCTTGGAGCGCTCGGAGCATTACTCGTAACCGCCTTTTTCACAATTGACAGCTTTACTGGAAATGTCATTGCGAAGTTCAATTTGGGAAATTTCCATGACATGCTCACCGATCCTGCATACCGAAATGTCGTTCTGCGCACTTTGGGAATAGCGATATCGGTGACACTTATCTGTGCTGTCTTCGCCATCCCTATGGCTTTCTTCATGGCGAAGATTGCCAAGCCCAAGAGCCAGAAGGTTCTTGTTGCACTCGTGCTGACCCCTCTGTGGGCCTCGTACCTTGTGAAGATTTACGCTTGGCGAACCATGTTGGAGCCAAATACTGGCGTTTTGGACTGGATTCTTGGACCGATTGGGATTCACTCACCTGGTTTCGGTGGCCCGGCCATCATCATCGGGCTCTCCTACCTCTGGCTTCCTTATATGATCTTGCCGATTTACGCAGGGCTCGAGCGGCTTCCAAATTCATTGCTTGATGCATCGGGGGATCTTGGCGCGAAGAATTTCTACACTTTTCGAAGAGTGATCCTGCCGCTGATATTTCCGAGCTTGGTGGCAGGCTCAATGTTCACTTTCTCTCTGACCCTAGGTGATTACATCACAGCACAGATCATCGGGGGCAAACTTCAAATGCTGGGAAACGTCGTGTATCAGAACTTCAGCATCAACCTTCCTTTCGCGGCAACCATCGCAACAATCCCCGTTGCGATCATGGCTATCTACCTCTGGCTCGTTCGTCGCACCGGTGCATTGGCGAGTCTGTAAATGACGATCTCGAACCGAGCCAGGTATGCGCTGATGTCTCTCATGGGAATCGGTCTAGCCTTCATCTACGTTCCTCTATCGGTAGTCGTAATCAATTCGTTCAATAGCAGCCGCACTTTCAGCTGGCCGCCCGCAAGTTTCACGACGGAATGGTGGAGCAAGGCAATTTCTAACACAGGTGTGCGGAAGGCATTGTCGTGGAGTCTTGCCGCGGGATTCTCCGCAACCTTCATCGCTTTGCTGCTGGGCACATCGCTGGCATTCGCCGTGAGTCGATATGACTTCTTCGGCAAGGACATCATCTCTTTGCTTGTTGTTCTACCTATTTCTCTGCCCGGCGTAGTCACCGGCATTGCCCTCAGCAATGCCTTCAACCAACAGATTGGATTGTCGACCGGCCTGCTTACAATCGTGATCGGCCACGCCACGTTCTGTATTGTCGTTGTCTACAACAACGCCCTCGCGCGCCTTCGAAGGATGGGCACATCCCTGCAAGAGGCATCGATGGATCTGGGTGCAAACGGCATCACGACTTTCAGATTGATAACATTGCCGAACCTGGCATCAGCGCTTTTCGCCGGCGGACTTCTCGCCTTCGGGCTCTCGTTTGACGAGATTGTAGTTACGACCTTTACGGCAGGCCCAGGCATACAGACGTTGCCAATATGGATCTATAACAACCTCTTCCGCCCCAACCAGGCGCCAATTGTCAACGTTGTCGCAGCCACCCTCGTTGTGGTTTCAGTGATTCCAATTTACTTATCGCAAAGGCTAAGCCAAGATTCAACAAGTGGTGGGCGTTTCTAAGGAGCCAGAGGCATGAGACTTTATGGGACATACACACCTGGTAAGTGGGACGAGAAGACCATAGAAGTCATTGAAGATCGCATGAAGTTGACAAGGGTCAGCGCCGAATTTATCTTTGAAGGTGACATCGACGGAATCGCAAAAGTCGAATATCTGATGTTCTACTCATCGTTCGACCCGGCAGACATGCACTCCTCGCAAGCACAGTATGTGGGTCAAATTCGTATTGTAGGAAAACTCAAAGGAAAAGCAGGAAGCTTCGTTGTGAGCGACGCCGGTTCTTTTTCAGGCGGCGTTGCCAATTCAGAGCTGGCCATCATTGCGGGATCAGGGACCGATGAACTCAGTGGGATCACTGGCGTAGGCGAATATGCTGCCGATCAGAAAGGATGTACTTGGGAGATGGAAGTCTCGCTCTAAACTACGTCAAAACGGAATCAAAGCCCCAAAGTCTTTCGCAGCAACTTGCGAAGTGTTTCCTGTTCCGCCGTCGATATTGAATCCAGCAGTTCGGCTTCCACGCGCTTTGAGATGCGATGGGCACGGTTGAGGAGTGCTTGACCTGATTTTGTTAGTGAGATCAAGTTCCTCCGTCGATCCTCTGGATCGACCGTACGAAGCGCGATTCCTCTTTTCTCCATTTCGTCGGTCAGAGCAACAATGCGAGCGGCATCTACACCAAGCGTTGAAGCTAGGTCATTCTGTGAGCACGGACCGGTCTCGCCGAGAGTTGATATGAAGTCGTACAGAACGGGCCGTAGTTCTAATTCGGCCATTGCCATCTCAAACTTCCGCTGCGACTCATGGCCGAGTCTGACGGCCAAGTAGCCTGCGTGATGCGTGAGAGCCACTGGGAGGGGCTTTGCCCGACCCCCAGGCGGCTTTGGATTCATGAAACCATCATAAGGGGTCCACATAATTGGGCAGATTAATCGTTGCACTTGTCAATGATTGCACGGTGTGGCATAGTTTCCCCATGACCGATACACAAGCCACCGCAAAGAACACCGAACTCGCCCTTGGAGTATCCACTGCCATATTGAAAGGCGATTGGACGAGACTTGACGATCTTCTTGCTCCGGGTTTCATCTACGACGGAGATCTTGGAACTCCTTACTCTCGCGACGAGTACATAGGATTTATGCAGGCAATGAAGGGCGCCCTCTCTGACATGAAGATGGAGTTCACCCATATCGCAGCCCAAGGCGACCTCGTTACCGTTCGATTCATCACGACGGCTCGTCAGACTGGAAAGTTCATGGGCGCGCCCGCTACAAAGAAAAATATTGAGGTTCGAGGGATATTCGTCCGTAAAATCGTCGACGGGAAAGTCGTTAGCGAGTGGCAGTCCACCGATCTCCTCTGGATGATGACTCAAATGGGCTTCGGAACCCTCATGGGCTATTCAATCGCCGCCGGACTTCTGCATAAGAGCGCACCCATTCCCGCTCGAATCGCTTAGTCATCAAGGAAGACCGGTGTCTCACCTTAAGAACGGGATGAACCTTGGAATCCGCGCCGCATACTCGGCATAGTCCGGATACTTCAATCGCAAATACTTCTCCTCGTAGATTGATTTCAGAAGGAAAAGTACATACAAAGACAGAGTAAGTAAGTACTTGATGACGCTTCCGCTATTCAACGACAGGCCTAGAGCAAGAAGAAGAACGCTCGTATACATCGGATGCCGCACATACCGATAAAGCCCAGTAGTGCTGAGTACTCCTTCCTCTTTCGGAATGGGTACCACCGTGAGGGATCTGCGCAGACTCGCGGCGCAGGCGAGCACGCCGATGATTCCCACCCCTTCAAGAGATCTACCCAAGATGACAAGTCGGTGTACCTGTGGGCCAACATGTTGTCCTAAGAAGACAAGGAGGACCAACAGCACGGCTTGGATGATTACATAGGACCATGCCTGCAGTTGATTTGGGCTCTCCGACTTCATAAAAGATAGGTTAGCGCCATGGAGATTTCGTTGGTTCCAATAAGCGGATCGCCTCAAGATGCCAGTCGGGTTCTCGCCTGGTCCCTTGATCAGTGGGGTGACCATCTCCCCAACTACTCGCGCCAGGATTGGGAAGATTTCTACTCCAATTCGGCCAAATCTGATTACTCATCCTGGATTGGAGACGGGCAGGAACTTGTTTTTCTCGCAAAGCGGGGCAATGACCTTGTCGGAAGCGTCGGCCTAGTTGATTTTGATGAACTAGAAGAATTTCGGCATTTAACACCATGGATTGCAGCTTTCGTGGTGAATCCGCAATTGCGCGGCAATGGAATTGGCACCCAGATTCTGGAATTGCTAGAGGAGAAAGCTAGGTCCTTGGGGATTGAAGTACTCCATCTCTGGACCGAAGACCAGGGCAACTTTTATCGCAAACGCGGATACCAATTGCTCGCCTCTTCAGAGTTGGGAAATCTCAATATTGAAATCATGCGTAAGGTAATAGCAACTCACTAATCTCCCTATTCTTACGCGGCTCCGTTAGCATGCCTGCATGCTTTCCAGGGGCAGGATGCGAATCGATGGTCTCCTCGGGCTAATTGCCGTGGGGGCGGGACTCGCGCTTGCTCAATTGCTCGCCTCATTAAAAAACAATTTAAACGCGCCGGTTGTTTCGATCGGGAACCGCGTCATAGATCATGTCCCGGCAAGCATCAAAGAGTTCGCCATACGAACATTCGGAGTCGACGATAAGCGTGCATTAGTCATCACAATTTACTTTGTCGTTCTGGTCTTAGCCGTGCTTATTGGACATTCCTATTTCTCCGAAAGACAACGACGCGCGCAAGCAATAGTGGCCTGTATGACGACGATCGCCGCCGCCGCTTCGCTATTTGACGCCAACTCTGGAGTGCTCTCGTTACTTCCTTCTCTTGCCGCGGGCGGAACTACTCTCTGGGTTCTGCACATAATGGGGTCTTACACCAGAGAGAATGCGCAAGACGAAGGAATGCTAGATCGGCGTGGCTTACTCCAAAGTATCGGATTCATCGCAGTTGGATCTGCTGGCGCAGTGGTTGCAGGTAATTTCTTCCGCAATCACGCAAGCGCACAACTACAAAGACTCAACATTATCTTGCCGAAGGCACTGAAATTCCTACCGCCTCCACCAACTGATCCAGCCCTCACAACTCCTGGATTATCGAAACTCTTCACTCCTAATTCCGAGTTCTACCGAATAGATACCGCGATAGTCGTCCCGAACGTCAACCTCGACACGTGGCGTTTAAGCATCGATGGCATGGTTGATAACCCAGTCGAATTCACGTACAAGGAACTAACCAACAGGCCAGTCTTTCAACTCGACGCCACAATCGCATGTGTTTCAAATGAAGTCGGCGGCAGCCTTGTAGGGAACGCGCGGTGGTTGGGAATTCGACTAGATGACCTAGTCCGCGAGGCCTCCCCTTACGGAACCGCCGATCAGGTAATGGGGCACTCAATTGATGGATTTACCGCTGGCTTTCCACTCGCGGCTCTAGACGGTCGTGACGCGATGATTGCCATCGGTATGAACGGTGAGCCGCTTCCGATAGACCACGGATTCCCAGCACGTGTAATTGTTCCGGGTCTATATGGCTATATCTCTGCAACAAAGTGGCTCAGTCGGATCGAGTTGACTCGCTTTGATCGAACGGAAGGTTATTGGGTACCGAGGGGCTGGTCTGCACAGGCGCCAATCAAAACGCAGTCAAGAATCGATACCCCCGTCACTGGAAGTTCCGTGAAGACCGGCAAAAGAGTGATCGCCGGAGTTGCTTGGGCGCCCATTCGAGGGATCTCCAAAGTTGAGGTACGAGTCGATAACGGTGCTTGGCGCGCAGCAACGCTTGGACCAACACTCGCGAAAACTACTTGGCGTCAATGGTGGATCGATTGGGACGCAAGACCAGGGAGCAGAACCATTTCAGTACGGGCAACCGATGGCACCGGTGTTCTTCAATCAAGTAAAAGTGTCCCCGTGGCGCCCAATGGCGCAGAAGGTTGGCACATTGTCGACATCACCGTGACCACTTAACTACTTTTGGACTCGCCCAATCATTATTGTCAATAATGACATCCGCGTTTTGCTCGGGCGGATATTTCTCTAGATACACTCTCTGCGCAGGTAGGTACTTTGATTGGTACTTCTGCATTATTTCCTCGCCATGCAAGGGAATGTCGCGTTTGCGTGCACGATCAATCACCGTGCCTTCGTCTACCTGCAAGAAGATCGTCAAATCCAAGAAGTGGGCGATATCTGGTCGAAATAGAAAAACTCCTTCTAGGAGTACAACAGTGTTGCTGTTCACTGAATAGTGCCGTTCAACCGTCCAAGTGTCCCTCAATAAATCCAAACAGATAAGAGAAGTTTCTAAGCTTCCTTCATCCTTAATTGGTGTGAGCACTTCATTTTTCAACCGATCGAAGTCAAAAGTGCGTTCATAAAACTGAACAGGCTCGGAAAGGTCCTCGCGACGTCGCTCCGCGCGGGAACGATGGAAGTCATCTAGACGGACAATCTGGACAGCAAGACCCGAACGCAGAAGTTCTTCAGCCAACGAAGTGGTCGTGGCTGATTTTCCAGAGGTATCCATTCCCGTGATTCCGACAACCAACGGTCCTTTCTCAGTCCGGCTGTTGGATATGAGCGAGGAAAGGTGACTTATCACTAGGTTACGAACTATTTGGAAAACTCTTGGACAAACCTCTTAAGCCAAGTCCCAAACGCAGGTCCCAAGTCTTCACGCTCCACCGCAAGTCGCACGACCGCCTGGAGATATCCCAACTTGTCACCCGTGTCGTAACGGCGTCCCTTGAAAATAACTCCGTGAACAGGCCCGCCCTTGTCAGAACGTTGAGTCAACACCTGAATTGCATCCGTTAGTTGAATTTCTCCACCGCGACCAGGTTTTGTTTCCTGCAGGACATCGAAGATTTCGGGGGTTAGTAGATAACGGCCGATTAGTGCGAAGTTGCTCGGAGCACTCTCAGCGTCCGGTTTCTCGACTACTCCGGTAATTCGAACAACGCTTTCAAATCCAGGAGTTGGAGCAATGGGTGCAATAGCTGCTGCACCGTAAAGAGAAATTTCACTCTTTGGAACTTCTATTAGCGCTAGAACACTGCCACCGAAATGTTTGTGCGCGGCAACCATGCGCGGCAAGATCGGGTCACGCGGATCAATCAAGTCATCTCCAAGCAGAACCGCGAAGGGCTCGTCGCCCACGAAGGCAGAAGCTGTCAGAACAGCATCTCCGAGACCCCGCAGGTGAGCTTGGCGGATGTAATGTATGCGGGCTATCTCAGTGGATGCCCTAACCGCTGCCAACAGATCGAAGCGACCCTTCTTTTCTAACATATCCTCAAGCTCTGTCGCGCGGTCGAAGTGGTCTTCCAAGGCGCGCTTATTGCGGCCGGTAACCATGACGATCTCCGTCAGGCCAGCAGCAGCCGCCTCTTCAACAACATATTGAATCGCGGGTTCATCAACGACAGGAAGCATCTCTTTTGGCATCGCTTTTGTTGCTGGGAGAAAGCGGGTACCAAATCCTGCTACCGGAATTACCGCTTTTCTAATTGAGGCCGAAGAGTGCGTATTTTGCATGCGCTCACGCTAGCGCATGACTAATAACTAGTCACCATTGAGTGCGAGCCGATTTCACCGACAACTTCAGCAATTCGCCAAGAGTCAATACCGACTTGCCTTTTTCCAATTTTCGGCGCTCGAGTTCGGTCGCTAGAGCAAGAAAAATGATCGCAGTTGTTAGTGCATCCCCCAGAGCATGATGTGGAGAGTAAGCCGGCAACTTAAGTGTCTTTGCTAAATACTCAAGAGATGGCTCGTGATCAAGATCTACGTCGACAACTCCACATGTTCTAGCAAGTCCCGCCGTATCGATCAACTTCTTGGAGAAATCCAAGTTGATCGTCTCTAGGTGATCTTGGAGAAAACCGTTCTCCACCCATGCGGCATGGGCAATTACAACACGGCCGCGCAATCGCTCGGCAAATTCAGGAATGATCTCTTCAATGGGCGGTGCACTCTCGAGATCAACAGCGCGAATTCCGTGAATCCGAATTGAGGAAGGTGAGGGTATCTGCTTGGGTCGTACTTCACGATAGTAATTTGCCTGAGTGACAATGCGACCCGATTGAATTTGCGCTGCGCCTATGGAAATGATTTCGTCCTTCTTGAAATCCAGACCCGTCGTCTCTAGATCAATTGAGCAGTAATTGACTTCTCGCCAATTCATGTCGAGATCCGATTTGGCAAAACGATTCAGTTTGCCAAGCCAACTCAACTAACTCTCGATTCCCACTCGGCTTGGATGCGGTTTTGGATTGCCGCAACCGCACGGAAGGATTCCCGCAAATGTCTTCTCGTGAGGGAATCCAAATTGTTCGGCGATATCCAACTCGAACCTTCCTTGCCGCTACGAATGGAGGCAATTTCCTGCTCAAAGATCAACTGATATATATCTTTGAACGCATTTATGAGAATATCTGCCTCGTCTTCCTTCAACGATCCGTTGCCTGCCGCCCGCCTCAGCCGGTCAATAGTCCCTCCGCGGACGTCACCTTGGGCAACAGCTAGCCATCGTGCAAGCGAGGAGATAGGCGTCAACCCGCCTTTCTTAAGGTCCATCTCACCTTGATTCTCACCCGAATGCTCAACAACAAAGCCACGAACAAATCCAACAGGTGGTTTCTTCGCCAAAGTGAATCGGAGAAGTTCTGAGAGAAAATCATGACTACGGGTTGTTGAACGGATTGTGTCTGTAATTGTGCGCCCAAGAGCCAATTGCGTGAGAGGTTGACTATCTGCCGCAATGGAGGAAAGCAGAAGCGCTCCGGCTCGAGATGGATCTGCCAGCCAACCTTGTGAAACCTCAATCCACGCAGACCGCGAGCGACTAAATAGAAGGTTGTCCGCATTGGCACCGTTGGGACAGCGATGGAGTCCACAGCGTTCCATAAGGGTTAGCACATGTGATGCCCCTTTTTGAATTTCGTCAGATAGGTCGACGGAATCCGGCAGATCTGCCCAGACGATCGCGGTATCCACGTCAGATATTGGCAATGGTTCTCCTCGAGCCATAGATCCAAGAATCAGCCACGAATGAGCCACTGGGCTTTCGACTGTGTCGGCCAGTTCTATTACGCGGGTAAGAATCGCGTCAACGATTGCTGACATGAGCCCACCGACGTGGAGGGCGGGAATTCCTGTGTCGTGCAATTCAACGAGGGAGGGAAGAAGCAGCTTTGATGCCACCGCCAGTTCATCGATGTCCGTCGCCGATTCGATTGCTGCTCGAATAAGGAGTGGATTGCGCAATTCGACCGAAGAAAGATCCATCGCCCGTACTACGCCGACAGGTCTTTCCTGTTCATCGGTGACAACCAAATGGTGAACGCCGGCCTCGACCATGAGAAGAAACGCTGCCGCCAATGTCGTGTTATTCGGTACGGTTATCACAGGGGAACTCATGATTACATGTATCGGATCATCGACGCTCACGTCGCCTACCCCGACGCGACTACGGAAATCTCGATCTGTAACAAGCCCCAATTCAGTTCTTGAGCGCACAAGTGCGCATGATTGCTCTGCCTCGGTAATTGCCTTGGCTACCTTGCGCACCGAATCCGAGGCATCGCACCAGACGATCTTGCGCATATAGCGAGTGACGCTGGATTGAGTATCCGATAGCACAGCGTTCGAGGTAAGCCGATGGCGCGTTACAACGGTTCCGAAGTGATCGAATTGGAGAGCCCTCGTATCATGCACGATGGTCCGTGGATCTGGCAGACGGTAACAGAGCGTCTCCTCGGCCGCTCGGACAGAATATTGAGGTGGCAATCCCGTCAAAACAGATATATGTCCGAATGCATCTCCCGGCGAGAGTTGATCTATGACATTGCCTCTATCAAGGACTTCGACCGAGCCTGTTCTGACAATATATATATGGTCCAAGGGTGTCGACCCAGCACTGACGATCACTGTGCCGTTGCTGAAGTACTCAACCTCGACCTTGCTCGCCAGTCTTTCGATGTCGGCGGCCGTAAGGGCATCGAAGGGCGATTGTTTTGCTAAGAAATCCGAGAACTCCTGCACTGATCACCTCCGGTTAGAAAGATTAGCGGATTTCCCTATTTGAACAACCAGGCTCACAAGTGCGAATCGAGTCTGAAGTTTTCATTCTTTCGCCTACAGGACGATCGTATAAGAAGTTAGACTCCACAACTATGTCTGAGATCCTAATCGAGGTGAGTGGTCTCACTAAGAAATATGGCGATTTCGTTGCCGTCAATGGCATTGACTTTCACGTGAGCAAGAGCGAGTCGTTCGGCTTCCTCGGACCTAATGGCGCGGGCAAGTCAACAACGATGCGCATCATCGCTGCCACCTCCCAACGCACATCGGGTAAGGTTTCGGTTCTGGGTAAGGATCCTGAAATTGATGGTCCGCAGATCCGTGCTCATCTGGGTGTAGTCCCGCAGCAGGATAACCTCGATACCCAACTCACTGTCACAGAAAATCTATACATTTATGGGCGCTACTTCGGATTGCCTGACAAATTCATCCGTTCAAAAATCGAGGAGCTTCTCGAATTTGCTCAACTCGAAGAGAAGCGCGATGTCAAAGTTGATTTGCTCAGCGGTGGAATGAAACGAAGACTCACCATCGCCAGGGCGTTGGTGAGCGAGCCAGACATCCTCATTCTCGACGAACCGACTACGGGACTTGATCCGCAGGCCCGTCACATCCTCTGGGATCGGCTTTTCCGTTTAAAAGAAGATGGGATCACTCTTCTCTTAACAACCCACTATATGGATGAAGCAGAGCAACTTTGTGACCGCTTGATGGTTATGGACAAGGGTTCGATCATGGCCGAAGGAACTCCTCTTGAACTTATTAAGAAGTACTGTTCAAAGGAAGTTCTTGAGGTTCGATTTGGATCTGACAGAAATGCCCAGCTGGCTCCTGCCATGAAGGAACTTTGCGAACGCATCGAAGTACTTCCCGATCGCATTCTTCTCTATACCGATGATGCCGAAGAGGCACTCGATGCGATAGTCCGTGCGGGCCATCACCCCCACACATCACTGGCTCGTCGCAGCTCCCTTGAGGACGTCTTCTTGCGCCTCACCGGTAGGAGTCTGATTGACTAATGAGTACCGTACGCATTAACCGCAAGGTACCTAAGTTCGGCGCCCGCTACATTTTTGAAGCGCGAATTCGAACAATGACCAAATTTGTCTGGATTATTCTTGCGGTGACGATCATGAATCCTCTTCTGTACCTCATTTCAATCGGTGTTGGTGTCGGTAGTCTCATCTCCCACAACCTCGGACCCCACGGCATGGACGGCGTGTCATACCTGACCTTCATAGCCCCGGCCTTATTGGCGTCGAGCGCGATTCAGGCCGCGCAGGATGAAGTGACATTTCCGACGTTCCAAGGATTCAAATGGAACAGAATTTTCTATGGAATAAATGCCACACCACAGACCGGATCCAACATCGCCGGAGGCGTCTTTCTCGCAGCGATGGCCCGCACCACCCTTGGAGTCGTTGTCTATTCCACCATCTTGTATTTCTTTGGGGCGATGGATTCGCCACATTCATACCTTGCTATTCCGATCGCAATCTTTTCTGGTGCTGCATTCGGAGCAGTCATGCTCGCCTTTGCCGCATCCACAGACAATGAGGATAAGTTCTTCACTTTCGTCGGTCGATTTGTCGTTGGTCCGATGTTCCTTTTTTCAGGCACCTTCTACCCCATAACAAACATGCCTCTTGCAATCCAGGTCTTCGGTTGGATATCCCCACTCTGGCATTCAATAGAGCTAGGCAGATATGCCACATATGGCCACAAGATCAGCACGACAATGGTGGTCGTCCATTTCACCTACCTCTTGGCAATGCTGGTACTAGGGCTCTTCTTCGCCTTCCGGCAGTATTCACGGAAGCTGCAGAAATAGTGCTTACGTCATTGGCTGTAGCCATAGCCGAACGCAGGGCCGGCAAGATGGGCGACCGCTACTACGCAGGCCGATCACGGGCAGTTCTTCAACGCAGTTTCATCGCATTCAAATCCTCTACCTGGATCATCATTGTCTCGGGCTTCATTGAGCCAGTTCTCTACCTTTTCTCTTTCGGCTATGGCGTGGGCAAGTTTGTCGGGAGCATAGATGTGGGAGACGGCAAGATGGTCACCTACGCCGCGTTCATCGCGCCGGGCCTACTCGCCACAAGTGCCATGAACGGCGCGATCTTTGACTCGACCTGGAACGTTTTCGAGAAGATGCATGAAACACGTCTCTATCACGGCATGCTCGCGACATCACTGGGGCCTCTTGATGTCGCATTGGGCGAAATCGCATGGGCGCTGCTGCGTGGCCTCATGTACGCCATTGGCTTCATGGCCGTGGTCGCCCCGCTTGGTCTAATCCCAAGTTGGTGGGGGATTCTCGCGATACCTGCGGCCGTTTTAATCGCCTTTGGAATTGCATCCTTGGGAATGGCAATTACGTCGTATTTCTCGAGCTATCAGCAGATGAACATCATTCAAATTGTCATGATGCCGATGTTCCTCTTCTCTGGATCCTTCTTCCCGATCACCGTCTTTTCACCCTGGTTGCAGAAGATTATCGAGGCGTTCCCTCTCTGGCAGGCCATTCAGTTGATAAGAGGATTGACACTTGGGGCAATCAATATTGGCCTTCTGTGGCACGTTGTTTACTTCCTCGTATTGATCGCAAGTGGTCTCTACTTCACTACGAAAAGACTTGATGCGCTCTTCATGCGCTAGATTTCACATAAGCCTGGTGTACTACATCTCCCGATATCACTTCGGGCAGTTCTCGGTAATTCTTCAGTTGTGATGTGGGATTAGAAAACAATTTCTCCCCCGTAAGCAGCATTGTTGGGATCTGAGCGATGTGAATTTCGTCCAACAACGCGGCATTCATGAATTGTTGAATTGTGTAGGCGCCGCCACCGACTCTGACGTCCTTTCCATTCGATGCATCTAGAGCCATCTCATACGCTTGTTGCACTCCGCCCGTCACAAAATGGAACACCGTTCCATTGCCCATATCCAGCGTGGGTCTCGAGTAATGAGTCAGGACAAATACAGGGTGCTTGTATCCAGGGCTTAAACCCCACCAGCCTTTCCATTCTTCATTGGGCCATTCACCCCTGATTGGACCAAACATATTTCGGCCCATGATTGTCGCGCCGATATTCGTAAAACCACGCTCGATGTAATCATTGTCGAATCCCGAAGTCCCGCCGATCTCGCCATGCCATTGTCTAAATGCTTTCGTTACCAACGCCCACGTGTGCAGCGATTCCCCACCAATGCCAAGCGGCGCATCCTTTGATTGGTTTGATCCTGCCATAAACCCGTCTTGTGAGACTGAGATGTTCAAAGCCATGAATTTCGTCATTTCATTCCCTTCGAGACTGCTTGATCAGTTTGTAAATCTCAAACCAGAGAACGCTGCCAAATCCGGCAAACACGACGAGAATCCATTGAACAAAATTCATGTAGGCAAGATTGAAGGCGTCGCGAGCTAAGGGGACATTCACGAGCAGGACCAACATAACAATTCCGCCGCCTAGAACCCATTTGATTGTCTTATTCTTTCGCTCTTTAAAAGTCTGGAGAATGGAAAGGTGCTGCGACCGATTCACAAGAACTAAGGCAATGTTTCCCAGCATGAGCGTACCGAAGCTCATTGTTCGAACAAGATCATCGCTCTTGCCTGATTTCAGCGCCCATAAGTACATAGCCAGCACCACAACTAGGACACCGAAACCCTGAGCAATCGAGATTGCGAGGCCACGTCTATCGAACATTTTTGCGCTCACATCGCGGGGTTTGCGACTCATGATGTCTGGATCAGTCTGTTCTGACTCAAAGACTACAGATGACGCAGGATCAATAATCAATTCAAGAAAAGCGATCTGCGCTGGCAGCAAGACCAGAGGCCATTTTGAGACGAATACCGGGATAAGAGCCATTCCAAATATCGGCACATGGATTGCGATGATGTAGGACATCGCCTTCTGGAGATTGGCGAAGATTCCACGACCTTGACGGATGCCTCCGGCGATTGAGGTGTAATCGTCATCAGTAATTACTAGTGATGCAGCCTCCCTTGCCACATCGGTGCCACGTCCACCCATAGCAATTCCAATGTCGGCTGCGCGAAGTGCCGGTGCATCGTTCACGCCGTCACCTGTCATGCCAACGACCTCGCCATCAAGTTTGAGGGCACGGACGAGTCTCAATTTCTGCTCGGGAACCATGCGGGCGAAAATGCTCACGCTTTTGATTCGCTCGGCTAATTCGAGATCGCTCAACTTGTCCAATTCAGGCCCGGTAATCACACCCGCTTTCCAATTGAGGCCAACTTCTTTAGCAACAGATAAAGCCGTCCCTGGATAATCGCCCGTGATTATGACCGTTCGCACTCCGGCGCGAGCGCACTCTGCAACTGCGTTTGGAACCCCGGGGCGAACCGGATCATGCAAGTGAACGAGACCGAGATAGTGAAATTCAAACTTGTCAGGAGAGTCAGGGAGTGTGGATGCGATATCCAAAGTCGCCTTAGCCACCCCCAGCACTCGAAAACCCCGTTGCGTTGCATCGTCAACGTCCCTGATGATCGCCTCGATTTCTCTATCATCGAGATCACAAAGACTTGCGATCGCCTCGGGCGCTCCTTTTGAGGCAGCAATGTAGCCATTTCCCGTCTGCCAGACATTTGACATTGCCATCATCGCGCCAGTTATGGGGTACTCGCGCACCAACTCCCAATTCTGGTCGCGTGCCGCAATCGAGCTAAACGCCTTATCCATGGGGTCAAAGGGATTTACCGGACAAGCGAGCAAGGCTGCTTCCGTGATCTCGCAATAGGCCTCGGGGATGGGATTGCCGTCGAGGACGAACAGTTCGTGATCGATTTTCAATTCGTGCACGGCCATCTGATTCATCGTGATGGTGCCCGTCTTGTCGACGCAGATCACCGTGGCAGATCCGAGAGTTTCGATCACCGCCGACCTTCGTGCAATGACACCCTTCTGGGACATACGCCAAGCGCCTATCGCCAGAAAGAGCGTGAGTACGACAGGAAACTCTTCGGGCAATAACGCCATTGAGGCCGCTATACCTGCAAGCGATCCTTCCACCCAATCATTTCTCGTAAAGCCATAGATGACGACCACGGCCACCGCTGCGACCAATGCGGCAATGTAGATAAAACGTACGAGTCGATCAACTTCCCTCTGAAGGTGCGTTCTTTCAATCCCAATTCCACGCAGCGCTGTACCGATCTTTCCAAGCTCAGTTTTCGCGCCAATCTCTTCGATAACCGCCCGACCATAACCCGTCACTACCAAGGTGCCAGAAAAAACACGATCCTCGGATTTCTTGTATAGAGAAAGTGATTCGCCAGTGAGCATGGATTCATCAACACTTAGATTTGATGCGCTGATGAGACGCCCATCAGCGGGAACACGGTCTCCCTCACTAAGGATGACCAGATCCCCGCGCACAACATCCTTTCCAGGAATTCTCTTTTCAATACCATCTCGAACTACAAGCGCTCTCGGAGAGGAAAGATCCCGAAGGGCCTCTAGTGCTCGTTCCGTCCGGCTTGATTGGTAGAGGGAAATGCCGACCACAATGAAGACCGTAAGCATCAAAACGGATGCATCCAAGAGCTCGGATACTATGAAGTTGATAAGGCCAGCCGCCACCAGAAGACTGAGCATCGGTTCGCGAACAACGCCAACAAATTGCTGAAGGAAATTTCTGGGTTTGGCACTTGGAAGAAGATTGGGACCATCCGACTCTAAACGTCGCTCAGCCTCACTTTTGGTGAGTCCGATTGAGTCCACACAATCAGTGTATTACCGTGCTCGAAATAGTCAGGCAATCGTTGAGTTCGACCCCTTACTCTGCTTAACTCCTCCAATGTTAACCAGACGCCTCGCACTGCTATTGGTGACCGCAACAACCTCTATCAGTTTGGTGTTAGGGGCAATCCCCGCCGCCCAAGCCAAATCTCTGGTTGGGACTCCGTGTAAAAAAATAGGAGCAACGACGGGCAATGGCCCAGGCGGCAGCGTCGTGTGCAAGAAAAAAGGAAAGCGGAATATCTGGCAAGTCCTTCCCGCAAAGAATATGGGCAAGCAGGATCAGCCAAATGGCCCCACTACACAGACAACGTCGCCCCCGCCTATGAATCCACAAACGCAAGACTGCACGAAACTTCCCGAGTTCACTGCGGATTTCATTGACCCAAGTTATGTACGAGATGTCACGCCAATTGGAGAACAGACTGGAACCGGCGGGGTAATCGCAGTCCGTTCATACGTGCATCCCAAGAACGAATTCTTAGGAAAAGAACTACCAATTTACGCCCCGGTAAACATGACGTTGAATTCGGCAAACTATTACAAAGTCTCGGGGGCATCAGCTAATTACCAACCCGAGTACTCGCTCTATTTCGATGCCGGATGCGGAATCTCCGTGAAGTTCTTCCATATCAAAGGCGTGGTAGGCAAAGTTGCCGGCGCCGTACCAACCGAGCCAATGGCATCAAGTGCAGGACAGCCTGTTGCGCCAACGCCCATAAAAGCTGGGGAACAAATTGGATGGTACAAACTTGGTGAAAACAGTGTCGCTTTTGATTTTTGGGTGGACAACCAAGCGCACACAAATGATTTCATCGTCCCGTCGCATTTCGCGACGAGCAACGCACTTCATAGCGTCTGCCCGTATGACCTTTACACCCCATCCAAAAAGGCAGCATGGCTGGCGAAACTTGGTGCACCTGGTAGCGATCCAGTACCCGGAACTACTTGTGGAGTTGTCACAGAAGGACTATCTGGAACAGCAGATGGAATGTGGTTTATCAGCCAGGACACGCAAACCGATCACCTTACTTACGACGGCTCCTATCAATCCCAAATTATGTTTTCAACGGACCCAAGTGGATTGGTGCGCATAGGCGGTTTGAACGCCTCGGGGTCGATTAGTCAGATGATGGTTGGCTCGCAATCTTCCACTTGGAGAAAGCCTTCCGATGTAATAGTTGGCTCTAGTCATTGTTGGTCAAACGACACTCAATCCGTGGCGGTTACAGTGACAAGCAAGACAACAATGTCCGTGATTGTCGGAACCGGATCGTGCGCGACATTGCCGAACACTTCCACAGGGAAGATCTACTACCGCTAGTTAGTGCGCCCGGAGGTACTATTCCAAGAAAGGGCGTATTTCAACCTTTCGGTTACAGGCCTTCGACCCTTCGGTAGCGAGCTTGAGCGCCACATCGAAGTTAGGTGCGGTAATGATCCAAAAGCCGGCGATGTACTCCTTCGACTCAACGAAGGGCCCATCAGTGATCAGATTTGCACCACCTCTGTTATCAATGACAGTGGCGTTACTGGGGGATCCAAGGCCGCCGGCAAAAACCCAGTGACCCTCGAACTGGAGATGCTCATTAAAAACATCAATGGCCGCCATCTCATCGCCAGAGGCAGAGTTGGATTGGTCGTCAATCACCGAAATCAGATAGTTCATCGCGATTCCTCTCCTGTGTTGGGCGGCGCCCCTCGCGGACGCCGATCACCCCTACTACGAACGACGATCCCCTAATCCGACAACAACCCGCTGATTTCGTCAAGGGATTCCCGAGTAGGACACTAAAATCGTCATTCCTTCCCCGCGATGAATCGAGGATTAACCATGGGGAAATCGGCAAAACTTGTAGGTTACTCAATTTCATTGACTCTATTGCTCTCGTTTAACACCTCACAAGCGTTTGCCCAAAATTTCAATTCGCAAACTCATTTGAGTACGAAGTTCCAACAATGTGCCAAGGGAAGTTACAAGAACTCCAAAGGTAACTGCATAAAAAATCCTTCAAAAACTCTAGCATGGCCTGCAGGGGCATCTGCAAAATGTTGGGATAGCACCTACTCTTATAGCCAATCTCGACGCGGCACTTGCAGTCATCATGGCGGTGTAGCAACTTGGAGATCATGATTTCTTTGATCTCAAAAAATCTTATCCGGGTATTTGACGGCCTAGCAGTATATTGCCAAAAGAATTAGGAAGGGGTCCTAGGTTTTCACCCAAGACCCCTGCTCAGTTTTCTTAACTTTTTGATCGATGCCAATAGACCAGTCAAGAGAACTTGAGGCTACGGTGTTAGCGACGGGGATCGAACCCGCACCATCAATTTGGCAGAAACTAATATCACAGGGAGTAACTAAAAGTGCACCGGAGGGACGAAGCTGAGCACTGGGAATCGGGCATCAACCTCTGTTAGCTTGGACGATGTCCAATTTAATGACCACTGGAACTCTTGTGAGCCTGGTGGCAGACAGCTAGCCTTTCAAAAACCGCAGTCTCATTTGGAAATTGTCACCAAGGGACTTCAAGGCGATAGGAGTGAGTTTCTGAAATCAGACAGAAGAATTCCTAGACTCACTATCAACTTGTTCCACGCTGTGGCGCTTGGAATTGTCCTCATCCTTGTATCTGCCGTGTCTGGTTCAGCAGTGGCCGCGACGCCGCAAGGAATAACCGCTTCGCTGAGTTCTCCGACTTGTCCAGGCGCAGCACACTGGCATATGGCGATGCTTGAGTACTTTGTAGGTGCAGATGGTTCAACATTGCCTCACGATGAAGGACTCGCAAGATTACAGACTTTGGAGATACAACCATTTCTGGATGGAATCGCTAGCGCTAGTGATTGCGGCGTAACCGCCGACATTGATATTTGGGATATGGGGGACGATGTTTATCCGATTACTGGGGATCCTCCACAATTGACTCAGAAAGAATTTCTCACCAAAGGCTATGACGTTGTCATGTACAGATATCCCGATCAAGGGGGCCTGGGCACAATGTTCTTAGGGCTCGCCGGAGAGGAGAGGGCGATTCGATTTCCTATAACGCCCTATGCGCTCACTTTCACCGACATCGGCGTTCCTCACGAAAGTGTGATTTGGCATGAATGGCTTCATGAAGCGGTGTTCAATATTAAGGGGCAGAGTCTGGATGAAGGTCTGCCTCCAAATGACGTCCACTACGATCATTCTAAAGATCCCAAATACAATGATCCGCAAAAAAATATTTCGACAAATTATTCGCAATTTTACTGGGATTTTACGGGTGGGAAGATTCTGATTGACGGGAAACTTTTCGGCTTTACAAAAGCGGACTGGATAAGGATCGGAACTCCAACACATCCACAGAACCTCACTGGGGCGATCGGTATCTATTCTGGACAATGGAATGCCGGGAAAGGCATTCTAAATCTTCATGTTGAGAATCCTGCCTTCTCTATTACCTTGAAAAAAAGCGGAAAGGGGGCTAGAACCATAATCCCCTCACACACCTACGATGCGACGAGGACCTATATAAAGTTTTCACTGCCGACGGATTCGAAGTGGAACGTATGCGTAACGACTAAAAGCACGAGCGACGGAGCGTGGATAGGGAGGAAAGTTTGTCAGAATGTGCAGTTTAGGAATATAACTCCACGTGTCATTGCTCGGACTCCGTCAATCGTGAAAAAAGCAACTTCTAAATAGGGATCGCGCTTCATACTTGTGCGCCTGGAGGGACGAAACTGGGCAATGGGAATCAGTCGTTAGTCTCTGACAAATAAACCTCTAAGAGGGGGATTCAAAAAGGACTTACGCTGGAGAAGACGGTGGAAGAACGGCATTACCAAAGAGTTCTCCTGTTATAAGACTTAAGTCCCTTGAGCAATCGTGTCAGAAACGCCCCTATATGAATGACGACTTTCCTAAGAAATCTCACGTCACAAGGGTATTGATTAGAGGCGATGATGTATAGAAATTAAACGAAAGCAGGGGTAGATCCAAGTGCGTGCGCCCGAGGGAACGAAACTGGGCACTGGACATCCTTGATCTCTCTGTAAATGTTCGGGGTGCCTCACGTGAATTGGCGGACTTCCTGCCCAAGTTTCTTAACATCCACAATTGCTTCAGTGTTAACTTTAATTAGGGGCCCGAGGCCCAGAGATTCTCTAAGACTGTCCTCTTTAAACCAACTCAGAAGTTGGCTCGGGTGGCTCCTATTGTCACCGTGCCCCAGGTGGCGGCTTCTACTCTTAAATCGTCGAACCGCCGTAGCCACCGAACACTGACAAACTATTTCGATGACGGAATCAAATTCACGCAGCCACGCACTTGGCGTACCGGACTCGCGATCCTCATCGGGGCCTTTCCAATGTGAAACAAGAATTGCGTCCCCAGCCTCACGCGCAGCCCGTTCAAATTGTTTGTCGGCCTCACGACTGCACCTATAACGAAACTCAGCATCGAATTCCTGCACTGAACCAAGGAGAGTCTCAAGGAAATCATCCTTATCAATTACGACAAAACCAAGTTCCTCTCCCAAAAGGCGTGCCAAAGTGGTTTTCCCGCTCGCGGGGAGACCCGTAATTACAATGATGGATCTCGTCACGCGATAAGACTATAGCCACGGAATCGTGAGGTCAGAGATTGGTGCTGTCAACAAGACTTGAGTGCGCGCAACGGGACGAAAATGGACACTGGCAATCAGTCTTAGATCTTGCTCGACCCAAACTCAATTTCTAAGGGCACTTCTGGGACACCGTTTAGGAGTAGGTCCTTGAGTAAGGGCGCAAGTTGGCGAGGAGTCATGATTTCCGTGGTGACATCAAGTTCGCTTTGAGTCCACCATCGATACTGGACGAAAGAGACTCGCTCTAGATCAGAGAGCGCTGACGTATCTATCTCGAATGAGGAAACGTGAGAAAGGAACCAGGTTTCGCTCACTTGATAATCTCGACCGTTAAATGAATATTTATCTTCGCGATTCCAAACGTGTGACCCGAGATCAAAATCAATCAACCCAGTCTCTTCCCGCACTTCGCGTTTCGCCGCATCTTCGGGTGATTCGCCCGGCTCAATACCTCCACCCACAGGGCACCAAAAGATATCTGACAGGTTGGATGGGTCTTGTCCTTGGAAGAGCAATATCCGATCTAGCTCATCCAATAAAAGAACGCGTGCGGTACGGCGAATTATGGGTTCGCTCTTCACTTTCGTATTGTGCCGTCACCAGGAGCTGGTGGCAACGAACATCCGTCTTTTAAACATAAAAGGAAAAGAGATCAAGTCCATGGGTAAGCCAAGAAAGTGCGCCCGGAGGGACTCGAACCCCCAACCTTCTGATCCGAAGTCAGAAGCTCTATCCGTTGAGCTACGGACGCCAACCGCCAAAGGATACAGGGAATAATCGAAGGCGACTTACGAAATATCGCGGCCAATGTTGTAGGGGTAGCCAGAACTTGGCGGGAGAGTGACATACATGCCTTGATTTCCCGGCACCGTCGGGTCTGCATCGAAAAAGAGCGCGCCTACTGACCGCACCGCGAAGTAATATCGCTCGGCCCAGACGTTGCAGGCGGGAATCGCTGTTGGCAATGCGAGCAAGATCTTCCTGTCCTTCAAACCCAGTTTGGCAAGGTTTGCGCATGTCATAAGGATTTCTTGCTTGAATCTATCGTCGACTATTTTTCGAGTCCAGTGCCTGGTCGACTCGACTTTGCCGATCGATGGATTTTTAACCGTGAGTCCCTTGTATCCCGCATCATGGAAATTACATGCGTTGCGAAAACTCACGATTATTCCACCGCCCAGATCTTGAGTATCCAACATCTGTATTTCTTTCTTGTTGACCCAATCACTGGGTGTCATGCCGCCGCATCCGTTTGAAACATAAGCAATCGGCACTTCTATCGGTACCCATATCCACTTTGTGCACGGCGCCCTCACATCCTTCTTTCCTGATGCTAGGACTTCAGTGACACATATATAGAACGGTCCGTAATTCTTTGTCCCCTTGGTAAATACATGCGCAGATATCTTTCTTGTGAATACACCATTGGCAGAGACCTTTGCGGTCTGCGTCCACAGCAGGGTTCCATCGGAATACATTCTGAAAATCAAACTTCCTGGTCCACTTGCTCCAGTGTTGTCTACTCGATACCTGATTCCATAGGCCTTCCCAAGCGGTACGTATGTTTTCACCGCGTTGTCGACGATCACTCCATCTGTCAGTTCGTAGACGAAGAATGTGGGTGAACTCGCCGCCTGCGCCGGCAGCGTTTGTTGCGCGAACAAAAGAGAGAATATTGCCACTAGAGCTAAAACAGATCCACGAAACCTTCGCATATTTAGATTGTAATTCCGGAAAATCGTTCGTGCTAGGTGACGAGCACTAGTCCTAGAGCGAAGACCCCATAAAGGACCGCGGACAGGGCCAAGCGTGTAGAAGTGAATCGTTTGGTGCGCATGAGCCATAGCAGATAGAGGATGCCCATGATCGTGATTACACCCGAAAGCAGAAGAGGTCCGTCAAAGTGCCATGGGGTGAACAAGATTCCCAAGCCCGAAGGCACCGTTGCCTGAATCATCATCGCACCGCTGATATTGGCGAGGGCAAGGGAGGTCTTGCCCTGTCGTACCCAGATGATCGCATTCATTACCTCTGGCAATTCGGTGGCAACCGGAGATAGCAAAAGCGCCGTAACAGCGGCGGATAGTCCGAGTTCCGGGCCAGCCCACTCAAGTTGAGCTACAAACAACTGCGATGCAACAAAAATGATCGCCAGGGTAATGACTGTTTGAACCAGAACGGCCCACCCGGACGGAGTCTTCCTATTGGGCTGAAGCTTCAGTGGTTCAAGATCAATGCTGGAGTGAGCCTCCGCATCAGCTCGCATCTCCTTGTAGAAATACACGCCGTAAGCCGCAAAAAACAACAATCCACACCAGGGTTTGAGTGCGAAAGCAACAAGTCCGAGTGCGACTTTGACAAAAAAGATAGATAAGAACCACTTCTGGTCTGTCGGAAGTCGGCTCAAATCAACATCGTCTAGCAGCTCGCGCTTCTCATCGCCTCCTTTAGCTGCAAGTGATCGCCTCCGCCGTATCAGCATCCATCCAGTGACACCGTAGGCAATTGTCGCCAGCACAAGCGGGCCGCCCATTGCGGCGCCAACGCCGATGTCCTTCGACAATGAGGAATGTCCCATAGTGACTGCAACTAAAGTCACCACACTTTCTGGAAGCGCGGTACCGATTGCAGCCAAGACAGTGCCGATTGCAAGGGTCCCCATGTTCAAACGAACGCCCAGCCATTCAACAGCATTTACAAACCACTCACATGCGAGATAAATCGCAATCGCACACCCAAGAAGCAGGGCCACGTGCATAATCACCATAGAGTCTTCTTCATCTCTTCCGAAATTGATTGATCGTCGGCCAATTGCGAACTAGATAAATCATCAATTACCCGTCGGCGATCTTCCATACTTCGATTCTGACTGAGTTTATATTTTGCTTCGACTTTCGTAACGTGAAGGATTATGGCAACAATTCCTCGCAATTGTGCTTCGAAGTATTTAGGGTCTACCTCCGAAGCCTTCCAAGGCTCGGAACGATCCTGTTCATGAAAATCTGTAAGGCTGGCGACTATCTGACGTAGAAGGTCCACGTCTCCGCTCACTTCAATAGTGCCGCTTAGGTGAACACTTTGATAGTTCCACGTAGGCACAACTTTGTGGTCGGTTGATTTGCCTTCGTAGTTCGAGGGCGACACATACGCCTGGGGGCCGTGGACAATCGCCAAACCTTTAGCGGCTGGCTCTATCGATTTCCATTGCGGATTCGCCCTTGCCATGTGCATGACGAAGCGCCCGAAATCAGAATCATCAATGGAGGACGTGTCCCAGATACCCGGCATGAGCGTGGCCACGGGAAGACCGGTCGAATCCGTCGTCACCAAATCCGCGGCTCGCGCGCGAGCGACAAATCCGGTGATCTCGTCCCACTCGCTAACCTCAAAATACTTGGGAACGTACATCCGACGATTCTGCCAGTTCGGGCAACTACTCTGAATCGGGTACTTGACAGCGACGTCATGATGATGTCATAGTGACGTCATGAAGATGTCAAAATTCATCGATCTGCTCTCGGCAGACCTGAAGGCTCTGGGGAAGTTGGGCGGGCCCGACCTTGAATCTGCTGTTTCACGCTTGATTCCGACTCTTGAACCCGTACTTCGAACCCGTCTCTTGGAGGCCCTGACCGAAGCCGCGGACGAACTTAAGGGGCAATTCCCCGGAGCCCGGATTGAGGCGAGATTGGCGGGCGACGAGGTTGAGCTCGTCTACCTTCAGGATGAGTCGGTCCCTAGAGAGACCCCATCGGAATTGAACGCCAGGATCACCCTTCGCCTTCCTGAAGATCTCAAGTCGCGAATCGAGAGCGCTGCAACCAACGAGGGGATCTCTCTCAATTCCTGGTTATTGAAAGCAAGTGAAAGAGGGAGTTTGGCGGGCTCACTCGGAAGAAGACAACTAAAGGGGAAGGGAAGAAGCTAATGAGAATTAATGAATCATCCAGTGTCCTGCATGAAGAGGCATTTGATATTGATAACCCCGATGTTTCAATCGCGACTGTCTCCAGTGATGTAAAGGTCACCGCCTCTCCTGATGGGAAATCTCACGTAACCATCTACGGAAAATTCGATAGCACCAGAAATCTCGACGAGTACATCGATATTTCATCGAAGAATCACTCGTTAACAATTCGAGTCGACAAGCATAACCGCGGACTTCGAGGATTCTTGAACTCCATTTCCACAAAGTTCCTAGTGGTCGTGCAATTGCCGACCTCCACTGAACTCAAGATAACCACTATCTCTGGGAATGTAGACGTCGAACAAACGGTTAACAGCATCGATATAAATTGCATATCGGGATCGATCTCAGTACTTCACAATCCCACAGGATCGTGTGCACTCAAGACAATCTCGGGAAACATATCTACACACACATTTTCGGGCTGCGAGTACTCACTAAATAGCATAAGCGGGGATATCAAGGTTCATATTGCCCCAGACCTAGAGGTTGAAGTGGACGGAAAATCCATCAGTGGGATATTGGAGTCCGAGATTTCCTTAAATTCCAACACTCAAACTCCTTCAAAGAATTCAGAAGCTGTAGTAATAAATGCATCAACGATAAGTGGCAATTTCACTTTGGCCAGAAATTGATTTGGAAAGGAGGGGAAAATGACACGTAGAAAGAAAGAACGTTTTCACTCAGGTTTCATCCATGAAGACTCCAGACGCAAAAGCGACTCCAGTGCCGTCCGTATCAGTGACGCCGACCTGTATTTCCTTCAAGCCCTTGGTCGACTTCACTAGAAGTGACTGAGGAGCCACTCCATCACTTCGACCCGATGGTTTTCGAGTATTGAAAAATGACCATCAAGCTGGGTCAAATGAAGCTCCGATTGCGGAATTGCCTTCGATAGCCATTGGCTATGTTGAAATGGAACATCCAAATCCCTCTGACCGTGCCAAATCTGAATTGGCACTGTGTTAGCAGTGAAATCGATTCCCCAATCGGAGAAGAACGCCTGGTAATCCTCCCAATAGCCTTCAATTCCATTCTCTACCGCTATTCGCATAGTTTCATAGGAGAATTGATAAAAGGATTTCGAGACTCTCGCCTCCACCGGCATCGCTTGGAGTTTCGCTGCAAGATAAGCTTCGGTGGCGCCCATGATTTCTTCGCGACTTTCTTGCAAGTGCGTTTGAAACCCAACCGGATCAGAGAAATACAGACTCCGCTGATTTCGTTTCCTCTCTGTCATTCCCTCGAAATGGTCGAAGTCCGAAGTTGTGGTCGGAGCTAGAGAGGCAAAAGTTGCAGCGGCACAGACCAACTCAGGTAAGAGAACAGCAGCCGCAATCGTGTGGGGACCGCCTCCCGATATTCCCCACACCGCCATTCGCTCTATTTCAAAATGACTCGCGATAACCGAGACATCGCGAACTGAATCGGCCACAGTCCTCCCAGGATGCGGCGACGATCCTCCATGGCCTGGACGGTCATAGCAGAGCAGATGAGCGCCTCGAGCGTTAACCTCCTCGGCCATGTCATGGAATATCTTCCGGCTAGTGGGAGTGCCATTGTGAAAGAGAAGCGTTTTACCCGTCGGTTCGCCAGTGGACTCCACCAACAGATCCCTGCCATCAGGGGTTCTCACACTCGTGGTTCGGAACTCCAATTCCATCATTTAGGCATTTCTAGAAGACGATGTGCCCAGATTCAACGCATTTGCTGGAAGAACACGGCGATACACATAGACAATGCCAGCGCCAATCAGTGCACCCACCAAAATGTCGGTTGGATAATGGATTCCCGCAACTACTCTCGCAATTCCAGTGACCAGAGTAAGCACCGCAAATAACATCGCAATTCTTTTGTCGTAGTAATAAACGGATGCTACTAATGCGGCCATGAATACGATGTGATGCGAAGGCATTCCACCGTCTGCACCATGGGGTACGAGTAAATGCACGCTTGAGTCTGCAACGAATGGACGCTGGCGAACAAAGATCGCTGAGATTGATTCAGAAATCACAATCGCAATCCCCAGCGGAATCGCGAGTGTGACAATTCCCTTCACTACGAGATTGGCTGCGAAGTCTCTCAATCCCGATTTAATAGGATATGACTTGAGGATTTGGATCACAAACCACAGAGCCGCCAGCAAGATCACGACGTAAACGAGGTCGTTGGAACAAATGCGAACGAGGGATCTGTGGTGCTCTCCCCAACTATTGAGGGATCTAACTAACGAGGCATCAATCGACATCCGAGTATTTTCACACAGAATTCCAGGGTGAACTTACTGCTTGCTCGTCCTAGGTCGGGGTTCTCGACCAATTCTTGGAGAGCCCACCATCTTTGATCCAGAGTGGTTTCGCGCTCAAGATCTGAGAAACCTGAGAGGTCGACGTCAAATTTATGTCGCGATCATTCTAAGTCCCACGTAGCATCCGGGTGCATCGCAGGGCAGCGACGCCCTGGGGCTGCAACACCTTCAAAATGCCACCATTCATTCTTGTAAATCCGACATAGCCCGTACTTGTAACCGTTTATCTCCAGCCATTTTGCGGAGAGCGGATCGTTTGGATAATTGATGTCGAGGGCAAGTCCCCAAGGATGATGCGAGGCATCCGGCGGTAGGACCGATTTTGCAGCCTCCTCCTCGCTTCCATATTTCTTGACCGCAGCCTCGAACAAGACGGCTTGGACTGCATAACTTCTAAATCCTGATGTGATCACAAGTGAGCGCCGAGCCTTTTTCGCCGCGGCCTGGGCAGCCACAAAGCGTGCTTCCAAGAATGGGTTAAGACCAGTCGGTCGTGTCGCAGGCCTTTTTATTGCCGTGGCACCAAGGCTGCTTTCCCCGACCTTGCACCCAGACTTCATATCTGATGTCCGCAAGGCCTTCGTGGATTTGTTAAAGCATAGAAGTCGCAGAGGTTTTGGAGTTGGTGATTGACTCACCGTGGGTGTCGGAGAACTTGCTTGCGTGGTGCCAATTGCATCGCCAAGTAAAGAGAAGGCAAATAACCCAATGAGGAAAGCCGCTGCTAGCGCAATAAAGGTGGTCTTGCTTCTCATGCGAGCCTCCTAGTATCCAGCCTAAAGGTCAAACTCTTGTAAGTTCAACGCAAGGACTTCAACTAGCATTCAACAAGGGAAATCAGCACGCAAAGGAGGCAAGCGTCCCAAAGGGTGGTCCGACCTGATTCCCGAATTGAATCAGCAGGCAAGCGACCATCTTGTAACCAAGCGGTCCTGGGGAGTATTTACAAATACCGACCTCGGTAACTACTTGAAGAAGAACAACATCACGCGAATCTTTCCTCGCTTAGGCGAGACTGGCACCACCGAAGAAATCATTTCCTTATTTGAAGTCAGGAGCTGAAGATGCAATATGTATACCTGGGGAAATCGGGTTTGAAGGTCAGCCGCATCGCTCTTGGGTGCATGAGTTTTGGCGATACGTCGAAAGGCTTCAACGAATGGGCGCTCAACGACGAACAAGCTGAGCCGATTTTTCGCCAAGCAATTGATCTCGGAATCACCTTCTGGGACACAGCAAATATCTATGGAATAGGCACATCGGAGGAAATCGTCGGACGCGCAATCAAGAAATACTCCAAGCGAGACGACATCGTCCTTGCCACCAAAGTGAATTTCAAGATGCATGACGGACCAGGCGGAGAAGGCTTGTCTCGCAAAGCCATCATGGAGCAGATTGATGCCTCCCTGAAACGACTTAGCACCGATTACGTGGATCTTTATCAAATCCATCGCTTCGACCCGAACACTCCGGTTGAAGAAACAATGGAGGCACTTCACGATGTGATCAAGGCTGGGAAGGTGAGATATATCGGCGCATCATCAATGTGGGCGTGGCAATTCTCGAAAATGCAGTATTCGGCCGAACTTCGAGGGTGGACGAAATTCATCACGATGCAGAACCAATACAACCTCATCCAGCGAGAAGAAGAGCGAGAGATGTTCCCGCTTCTAAGGGACCAGGGGATCGCCAGCATTCCGTGGAGTCCCCTAGCGAAGGGTCGACTTGCTCGACCTCACGGCACTCATACTCATCGCTTTGACCACGATCCAGCTGCCGAACGCAACTACGGCGCTGGAGATAAATCCATCATCGACGTAGTTGAGGAGATCGCAACCCAGAGGGGAGTTCCGATGGCTCAAATCTCGATTGCGTGGGTTTTGAAGAACCCGATGGTTACTGCCCCGATTGTTGGGCCAACCAAAGCACATCATCTCGCGGATGCGGTGACGGCATTGGATATTTCGCTTACGTTAGAGGAGATCGAAAAGCTAGAGGCTAACTACACGCCTCGCATGCCATCTGGATACGCATAAGCACTATTTTCGAACAAACCACTGACTGACACTCGCAAAGGGGCAAACCCGCAGAACGTAATGAAATTTCTAGTAAGAATCACTTACAACTATTCGCCCAGTTGCCTCTGAAACAGGGTATCCGCGCAAAGGCTCGACTGCGGGACCGCCTTCTACGACACCCGATATTCGATTGAAATAGGACATATGACAATTGCACACTAGATGTGGAGTGCCCATCTCAACGGGACAAGTCTCGTGAGTGCAGTTCACATCAAAAGCAATCAAGGAATTTTTCTCCCGAGTTATGACAAAACCTTTGCCCCGGGCATGCGGATCGCTGGGGTAGAAGATGCGAGTTTCACCGTTGGGAACCTCACTGGATGCCGCCAGATCAATCTGAAATGTGCCGTGCTGCGGCAACTCGGTCGCTGCAACCTGCGTTGCCGTAGGAGTCGGCGTTGCCCTAGGAGTCTGTGTAGCTGATGACCTTGGAGCGGGGAGTGCAACACCCTTGTTCCAGATCAACTTTCTACCTGACTTGATCGCGGTGTACTTCTTTCCCCGCCATATAACCGTCTGGCCCAACCGGGTCGGCTTGAGTGTCGGGCCAACCGCCGCGTTCGCACTGGGGAGCCCCACCTGGAAAAGGACAAGCGCTAGGAGGCTTAGGAATTGCTTTCGGCTGATTAACGCCATTCCTAGACATTAGCAGCGGTCTTTAGGAGGAGATCCCTGTATCAGGTGCAAGGTAAGTCACAGGTATTTCCAAAAGCGCGGGATCGTCCTAGCCTTTCAAGTTATTCCCCTGAAAGTATCTTCATTGACCAAAGCAAGACTTATCGGAGGAGAAATGGCACAGTTACTAGTATCACAATTAATCAACGCTCCAATTGAAGCAGTGTGGCCTTGGGTGTCCGATCTCAAAAAGCACTCCCAGTGGTCACCAAAGCCATATTCCATTGAGTTTGTTTCTGGCGTGGATGGTGAGGTCGGGAGCAAATATCGCTCAATCGGATGGGTTCCCCCTGCCGATAAGAATCATCACAACGATGTCGAAATCACTGAGGTCATTCCTAAATCAAAGATTGTCTTCATGGCGCATGATGAGAACGGCTTCTATAAAAATATCTTCACACTTGAGGCCGTTGGCCAAGGTACTCAAGTCACCTTTCAAAATATATTCCCGCAAATGAAAGGCATAGGACGCGTATTGGTGCCGATTTTGCTCCCCATTGTTGGGAAGAAGGATGTAGTGGCCAGACTCAGATTGCTAAAGGCGAAGGCCGAAGGCAAATAGAACGATCATGACATTAATTCGGTGATGGAATTAGTGACTAATGATTGCGTCTTCGAGGACACTTTCTCGACTCCTGATGGAGAACGGCCACGCAAGGGGGGTGGATAAAATCGAGATGGTGAGTCCCAGAGCTAGTGACCTAGCTCTGGGACTACCCCTTTTATTGCTTCTTAGAGGTGATCGCTTTGTTTCCTACCGGCAAGGCAGCAGAAAGATTCTTGACCGCTGCATCTCGTGTACTCAGTGCAGATAGTTTGAACCTTGCCTCGATCGTTGCCAGAATCGACGTGGTGTCGTACTGAGTGTGGTCGACTCCTGACGATGTGAATTCGGGAGAAATCACCAGAGCTGGGATTCGAGTACCAGGTCCCCATTGATCGGAGACTCCCTTGGCGGTTGGCGGTGCAACGTGATCCCACTGCCCGCCGAATTCATCGTAAGTAACCACAATCAAAGTGTCTTTGCCGTTAGGTCCATTCTTGATCGCCTTGATGAGATCTACGAGGTGCTGACTGCCGGAACTTTCTCCCGTATAACCAGGGTGCTCGTTCTCGTTCCCGATTGGTTTAACGAAACTGACAGGTTTCAAAGTACCCGCCTTCGCAGCGGCGATGAAGTTCGCTTCGTCTTGCAGATGCGCCGTTCGGGCTGCTGTACCAGGAGCGTAATTGGCATAGTAGTTGAACGCCTGGTGGTGATACTGAAAGTTGTTGTCCGGACAGTTTGGCCAGACGGCTTTTGGATTAGCTTGCGGATCGGCGCAAACACCCTGAGTCGTTCCGTTTGTCCACCCTGCACCGTCCGTACGCCCGTCGGCATTGTCCCAACCGCCTGAATACCAAGCCCAATCGATATTCTTGGCACTGAGTTCATCGCCAATATTGGATGAAGTAAGAGGAGGAAGTTGCTTTGTGGACGAAGTTCCTGGAGCAAAAGGCTGATATGTGGGTTGAATCGTGTTAATCGCGTAATCACCACAAGCCGTTCCAGTTGGAAGAGTCGCAGGTACTCCCGCGGTGACCGCAGCATCGGGAACGGTGCACCATTCGGTGAGGGCGCCATCCTTGACGTAAGTGGGAGCAGTATGGAGCGCCGTTGTCTTTGGCGAACCATCTGGACCGACTACAGAGTGCAAATCGTTGGCCGACGCATCACTTACAGCACCGCCTTTCCACTTTGGAGTTTGCGCGGAGATCAACCATTGATGATTCAAAAACGAACCGCCGAAAGCGGCCTGAAAAAAGTTGTCCGCAATTACGTAGTTTGGAGCGCCCGCGGCGTGAAGATATTGATAGATGGGCAGTTGCGTGGAGTCGTAGTAGCCCATCGATAGACCGACTGCGTCGCTACCCGTCACATATCGATCCATCTTTCCGTGATCGATTTGGTACTGTTCCTGATAGAAGCGATGAACGAGATCTTCAGTGCATCCGTTTGGAAGACCTGTCCCTGTTGTTAGTCCGTGTGCTGCGAAAGTGCCAGGAGCGGGACAAGTGGTGGCCTTGGAACCTATGTAATCTGAAATCTTAAATGGAGAGTTCGGGAAGGCACTCGTAAACGTCGTTACCGTTGTGGCATCTGAACAAGTATTGGCCAATGGCGCTGAGGATGTCAGGTTCACATCGTTCTGCATGAGACAGGTAAACGGTGTTCCATCTTGATTTACTTGAACAGTATTCGCCACAGATGCGGAGGAGAGGCCATTTACTTTCTGCCCATTCACAGATCCCCATGTTCCATAAAGGTTGTCAAAGCTGTGGTTCTCTTCGTAAATCACAACAATGTGCTTGAAGCTGTTCAGACTAATCTTCGAAACGCTCTTGCTCTGCCCTGATGCGTTCGCGTACATCGTCGGGACCAATGCCAAACCCAACAGTGCGACCAAGAAGATCGCTACGCCAAATTTCTTTCTCTTCACGGAATCCCCCCACTCAAATGGTTGTTTGGGGTGAACCTATGGTTGGAAAGTTAACCTAAGCCCACCTTGAATTCCCGGGTGGGTGAACAACAAAGGAACAGTCAAGATAGATGCGACAAGCGTCTTTAATTCCAACTCTTACCAACGTTGACACTACTTAGGATCTCCGCTTTTTCGCCGCCTAAAATCGCAACAAAGATCTTCTCTCCGCTGGGAGAGAACGCAATAGCAGACGCACCCATTGGGACTGGAAATGTGCTCCAAGTTTTTCCGTTGTCCTTCGTGAGCGCTGCCGTTCCCATGCCCAAGGCAACGATCTCTTTAGAATCCTTTCGGTTCCAGTCAACCGACATGACGCCACTTGGCCCACCAAAACGGCTCCACGTCTTGCCGCCATCAGTAGTTAAGACAAGGCCGTTGTCCATATCAGGGGCAATAACTCTTAAGGGGTTAGCTGAATCGACCAACATGGATCCCATGAATCCTTGACCAAACTTCTGGTTGGCCACTTTCCAGGTCTTCCCACTGTCGGTAGATCGAAGAAAGCCCACCTGCGGGGAGCCCAAATAAACGTTCTTGCCTGCTGCACCTAACGAATGGACGTCCGAGACTTTGCCCAAGAAATTGAACCGAGCGAAGGATTTTCCGCCATTGGTGGATCGAAATAACCCGTTGTGTCCACCTGCAAGGTATCCGACGTTGGTCGTAGCCCATCCCATGATGTCAGCGTTCTTAAATGAAGGAACTGCTTTCCATGTGATTCCCTCATCCTTACTCACACTTCCAGACAAATGGCCGGTCACGTATAGGCCATTGTTGGTATAGGTGAGGGTGTGAATATCGCCGCCGACAAAAGTCGTCGTTCTCTTGACGTTGCTTGTAGTCGCTGAGGCGGTGGGTGCAGTTACGAGACTTAAAATCAAGATCAAGACAGTGGACATTGAGGCTGGTATTCTAAAAAGTCTCTTGAAATTCATCGCGGCGCTCTCTTTTGATTGTGAGCCAGTCTATAACTTGGTCGCACAAAAAAAGTTCGACCCCTCAAGTGAAAGGC
>CAYLYA010000017.1:0-33268 GCA_964387855.1 uncultured Bifidobacterium sp.
AGTGGGATTTCACTGTAGGTGCGCCTCATCGCCGCGATATCTGCTCGGGATAACTCTGTCATAGATGTATCTAACGTCACTTCCCTCGAATTGGCATCTCTAGCGTAAATGGGGTTGCCTATAGCCAAGGACTGGTCGAGAAGGATCCGCAGAAGGGGCAGAATTGCCCGTATCCACGTTGAAAAGGCGTTCAGCAGTTAGAGGAGTACAAGATGTCTGATGAATTTAAACCAGGTCTCGAAGGTGTTATCGCATTCGAGTCGGAGATCGCTGAGCCAGATAAAGAAGGCAGCGCACTTCGCTATCGCGGAGTGGATATTGAAGATCTTGTAGGGCGGGTCTCATTCGGAAATGTCTGGGGACTCCTTGTCGACGATGAATTCAATCCAGGCCTGCCTGCCGCAGAACCGTTCTTGTTGCCCGTTCATACAGGAGACGTCCGAGTTGATCTTCAATCAGCTATCGCGATGCTGGCTCCTTCATGGGGATTGAAGCCTTTGTTGGATATTTCCGATGAAGAGGCACGAAACAATCTGGCGCGCGCATCGGTCATGGTGTTGTCCTACCTTGCTCAATCTGCACGAGGTGCCGAGAAATTAGCCATTCCTCAAGCTGAGGTCGATAAAGCCCACACAGTTGTGGAGCGAATGATGATCCGTTGGCGTGGAGAGCCTGATCCATTGCATGTACGTGCAATCGATGCGTATTTTGTTTCCGCTGCAGAGCACGGAATGAATGCGTCAACATTTACAGCGCGCGTTATTGCATCAACTGGCGCAGATGTAGCCGCGGCACTTTCTGGTGCGATCGGTGCAATGTCGGGGCCTTTGCATGGTGGTGCACCATCACGTGTCCTTCACATGATTGAAGAAGTCGAAAAGACAGGCGATGCGCGTGCATACGTCAAAGGCATCATGGACCGTGGCGAACGACTTATGGGCTTTGGACACCGCGTCTATCGGGCAGAGGATCCTCGCGCTCGCACTTTGCGTCGCACTGCTAAGGAGCTTGGCGCCCCACGTTACGAGGTTGCCCTTGCGCTAGAGAAGGCTGCTCTTACAGAGTTGCACGAGCGCCATCCAGAACGCGTTCTTGAAACGAACGTCGAATTTTGGGCCGCGATCATTCTCGATTTCGCTCAGGTACCTGGGCATCTATTCACCTCCATGTTCACTGCCGCACGTACTGCAGGCTGGTCAGCGCACATCTTGGAACAGAAGCGCACTGGTCGATTGGTCCGCCCATCAGCTCGCTACGTTGGCAAGGGCGCACGCAAACCTGAATCCGTCGCAGGCTGGGACGAGACGGTAGCCCAACTTCATTCGTAAATTTTTTGCAGGATTTCCTGCAAGTGGTAGCACTTCATAACGATTGTATAAATGGACCTCGCTTTGGTCTCCTTGGCTTGACCGCCTTTCTGGCACTGGTCAAGATTGGCGTAACGTCGCATTTTCGCGACCTTATCTCGTCAAGGAGAAAAGTATGAATCGTAGGATTCTGGGCATGCTGGGTTTGATGACCAGCGCTGCTCTCGCAACTTCACTTGCGGTGGTTCCCGGAGCGCAAGCTTCCGACGGAACCATCGTGGTCTGGGCGGACGAAACCCGCGGGCCAAATCTTCAAAAGGTAATGGACGCTAAGAGCGATTGGGTCCCCGGATACACAGTCAAGATCGTTACCTACTCGAGTTTTGATGCGCTGAAAGCTGCCTTTGACAAGGCAACGGGTACTACCGGTCCAGATGTTGTAGTTGCAGCAAATGACTGGGTGCCTACAGCGGCGAAGAGCGGAAAGCTTTCCCCTGTGACTCTTACGGGATCACAGAAAGCCCGCTTCAACGCAACACAATTTTTTGATCTTTCCTACCAGGGAAAGTTGTACGGAGTTCCGGTTGATATCAACAACGTTGCGATGATTTATAACACCGCCCTTGTGAAGTCAGCACCAAAGAACTTCGGCGACATGGTTGATTTCTACAAGGCCAACAAGACCGCGGATTCTCTCAAGGCTGGTCTATGTATCGCAGGCGGCGGAATGTCATGGGGCGCTCACTCAGTGTTCTCAGCCCTTGGCGCAGATGCCTATTACATGTCCGGTAGCCGTCCGAACTACCACAAGTTCTTTGACCCAGTTAAGTTCTCAGCCAACGTCAAGACATATTTGCTTGGTTCAGACGGGAAATCTAACGGGTTCTTCCCAGCAACAGACACCGGTTGCAAGGACAACTTCCTCGCAGGAAAAGTTCCATACGCAGTCATCGGCAACTGGGAGTGGAAAGACTACGTAGCAAAGGGCTTCACCATGAACCTCATGCCAGTTCCTGCTGTTACAGGCGGATATGGCAACATGTTCGGCAGCGTCAGTGGTGCACTTCTAACATCATTTGCCGCAACACATGGCGTAGCAACTGGTGCAAAGTCACTTCTCACCAACTTCTTCGGTTCAACTGCCGGTCAAGTTGCCTACCAGAAGCAAGAAGGTCGTCCACCAGCTGAAAAGGGTGCTCAAGCAGATGCATCAGTATCTGCCGGCCAAAAGGGGTTCGGCTCGGCTGCGAGCCTTGCAGGTATCCCACAGATTGGTGCTTTCTTGAACAACAACGCCGGTGGCGCTAACTATTGGGACTCAGCCCCCGCTTATTGGACGGCTGTACTCGTCAATGGAAAAGATCCTCTCGTGGAGGCCAAGAAGCTCGCTTCGATCTGGAAGAAGAACGTGCTTGCCGGAAAGGCAGACCTCTAAAGAACCACGGCAGTAACGCTTTACTCGGAGGTTAGGCGAGTGTGGGCGGGACAAACTCCCGCCCACACTTTCCTCATACATAGGATTGGTGCCGACAGTGAATATTGTGTTTAAGGGCAAGTTCGCCCTCTTCACTAAACTGATCCTCCTCTCCGGCATTTCGGCGATTCTTGTCCTTCTTATTGAGAGCGCCCTGGCCAAGAAGGAATATGCCATCGCACTCTTTCTTGCAGCTTCCCTTGCAGCTTTGTGCTACACCTACCTTTCGGCGCGTACGGTGCCGATGAAATTCTTTCTTCCTGGTCTACTTCTGCTTTTTGCTTTTGTCGTTGCCCCCATCGTCTACACCGTGGTGATGTCCAACTTCAATTTCAAGACCGGCAATCTCATCACCAAGCAAGAAGCGATCACGCAGATTGAGGGCTTGGGCGTCGAACCTGATGAAAACGGAACGACCTTTGACATCGTCGTAGGGAGAACGAGTTCGGGCGAGTACGCCATTCTCGTATCTGATGTGACAAATAGGGCCTATTTTGTCTCGACAGCCACCAAGCGGACCGACCTCTTGTCTTCGCAAGTGAAGCTCAATGCCGATGGCGTGGCCACGGCCGCTCCTAACTTCACTCAGATTCCACCGGCCCAACTTTCGGGCAACGAGGATTACTCAAAGATCAATTACACGTATGCCGGTAAATACTTTATTTCCGTACAAGGCGTTGATGTAGGAGCCGTATTTCGCCAGTCGCTGAGGTACAACAAGGCGAGCGACACCTTTGAGAATCTCATTGACGCAAAGATGTACAAAGACAACGGTCGAGGAAATTACGCGAACGTAAATGCCTCCAACGATGTCCTTCTTCCAGGATGGCGTGCTCCCAACTGGTTCTCCAACTATGAGAAATTATTCAGCGATCCTCGCGTGAGAGGGCCTCTTGTGAGGGTCTTTATCTGGACGGTGGCCTTTGCATTCCTGACAGTTCTCACGAGTTTTGCATTTGGTCTCTTGCTTGCCATCACGCTGAACAAGCCAATGCGAGGCCGTCGTTTCTACCGTTCTATCCTCGTGCTTCCATATGCGATACCCAGCGTCATGAGCATTCTTATCTGGGGAGGTATGTTCGACACTGAGTTCGGGGCGATCAACAACATTTTGGGGACTCATATTGCCTGGTTCCAGAATGCCTCCTTTGCCCGAATCGCAGTGATCGTGGTGAACCTGTGGCTCGCATTCCCTTACTTCTATCTCATATCCGCTGGTGCGCTTCAAGCAATCCCTAGCGAACTACTTGAGGCAGCAGCAATTGATGGTGCCAATCCGCGCCAGATCTTCAGGAAAATTACCCTTCCACTGCTAATGCAGATACTTACGCCACTTCTGATCGCCTCTTTTGCATTCAACTTCAACAACTTCAACCTGATCTACCTGCTCACTGCCGGTGGCCCCAAGGACCAGTTGGCAGGTGAGATCGCCGGCGCGACCGACATCTTGATTAGCTACACCTACCAAATTGCATTTGGCTCCAATACTCAGGACTTGGGATTGGCCAGTGCCATATCGGTCATCATCTTCTTCATTGTCGCCGCGATATCCCTTTACGGATTGCGCAAATCAAAGGTTTTGGAGACATTCGGATGAACACATGGTTGAAAGCCAATCTCTGGCGTCACGCAGTCTCGATATTCATGTGCGCCTTTGCTCTTTTCCCGTTGTACCTTGTGGTCATCTCTTCCTTCAGCCCGACAGGTAGTTTGCAACTCACCTCGTTTGTCCCCAAAACAATCTCTTGGAAGAACTACCACCTGCTCTTCTCTAGCCCTGCCATTCCATACCTCACGTGGATGCGCAACTCGATCGTCATTGCGGGAACGGTTGCCATTCTCTCTGTCGTCGTTGGTGCCGCCTCCGCCTTCGCATTTAGCCGGTTGAAATTCAAGGGCAAGAAGGTCGGAATTCAGACTCTGCTTTTGGTTCAGATGTTTCCTGCCATTCTTGCCATTGCCGCTGTTTATGTGATCATGGAGCGCGTCTACAGATTCGCACCGAGCATTGGATTGGGCACCCAGGCCGGATTGCTTTTGATCTACCTCGGTGGCGCCATGGGTGTGAATATCTGGCTGCTGAAAGGGTTCGTGGATTCGATTCCTATGGAACTCGATGAAGCCGCGAAGATTGACGGGGCAAGTCCCGTGCAGACGTACTGGCTGATCTTCGTTCCCCTTGCGACGCCAGTTCTTGCCGTGGTTGCGCTGTTGAGTTTCATTGGAACATTCAATGAGTTCATTCTTGCAAGACTCTTCCTCGTTGACATGAACAGCCGAACAATTGCGGTGGGACTTCAAGCATTTATTGGTGGTCAATATTCTCGAAACTGGGGACCCTTCGCGGCGGGTTCGATCTTGGCTTCCATCCCGATTGTCATCATTTTCTTATCGCTGCAAAAATACATAATTGGTGGACTTACGGCCGGCTCGGTCAAGGGCTAAATGTGAGACGAAAGGGCACTTTTGCATTTCTCACGACCGTTTTCTTGGCACTCACATCAATCACGTATGCCGCGACCCCGTTTGCTGCAACTGCCAAAGTAGGGCTCTCCTCCGATCTCATCTATTTCGTTATGCCTGATCGCTACAAGAATGGCGATCCCAGCAATGATCAAACCGGAGGTGGATTCGATCCTCGACGCACCGCCTTCTGGCACGGCGGCGATCTCAAGGGGCTAACGGGTACCTGCCAGCCAGGCGATGACGGGTTGGCGCGCATCAAGTCTTTGGGCTTCACAGCCATCTGGGTTACTCCATTGGTCACGCAAGGGCCATCAACTGCCGCTGGTGCGGGCTATCACGGCTATTGGGGCGTTGACTTCCTTAATGTGGATCCGCACCTTGGAACGAATGCCGACCTCAGCAATTTCATGACCTGCGCCAAGAAGCTGAATGTGAAAGTAATCCTAGATATCGTCGCCAACCACACAGGCGATGTCATCAAGTACAACGGGCAGGATGCGTACATTCCATCCAGCATGGCAACAATCAAGAACCCGTCGTGGCTCAACGACCTTTCCAACTACCACAACGTCGGAGAGATGGCGCACTGCTGGGGAAACGGCGACTGCACAAAGCTGGGCGATTTTTACGGCCTTGACGATTTGGCGACAGAGAAAGAGTCTGTGTGGCGTGGCTGGGCAGATGTGTACGGCCAGTGGATTAAGAACTTTGGATTTTCGGGATTTCGCGTCGATACCGCCAAACATGTGGACGATCAATTCTTCAAGAATTGGCAGCCGCTCATCCAGCAGACCGCCGCCGCTTCTGGGATCCCCAACTTCACAACATTCGGTGAGGTTTCCGAGTCAAACGCGTTCAACCTGATGCCATATGTACGTGAAAACAAAATACAGACAGTTCTCGATTTTCCATTTCAGGCAAGCGCTGTTGAGTACGCCTCGGGATATTCGGATTCGTCGAAACTTCGGGAGTTATTTCTTGCAGATGACTACTATACGAGTCCGACTTCCTCTGCAAGCAACCTCGTTACGTACCTGGGCAATCACGACGCAGGACGCGCGGGATTTCTCATAAATGCAAAGAGAATCAACCCCGCTAGTCAACTTCTGCCAAGAGTAGAGCTCGGCTACGCCCTTCTCTACCTTTCTCGAGGGATTCCAACGGTCTATTACGGCGACGAAGTTGGGATGACGGGCAGCGGGGATGGTAGCGATCAGATGGCGCGTCAGGACATGTTTGCGACCAAGGTGGATATCTGGAGAACTGAACCGAGAATCGGCGGCAAACCCATTGGGTACGGCGACTCATTTGCTGTTACTGCGTCAAATCCGATCACAAAGTACTTGAAAGTCTTAGCTCAACTTCGCAAGAGCAATCCGGGATTGGCCAATGCATATATGCAGCCACGCATTGCAAAGGGGCCTCTCTTCGTAGTTTCCAAGAAGGATGGCACGGAGAACCGGGAGTACATCGTTGCCTTCAATAATTCAGATAAGGCAGTCTCTACGGTGATCAACACCGCCACCTCAACAGGGGGCTGGAAGACGATTCTTGGCACAGCAAAGACGAGCGCAAGCGGGTCAAAGGTGAAATTCACAGTGCCAGCGCTTTCTGCCGTGGTGTTGAAGGCAAACAAGACAATCAATCAGGTTGGCGTGAAGGTTGGGAAAATAACAACCAGCCAAGATGACTTCACCGGGTACTACCAAGTGAGCGCTGGCGTGACAACCAGTGATCTCGCCTCTGTCGAGTTCTTTTCACGCCCAGAAGGTGCAACAGCGTGGGAAACGTTGGGGATCGATACGAATTCTCCATATAGCGTCTTCATCAACCCCAATGACTATCTGGGACAGAACCTGGAACTCAAAGCAGTCGTCACCAACTCGAAGGGAGCGACTTTTGAGCTACCAAGCACAAAGCTTTCTATCCCCGCATCATGACGGCAGCGACCTCTACGTAAGCAACTCTGCTCCCAAGATCGGTGACCACGTAGAACTCAAGGTACGCGTTCCCAAGGGTGACAAGGCGACGAAGATCTGGGTGAGGCTTTTCCACGACGGCGAACCGCGCACCTTCGAGCTAAAAAAAGGAAAGGCAGGCACTGTCGAAACCTGGTGGTCGGTATCTGTTGAGATCCTAAACCCGGTTACGCATTACCGCTTCCTCTTGGTCGACAAGGGCACCTACCGTTGGCTCAATGCTGAGGGAGTTTTTTATAGGGAAGTCGTGGACCGCGAAGACTTTCAGATCATTGCCAAGCCAAAATATCCCAATTGGATAAAGCACGCAGTCTTCTATCAAATCTTCCCTGATCGCTTCGCAACTTCGGGAAAGAAGCGCGATCTTCCGTCGTGGGCCGTACCGATGGAATGGGATGCCCTGCCATCTGGCCGCGGTCCAAATGTGAGCACCGAGTTCTACAGTGGTGACTTTGAGGGAGTCCAGCAGAGGCTTTCACACCTTGAAGAGCTCGGCGTCAACGCGATTTACTTCACGCCTTTCTTCCCAGCCCGAAGTGCTCACCGTTACGACGCATCAAGTTTCGAACATGTGGACCCGCTTCTCGGAGGCGATGAGGCCTATCACGAATTTTCTAAAGCAGCACGGGAAAAGGGTTTCCGCATCATGGGCGACTTGACCACCAATCATTGCGGGCTCGGGCATGAGTGGATTCAGACTGCATTGAAGAATCCAGATGCGAAGGAGCGCGACTTCTTCTACTGGGACAAGTCAATTCGCCATGGCTATGTCGGCTGGTGGGGCGTTGCATCACTCCCGAAGTTGAACTACACCTCGCAACTACTGCGGGAGAAGATGTACTCGGGTCCCGATTCGATCGTGAAGAGATGGCTGAAGCCGCCGTTTTCCAATGATGGGTGGCGGATCGACGTTGGGAATATGACAGGTCGGCATCTGGAACAAGATATGAACCAAAAAGTTACCCGAGGAATTCGCGATGCCATGGATGAGACAAACCCCGAAGCATGGCTGGTTGCAGAAAATGCCGACCATTCGCCATCTGACCTCGATGGTTTCGGTTGGCACGGCACGATGAACTACGTTGGTTTTGCAAGGCCTGTATGGGGATGGCTGAGTAAGTCAGCGACATTCACCGACAATTTCATGGGACTGCCCGCTCCGATCCCGACCTTTCCAGGTGAGTCGATGGTCGAGATGATGCGATCTTTTTCGGCTGGCATTCCTTGGCGCTCATTCACCGCAAGCATGCTGCTATTGGACTCGCATGATACGGCGCGCTTCAGGACGGTGACCGGGCGAGATCGTGCAAGACATATCGCCGGGGCGACGATGCTTCTTACTTACCCAGGTGTGCCATCGATTTTCGCCGGCGATGAAATTGGACTCGAGGGTGAGTGGGGAGAGGATTCAAGACGGACCATCGATTGGGATCACCCTAAAAAGTGGGACCAAGAGTTACTTGCCGAGTTCAAGAAATTGATCTCTGTACGGAAAGATTCCGATGCCCTGTGCAACGGAGGAATTCGTTGGGTGGATGTCAAACCGCATTCAATCGCTTACCTGCGCGAAAGCGAGAAAGAAAGCGTTCTCGTATTTGTCGCACGAGCTGCAGGAAGCTACAAGATCAATCTCAAGCCATACGGATACACCGTGAAGAAAACCCTTTACGGACCGGAAGCGAAATCACAGATGATCTCGATTACTTCCAAAGGCGCAGTCAGCGGAATATGGAGAGTGAAATGAGCAAGACGGAATGGTGGAAGCAAGCCACCTTCTATCAAATCTATCCACGTTCGTTTTTTGACAGCGATGGAGATGGCGAGGGTGATCTTCGCGGGATCACCGACCATCTTGGCTACGTACGTGACCTTGGCTTCGACGCGATATGGATGAGCCCCTTCTACACATCTCCCAATAAAGACGGCGGCTATGACGTCTCGGATCCACGTGATGTGGATCCCCGACACGGCAACCTAGAGGATGCGAAGGCGCTCTTCGCACGCGCCAAAGAGCTTGAGTTGAAAATGATCGTCGACATCATTCCCAACCACTTTTCGAGTGAGCATGTGTGGTTCAAGGAGGCGTTGGCGGCGTCGAAGGGATCGCCAGAGCGATCTAGATTCCATTTCTACGATGGAAAAGACGGAAAAACCCCGCCAAATAACTGGATTTCGTTGTTCGGCGGACCCGCATGGACACAGGTCGAGGATGGCCAGTGGTACCTGCATCTTTTTGATACCTCGCAGCCTGATCTCAATTGGGAGAATGCTGACATCCAGGAGGATTTCAAGAAGACCCTTCGATTCTGGCTGGACCTGGGTGTCGATGGATTCCGGGTTGATGTTGCGCACGGATTGGCAAAAGAGGATGTGCTGAAAGATCACTACGATCCGCAAGGTCTGAGCAACGCATTGCGACTGGATGTAAAGATGGATCCACACGATCGTGGCATCTTGCTTTCGAGTGCCCCATTTTTCGATCGCGACGGAGTGCATGAGGTTTATAGATCATGGCGAAAAGTATTCGATTCCTATCATCGTCAAGTGATGGCGGTTGCCGAGGCATGGGTACATCCTCCGGAGCGAGCCACTCGCTACGTAAGGAGCGACGAACTTGATCAAGTTTTCAATTTCGATTTGCTTGTTACCCCGTTCGACGATGTCGAACTATTTGGGTGTATCGAACGAACTTTGGAGTTGATGGGCAAGACAGATGCGGCACCAACGTGGGCTTTAAGCAATCACGATTCGCCTCGATTGGCTTCAAGGGTAGGTGAAGATCAAGCGCGAGCTCTTGCCCTCTTCACTTTCGGTTTGCCTGGTTCTTGCTACGTCTTTCAAGGCCAGGAACTTGGCTTGCCGGACGCGGAACTTGCTGACTCTGATCGGAAGGATCCAACCTTCATCCGATCCGGAGGTGCCCAGAAGGGTCGTGACGGAGCACGTGTCCCCCTGCCGTGGGGCGGGGACACGACACCATTTGGATTTACTACGGGCAAACCCTGGTTGCCGATTCCGCAGGAATGGAAAGGAAAGACGGTAGAGAAGCAATTAGGAGATGAACGAAGCTCGCTTGCAATGTATCGCGATGCGCTCGCATTGCGAGAAAGTTTGTTCGACGCAGACCAAAGTCTTGTCTGGACGAGGACGCCTGATGGTTCCGGCGTGATTTCCTTCAAACGAGGTTCTGTGGAAATTGCTCTCAACACTTCGAATTCACCGCTTACTTTGAAGACTAGAGGTCGCACATTGATTGCTTCGAGTGGTCATGGTGGCGAAAGTGATGCCGAGGTTGTACTGGCCCCAAAATCCTGTATTTGGCTTGCTTTTTAGCCCTATCTCGATCTTTTTATCACCTTCACACTAATTTAAAACTCTTTCACCAGAGTTTCGCGCGCTTTCACTTTTTGCAATGTTTTCTGCAACAGCATCAATTGATAACAATTAAGTGATCTTGTGCTGTTGAAAGATTTCTGTAACAACACCGCTTCATAACAATCCTGTAAAACGAAGATGAATAATTGGTTTTTGAGCCTTTCTTGCTTGACCCACATCATGAAACTCGTGAACATTCGCATACGTCGCATTCTTGTGACTAAACACCCTCGAGGAGAAAAGTATGAATCGTAAGTATTTGGGTGCCATCGGTGCCCTTGCCGTTGGTGCACTTGTTGCGTCGGTGGCGTTTGTTCCGGCAGCCACTGCCGCAACAACGACCTTGACAATCTGGACGACAACAAATGCACAAGAAACACCAACACTTCAGAGCATCGCTGCTGACTACCAACGTCAAAATCCTGGCGTCAAGATAAATGTAGTCATGACCCCGTTTGATACTCGAGATGCAAAATTCAGCGCAGCTGTTCAGGCCAAAAAAGGTCCAGACATCATGCGTGCCGAGATCGCTGACGTAGCCAACTGGGCTTCAAAGGGCTACTTAGCAGATATCACCAAGTCAGTTTCCGCTGCTGACAAGAAAGATTTCCTTCCTGCCGCGTTTGCGTATTACAACTACGCAGGCAAGATCTGGGGTCTTCCACACGCACCCGATGCTCCTGCACTTCTTTACAACAAGGCGATGTTCAAAGCGGCCGGAATGAGCGTTCCAAAGACTCTGGCTGACCTTAAGACACAGTGCGAAGCCAAGTTCCCATCAGGCAACGGTATCTTCCTCCGTGCGGACTCTTACTGGGTTCAGGCCTGGGTATGGGGTTTCGGCGGCGGTCTTGTTAACCCCGCCAAGAAGCAGATCCTCATCGGCAGTGCAAAATCAGCCGCCGGTATGCAGGCATACAAGGACTTGATGTCCAGCAAGTGCGCAATGCCAAACACCGATTTCTCCAACGACTATGGCAACGCTCAGGCCGCCTTCAAGGCTGGTCAAGTTGCGATGATCGTCAACGGTCCTTGGGCGAGCTCGGACATCTTGGCTGGCTCGGCATTCGCTGACAAGAGCAACCTGGGAGTTGCTCCAATTCCTGTCGGCCCTGGTGGACAGGGTTCCCCAGTGGGTGGAAACGGATGGGTTATCTCCAAGACCTCCAAGAACTACACAGCAGCAGTCAAATTGCTGACTTTCTTGGCAGGAGCTGCAGCAAACGAGAAGTGGGCAGCCCAGAACAACCTGCTCCCATCACGTGCATCTGCATACAAGCTTCCTCTTGTTGCTGCCAACCCAGTGATCACGCAGTTCCTTGCGCAGATGAAGGTCGCAACCGCACGTCCAGTGTTGCCACAGGGCGGACAGATTTACAACGACTTCGGTCCAAACTTCCAGAACTTCTTGCAGGGTAAGACAACTGCCCAAGAAGCAGCCACGATCGTGGCTAAGGCCTGGCAGAGCAAGTTGTTTAGAGATTACTCAATCGTTTCCTAACGCTTGAGTAAGGCTCAGGACAACTCCAGAGTGACGCACCCATGCTTCCGGTGCGTCACTCTGGATGCTGGGTAAGCCGCGATTGATAACACAGGGGACGCGATAATGCTACGAAAGATCAAAAGAGGGTATGCGCAGTGGTCATTTGCATATGCCATGCTTCTCCCGACCTTCATTGCGATGCTCTTTCTTGTCGTTTATCCGCTCTTTCAAGCTTTCAAATTGAGTTTCTCCAATGCAGACCAGTACAACTCGCTTAACGTCTTCGTCGGTGACTCATATGGATATGTTGGTTTTCAAAATTACATCCAGATTCTGAAGAGTCAGGAATTCCATCAAGTATTTATCTTCACTCTTGTATGGACTTTCGTTAACGTCTTCTTTCATTATGGCTTTGGCTTGACCTTTGCGATCATGCTCAATCGAGAGATGAAGTTCAGATCCGCCTATCGTCTGTTGCTCTTGGTCCCATGGGCGATGCCAACCTTCATCTCAGCATTTGCATGGCGATTTATATTCAACAGCCCCTACGGCTTCTTGCACCAATTCCTAGTTGAGATTGGAATCAAGAATCCTCCCGCTTTCTTGGGGAGCGACCTGTGGTCCAAAGTTGCCGTCATCATGGTGAACGTCTGGCTCGGTATTCCGTTCATGATCGTGACCCTTTTGGGAGGATTGCAGAACATCGACGCCGAACTGATTGAGGCTTCCAAACTCGATGGAGCCAATGCATTTCAACGCTTCAAGAACGTGACGATGCCAGGCCTTCGGGCTGTCTCCGCGACGGTCATCTTGCTAGGGCTTATATGGACTTTTAACTCATTTGCGGTGATCTACCTTGTTTCCGGGGGCGGACCTGGCACGTCGACTCAGATTCTCTCAACCTACGCTTACTCAGAGGCTTTTGATTTCAAACAGTACGGCGCGGCCACCGCATGGGGCGTAATCATCCTTTCGATGCTTCTGGTCTTTTCCAGTTTCTATCGCAATGCAGTTCGCAAGTCGGGAGAAGAGTCATGGTAGAGATCGCTCGCAAGAAGAGAAAACGCTCTTTGCAGGCCTCTTTTGGTCTACATGGCACACTGACTGTTGCTGCCCTCATCTCCATTTTACCCGCCCTCCTTATTCTTCTTAACTCTTTCAAGAGCGATCAGGAGATCAAATCTGCTTCCGGGTTGAATGTGCTTCCGAAGCATTGGACTTTGAATGGATACCACCAAGTTCTCGCGGATAACAACGGCGAGTTTCTCGTCTGGCTTCGCAATTCTGTCTTCGTTGCATTGGTGACAATGGTCATCGGTGTCTTTTTGTCGGCAACGGCGGCATATGTCCTGTCACGCTTCATCTTCCCAGGGCGAAAAAGTGTTTTGAATTTCTTCTTAGTTACTCAAATGTTCCCTGCAGCCATTCTGCTCGTCCCAATTTATCAAATTTTGATCCGTTTCCCGATATTCCATTTCTCGATGCTCGACAGCATTCCGGGACTGTTGCTTGCGTACTCGACTATTGCAGTTCCCTTCTGCACTTGGATGCTCAAAGGTTTCTTCGACGGGATTCCGAAGGAATTGGATGAGGCCGGCGCCCTTGACGGGCTAAGCCCTTACGGAATCTTCCGTCGGATCATCTTCCCTCTCGCACTGCCAGGTATCGCTGTTACGTGCTTTTTTACTTTCATCACCGCTTGGAACGAAGTTGCTTTTGCAAACGTCGTTGAGATTTCGCCAGAGCATTACACCTTGCCTGTTGGACTTCGCACCTACATCTTCCAGTTTGACCAGGCATGGCAGAAGTTGAGCGTCTCGGCGGTGATCGTCACGGTGCCGTCCTTGATTGTCTTCTTGTTTGCCCAGCGGTATCTGGTTTCGGGCCTCACCAGAGGCGCTGTTAAAGGCTAATTCGCCAACCAGAAGGTCATCGGCTGGTCCAAGTATTTGGCCCAAGATCTCTCGGTGTGACCTGATTTCTTGTACACCCGCGTAATGAAGTCTTGCCCTTCTCGCCAGCCAGCTTCAATCATCTTTTTGTCGGCTTCGTCTTGAAATGGCCCGTAGTGTGCGTCGTGACCTCTCGTTCCTCGGCTCATCCAGATTTTGTGCGTCCCGGGCCGTGGAAGTGAGTCGAGAAGTGCATGCACGAGTGGGGTGTGGCCGGCGGTCCAGTGCGGCGAAAGTGCAAGGCAGGTGCTGAAGAAATCTGGTCTCTTGCCAATCGAATAGATGGAGGCGAGGCCGCCCATGCTTGAACCTATGACAGCCTTGTTAGTCGCGTTGAGATCCATGCCGAGTTCGGCAGCAATAGATGGTGCGATCACATCGGTGATTTGCGTGAGGTACTTGTTGCCCTGCAAGTCATCTATGGAGATCTCATCGTTTTTCTCAGCAGGTGTGACTCCGTTCTGGAAGGGATCCTGAGGTGCCAAATCCAAAATGCGACCCCAGGGATTGCTCGCACTTCGACTGTGAAACACACCAATGATCGCGGGGGGAGTGATCCCCAATTCCTTGCTGACACGTATAGCCGAGTGAGCCATCCTCCAGGTATTTCGTCTGGTCGAAGTATTACGATCAAAGACGTTCTGGCCGTCATGGGCGATAAGAAGATGTTTTGTTGGTACCGAGGGACTCCAGTAGTCCACGAGGCGACCGTCGAAATCGACCCGGTTCACATCTCCTTGCACACCGCGGACTTGGAAACTCTTTACTCGCTCCATCGCCGTCTAGTTCTTGGGTAGGTAGCTATTAGGCAAGGAAGTTAGCGAACTGCCATGGATCGGAATGGTCGTAAACACGACCGTTCCAAGGGCCATAGAGATCGTTGCGATACATCAGTGGATCCCAGTCGGCTGCGACAGAATGAATTCCACCCCAGTATCTCTCGGCCAGGTCCAGGACTTCCTTCCATGGAAGATCATCCGGCACGAGAAGGCCGCGGTCTGGGTTCTCCATTGCCCATGCGACGGCTGCGTAGACGGCGCTTGCCACCTGGACAGTTGTAGCGGATTGATTTGGAATGAGCTTTCGTGCATCGTGGATTGAAAGAAGTGAGCCAGTCCACCATGCCTTGTAAGGATGACCGAGAATGAGTACTCCGAGGCGATCTTCGCCGTCAATGATTTCGTCGTTCATGATCCGTTGATCTGTTTGAAGGTCCCATTGGCGCATTTCAAGTTCGCGCATCGAAACGATGGCCGCATCCGATGGACAGTATGCATAGTGCACTGTTGGTCGGTATACGGCCTTATCTCCATCCCACACAGTCAGGTGATCCGACATCGTGAAGGCTTCTCCGTGGCGTACAAGCAGACCGGTTGTTTCTGAATTAGGGACCCATGAGCGAACCCACGTGGTTGCACCAGGTTGGGCGAGCGCGATCTGGTTCTGGGGACCGCCTTCGTGTGTATAGGCGTTAGCGGGGAGAGTTTTCTCGTGCGTTCCCCAACCGAGTTCAGCCGGTGCGATTCCTTCTTCGTAGAAACCTTCGACGCTCCAAGTGTTAACAAATTCTCCGACCAGCTTTGGCTTGTCAGCGACCTGGGTGTCCCGCTCGGCGATGTGAATTACCTTCACGCCCAATTTTTGTGCAAGCACAGGGAAGTTTCCGTTGTTTAGTGCTTCCTCAACGCCCTCCCCTGCAAGGCCGTCTTTTATCGCACGCGTTGCAATATCAACCAAGCCGCGCTTTACAAGGTGAGAAACGAAACCTGGGTTCGCACCGTGCTCGACAATTGCGGTCGAACCAGTCTTCGCCCACTTGGCCTTCATCTCGCGGATGCGCATGTGACGAACATAGAGAGTGCGTGATTGCACGCTTCTCTCCGGTCCGCCGGAATATGGCTCCCACTCCTCTAGTGAGGTGTTCAAATATATGACGCCATGATCGTGGGCCCACTCGATGATCGCGTTGGCGTCGATATTCCAGGCAAGATCAAGGAGGAAGTCGCCTTCTGAGAGGAATCGACTGAGGAATTCATCAAGGTTGCTGCGGGTCAATTCATCCTGCACGTACGTTGCGCCCTGGTCGATGGCACCTTGAACCCTTGATCTATTGTCGCGTTTATCCACGATCGTCATCTGTTTTGCTTCCACTAAATGTTCGATAAGCAGTGGGATGGCGCATTGGGCAACTGAGCCGGCGCCGAGAACCAGAATTCGATTGTGGAAGGTTGCGGACAATTAGACCTCTTCTGCGAGCGTGTGAGATCGTCGCTGCGCGTGACAAATCATAGGCTAAAAAATTTGGGCCGATTTCGCCGGCTCTGACCAGACTCCTGATCCCTCGCGCTTGGCTTGGTACATGGCGTTGTCTGCTCGTCGCAGAAGGTCTGCAGAGCCGTCGTTGCCCGCGCGCCCCACGCTCACGCCCACGTGGATTTCGCGGCCAGAGATGGAGAAGGGGTAGCTCAGCGTCGCTCTAAGCGCGAGTGCCACCTCGAAGGTGGCCTCGTAGTCGCCGCGAACAATTGCGCCGAATTCATCGCCTCCAAGACGGGCAAGGAGAGCGCCCTGCGGCAGTGCCCGCATGAAGCGCGTCGAGACTTGTTTGAGAAGTTGATCTCCCACCTCATGCCCGAACTGATCATTGATGGGTTTGAATCCGTCAAGGTCAAGAAGGAGAAGGGCGCCATCTGGTGCACTGGCCAATTCTTCAAGCTCTGAGATGAAGCGGCGGCGATTCGGCAATCCAGTGAGCTCATCGGTTCGTGCAAGCAACCTTTCTTCTCCGATTGTTCGTGACTGTCGTAGCGCGATTGTCATGCGGACAAACGCGAGTAGCAAAGTGGCGATGGTTGGAATCAAAATGAAGTTGGGAAGATAGCCAGGACGAAGCGAGGTGATTGCTAGTAAAGTCGCACTAAGCATCACCGACAGCGCGATGAATATCGGGTGGATGGATTCGCTTGTTTCCTTCTCAGATCCGTGATGCCAAAACCCCTCGGCGACAAGGATCAGGCCGAGTAACCAGCCGTCATCACTGAGTGATCCCAAAGAGTATTGATGGTGGACGGTTAGTAACAGGAAAAGGAAATCAGCCGCTGCATAAATGACGACCCCGAGGCAGACTAAGAAGTTTCTGCGTGTGATGGGAGAAATAACGACCAAGGAGAGGACGAGAGCGACAAGCACGAGGTCTGCCACGGGAAAGAGCACTGCGAAGAAAGTTTTCATCACGTTGCCATCGAATTTTGGAAGGATAGGAGAGATAAGAAAAGCGGTACCAAGAGCGCTGAGGCCGATCCCAAGAATCGTCGCATCAAGTATTTCGACAGAGCCCAGTTTTCGCCTCGCCCTGAGCATGTGCGTCAATCCTATGAAAGCAAGCGGGTAGAAGATCAGATAGCAGGCATTGATGACGGATGTGCCGATGTAGGGACTTGCATAGAACTCGCTGTATGACGACAAACATGTCCCGATAACCCAAAATATGATCGCCGAGGAGACCGCGTACTTAGCCCTAGTATCATTGAATTTGGGTGCGAGGGAGATAGAGATTGCAACGGCCAGCGCGATGAGATTGAAGAGAACGAGGTCGAGAAATATTTGCGGCTGCGGGAAAAGTAGTTTGGCGGTGAAGTGAACGGCCAGTAGAACCGGTGCTATTAACCGAGTAGGCCCCATTGACGAGAAGTTATGGCACGGCCGTCAATGAATTAAATAGGGAAAGCCATAGCCGCCTAACCCGTGTGCGGATTGGAGGCTATGGCTTTTTACTTTCTTAGAGTCCCTTTTGACAGATCAGGTTGCGTAGCGAGAGTGCCTGTGCGACGCCGGCCTTGGCCTGAGTCACCGAAGAGACCGTTGCAGCACGCTGAGCCTGCATGGTCGTGACAGTCTTGCCAATTTTGCGAAGAGCCGCACTCGCTGCGGTGTTTGAAGCGATCGCAGAATTAAGTGAGCGGATCGCAGTTGTGTAAGTCGTGATCGCAGTTACGTAAGTTGATGGATTCGGTTTCGCCAAAAGCGCAGCTTTTGCCGTTGTAAACTCGGTGACCTTTGCTTGCCACGTAGCTATCTGGGCATCGAGTGCATCCGCCTTGGCAGCGGAGTCGGTCACCTTGGCCTGTTCGGCAGCGATCTTGGCATCAAGGGCTGTAAGGGCTGCAGGCAATCCCGCAACCAATGCCTGGTATGAGGCGTTCAATTTCGTATACGTGGTGCCTGAATTAATGCAATCCGAGGACACCCATGTGTACTTTGTTTTATTGACGATGGGGTTCTTGGAGCACTTGTAAACAGTGCCACTTACCTTGGTGGTCTTGTTAGGGGTCGGGCATGCGACACCGTTACTGATTTTGGTGGCGGCATTTGCGGGGGCGATCGAAACTAAAGATCCGGCAAGAACAAAGCCGAGAACCGACGCGGTGATGACTTTACGAAACATGTATACCTCCAAGGAATATCTCCACATACTAGCCAATTCTCGCGTTGAACTGGTCGCCATGAAGGGGGACAGAGCCCTATTCACCGAGAATGCACAGGAAAAGTGCTATTTATGCCTCTGCCTGACACGGAGGCTCATTCCAATTTTGCGGACAAGTGGCCGCGGGGCAAAGCGGGCCAGCGAGGAGAGGATTGTGTACTGCCAACCGGGGACCGATACCGCCTTGCCAGAAAGAGCGTCCGACCAGGCTTTTGCGACGACATGGTCGGCTTCCAGCCACATGAATCTTGGAAGAGCTTGCATTCGCATCTTCCCGCGTTCATGAAATTCGGTGTGAGTGAATCCAGGACACAGAGCAAGGACATTCACATTTGTTGCTCGAAGCTCGGTGTGCAATGACTCGCTAAGAACTGTTAGGTAGGACTTGGCAGCGCTATAGGTTCCGCCGGCGATCCACCCGGCGACCGATGAGACGTTGATGATGATCCCCGAGTTACGTTCTTTCATTATCGGAAGGGCAGAATGCATCAATCGCATAGGGGTGCGGACTAGGACGTCCAGGAGCTGTTGTTCTGCATCCTTATGACTCTTGAGAAAACTCTCTCGTATCCCGAAACCTGCGTTGTTGATCAAGACATCAATCGGTCTTTCAGCATTGGATACTCGCTCCTCCACTGACTTCGTACCTTTGTCGGTGGAAAGGTCAGCTACGAGAATTTCACACCCGGTTCCGAATTCTTTCTCCAATGCATCTGCAGTCTCGCGAAGACGTGTTTCATTTCGGGCGACCAGAACCAGGTCGTAGCCCTCTCGCGCCAATAAGTTGGCGAAACGCCAGCCGATTCCCGCGCTGGCACCTGTGATCAATGCAGTCTTGCTCATAGAATCAATTATGGTGCTAGCCGTTGATCTGGGACAGTCTGGCACCAGAATTAGATGGACTGATGGACATTTTGAATCCTCCCGTGCAAAGCGAGCAACCGAATCTTCTTTGGAAGTTTTGCGAGATGTATTCGATGAACTCATTGAATTTCACGAGGGCTCCATTCGAGAAGATTTAGTTGCTTTCTCACTCACTGGCATTTACGGCCACGTACCAGATCCCCAGAGTTTCGGCGCCCTCGCTGAAGAATATTTCGCCTCCAAACACGTCGCGGTCATCGATGATGGTCTTGCAGGTTTAGTCGGGGCACTCGGTACCGAGGATGGCGTCGCACTCTCCGTTGGTAGTGGTGTTGTCGCAGTTGCTGGTCGTGAGGGCAAGTTCTCCCATGCAGACGGCCTTGGACATGTGTTCGGAGATATTGGCGGGGGTTTCTGGCTTGGGAAACATGGATTGGAAAGGGCTCTGGCAACTCGTCAGGGGCGGGAAGAGGATGTGGAGTTACTTACTTATCTTGCAGATGAGATAAGTCAGTTTGATCAACTTGAGAGCAACACCGGTCCAGAAGCAAACTGGCTTTGCATCACAACCGCGAGGAAAGTACTGGAGGCCGCAGAAAACGATATTGCGGGAGCCCTCACGATCCGCAACCACGGTGCACGACAATTGGCAAACACAGTAAAGGCGTCATGGTTGAGCGCAGGAGGGGATCGAGACGAGAAGTTCTCTCTTGCTCTTCTGGGAGGATTAAGTCGAAATCGCGGTTACGAGGAAGCAATCACCAACAATGTTTTGAGGCTGTTGCCTCATGCCCACGTCATAGCGGTGCGAGGCAATCACCTTGACGGGGCGATTGAAATTGCCAACACGATGAAGGAAGACTCTCTTCCGCTACTCCGCTGGTGGCACAAGCGTTAATTCGCCGAATGCGCCGTGGGGAACTGCGGGGCTGCTAGGTGCTACCGGATATACGCGTCGATAGGGCTTGCCTTGTTCAGGTCGAAGGTCTTTCTCATTCTTGTTTGGCCACATGGACATTGCCCGCTCTGCTTGGGCCGTGATTGTCAACGAAGGATTGACGCCAAGGTTTGCGGTGAGAGTTGATCCGTCGACGATGTGCATGCTCGGGTAGTTCCAGACGCGGTTGTATGCATCGATTACACCGTTCTCAGGTGAATCACCGATTATCGCGCCACCAACAAAGTGCGCTGTGAACGGTGCGTTTACTAAATCGCCAAGATGTCCGCCGGCTGTTCCTTTGTATCGTGACGCGATATGGCGGGCAGTCTCATTGGCCGCTGGTATCCAGGTTGCATTGGGGTGGTCTGTACTGTTCTTCGATGTCAGATGCCAACCGAAGATTCCGCGCGTTGGTCTCACTGTTATCCAAGAATCAACGTTCTGCATCACGAGAGCGATGACCGTCCTCTGGCTCCATTTACGAACATTGAGCACTTTGGGTAGAAGCGACGGGTCGCTAAGGACTCTTTGCAACCATTGCCTGCGTCTGGCCTTGGCTGAATTCCCGTCCGTCATGACAGTCTGCAAAAGGCCCATGAAATTGCTGCCTTTTCCATATCTGACTGGCTCGACGTGTGTGTCTTCATCTGGGAAGAACGAAGAAGTAATCGCAGAGCCCTGACTGAAATCGATATCGATGTTGGGCATCGTTGCACCGACTAAGGATTCGCTGTTGGTGCGAGAGTAGTCACCGAGTCGATTGGAAAGTCGGGGCAATATTCGGTCATCTCTCATTCGATGTAGCAATTTCTGGGTGTTGTATGTTCCTGCGGCGATCACCACATCCTTGGCGGTGAAAGTTTCTCCTGGGGTTGGACGCGGTCCCGTTTTAATCGTGCTGATAATCCAGTCTCCACCTGGTGCTTGTTCGACCTTAGTCACCGTGGTCAGAGGAAAGACTCTTGCTCCCGCTTTTTCTGCCAAGCCAAGGTAGTTCTTTGGCAGAGTGTTCTTCGCGTTGTTGCGACACCCCGTCATGCAAGCACCGCACTGGATGCAGCCGTTTCGTTCTGGCCCTGCGCCGCCGAAATACGGATCAGCAACAGTGGCATCCGTTCCGTCTCCGAAGTAGATCCCAAGCGGTGCCATGTGGAAGGTCTCGCCAACCCCCATTGCGATCGCGGCCTCTTTCATCGCCTTGTCGCTTGGGGAGAAGTAGGGATTCATCGTCACGCCGAGCATCCGTTTTGCTTGCTCGTAAAAGGGAGCTAGTTCGCTCTTCCAATCGGTGATGTGAGACCAGAGCGGATCGTTGAAGAATTTCTCACCTGGTTGGTACAGCGTGTTTGCATAGATGAGCGAGCCGCCTCCGACTCCTGCTCCAGCGAGGATTATTGCATCGGGCAGATAGTGAATTCGTTGCAGACCAAGAAGCCCCAGCTTGGGCATGAAGAGAAATTTGCTAAGTCTCCACGAAGTTTTCGGAAAATCTTTATCCTCAAACCTGCGCCCGGCCTCAAGGACGGCGACCTTGTAACCCTTTTCTGCAAGGCGCAGCGCGGCAACCGAACCGCCAAAACCAGAGCCGACGATGACTACATCAAAGTCGTTCTTCATGTCGGCTTAGATCTCTATGTCGCTTGCGTCTTCTTCGCGGATGGTCCAACTGGTCCCGTAGGATTCAAGTAGGTCAAGGAATGGCTTTGGTTCAAACCATTCTGGACCGTTGACGCCTGATGGTTCCCAAATACCTTTGTGGATCAACTCCATCGCAATCAATGGGTTTACTGCTGTTTGCCAGACGACTGCTTGGTCGCCGTATTCCTTCATTGACCATTCATTGTCGATGACGTTGTAGATGTAGCAAGCAGATGGCTGGCCTTCTTTATTCAGACCTTTCACCAGAGTGCCTGCGCAGGTCTTGCCCTTCATCCGTTCACCCAGCGATGCCGGATCTGGAAGGGATGCGGCGAGCAGGTCTCGTGGCGAGACCGAGACGCCTTGCACCTCGACGTTTTCCTTTCGGTCCATGCCGAGCATATGAATTGTCTTAAGAGTCGTGATGAACTCGGCACCGAGGCCGTATTTGAAGTTGACCTTCTTGGCGTCGACCTTTTGAGGGATGAGAACAACTTCTTCGTGTTCGACGTTGACGCACTCAACGGGTCCGATGCCTTCAGGGAAGTCGAAAGTCTCAATCTCGCTAAATGGCTCGGTAGTGAACCAGCCGCGTCCGTCTTCCCAGACCAATGGCGGATTGAGACATTCCTCAATTGTCGTCCAGATAGAAAATGACGGGGCGAAATCATGACCTTCAACAGTCAAGTTCGATCCATCGAGAACAGTGATGGAGTCAATGCGACTAAAAAGATGATCGGATGCGTAACGAGCAAAGACATCGCTCATTCCGGGTTCAATGCCCATGCCAACGAGTGCGTAGATACCGCGTTCGCTCCAGTTCCAATCGCGAGCAAATTGCTCATCGCCCAACTTCACACCGGTTTCGGTATTGGGATAGTGGGGGTGCGGACGCGATAGCGACATCGCCATATCAATGTAATTGGTGTTCTCAATCTCGCATGCCAAGAAGATCGGCATGACAAAACGAGGGTCTACAGCATTGATGACAACATCAGGATCGGCTTTGCGGATGAGTTCGCGGATGTCTTCGAGTTCAGCAGCGTTTACCTGGGCGGCAGAAAATCGTGAGTCTTTTACCCTGGCAACCGCTTCTTCAGCGCGAGCCAAGGTGCGATCCGCGATCACCATGGAGGTGATGAATTGCCTTCGAGAGGCGATATTTGCGATTGCCCTGCCAACGCCGCCTGCGCCTATAACTAGCGCTTTCATTGAACGGCCTTTCATTCATGTAACTTTTGATGGTTATTAGGAGACCAATGTTAGCCAATGCCCATTAATCTGCCAATATTGCGCATGAAACGTCCTCGTAGCTCAGTGGATAGAGCAACCGCCTCCTAAGCGGTAGGTCGCCGGTCCGACTCCGGCCGAGGACACTCTTCATTTTTCGAATGCGAATGCTTCGGGAATCACGATGCATTCCACGACCAGAAGGGAGTCACGAAGAATGTTGCAATTCGTAGCTCCTGAAGTACGTGTAGAAACGCGTTTCCATGGCATACAAAGACCATTCGAAATTGAGGAGATCTTAAATAGAACCTACGCACCTCCGATTGCCTCAATATTCGAGGGCTCCAACCTATGTCGGCCTCCCAATGAACCATTGTGAAGGGATCTTAGATGGGCCAAAGAAGAACGGCTCTCACTAGCCATTTAGATCCGGAGGGGTGAGCAAGATGGTTGAAAATAGAAAGTCTGATGTCAAAGGCATTCAAGAACTAATTTCTTTACTTGTGATTGATGAGCGCCGCTATCTGTCAGATCCAGGAAACGTATATTCCGCGATCTTGAACAATCCAAACAAAGATCATAAAGAAATAATGGCTGAGCTTTTGGAAAATGCGACTGCTCGGTCCTCGGCGATCCTAGAAGAATTGAATCTCTTACTCCATGAAGTCGATTCTCTCGCAACGCTGGGTCAATTGGTCTATTTAGATTCGCGGCGCAGAAACTCTACAACTTCCTCTGAATCATTTGGCTCCGATGCGGTGATCGAATTTGTTGGAGGGATTGTTACATCATTTAACCCAATCGAAGTCATTGCAAACATTGGCAAGGAGTTCAATCCAAGGAAGTTGATTGAGATCGATAAGCTCCTAAGGGAATTCGCTAACTTACAGAACACAATCAGATTAGGCGAACGTCTCGTTCGGAAACCGTCCGAGATCGGAATGGCGCAACTATTGTTGACAATGGAGGCACAGTTCAATAGATCTCAAGGCTATTCCCAACATTTAGAAAGAATCTATAGAAGAATTTTCGAGCCAATTTCTGACATGATCTTCGAAAGATTCGACTTTCATCCATCCTTGATATTTGATCTAGTTAAGCAACAGACACATTATCTCGAAGAGAAATACCTCTCGAAGAGGATAGAAATAGATGAAGTCCTTGCAAATCCGGCATCAAGAGCAGGTATTCCTGAATCAGAATTTCGCCTCCTAGCTGCCATGTATGTTCTCGTGGGAAGTGCACCGAGTATCGATCCGGATTTGGAAGAGAGATTAGCTAGACAGACAGGGGCGTCGCTAGACGAGGTGAAGGCCGCAGTCACGACTTTGTGCACAGATCTGGGAGCACAATCTGAAGTTAGGCGATTATCTGATCCGCTACTCATTCGGAACAGACCGATAATCCGTATACCCGATGGAAGATTTCTGTGGTTGCGACCGGTCGATTTTCCGCACGAAGTTCTAAATTGGTTTCATGAATTGGTATCGACCGATGAAATGATCAAGGCGGCGTACGACAAATCGAGGCAAGAAGTAACTCCGAAATTGACGCATGAGATTCTTGCCAAGGTTTTTGGGCAGGAACGGTCCTTCTTAGAGCCGGTCTATCTATCTGAAGGACTACCTGATCTAGACGTCCTCATAACGCCTCCAGCCAGTGCCATTTTGGTGGAGGTGAAAGCAGTGCAATTTACTTGGCAGGGACGCGCCGCATTAGGCAAAAGGGTTGAAAAGAAAATTGATGAACTCCTTATTGTGCCAATCGAACAACTTTCGCGGGCGGAGGAGAGTATTTCTCGTGCTCCCGAAACGTGGAAGAGCAAGGGTCGGAAGAAGTTGGGACTCGTTGCGCCAAACGAAGTTGTCAAGATTTCCGTAACGCTCGAAAATATCGATCCCATTTCTACCTGGGCTCAAGAGAAGAACATGCGGGTACATGTGGAAAACTCGAATGTTTGGCCCGTCTGCCTTGTGGATTTGATGATGGTTGCAGATATTCTTAAAACGCCTCATGAGTTTTATTCCTACGCCTTCGACAGGGCAAAGTTATTCCAAAATGGAAACCCTCTTATAAATATGGAATCGGATATTTTGAGTCACTGGTGCAGCGAACGTCTCACCAATATCGATTTTTCTACAGACGAAATACGAGTGCTATCATTTTGTTCTGAAGATCTGAACGAATATTTCATCTATCAACCTCTAGGATTTGACCTCGACCCTCCGACGTCACACGTGCCGGACCTCGTGCTCCGGGCGCTTGACAAGATGTATCTTGAAAATGACGGTAGTTGGTTCGAATGTGTTCATGGAGTGCTCGCTGCCGGCAAAGAGGACTGGGCTAAAGCCAAAAGATCGCTTGATCTATTGGTTTCAAAACAGTCTAAATCAGCTCGTGAGAGGAAGCGCGTGAAGCGACTTCTAGGTGGCATAGAAGTTGGAGAGAATTTTGTGTTGTATGTTTCTGACAGTTTCTTGGCGGAAATTGGTCCAAAGGCGGCAGGACTTCCTGCTCTCTATTTGCAATTCGTCGAAGGAACTATTCAGGCCGTCATGTGGCGTGCAACTGCCTAGATTTGGCCAAGTTACTGGATTGCTGAGTGCTGAAAGACTTGTCTTCAATGTGTCAGAGTAAACCGTTTTAATGCTTTAGGCGCCCACCAGTTTCGTTCGCCAAAAAGTCTCATTAGTGCAGGAACGAGTAATGCACGAATGAGCGTGGCATCAACAACTACTGCAAACGCAACACCTACACCCATCGCCTTGATGGATGAAATTCCACTCGTGATAAACGCGGCGAAAACCACTGCAAGGAGGATGGCTGCCGCCGTGATGATTCGCGCGGAACGTTGCAGACCTGTTGCGACAGATTCGGTATTCGATTTTCCTGCATAGTGTTCCTCACGGATACGCGAAAGCAGGAAGATCTCATAGTCCATGGAAAGTCCGAAGACGACAACGGCAACCAGAATCGTGATCCCGGTATCAAGGCTTCCAGTCGTTGTGAAATCTCCCACCAGCCATTTGAGATGACCGTCGATGAAGATCCAACTAAGCACACCGATGGTCGCGACAAGGGAGAGAACGTTCAAGATGACAGCCTTGATGGGAAGGATGATTGAGCCCGTGAATATAAAGATTAGTATGAGTACGCTCAATGCGATCCACCCAAGTGCCCAGGGAAGCGTATGAGCGATTCCATCCTGAGTGTCGGTGAAGTCCGCAGATGCCCCTCCTATGAGAGTTCCGTCTGGTGATGGAATTGCGCGAAGGCTGTGAATCAGTGTTTGTGCTTGCGTTGAACGCGAAGGCATTGACTGCACTGCAGAGAGCCGAAGATCATTTCCCTGGGTTTGCGTGGGATTCATATGGACGATTCCCGGGACGGTGGCGATTTCCTTTGCATAGGCGGTGACCTCTGCCATTTTCTTCGCGCCGTTTGGAATGATGATCTCGATCGGGCTGCCTTCTTGACCAGGGAAGCGATCAACAATGACTTGCGAGGCGATCGCAGCTTTGTCCGATTTTGGAAGAACCCTCGAGTCCACCTGTCCAAAGGCCACGCTCTTTATGGGGGCGGCGAAGATGCCCAAAATAATCAATGAAACCAGCACTACTGGTACCGGCCTGCGCATAACGAAGCGTGCTGTCGCTGCCCACCGACCTTCGCCCTTGGGCACGATCGCGCTTTTTCGAACAACTCCCTTGTCCACTCGATGTCCTAGCATCGCCAAGATCGCCGGAAGTGGAATGAGCGCGCCAGCAACAGCGAGTGCGACAACTGACACGCCTGCATATCCAAACGATTTAAGGAAGCTCAATGGGAAGAACATCATTGCGCTAATTGTGACGAAGACTGAGAGTCCGGAATAGAAGACTGTCTTTCCGGCGGTGGTCACCGTGGTGAAAACTGCATCCTCTACATTCTTTCCTGCGTGCAACTCTTCGCGGAAGCGGTTGACTATCAAGAGGGCGTAATCGATGCCAAGACCTAATCCCAAACCGGTGATGAGGTTGAGTGCGAAGATGCTCACGTTTGTGAAGAGCGTGAAGAGGTAGATCAGAAAGAAAGAGCCAAGAATTGCACTGACTCCTACGACAAGGGGCATTGCTGATGCGACAAGGGCACCAAAGACGAAGGCCAACAAGATGAAGGTGAGAGGTATAGAGATCATCTCTGCCACTGCAAGGTCCTTCGAGATCTTGCTGTTGATCGCGTGCGCGATGACACCGGCCCCTGATGCGTAAACATGGAGGGATTCAAACTTCCCATCGAATTTGCTCTGAATCACTTTTCCGACATCGCTGGTTGGACCGAAGTCTGTGTTCTGTGTGTAGACGAATATGTATGCGGCTTTTCCGTCGCGCGATTGGAGGGAGGCAAGGTTGCCGGTGGACCAGTACGAGAGAGTCTGCGCGACCCCCGGCACTGCTTTGATCGCAGTCTCCAGTCGGGTCGCGGATGCAGTCACTGTTGAGTCACTGACCTGGTTCGACCCTGCATCCACTATCAAGACGATTCCTGGATCTTTCACATGGAAGTGGGCAGTTAGGTAGTTGGCCGCCCGCGCCGACTCGCTCTTCGGGTCCGAATAGCCGCCGCTGTCGAGTTTGCTAAAGGCAAGGGAGCCGATGCCCCCCGCGGCAAAGACGACGAGGAGGAAGATGATCAAGGTTGATTTACGTCGGCGAACTACTGTGCGGGCGAGTGCGTTAAACACTGAGATCTCCATATCTGAACGATGTGCAGATTATTCTCGGGGGAATTGAACATTGTCAAGATTAGCGAGATGATTCTTCCTGTGTCACTCCTTAAACCCCGTGCTAACTATCACCACGGCAACCTCGAGGCGGCTCTGATCGCTGCAGCAACGAAGATGGTCCGCGCCAATGGCGCCGAGCACCTCTCCTTGCGCGCCGTAGCTGCCGAGGTGGGTGTCAGCCCCAGCGCGGCCTACCACTACTACCCCGATAAGGACTCACTTATTGCCGGGGTCGGTCAGGCTCTCTTTGAGTCGTTGGCTGATATGCAGGAGGCCGCACTTTCGCAATTTCAGGGAAATTCAGCAAAAGCTGCCCGCGCGCGTTTTCGGGCGCTGGGTCGCGCGTACTTCGATTGGGCGCAGATGGAGCCGAATCTGTTCCGTTTGATGTTCGGGGGATTTTGCTCGCTCGATTTTGCAGACGCACAGCTCAAGCGCGAGGAAAGTAGGGCATGGAATCTTCTCTGTTCATGCCTTGATGATTTGGAAGTTCACGGCGTAATCGATTCAAAGATCCGCCCTTACGGCGAGATTATTTCGTGGTCGGCAGTTCACGGTGCGACTGCGTTGATCGTCGAAGGCCATCTTCCCAAGGATTCCTTCGAATCAGTGCTGGACGGACTGGAACTTTCGTTGGGGATTGGGAAATGATGAGCGAGATTTGGCCACAGACGACGTCAGACGAACGCGATCCTCGGGATCAGCAAGAGGAAGAGACTCGACGGCAAGAAGAGATTCAATCGGATAAGCCCCCACACCACGACTAAATCTTTAGTCGGTGGACTTAACTGCAGGAGTACTTTCGGTAGTGGGTTTTTTGGCAGTACTTTCTTTGGAAATGGGACTAGCGGGCTTGGATTCGCTTTTTGAATCCGTTTTGTAAAAACCAGATCCTTTGAAAACAACCCCGACGGCCGAATAGACCTTCCGCAACTGCCCGTTGCATTCTGGGCAGTGCGTCAACGACGATTCGCTGAAAGCCTGAAATACTTCGAATTCGTGTTCGCAGGCGCTACATGCGTATTGATATGTGGGCACTTAGCGTCCTTTCTTCTTATCGATCTATTGAGCGGTCCTACCCGTGCGGGGCGGTAGATCGAAGTCTAAAGAAGTGAGACGATAGAGGCGAATTACGCGAGGCTTGGGGGGACTATGAAGTTGAGAAAGACGCTCGCCTGCGCACTATTGGCGTTCATCGGCACTGTCCTTATGGCTGGCCCCGCCAGCGCGAATTCGTTGATCAGTACATCCCCGGTTGCGGGTTCCACCGTGAATTCCACGCCTAGTGCGATCACGTTGAATACCCAGGACATCGTCATGGATACGGGCAACACTGTAACGGTCACTGATCCTCAGGGGGCGCGAGTCGACGACGGGACTCTCACCGTTAATGCCACGACGATTGTGGCGGGTCTTAAATTGATGAAAGTCAGCGGTGTCTACACCGTCGCCTATTCGCTTCTGACAAACAATGACGTCCCACTTCAAGGCACGTTCACGTTCACGTTTAATGCGCCAAGCGTGATTTCACCTGCCACACCGACGGTGATCTCTCCATCAGCCTCTGCAACGCAGGCTCCTGCAAGCACTGGTTTAGGTGTTCCTGTGCTGATCGTCGGGCTGATATTTGCCGTTGGCGCCGTCTTCTTGTTCCTTGTCTACTATGCATGGAAGCTCATTAAGAAATAATGATGTTGCTGGCGGCGTCCATTCCCACTTCGGGGCCATTTGTAAGCGCATTAACGACAATCAGCAAATTTGTCATGATCACCGCGAGTATCGCGGTGGTGGGAGTTCTTCTCGCCGCAAGTTTTCTGCTCGAAGACAATCACGGCAAACTATCGGCGGAATCTTTGCGGCTTCGCACAGTCGCATTTTGGGCAGCGATTGCATGGGTGATCTTCGGTGCGGCAAACATAGTTTTCACCTTGGCAAATATCTTGGATGTGTCTTTGCCTGAAGCATTGGATGTGACCACGCTTCATTCTTTTGTCACCCAAATAACGCTCGGGCAGTACATGCTCTTCCAGCTTCTCGTGGCGATTCTAGTGGCCGGCCTTGTCCAACGAGTGCGTGGCGTCGGTGCAACGATCCTTCTCCTCCTTGCGACATTAGTAGGCATTATCGCGCCGATATTTCAGAGCCACTCGGCTGCTAACGGGTCTCATGCCCTTGCTATTGGCTCTCTCATTATTCACGTCGTCGCTCTTGCATTCTGGGTCGGCGGGGTCTTTGGACTCGCATTGCTAGAGCCAGGCTCGCGAGCAATTGCCGTACCTCGCTTTAGCCAGATTGCTCTCTGGTCGGTCATCGCAGTTGTGGTCAGTGGCGTGGCAAATGCGTGGACCAGATTGAATTTCGCTGGCGCGTGGCATAGCAGTTATGCACTCGTCGTTATTGCCAAAGTTCTCCTTACTATTGCCCTCATTTTCATCGGGTACCAGCACCGAAGGAATCTTGTGGCGAAGCAAATGGCTAGCGTGAATTGGGCGAAGTTCATGCAACTTGTCACAGTGGAATTGTCAATCATGATCATTGCCCTGGCACTTGGATCTTGGCTGTCGACGAACCAACCTCCGGCACCTGCATCGGGGAGCAAATTTGATGCAGCCACCACGGTGGCTGGCTTGCCCATGCCCGCGACCCCGAACATCACCCGCGTTCTTATCGCCTACAACACGGATGCGCTCTTCACCGGGATCCTCATTTTGGCCCTTGCACTGTACGTACGAGGAATTCTGATTCTGAAGAAGCAGGGCGACTCCTGGCCTGTAAGCCGCACGGTTTACTTCGTCATTGGGTGTGCGGCAATCGAATTCACGACAAGTGGCGGCCTTGGTGTGTATGCCCACTTTGCATTTTCGTACCACATGGTGGCGCACATGGTTCTTGGAATGATCGCGCCGATATTCATTATTCTCAGCGCCCCGATCACCCTTGCACTTCGGACTCTGCCTCAAGGAAGAACACCAGTGGAGCGAGGAGTCAGAGGGACGCTCATTGCGGCATTGCACTCGCGGTTGGTTAGCATTTGGGTCAACCCGATTGTCGCCCTTGCCCTTTTCGACGGATCCCTTTTCATTCTGTACCTGACGCCGCTGTTTGGCGGAATGATGCAGAGCCACATCGGTCACTTCGCGATGAACATGCACTTCATTCTCGCTGGCTTGTTGTTCTTCCATGTCATCATCGGAATTGATCCGAACCCAAAGCGAGTGCCCTACCTTGCACGCATCGTTCTGCTCTTCGCAGCAATGGCGATCCACGCATTCTTCTCTGTCGCACTCATCTCATCGACCACTCTTTTGGATCACGGCTACTTCGCGCAACTTCATCGAACATGGTCAGCCGATCTTCTTTTGGATCAGCATCTTGGCGGATCCATGGGATGGGCGATGGGCGAAGTCCCGATCATGATCGCACTTGTGGCTACCTTCCTTCTGTGGAATCGCGACGATTCTCGCGAAGCGAGACGAATTGATCGCAATGCTGAGCGTGCGGCGGCCATGGGAACTCCCGATGAATTAGCCGAATACAATGCTTACCTCGCGAAACTGGCAGTTAGGGACGAACGTGACAAGTGAACCTCTCTTTGATCTTCCTTCAGAACACAAGGATCTGCGGGAGAGTATTCGCGCACTCGCTTTGAAGGAGATCGCGCCTTTTGCCCACGACGTCGATGAGAACTCCCGGTTTCCTCAGGAGGCATACGAGGCACTCCAACGCGCGGGTCTGGCATCGGCACACGTTCCTGCTGAATACGGCGGCGAAGGAGCCGACGCACTTGCAGTCGTTCTCATCGTTGAAGAAGTTGCCCGTGTCTGCGGATCCTCATCCTTGATTCCAGCGGTAAACAAGCTTGGCGCGCTGCCCTTGATGCTTTCTGGTTCCCACGAACAGAAGGAGCGATGGCTCAGACAGGCGGCACAAGGAAAGGGCTTCTCATACTGCTTATCCGAATCCGGTGCCGGTTCTGACGCTGCAGCCCTTCGCACGAAGGCCGTGAAGTCGGGCGACAAATGGATTATCAATGGAAGCAAGAAGTGGATCTCCAACGCGGGATTCTCCGACTTCTACACGGTGATGGCCGCCACCGACCCTGATAAGCGCGACGAAGGAATCACTGCCTTCATCGTCGAGAAAAGCGACCCCGGGGTTTCATTCGGAGCACACGAGAAGAAGATGGGCTTTCGCGGTTCGCCCACACGAGAGGTGTACTTCGACAACGTCGAGATTTCCGATGACCGTCGAATCAGCCCGGTTAACGAGGGATTCCGCGTTGCGATGGAAACTTTGGATCACACGCGGATCACAATTGCAGCGCAGGCTCTGGGTTTGGCCCAAGGTGCATTGGATGTTGCGAGCAATTACGCCCACGAACGCCATCAATTCAACAAGCCGATTTTTGATTTTCAGGGAATCCAGTTCATGCTCGCCGATATGGCGATGAACATCGAAGCAGCAAGACAATTGACCTACGCTGCGGCTGCAAAAAGTGAGCGCGGGGATTCTGATCTCAAGTTCTTCGCAGCGGCCTGCAAAACATTCGCCAGCGACACCGCAATGAAGGTGACCACCGATGCGGTGCAGATCCTTGGCGGCTACGGATATGTTTCAGATTATCCGGTTGAGCGCATGATGCGCGATGCCAAATTGACGCAGATTTACGAGGGCACCAATCAGATTCAGCGCATCATCATGGCAAGGAATATCAAGCGCTGATTACTTGCCAAACCTCACGATGAGGTCGGGTGTTGCGGCAGCAGATAGTCGAACATCCCACTCATCGCGTGGCAACAAGTCCCCCGTGATCTCTCCTGGATAAACAATGCCCACTTTCCATCCCGGCATGTTCGGCATGGTGCGGTCGTAGTAACCGCCACCTTGTCCCAGTCGGTATCCATCTTGGTCAATGTGAAGGGCGGGAACGATCATGGCGTCGACGTCTGAAACGTCGGTTCTTTCCTTCCCGATGGGCTCAAGCAACTTGCGAGTCTCTTTGAGATTCTTCATGTCGCCATTCCATTCGACCCACTGAAGTGCCTTGCCCGCAACTCGGGGGAGTAGAACTGTGATGCCCCTGGAAATGAGTTCGCGATTGAGTTCGTGCGTGCTGGGCTCATCGCCGACAGATAGGTAACTTGTCACGCATTTTGCCCCACTTATTTCTGGAGCACTCAAGAGATACACAAAAGTCGAGGCCATGTACCGCTCTTGGCGTTCTCGACGGAAACGATCTCGGAGTGCCTTCTTGTGATCTGCCGTATTCACCTAAATCCCCTATAAATACCTAGAAATAATCGAAGTACAAG
>CAYLYA010000018.1:0-31327 GCA_964387855.1 uncultured Bifidobacterium sp.
GCAGACTCGGGGTGAGAGTGCTAACGCCAAGCCTAGGAGGGAGCCCCGCTAGGGTCAATTTGGGGTCAGGACAGGCTTACGGTGGTGACAGGGAGGCTGGAATCGGCTTCTACGTCAACGTGGCTAGGTGTGCGCCCTGCCGCCACCATCAACGAACCCAATGAGGCCACCATCGCCCCATTGTCAGTACACAGCCCCGCAGGAGGAATCCGAAGGCGGACCTTGGCCTTGCCCGCACGGTCTGCGGCCAATTGGCGAAGGCGGGAATTGGCCGCGACCCCTCCGGCAATCACGAGGGAGTCAATCCCGGTCTGTTTGCAGGCAGCCAGGGCTTTCAGAAGCAGGACATCCACGATCGCCTCCTGGAAAGAGGCAGCAACATCGGCCCGCGCGTAATTCGGCGTCGACTCCAAATAGCGCGCCACGGCGGTCTTGAGACCTGAGAACGAAAAATCGAAGGGACGCGTTAGCCAATCGCTGGACTGGGTCAGCCCGCGCGGGAAATCAATCGCCTCCGGATTACCGAGTTTTGCCTCGCGATCGATGGCTGGGCCGCCGGGAAATCCAAGCCCCATAACGCGCGCGATTTTGTCGAAGGCCTCACCTGCTGCGTCATCCATGCTCTCGCCAAGTTTCACGACCGAGGACGTGATGTCATCAACGCGAAGAAGGGATGAGTGCCCTCCGCTTACGAGCAATGCAATCGTCGGCTCAATGGGCGCATCGTGCGTGAGCAGATCTACCGAAACGTGGGCCGCAAGATGATTCACGCCATATAAAGGTTTGCCGAGACCGAGGGCAAGACCACTTGCAGATGCAACGCCGACGAGCAACGCACCGACCAAGCCAGGTCCAGCAGTTACAGCGACTGCGTCGATGTCGTTCAAAGAAATCTTCGACTCTTTCAAAGCGGCTTCAAGAATGATGAGCATCGATTCGAGATGCGCACGACTTGCGATCTCAGGAACAACACCACCAAAAAGTGCGTGCTCCTCGACACTGGATGCGATCACATTGGCCAACAGTGTGCGGCCGCGAACGATTCCGATGGCCGTCTCATCGCAAGATGTCTCAATGCCCAGAACCAAAGGCTCAGATCTCATTCCAAATCCTTCTTCATGATGACTGCATTAACGCCAAGGGAGTAATAATTACTGCGCGTGGAAATTGGCTCGAAACCTGCAGATTTGTATAGCGGACTCGCCTCGACGTTGCCTTCGCGAACTTCTAGAAATATGGCAGGCGCCTTTCGCATTTTGGCCCACGTGATCAACTGATCCAACATCGCGCGCCCGATTCCCTGTCGTCTGTACTTGGGGGCAACAGTCAGGGTGAGAACATCAGCGTCAAGCCCCATATCTGGGGAAAAAGCGCCTGCATAGCCGACAACTTCGTTCTCGTCGTTCTGAGCCACGATGTAATAACGATTACGGGGCACCGCCGCCAATTCCTCTTTGAACTGACCCGTGGTCCATGCGTCAGTGCGATATATCTCCCGCTCCATAGAGACAATCACGGGTAGATCAAGGACGATCATCTCGCGGTAGGCGATCATTGCGCACGCTCGCTTGTTGGAACCGCGTCAGGTCGGCGGATGTACAGCGGTTCGTCAATGTGAAGGTCAGTGTTTTCGCTCAGGGCAACGAGGGACAACAAATCTGGGAACTGGTCTTCGTCGGTTTGGGCGAACGCATACTTGACGGCCCCTTCTCCGAAAAGCGGCAAGCCACGTCCGACAATGGCGGAGGGCAGGTCAACATGAGGACCTTCAATGCGGACTCCCGATCGATACTGCGCCCAATAGATTTCTTTGCGTCGCGCATCGGTTGCCACAATGAAGTCATCTTTCTCACGCACCAACGCAGCGATCGCATCGAGAGAACAGATGCCGATGACGGGAATCATCCGCGCGATCGCGAATGCGCGCGCAAAGGCAATACCCACCCGCAGCCCCGTATAAGGACCAGGACCCATCCCGACGACAACTTGGTCAATTTGTGGCGTTGATTGAAGCGCCGTGGCGACTAATGAAGGCAGTGAATGTCCGTGGGCCATTGCCCCATCGCGAAAGCCGTGCCAAAAAAGAGCTCCTTGATCAACAATGGCAACCGAGGTTCGCGATGTTGAAGTGTCGATGGCTAATGAAATGGTCACAAAGAGAAACTCTCCCACCGCGCGCCATGACCGACTGCGCTCACTTGGCGCGCTTCATGCGTTCGATCGATGAAGATTTCCAAGCGCTCCTCAGACAAGCGCGCAGCCAGTTCTCCACCCCACTCGATAATGGTGATCGCGTCATCTCGCTCGCTGTCCAAATCCAGATCATCCAGAGAAAAGATGGGATTCTCCGATTGCATGAGGCGGTATGCATCCACATGAATGAGCGGGATCTTGCCTTTATGGATCCTGGAAATGACGAAAGTCGGAGAGGTGATTCCGCTTATTCCAAGTGAGTGCCCTATGCCTTGGGTTAACAGCGTCTTTCCCGCGCCAAGGGGCCCATTAAGAACGACGAGATCACCCGCCCGCAATCGCGATCCGACGCTCTTGCCCAACTCGAACATCGCCTCAGGGGTCGAAATCGTCGTCATAGTTATTCAAGGTTAGTAGCAATGAGAAAGAATATGGAAATGACCAAAAAGTACGGGGGCCCAGTTTCCCGAGCCCCCGCACCTATTAGCCAGTTCCTATTGGTAGTACTTCAACAGAGGCGCATCGAAGAATGGATCTGTGCTCAAGTTCTTAGCCTTTCGAACTAAGTTCGCGAGCATGCCACCTCCGAGGAATCTTCCGTTCTGACCGGCAAATACGAGCTCCTGTGCCACGACCAAGTACTGAGCCGCCGTGAAGTTACAGTGGTTCGTTCCTGGTGCAGCCGGGGTCGTCGTGATTGGCGCTCCGGCGGAAGTGAACGTTGTGTACGCAGCCGGAGTTGTACTCCAGAGCGATAGCAAGTTCTTCTTAGGAGAGGTGTACTCGTGCGTCTTTGCGTAATCTGAATACGCCTTTGCCTTTTCATCGGCGTATTGCTGAGCAAATGCCTGCGCAATACGGACCGAAGAACCAGCGGGTGTAATTGGATCAGCTGCGCCAACCATGGTGATCGTTGGCACATTGATCTTTCCTGAGTTAGCCTGCAAAGAGTTCATCTTCGCAATTGCGGCAGCATTGCCGACTGCGCGTGGTGCACCAGGATTCAATGGGCTAAGTGCTCCAAGAAGTGCATCAATGGCGGTATTGCCACTGAGCGCTGCATTGAAGATCACTCGTTCATTCGACACGCGTGCCGCGTAATCGGTCTTGGTGTTATCGAAGATCGCACCACCTGCTTGGTTCTCAACATCTTGCAGAGCAAGAATTGCGAGAGCGCCAGCATTTGCACCGTTCTCAAGGATTGCCAGCGCGGGGCTAACAGCCAATGGGAACGTCACCTTGAGAGCGCCATCTGGACCCGAGATCGAGTCAAAGTGCGCCGATTGGGTTGGAAGTCCGGCCATCAGGCCCAGCAACAGAAGTGCACTGCGTGAAGGAATACCTGCAGCTGCAAGAGCCTTGCCTGTCGCACTTGAAGTGTCTGGCCATGCACCCGTTGAAATGCCAGCCTGCAAATTGCCGATGACAGTGAAGAACTTGACCATGTCTCCCATTGCTTCGGCATAACCCGCAGCGCCAGCTGAGTAATTACCACCCTTGATCGTTGGATCAAAGAGAGTCTTGACTCCCCACAGGAAATCGCCGGCCATTGTGAGCTCTGCGCCAACGTTGTCAGCTACGCACATGGGTGCAACAGCATCTACAAGCTTCGGATATTTCTCGGCAAGGCCCTGGGTAATAAATCCACCGAGGGATTCGCCCCATGCAACGACATGCTTTGTTGTCGGGAACTGCGTCTTGAACACTCCGATCAACTCGACATCAGTTGCTATCGCAGAGTCCGCATTCCAACCCTGGCGGGCAAATCCGGATCCCGCAACGGCGTAACCATTGCCAAGCAGGTAGGCAATGACTGAAGTGTCTTTGCCTCCGACAAGTGGGCCAGGCTGCGGCGTATTAGTAACGGTGTATCCGCCGTATCCAGGAATGCCCGCAGGTACTGGAACATTCGGGCGGTACCCGTGCGAGTACAGAACCAAAGTACCGTTGAAGTTTGCAGGCACCTGCATTACATACGGAGCCGAATCACTTGTTGCGCCTTGGCAAGAAGTAATAGGCACCTTGCCGTCACAAAGTGGCCCGGCAGCATGTGCTGCACTTGGAATCCCTACAAGCGCCATTGACACCAAGGCGGATGCAGAGAGGATCGAGAGTATTCGCGTCTTCTTCATAGTTAGTGTCCTCATGACTGGGTTGGCAATCCGTCGGCTGGCATTGCTGAGCGCTTGTAGGTGGATTTCACCACTGCGCCAGTACCAGAATCGGTTGTGTAGACGGTGTAAACGCCGCCGTTAGGTTTCAAATCACCGGTCGGGCCGTATGTGCCAAACCAGTACCCGCTGTATCCAACGTGACTTGTGGCGGAGAAGTTGAGCGGGACAAGGCCGGCGCTTGCAAACTTCGCGCCGCTCTTTTCAATCGCCGTAATCAAGCCCTTGCGGGTTAGATTCTTTCCAGCTGCAGCAATTGCCTGCACCGTAACAAACGCCGTGTTCATGCCAACGAGAACGTTGTTATCGAACACTGCGTTGTTGTTGTACTTGGCATTGATGGTTTGGAACAACTTGACGTACTCATCGGTGGTGTCTGTGGTTGCCGGCAGGAATGATGCGCCGGTTGCTCCGTAAAGAACTCCCGCAGGGACACCTACGGCCTTGATGGTCGTGGCATCTCCGCCGACGGAGCCAAGAATCCACTTAGGCGCGTATTTCATCACTGCGGCGGTACCAAGCGCAGCAGCAGTCGCACTAGAGACTCCGAACAAAATGACGACATCAACGTTCGCCGCGGAAAGTTTCTGTATCCATGTCGGTGGCACGGTCGAGATGGCCTGCGAACCAGACGCATACGGAACCTTTACGGTCAACGCCAAACCAGCCTGCTTGAAGCCTGCAAGAGCGTCATCGCCGAAATCGTCGTCCTGGTAAAGAAGACCGATCTTCTTTCCTGGAAAGGTTTCAGAGATGTACTGCGCCATGATCTTCGCTTCGACGATATAGGAGGGAAGCATGGTGAAGGTTGTTGGGTAAGACTTCTTGTTTGCAAATCCGCTGTATCCGGTGTTCACAAAGAGAGTAGGGATTCCGCGACGCCCAGGGTTTACTGAAGCGGCAACCGCTTTCACGTTCGCCGTTCCGAGAGGGGCCAGCAATGCAAAAACCTTGTCCTTCAAAATCAACTCGTTGGTCTTTGCAGTAGCCAGAGTCGGGACATATTGATCATCTTTAACAACCAAGGTGATCTTCCTACCGTTTACTCCGCCATTTGCGTTGACGTAATCAAAATATGCCTTCATGGCGGATGGCACTTTGTTGTAGCCAGGGGACGCGGCACCGGTCATTGGCAAAGTCACACCAAGCTTGATGCTTGTGCTAGTTACACCGACTTCAGAGTGAGGCGAGAAGGCCTGCGCTGGAACTGCCGATAAGACAAGTCCTCCAGTTGCAAGCACCGCAGAAGCAACGAGACGCTTCCGACGATTTATGTCGATCATGTATGTCCTTCCATCGAGGGTATGGGTTGCCTGGCTACCTAGTTTTTTTCACACTCTTGCGGGTGCGAAGAGTGCGCAACTGCTCTACAGGTCCGTTGGGTACAAGCAGAACCACGAGAATCAGTAACGTACTCACCAGTAGACCTGGCAAGTTCGTAGTCACATTCTCCGAACTTGCGAAGCGATTGGATATCGCGTCGGCAATGTCGGGGGTTGCGACCAGAACGAGTGCGCCAATCATGACCCCTGAAAGGGTGGTTACGCCAGAGAGAACCGCGCCCGTCAGGAGGGCAAATGAGAGGGTCAGGGGGAAAGCACTCGGAGAGACGGTACCGATCGTCATCGATAGCAGTGCTCCCGCAAGTCCTGCTAGACCAGAACTGACGGTAAAGGCTAGAGTCTTCGACTTTCCCACGTGGATCCCCGCGAGTTCGGCCGCGACCTCATTGCTTCGAACAGCCCGCCAAGTCCTGCCAAAGCGCGATCGGAGAATATTCTGCAGCCACCAGATCGCAATCAGGGCAACGGATCCAGCAATCCAGAAATACCATTTGTATTGGGTGAAATCTGTGCCCAATCTTGCAGGAGGGGCGCCGACATCAAAAAATAATCCCTGCTCGCCACCCAGAATATGAAATTGATTCGCAATTGAGGGAAGACCAACCGCCAAAGCAAGAGTGCTTCCTGCAAGATACGGACCCGATAGTCGAGCAGCTGCCGTCCCTAATACCGCTCCTGCCATTGCCGTTGCGACTATTGCAACAACAAAACAGAGCCAGATCGGAGCAGAAAAATGATTCCGCGCAAGGGCTGCGGAATATCCCCCAATTGCCAGCAATGCGCCATGACCCAATGAAACTTGTCCGGAATAGCCTGTAAGCAAGATCAACGATGAGATTGCGACAACGTACATTGCGACGGTTGCACCTTGATACACGCGAAGTTCGTCCACTCGGTTGCTTGCTAAAAACAACACGAAGCCAAACACAATGAAAAGTGATAGTCGCCCGAAATAGGAATGCATGAATTTACGCACGGCGACCTCGTCTCGAGCCAATGAGCCCGCCTGGTTTAACAAGAAGGACGACTATGAGCAAACTAAAGGCGGTCATGAAAACCAACGAGCCACTGATATACGTCAATACAAAAGCCAAGACCATTCCAAGGAGTAATCCGCCCACGACCGCACCAACAAGACTCTCAAGCCCCCCAATGACCGCAGCAATGAATCCGAAAACGAGTAGGAGACTGAATTCCAGTGAGTCCGGAGACAGCGCTCCGTTCCCATCTGGAGTCTGCAACATTCCTGCGGCAGCACCTGCTGCGCCGGCCAATGCCCATCCAAGCGTGCGCATTCCATCCACGCGTACACCTGCCAGCCGCGCTATCTCTGGCGAGTATGCCGATGCACGCAATGCGAGTCCGACGTTCGTCCTTTGGAATATCAAGGTGAGAACCAACATCAGGACAAGAACTGACCCGACGATGAGAAGTTTGAGCGGGGAGAACGCGATGGTGTGGCCAGAGACCGTATAGCCCACGTTCGACACCGGTGGAGCAATGTGTACATCCTTGCCACCGACAATGAGTCCAAGTCCTGATCGAATCAGACCCAGAAGACCAAGAGTTGCAATGATCGGAGCGACGCCTGCAATGGGGCCGTGTCCGGCCCGCCTAAAGAGTGTTCGCATGAATGCCGCATCGATGAGCGCCGAGACCGCTGCTCCGGCGATCATGGCCAGGAGCAAAGCGAGCCAGAAGGAATGAAACTTCTGTATGAATTCGTATCCGATGTAAGTTGAAAGCAAAGCCTGTCCCGCCTGGGCGAAATTCACTACTCGAGCACTTCGCCATACAAGGACAAGTGCAATCGCCATCAACGAGTAAATTGCCCCAGAGGTCACTCCAATCAAAATGGTGTTTATTAATTGGTACATGATCAATACCCCAGGTAGGCCGCACGAACCTGCGGGTCGAAGATGAGTTGTTGCGCCGAATTCATTGCCGCAATGCGTCCGAGGTTAAGGACTATTCCGAAGTCAGCGATCTTCAATGCGCTCATCGCATTCTGCTCAACGAGAATGACGGTCAAACCCATCCGGGTTGTCAGTTCGCGAATACTTTGAAATATCTGCTCGACGATAAGCGGGGCAAGGCCAAGGGAAGGCTCGTCAAGAAGAAGCAACTGTGGCTTCGACATCAACGCTCTTCCGATTGCCAACATGGCTCGTTCGCCGCCAGAGAGTGTGTCGGCAGGTTGTGGGAGTCGTTCGGCCAAACGCGGGAAGGTCTCGAGGATCTTCTCGCGTGTAGCGCGTGACTCATCAGAGTTCCTTCTCCACAAAGCGCCGAGCAACAAGTTCTCATCAACCGTAAGTTCGGGAATTACGGATTTGCCCTCTGACACATGAGATACGCCAAGGCGCACCAACTTCTCTGGTTTGGAGTACAGAAGTTCATGCCCCTGCCAAGTCGCAGAGCCCATTGTTGCTCGAGTGAGTCCAGATAGCGCCCGGAGCAGTGTGGTCTTTCCGGCACCGTTTGCGCCGATAACTGCTGCCATTTGGCCCTCTTCGATGCGGAAAGAAATTCCGTCAATGGCACGAATGGCGCCGTGGTCCACGCTGAGATCAGATACGACAAGGGTCATGTCGCACTCACTCCGAGGTAGGCCGCAATAACTGCCGGGTCTCGCCTTACAACCTCAGCTGCTCCACTTGAGATGACTTGTCCAAAATTGAGGACGTACAGACGATCACAGACCGACATGACCACATCCATGTGGTGTTCAACAATAAGGATCGAACTCTGCGCTTTAAGGTTATTGATGAGCGAGTTCATCCATGCGATGTCTTCTTCGCCCAATCCACCTGCTGGTTCATCGAGCATCAGTATCTTCGGCTCGCTTACAAGGGCACGTGCAATTGCAACACGCTTCGTATCTGGGTACGAAAGAGTATCCGCCCGGCGATTGGCAAGCCTAGTTGCATATACGCGCTCAAGGGCCAACATTGCGCGATCGCGCAATTTGTTCTCATCCGTATTGCGCCCAAACGCTGCAGAAATAAAACCTGTGTGTGCGAATTTATGCGCTCCGATCATGACGTTCTCTAAAACGGTCAAGTCACCGAAGAGGCCGACGCCTTGAAGAGTACGAGCAATACCCAATCGGGCTAGTTCGTGAGTATGTGGCCATTTGTGTGAGGCGCCGTTGAGAAGAAGTTCGCCGTGGGCAGGCTTCACCAAGCCACACAGCGCATTGAAGAGGGTCGTCTTGCCGGCACCGTTGGGACCAATGACTCCCACCACTTCGTTTTCGTGTAGATCGAGGTAGACGTCGCGTAACGCCTGAAGGCCGCCGAAATTCACCGACAGGCCTTTGATTTCTAGGAGGGCTGAAGCAGACGTCACAGCACTCCTTACGTCGTTGTAGGCGTATAGATTCTAGGCACTCGCGGCCCAATTCGAGTGACGATCTCATAATTAATACTCGAACTAGCGCTCCCCCAGTCATCTGCGGTGTATTCACCGGCATCGCCTGGCCCGAAAATTGTGGCCCAGTCTCCAGCTTTAGCCGTTGAATCCTTGCCAAGATCGACGACGAATTGATCCATGGATACTCGACCGATTATTTGTGCCCGCTGGCCATTGACAAAGACACCTGCATTCTGCGCAATTCGCGGAATTCCGTCGGCATACCCCATCGCGATAACACCCAACTTCGTGTCGCGGTGCGTTGTCGCAATTGCTCCGTACCCAACAGGTGTGCCCGCGTGAACATCTTTAACAAGATGAATTTTCGCTTTAAGGGTCATGGCCGGTCTGAGACTGAGATGCTCGGAGGTTCCCAGATGCTGCAAATCAGGAGTAAGTCCGTACATTGCGATACCGATACGTACAAGATCAAAATGTGACGAGGCGTCCACCAACGTGGCCGCCGAATTGGAGAGGTGATGGATTTCAGGCTCGATGCCGATCCGATTCAAATCATCGGCCATCTCGATAAAACGTTTTAGTTGATTTGAATTCTGAAGTTCTCCGGGCTCGTCTGCACGAGCAAAATGGGAAAAGAACCCGACCACTTCGACTTGGTCTTTAGTTTCTGCAATGAACGTTAGGAATGCTTCCCACTCCTCCAAGAAGCCGCCACGCGTCATCCCAGTATCGACTTCAATGTGTATTCGTGGGCGCCTGCCCACCTCGCGTCCTGCAGACAGAATCTCTTCGTAAATTGCAATCGACGGCACCGCTAAGTCGATATCAGAACGGATTGCACTCGAATAATCGGAACCCGGAGGAACCAGCCACGAAAGGATTGGGGCGCTGATTCCCGAGTTACGGAGTGCAACCGCCTCCTCCAACAAGGCAACACCAAGCCATTGCGCACCCGCCGACACCGCCATCCGCGCAACTGGTATCAAGCCATGTCCATACGCATCAGCCTTCACAACTGCCATGACAGGCACCCCTGCGTGTTTCTGCAGGCGAGCAAGGTTGGCAGCTATTGCCGAAAGATCAACCTCCGCTTGCGCCCTATTGCCCATTACCGTTCGACAATCACGACAGCCGAGGCGATTCCTGCATCATGCGAAATCGATAAATGAACGCTGGCGCCGTCAACCAAGTCCGCTATCTGCCCACGGAACAGGAATACCGGTTTGCCCGTTTCAAGATTCACAATCTCTGCGTCAAGCCAGGGCAACCCTTTACCAGCGTTCAGCGCCTTTGCTAACGCCTCCTTTGCAGCAAAGCGTGCCGCTTGTGATGAAATGGGTAGGCAACTCTCAGCGTTAGTGAAAAGTCGCCCAGCCAATCCGGGCGTTCTGGCAAGAGATTGCGAAAACCTTTCAATATCAACGACATCGATACCTATTCCCTCGATCATGAGGCAATACTAAGTCAGGTGGGTTGACTTTCTGAAGGAAAAAGTCGGTCAATTGCAATTATTAGCACGAGAAGCGATCCGCCGATGAAGAGGCCACCGAGCAAGTCTGAAAACCAATGAGTCGAACGGAATAGCGAAACCGCGCATACGCCAAGGGTTATGGTGCTGACGATCAGAGCAAGTAAGCGTCCGTGAAGGGCCTCTCTGTGGGTGTACCTGTAAATCAAATAAGCCAACATGCCCCATGAAAGCAATGCATTGGATGCATGCCCGCTTGGATACGAAAGTCCACCGGCATGAATGAGGTCAATATTGAGACGTGGCTTAGTGCGGCCAATGGCAAGTTTTGCCACGCCGACGACGAGATTGAGGGCTAGTAAAGAAAGGACCGCCAAATTCAACGGTCTCCATGATCGGAATCGGCGAGCGATCAGCACCGCTGCGATCAGAAGTATTGTGGCAGTTAATCCTCGCAGGCCTAGGTTGTCGATCTTCCTGAAAACAAAATCGAGCCAGTGCGGCACGTCGGGACGTTTGGCCTGTGAAATACGCGCGTCAATGTTTATGAGCGGACCATTAGTGATTACTTGCTGAGTGACAATGAGAAAGCCAACAAAAGAGAGTGCGGACCATCGCAGCGCACGAACCATCTGTTCTCGGCGAATAATCACCTGAGAGTTCACTTATTCGACCGTTACCGATTTTGCCAGGTTGCGAGGTTGATCGACATCGTTGCCGCGGGCAACAGCCATTTCGTAAGCGAATACTTGAAGTGGCACCGTGGCGAGAATGGGCTGAAGCAGCGCAGGTGCCGACGGGATACGAATCGTATGAGCCGCGCCCGTTACTTCGGCGTCTTCTTCTGCAATAACGATCACCTTTGCGCCGCGCGCCCTCACTTCCTGCACGTTGCTCAGCATCTTCTCGTCCAGGCCGTATTCGTGACCGAAAGGAAGGATCGCGATAACTAAGGATCCTTCCTCAATGAGGGCGATAGGGCCGTGTTTGAGTTCGCCGCCTGCGAAGCCTTCAGCATGCATGTATGCCAATTCCTTGAGCTTGAGCGCGCCCTCCATCGCAACGGGATAACCCACATTCCGTCCCAGAAATAGCACCGAATTCTCCTTGGCAAAACTTCGGGTGAGTTCGCGCAACGGCTCAACCGTTTCAAGGATCTGCTCGATTTTAGCTGGAAGTTCGGTCATCGAATCGAAAATGTCACGAACTTCGTTTGAGTCCATCTCACCGCAGGTCTGAGCCAGATAAAGACCAATCAGGTAACCGGCAATGACCTGAGTCAGAAATGCCTTTGTTGACGCAACGGCGATTTCAGGACCTGCGTGTGTATACAGAACAGCATCAGACTCGCGAGGAATAGTTGAACTGTTTGTATTGCACACCGCGAGAATTTTGGCCCCGGCCACTTTGGCATGGCGCAGTGCCATCAGTGTGTCCATCGTCTCTCCCGACTGGGAGATGGCAATAACCAACGTGTCCTTATCAATCACCGAATCTCGGTAGCGGAACTCGCTTGCTACTTCTACCTCGACTGCAATCTTTGCCCATTTCTCAATTGCATACTTTGCAACCATGCCTGCGTGATAGGCGGTGCCGCAGGCTAGAACAACGATCTTCTTAAGACTGCGAACTTCGTCCTTGGTCAGATGAAGTTCATCGAGGAGGATCTCGTTGTTCTTGCCGAGGCGTCCTAGAAGTGTGTCTGCCACAGCCTTAGGCTGTTCGAAGATTTCCTTGAGCATAAAATGCTGGTATCCGCCTTTTTGCGCGGCGCTTGCATCCCATGTGATTGCATATTCCTTAGGCGCGAGAGTTTTGCCGTCAAGATCGGTGATCTCGATTCCCGACGGAGTGATTGTGACTACTTCATCCTGACCCAATTCGACCGCGCGCTTGGTGTAATCAATGAAAGCGGCAACATCGGAGGCCAAGAAATTCTCACCATCGCCAAGACCTACGACAAGTGGGGAATTTCGTCGCACACCGACAATGACCTCGGGCTTATCCGAGTGAATTGCCAGCAATGTGAAAGATCCACGAAGAGATCTAACTGCTTCGCGCATGGCCGCTGAGAGATCGCCATTATGGGATTTACGAAGATCACTCAGTAGATGCGCCACCGATTCAGTGTCGGTGTCTGATTCGAATACGTGTCCACGCGCAACAAGTTCGGCCTGAAGCTGAGTGTAGTTTTCAATAATTCCGTTATGGATGACGGCAAGCTTGCCTTCATTGTCCAGGTGAGGATGGGCGTTGCGATCGGTAGGCCCACCGTGTGTTGCCCATCGAGTGTGCCCGATTCCGCTGTGGGTGAGGGGAAGGTTCTCGCCAAGGGCAGTTTCGAGATTAGCTAATTTGCCCGCGCGCTTTTCGACAAACAACTTGTTGGGAGTTCCGAGCGCAATGCCTGCAGAGTCATAGCCTCGATACTCAAGACGCCGCAATCCCTCAATCAGTGGGGTTATTGCAGATTGCGGTCCTGTGTATCCCACAATTCCGCACACAATTTACCCCAGTTCCTGCTGCACAATTTCGGCTAGTTTTACTGCAATTTCAGAGGCAACGCTATCACTTGAGGCTTCCACCATCACGCGAATTAGCGGCTCGGTCCCCGAAGGTCGCAGCAAAATCCGACCACTGTCGCCCAACTCGGCTTGGGCCGTGCGCACCGCTTCATGGACAACCGAAGATGCTGACAGTTTTTCCTTCGCTACGCCTGGAACATTTATCAGAACTTGAGGGAATTTGGTCATCGCACTTGCCAATTCATTGACGCTCTTTCCGGAGCGTTTTAGTTCTTGAAGCAGAGTAAGCGCCGTAAGAACTCCGTCGCCCGTGTTTGCAAAATGCTTCAAAATGACGTGGCCGGATTGCTCGCCCCCAAGTGTGCAGTCAGAATCAATGAGTCTTTCCAAAACATAACGATCGCCAACCGGCGTTGTGATGACATCGATTTCTGCATGCTTCATGGCCTTCATGAAACCCAAGTTGCTCATTATCGTACCGACGACGCAATTTCCCTTGAGCAATCCTCGCTGCTTCAAACCGATTGCAAGAATCGTCAAGATCTGGTCGCCATCGATGACATTTCCATGTGCATCAATCGCCAGGCAGCGGTCGGCATCACCATCATGGGCAATGCCGATATCGGCCGAGGTCTCAATAACTTTCTCACGCAATGACTCCATATGAGTGGAGCCGCAATTTTCATTGATATTCCAACCGTTTGGGTAATCAGAAATGGCAATTACTTCTGCGCCCGCTCTTCGCAAGGCTTCTGGAGCAACATATGAGGATGCGCCATTGGCGCAATCAACAACGACTTTCAATCCGTCGAGTCGCGTATCCACTGTCGCCAAAAGATGATTCAAATATCGCTCAGATGCAGTGTCATCGTTTATGGCTCGACCAACATCTTTGCCAGTCGGGCGCTCCCATGGCTCGCCTAGGCGGTTTTCGATGGCTAGTTCCAAATTGTCATCAAGTTTTCCGCCGCCACGGGCAAATATTTTGATTCCGTTATCAGGCATGGGATTGTGAGATGCGCTTAGAACAACACCCAAGTCTGCGCCGCTTTCGGCAACGAGAAAAGCAATAGCGGGCGTCGGGATTACTCCCACTCGATAGACATCTACGCCTGCACTCGTTAAGCCGGCGACAACTGCAGCCTCAAGGAACTCACCAGATGCACGCGAATCTTGACCCACAATTGCGCGTGGACGGGTTTTAGTGGAGCCCAAACTTTCAATGAGAATGTGGGCAGCGGCAACAGCTACGTCGAGTGCTAGTTCAGCGGTGACCTCACGATTGGCCAAGCCACGAATTCCATCGGTGCCAAAGAGCGCCATATTCGCGGACTAAATATCGCGGATGAGAATTAACGCTTGCTGTATTGCGAGCGCTTGCGGGCCTTCTTCAGACCGTACTTCTTGCGCTCGATAACGCGGGCATCACGTGTAAGGAATCCAGCCTTCTTGAGTGCTGGACGGTGTGCTTCTGCATCAATCTCATTGAGCGCACGAGCAACTCCGAGACGAAGCGCACCGGCTTGTCCAGAAACTCCGCCGCCATCAATGCGAGCGAAGATGTCATAGCCATTTTCTGCACCTACCGTGCGGAATGGCTCGGAAATTAGTTGTTGGTGAACCTTGTTTGGGAAGTACACCTCAAGTGGCTTGCCGTTAACAGTCCATCGACCGGTTCCTGGTGTCAGGCGAACGCGAGCAACTGCTTCCTTGCGTCGGCCTGTTCCGCCACCCGGAGCCTTGATTGCAGGGCGGTTGGTTGCAGCGGCTGGAGTAGAAGAAGAATATGAAGTAGGTACTTCAGTTTCGTCTAGATCATCAAATGTGGTGTTGTCAGACATCATTTATTCTTATCCTCTACTTAATGATCTGCGAAACTTGATCGAAAACATACGGGACTGGAGCTTGTGCAGCGTGTGGGTGTTCTGAACCCGCATAAACCTTGAGCTTTGTTGCAACTGCGCGGCCAAGTGTGTTCTTTGGCAACATTCCCTTGATGGCCTTTTCAACGGCGCGGGTTGGGTGCTTAACCAACAAGTCGCCGTATACGGTCGAAGTTAGACCGCCTGGGAAACCGGAGTGTTGGTGTGCGAACTTCTGTGTCGTCTTTTGACCAGAGAGTGCAATCTTGTCTGCATTGATAACGATGACGAAGTCACCCATATCCATGTGAGGAGCGAAGGTTGGCTTGTGCTTGCCGCGGAGAAGAGCTGCTGCGTGGGTTGCTACGCGACCCAATACAACGCCTTCAGCGTCGATGACGTGCCACTTGCGCATCGCATCGCCAGGCTTTGGACTATATGTACGCACGCTCTTGCCCTCGTTCCTCTTCAATTTCTTGTCCTAGCGCACTAATCGGCGCAGGAGGGTAAGGGTACCCGCGAGGGCGCCCATGGGTCAAAATGAGGCCGAATGACCCCAAAAAGCCCCAGATATGGGCTCCAAAAGCGCCATCGTCCTTACCCAACCCCCCTCGCGATGCTAATCTCGAATCATGCGGCGGCTCGCCCCATCCCTCATCGTTTCGATTCCCGTTGCCCTCTCGCTTCTATTTCTGGGAAATCAGGCGGCGTTTTCGGCAAATCCGGACCTCACTGGCACATGGATCAACAAGGGTGAGTGGGCAGGCACAATCTCCATCCAACAAACCGGCGAGACAGTCAAATGGACGATAAATTCAAACAACAAGCGGTACTCGCAGACTTTTGTCGGCCAGTGGAGTGGGAAAAATGTCATCGGCAACTTCAATTGGAGCGAGCCGAATAGTGACCCATCAAGTTACACAGGGAATATCTCAGTTTTCTTGCCAGATCCTTGCCATCTCACCATCGGTAAGGTGGACGTACCGACCGTCAAGTATGCCAATGCGTATAACCTGCTCAACCTCATCTTTACTAAAACCCCTTGCGTTACCAAAACCGTCTGGCCACCCCTCCCGGATGCACTCGTCCCAATTGAATCGGTCTCTAACGGGTGCGGCGGTGGGGATGCTGGCACAGATTATCAGTACGGAGATGATTCAGCTTTCGTCAATTCAGAGATTCCGTTCGCAGACAACGTTGCGTGGAAGAAAGCCTCCAAATATCTGGTCGATTTTAGGCCAGCTTGCATGCAGCATGACGCCGCCTACTCACACGCCAAAGTAAAGGAAATGGCGCTTAATGGAGGAAAGATCATCGATTACTTCACGTGGACAAAAAAGAAAATTGACGACAAATTCTTGAAGGACATGATAAAGATTTGCGATGCGTCTATTCCCAAGAGCGCGAAAATTGCTCTAAACAATTGCAAGAACAACGGTGGTTTTCACACAGTTAGCGGCGCGAAGACGCGGTATGACATTGTTGCCGGAACCACATACACACAGAAGATTTGGCGTGGCTTAGGGTTCTATCAAGATGCTCCTCGACTTACTGGTGCATGGACTGTTCAAGGATTCAACACGGGCACTTGGGGATTCGTACAAGCTGATCGATTCGTCGGCATTAGGTGGACCGGCGGCTCTTCTCAACCAGATACCGTAGGAGAATTTCATGGGACGATCATTAGCCACGACAAGGACAGCACTATTAAAGGGTTCTACATCAGCACGAGCAAAGGTGTCTCCACGGAGCCACGTGCAATGTCATTGACATGGAACCCGAAATATCCCGATGAGCTGCAGGTCAGCACTGGATTCAAATTGAAGCGCAACTGAGTCGCAGGGTAGTTCGCCTCTCTTACCCAGTTCTCACAACCTCCCACGCGAGTTCACTGGATAAGTTTGAGAGTCTCGGTGTGTTGAATCATGTCTTGTAAAGACTGCGCCTTTGGAAAAGCCATTGCAACAATTTCAGGCTTATTACTGTAAGTTGCTATCAACCCTTTCATCGAGGACGGATTAATCCTTATCGAGAGAACTTTGCTGACCACGATTGTCTGGGTATTTGTAGATGCCAAAATGGTGTGAGTATGGGCGTCCCAAACTCTCTGATTTTTGTAGGTCTTCACCTCGTAAAGGAAGGCCTTCTTGTCAGATGGATCTGTTCCGTTCGGCAGATAGAAAACATCGGCGATGCCAGCTACCTGGTGGTTAATCGTGTATACGTACCCTAAGACGGGTCCCAGCCAATATGCTTCTATTCCATCTTGTTTAACATGATTGACAAATTCAGTAGATGTCATCCCCACTGCTCCGGTATGCGTCAACTTCTGCCGCACGGCAGAATTGGGGGCGACGAAATGGAATCCGGCCAAAATAAGGACTACAGATAAAAATCCGTCGATGGCCAAGTAAAGAAAAAAATGCGGATGCGAACGCTCGTAATTGGCAAGAAGTCGTATGTCCTTCTTGATGAGCCGTGCCAGTCGGCGCAGTGTCGCGACCAAGGGATCACTCCCCTTATCTGCCCGCTATAGAGGAAATGACCGGGCTCAAAGTGTTGACACTCTATTACTCCACAAAAGGCAAGCGCAATGCTTCCATGCTGTTAGTGCTCGAAGATGGGCTCCGGGCTCTCGTAAACCTTGCCGTTCGCACCGAATATCAAATAGCGCGTGAATCCTCGAGTGAACCAACGGTCGTGGGTCACTGAAACCACAGTGCCCTCATAACGACGTAGCGCATGTTCCAAGCTCTCGGCACTGGCCAGATCAAGGTTGTCCGTTGGCTCATCCAGCAACAACATGGTCGATCCAGAGAGCTCTAGTAAAAGCACCTGAAATCTTGCCTGTTGCCCGCCTGAAAGTGAGGAAAACTTCTGCTCGGCTTGCTGATCGATTTCGTATCGGCGAAGAACACTCTTCGCGGGCCCAAGCTGAAGTGAGTAGTTCTCCCAGAGCAATTCGAGCAATGTCTTGGACATAAACTCGGGATGGGTGTGCGTCTGCGCGAAATATCCTGGATTCACGCGAGCACCGAGCTTGAATTCGCCCGAGTATTTCACGCTCTTATCGCCGGAGATCATCCGTAAGAAATGAGATTTTCCTGTTCCGTTCTTGCCGAGTACGGCAATGCGATCGCCGAAGAAGATCTCAAAATTGAACGGCTCGGTGAGACCAGTGAGCGAAAGATTTTCAATCGTCAACGCACGAAGGCCAGTACGTCCACCACGCAGTCCGACCTGAACATCTTGTTCGATAGGTGGTGCTTCGGGTGCGCCGGCTTCTTCAAACTTGCGAAGTCGCGTCTGCATCGCGCGGTACTTAGAAGCCATATCGGGACTGCTAGCGGCTTGCCATTGCAGAGTGCGGACAAGTTCCTTAAGGCGGGCGTGCTCCTGCTCCCACCGCAGAAGAATTTCCGCGAACCGCTCGTTGCGCGCCTGGCGCGCATCGTGCCAAGTCGAGAATTTCCCTCCATGCACCCAAGCTGTGTTTCCGTTCGCACATTGCTCCAGCGTGACGATGCGATTGGCTGTTCGATCAAGAAGTTCGCGATCGTGGCTTACAAATAACACGGTCTTCTTCGTCTCCGTGATTGCTTCCTCGAGCCATCGCTTGGAAGGCACATCCAAATAGTTATCCGGCTCGTCGAGGAGAAGAACTTCCTCTGGCCCCTCCAGCAGGGCGCGAAGGACGAGTTTCTTCTGCTCTCCGCCAGAAAGGGTGTTAACCGCACGAGTTGAAACTTGATCAAAGGATTTACCCAGAGCCTCGGTGCAGCAGACGTCCCAGATGACTTCGAAGTCATATCCGCCGGCGTCGCCCCAATCAACGAGTGCTTGAGCGTATGCCATCTGATCGCGCTCTTCATTGCGAGTAAGCATCAATTCCTCGCTAGCTTGAACCGCAGCTTCAGCGTCGCGAATTCGCTTTGGTGCAACAGAAATAAGAAGGTCGCGCACCGTGGTTTCATCTCTGACAGACCCGATGAACTGGCGCATCACTCCTAAGCCGCCGGAGATCGAAATCGCACCAGACTCAGGTTGAAGATCGCCAGAGATCATCCGGATCAATGTAGTTTTGCCCGAGCCGTTGGCGCCGATCAGGGCAACCTTGGCACCTTCACCGACGCGGAAGTTGACGTCGTTCAGGAGAACTCGTCCGTCGCTGAGGGAAAATTCAACGGCGTTTACGTCAATATGGCCCATTAGTCTTCTTCATCCCGGCGTCTAAGCGTGGTCTCGATGCGCGCAAGCAATTGATCATCGGATGGATAATCAACCTGCACCAGCGTCAATCCACGCGATGGAAAGACTAGGCTATCGGAGATCCTCTGCCGGTTGTCGAGGACATTTCTGATCCATGAGGTTTCGAACCTCCCATCGGCAACACACACGACGGCACCAACCAGATTGCGCACCATCGAGTAGCAGAATGCATCCGCCACAATTTTCGCCACGAGGTAGCCGTCCTCATTTCGCCGCCACGAGAAGGCCTCAAGTGTTCGAATGGTTGTTCCACCCGGTCGATATTTACAGAAAGCTGCGAAGTCGTGTTCACCAATAAGCAGAGCGCTGGACTCGTTCATGAGATCGATATTCAATGGCCGATACCAAGGTGCAATGTCAAAGCGTCGTAGAGGCAAGATGGACCGGTTGCTGTCCAAGATCTTGTATTCGTAATGTCGGCGCAGCGCAGAAAAACGCGCGTGAAACCCAACGGGAGCGATACTCACATCAAGTATGCGCACATCCTCATCCAGAATCCGATTGAGTCGGTAGGGCATATCTGCAATATTCCACTCAACTTTTTTGGCGTACGGACCGCTTTCCAAGTCGGGAATATCAACATGAACCACCTGACCAGTGGCATGTACTCCTGCGTCGGTTCGACCTGCGACGATTGTTTCAACCGGAACGCGAGTGAGTTTTTGCAGCGCGCTCTCTAGTTCACTTTGAACCGTCCGACGATCGGGTTGCTTGCTCCACCCTGAGAAATTCGTTCCGTCGTAGGCCAAATTGATCCGGATACGAAGAAACCCACTCTCAGCAAAGAGAGTGGGTTCCGTCATAAGAATCTCGTTGAGTTGTTACTCAGCGTCTTTCTTTGCTGCAGCTTTCTTAGGCGCGGCCTTCTTAACAGCCTTCTCAGCCTCAGCAACAGTTGCCTTCTTGGCAGGTGTTCCCTCTGTCAGAACTTCGATGACTGCCATAGGAGCGTTGTCGCCCTTACGTGGACCCACCTTCGTGATGCGGGTGTAGCCACCGTTGCGCTCGACAAAGCGTGGTCCGATTTCAGTGAAAAGAGTGTGTACGACGCTCTTGTTTGAAATGGTTGCCATGACCTGACGACGAGCTGCGAGATCGCCCTTCTTCGCAAAGGTGATCAACTTCTCGGCAAGTGGGCGCAGGCGCTTGGCTTTGGCCTCAGTTGTCGTGATCTTGCCGTGTTCGAACAATTGCTCAGCAAGTGTTCCTAGGAGTAAGCGCTCGTGTGCTGGGCCTGAGCCCAGACGAGGACCTTTACTTGGTTTTGGCATCGTATTCTCCTAGGCCTGATCACTGTCGGCGAATTCATCGTCGACATTGACATCGTAATTGTGGTGTTGTGTTGGATCAAAACCGGCTGGGCTGTCCTTGAGTGACATCCCCATCGAGACAAGTTTTGCCTTAACTTCATCGATCGACTTGGATCCGAAGTTACGGATATCAAGAAGATCAGCCTCGCTGCGGCCGACTAATTCGCCAACTGTGTGAATGCCTTCGCGCTTCAAGCAGTTGTACGAACGGACAGTCAGATCAAGATCTTCGATTGGAAGAGCGAGATCGGCGGCAAGGGCTGCGTCAAGAACGGAAGGTCCCATTTCGATGCCTTCAGCCTCAAGGTTGAGCTCGCGGGCTAGACCAAAGAGTTCGACAAGGGTCTTTCCAGCAGATGCGATGGCATCGCGAGGCTTCATTGATGGCTTGGTTTCGACATCAACAACAAGGCGATCGAAGTCGGTGCGCTGTTCAACGCGCGTGGCCTCAACCTTGTAGGTGACCTTCAAAACTGGTGAGTAGATGGAGTCAACAGGAATGCGGCCGATTTCGGCTCCTGCCTGCTTGTTCTGCACCGCTGTTACATAGCCGCGACCACGCTCGACAGTAAGTTCAATCTCAAGATTGGCCTTTCCATTGAGTGTTGCCAGGTGAAGTTCTGGGTTGTGAACCTCAACACCGGTCGGGACAGCAATATCGGCGCCGGTTACAGGACCTGCGCCAGACTTGCGGATGTAGAGAATGCTTGGCTCATCATTGTCGGAGGAAAGCACCAAGTTCTTGATGTTAAGAACGATATCGGTGAGGTCTTCCTGAACACCTTCCAGCGTGGTGAATTCGTGCAAAGCACCGCCGACTCGAATGCTTGTAACTGCTGCTCCTGGAATTGAGGAGAGCAAGGTACGACGCATTGAGTTTCCGAGGGTGTAGCCGAAACCAGGTTCTAGCGGTTCGATGATGAAGCGTGAACGGTTCTCGCTAACTACTTCTTCACTGAGGGTGGGACGTTGTGCAATTAGCACTGTTGCTCCTCCATATGTCTGGGAGATCCACTATTTGATCTCCTGCTTTTTCCTCTTTTTTTCAGTTGTATTAAATCTTTAAAGCAAATCCAAACTAATTCGGGTGGGAATTACTTGGAGTAAAGCTCAACGATTAGCTGTTCCTGAACCTGGGTGTCGATGACGGCACGGGCTGGAACGGAATGGATGATGATGCGCATTTGCGAACCAACGACCTCCATCCAAGCTGGCACTGACTTCTCACCGAGCTCGGCGCTTGCCACGATAAATGGTGTGAGGTCCAATGACTTTGGAAGAACATCGATGATGTCCATCGCAGAGACGCGGAATGAAGGAATGTTTACCTTCTTGCCATTTACGAGGAAGTGGCCGTGACGGACCAACTGACGTGCCATGTCGCGACTCTTTGCAAAGCCTGCACGGAACACGACGTTGTCCAGACGGGTCTCGAGGATCACGAGGAGGTTTTCACCGGTCTTGCCTTGGCGACGGTTTGCCTCTTCGTAGTATCCGCGGAACTGCTTCTCCAGTACGCCGTAAATACGTGCGCACTTCTGCTTCTCACGCATCTGGAGTAGGTACTCGGATTCCTTGGAACGACCACGACCGTGCTGCCCTGGTGGGTACGGACGGGATTCGATAGGACACTTTGGACCATCACACTTAGAGCCCTTAAGGAAGAGCTTTACTTTTTCGCGACGGCAGCGCTTGCAATCTGCTCCGGTATAACGAGCCATTTATTCTCTTCCTTCCTTAAACTCGACGTGGTTTTGGTGGACGGCAGCCGTTGTGTGGGGCTGGTGTGACATCAGAGATGGCACCAACTTCCAAACCAGCGGCCTGCAATGAACGAATTGCAGTCTCGCGTCCAGATCCTGGACCCTTGACGAATACATCTACTTTCTTCAAGCCGTGCTCCTGCGCGCGACGGGCTGCGGCTTCTGCAGCAAGTTGTGCGGCAAATGGAGTGGACTTACGTGAACCCTTGTAACCAACCTGACCTGATGAAGCCCAAGAAATAACGGCTCCGGTTGTGTCGGTGATCGAAATAATCGTGTTGTTGAAGGTGGACTTGATGTGAGCCTGACCCACAGCAATGTTCTTCTTCTCCTTCTTGCGGAGTTTTACCTTGCCTTTTGCGCCACCCTTGGTAGCGCCGGCTTTTGCTTTAGGAGCGGCCATTACTTAGTCACCTTCTTCTTGCCAGCAATTGCTTTACGAGGACCCTTACGCGTGCGCGCGTTGGTGTGTGTGCGCTGACCGCGAACAGGAAGTCCCTTGCGGTGGCGGATACCTTGGTAACTTTGAATTTCGACTTTGCGTCGGATATCGCCAGCAACTTCGCGTCGAAGGTCACCTTCGATTTTGTAGTTGGCTTCGATGTATTCACGAAGCTTCGCGAGCTCTGGCTCTTGAAGATCTTTGACGCGAACATCTGGACTGATGCCAGTTGCTGCGAGCGTTTTTTGCGAACGGGTAAGACCCATTCCGAAGATATAGGTGAGTGCGATCTCAACGCGTTTTTCGCGCGGTAGATCGACACCGACAAGACGTGCCATGTATTCAACCATTCAGTAATCCGATAGGTCCTCCGCAACGCTCCCCAACAATTGTTGGGCCTCGGCCTATCGGACCAAGGGTCTGCTTCTTTCGAAACAGTCGCGCCACGCGCTTGCTACTACTTGTTCGCTTGAATCGCCTTTCGGCTTTTCAATATTAAATTTTTAGTACTGCTTAACCTTGACGTTGCTTATGTCGGAGGTTGTCGCAGATAACCATGACGCGACCTTTGCGACGAATTACTTTGCACTTATCGCAAATCTTCTTCACGCTTGGCTGAACTTTCATGACTACCCTCCTTCTACTTGTATCGGTAAACGATGCGACCTCGTGTGAGGTCATACGGACTCAATTCCACGATCACGCGATCGGCAGGGAGGATTCGGATGTAGTTCTTCCGCATCTTCCCGCTGATGTGAGCGAGGATCTTGTGCCCATTTGTTAACTCCACGCGAAACATGGCATTGGGTAGAGCTTCGGCAACGGTGCCTTCGATCTCGATAGCACCATCTTTCTTGGCCAAGCGATACCTTCTATTCTGTGACAGGTGAGTTGAAGCTTCTTACGAAGCGAAGGGTTATTCTAAAGCCAGGCGTGGGTATAAGGGAAATCGGCCTCAAATAAGCAGATCTGAGACCTCGATTTGCAGTGATTTAAGTCTCTCTCGGCCCCCATCGATGGCCGTCAGGACGAAGGGCTTTCCGTCCGGGGCGATGCAATAGGAGTGCTCAAAGTGGGCGCCATGAGACTTGTCGTTGGAGACCACGGTCCAGTCATCGCCGAGGACATGCGTCTTGTGGGTACCCCTGGTGATCATCGGCTCGATGGCAAGGGCCATTCCGGGCACGATTTCAGGGCCAAATCCCTTTTTACCAAAATTGAGGACATGGGGCTCCATATGCATTTCGGTCCCGATGCCATGGCCTCCGTACTCCTGCAAGATGCCGTACTTTCCCTGCGACTTCACGTACGCCTCAATCGAGTGGCCAATATCGGACAGGCGAGCCCCTGAAGCCCCGGCAGCGATTCCCCTCCACATTGATTCCTCGCAAACATCAAGCAGTTTCTGATCGGCCGGATCCACCGTTCCGGCAACGACGGAAATGGCCGCGTCTCCGTGCCACCCGTCAACAATTGCTCCGCAATCCAAGGAGACGATGTCGCCGTCTTCGATGACGCGATCCCCTGGAATTCCGTGGACAATTTCGTCGTTGAGAGAAACGCAGATGGTGCCTTTGAAACCGTGATAACCATTGAAATTCGAAGTTCCGCCACCGCGCTTGATATTTGCCGCCGCGATGGCGTCGAGTGCGTCGGTGCGCATTCCGACTTTCACTGAAGAACGGAGTAATTCAAGGGTCTGACCGACCAATAAGCCAGCACGGCGCATAACCTTGAGTTCTTCCAAGGTCTTGATCTGGATTGCCATGTGCGAGCCTACTGAACGCGGCTCAGCGCCGATATCGCTCGGTCAGTGATATCTGAGACCGAGCCAGTCGCGCTGATTGTTATGAGCAAGCCCTCACTCCGATAGAAAGCGATAATCGGGGCAGTCTGCTCTTGATAGACCTCGAGGCGGCGAGTGATGACTTCTTCCTTGTCATCATCGCGTTGATAAAGCTCGCCTTGGCACAGATCACAAACATGTAGATCTGATGGCTTATCAAATTCGATGTGCCAAACCTTGCCGCAGTTGCGGCAGACTCGACGTCCTGAGAGGCGAAGAATGATTTCGGCCGTATCAACTGCAAGTTCAAGTACGGCATCCAATGGGGTTCTCTTATCGGCCAAGATCGCACGGAGAACTTCGGCCTGGGCGACATTGCGGGGAAAACCATCTAGCAAGAATCCGTTGGCGAGGTCATCTTTGGTGAGGCGATCTCGGACCATCTCATTGGTCACGGAGTCCGGAACCAGTTCACCGCGGTCCATGTATCCCTTAGCCTCAAGGCCAAGAGGCGTGCCTTCTTTCAAATTGGCACGGAAAATATCACCAGTAGAGATATGAGGAATCGCGTAGTGCAACGACAGGAATTGAGCTTGAGTTCCTTTGCCTGCACCTGGTGGGCCAACCAGGACTAAGCGCATTAGCGCAAGAATCCCTCGTACGAACGCTGCTGAAGCTGGCTCTCGATCTGCTTAGCAGTATCAAGTCCGACTCCGACAACAATCAGAATCGCGGTTCCACCAAATGGGAAGTTCTGAGTTGCGCCGAAGAGGATAAGTGCAAGAATCGGGATGATCGCGACAAATGCCAGATACAACGATCCGGGCGCTGTAATACGTGAAAGAACGTACGACAGATACTCAGAAGTTGGACGGCCTGCACGAATTCCAGGCACGAATCCGCCGTACTTCTTCATGTTGTCGGCAACCTCATCAGGATTGAATGTGATCGCGACATAGAAGTAAGTGAAAAAGACAATCAAGACAGCGTAGGAAAGAATGTAGATCGGATGGTCGCCCTTAACAAAGTTACGGCTGATCCACACTGCCCATCCCGCGGTACTGCCCGTGAAGTTCACAATCAGCGATGGGATGTAGAGCAGGGACGAGGCAAAAATAACCGGAATAACGCCAGCCTGGTTGACCTTGATCGGAATGTAGGTGCTTGTTCCGCCGTAGCTCTGACGACCTACCTGTCGCTTTGCATACTGAACCGGAATACGGCGCTGTGCCTGTTCAACGAAGACAACCGCCGCAACCACCAACATACCGACTGCGAGAACGAAGCAGAATGCGAACAGTCCCTTCTGAAGCTTGATGCTCCAGAGGTTGCCAGGGAAGCCCGCTGCAATAGATGTAAAGATAAGGATGGACATACCGTTACCAACGCCGCGGTCGGTAATCAATTCACCAAGCCACATGATTACTGAGGTACCGGCAGTCATTACGAAAATCATGGTGACGATGCGCTGCCAAGAAGTGTCAGGAATGATCGGGTCTGGACAGCCTGAGATCAGACGACCTGGTGTCCGAGCAACAGCGATCAAACCGGTTGACTGCAAGATGGCAAGGCCGACCGTGAGATAACGGGTGTACTGGGTCAACTTTGCAGTTCCCGATTGCCCCTCGTTCTTCAAAGCCTCAAATCGAGGAATCACGACGGTCAGCAACTGAATGATGATCGAGCTGGTGATGTAAGGCATGATGCCCAGCGCGAAAACAGAGAGGTGCAATAGCGCGCCACCGCTGAATAGGTTGATCAGACCAAATAGTCCACCAGATTGAACTTCCTTCAAACACGCCTGAACATTGGAGTAAGAAACACCTGGGGTTGGAACTACTGAACCAAAGCGAAACAAAGCCATGATCGAGAGGGTGAAGAAGATCTTGCGACGCAGATCTGGGGTCCTAAAGGCCTTACCAAATGCTGAAAGCACTGATCTTCTCCCACTCTCTCAATACAAATTTAACAATAGGCTTACAAAGTTTTTATCGAACCGCCTGCGGCTTCAATCTTCTCAGAGGCTGAGGAGGAGAAAGCGTGGGCGTAGACACTGACCTTAACTTCGATTTCGCCATTTCCAAGGATCTTGACGGGTTGGCCCTTGCGTGCGGCGCCCTTCTTGACCAAATCCTCAACGGTGACACTGCCACCCTTGGGATACAAGGCATTGATGGTCGCCACATTGACGGCCTGGTATTCGATGGTTGCTGGGTTCTTGAAGCCGCGCAACTTAGGCAAACGCATGACCAAAGGCAGCTGACCGCCCTCAAATCCTGCGCGGACCTGGTTACGGGCACGAGTTCCCTTGCCACCACGACCGGCTGTCTTTCCCTTTGATGCTTCTCCGCGACCCTTACGAGTCTTTACGGTCTTAGCACCTGGGGCTGGACGAAGATGATGAACCTTGAGTGTCATCTTTATTCAACCTCCTCAACCTTGATCAAATGGCGAACGGCATGAACCATGCCACGAATTTCTGGACGATCTTCCTTTACAACCACGTCGTTGATGCGCTTCAAACCCAGCGATCGCAGTGTGTCGCGAATTTCAGGCTTGCTGCCCACCTTCGAGCGGAGTTGGGTAACTTTCAAACGAGGCATTAGGCACCTACCGTGATCTGTGAAGCGCGGATGAGTGCTGCAGGTGCAACATCTTCAAGTGGACGACCGCGACGAGCAGCAATTGCTGCAGGGCTTTCGAGTAACTTCAACGCTGCAACGGTGGCGTGAACCATGTTGATCGCATTGTTGGAACCCAATGATTTTGTAAGTACGTCGGAAATTCCAGCGCACTCAAGTACGGCACGTACTGGGCCACCAGCAATAACACCGGTACCAGGACTTGCTGGTCGAAGAAGGACTACGCCTGCAGCGGCTTCACCTTGAACTTGGTGAGGAATAGTGCCTTGGATGCGAGGAACCTTGAAGAAGGACTTCTTCGCCTCTTCAACGGCCTTGGCAATCGCCTGCGGAACTTCCTTGGACTTTCCGTAGCCAATTCCAACCTGGCCATTGCCATCTCCGACGACCACAAGAGCGGTAAAGGAGAAACGACGTCCACCCTTTACAACCTTGGATACGCGGTTGATGAAGACAACGCGCTCGATATACGGGCTCTTCTCCTGCTGACGGTCATCGCGACGTTCACGACGCTCGCGACGGTCGTTGCCCTTTGGGGCTTCTCCGTGAGTTTGAGTTGGACTAATCGCCATTAGAACTCCAATCCGTTCTCTCGTGCACCGTCGGCAAGAGCTGCAATGCGACCGTGGTACTTATTGCCCCCACGATCGAAAACGACCGAGGTAATTCCTGCAGTTTTCGCACGCTCTGCGATCAAAACACCAACTTGACGCGCTTTCGCGGTCTTGTCAGCGCTTGAGGCGCGTAGATCAGCTTCCATCGTTGAAGCCGAGGCCAGGGTGTGACCCGCTAGATCATCAACAAGCTGAACAAACAAGTGACGCGATGAGCGAGAAACGACAAGACGTGGTCTGGCAGATGATCCGGAGATCTTCTTGCGCAGACGGAAATGACGACGGGCACGGGCATTGGTTGCCGAACCCTTAACGACCTTTACTCCGATTGCCATTACTTCTTACCTGTCTTTCCTTGCTTGCGGCGAACAACCTCGCCTGAGAGACGCAAACCCTTGCCCTTATAAGGATCGGCCTTACGTAGTTTCTTGATCTTGGCAGCAACTTCGCCAACCAACTGCTTATCAATACCTGAGATTGAAAACTTAGTTGGTGACTCAACCTTGAAGGTGATGCCTTCGGGTGCAGGGAATGGGACCGGGTGGCTGTAGCCAAGGGCAAATTCAAGATCCTTGCCCTTTTCTGCTACACGGTAACCAACACCGACGATTTCAATGGTCTTGGTGTAACCGTTGGTTACGCCTTCGATCATGTTTGCAACCAGTGTGCGCGATAGGCCGTGAAGTGAACGGCTTAGGCGCTCATCATCTGGGCGGACGACGGTGATAACACCCTCGCCTTGTGAAACTCTGATTGGCTCGGCGACGGAGAGTGAAAGCGAACCCTTAGGTCCCTTTACCGCAACGTCTTGTCCGGCGATTGTTACTTCGACTCCTGCTGGCAGGGTGATTGGCATACGACCGATACGTGACATATCAATTACCACACATAGGCGAGAACTTCTCCGCCTACGCCCTGTTTGTTGGCTTGCTTGTCAGTAAGCAATCCAGATGAAGTTGAGATGATGGCAACGCCCAGTCCGCCAAGAACCTTTGGCAGTGCACTGGACTTTGCGTATACGCGAAGTCCAGGCTTGCTAACCCGGCGAAGTCCAGCGATCGAACGCTCGCGGTTAGGACCGAACTTCAAATCAAGAACAAGCGTCTTGCCGACGCCGTTTGCATTTGCATCGACGCGGAAGCCACTGATGAAACCCTCTTGCTGAAGAATTGTTGCGATACGCGTCTTTACCGACGAAGACGGCATGGAAACCGAATCGTGGTAAGCAGAGTTCGCGTTACGCAGACGTGTAAGCATGTCTGCGATCGGATCTGTCATTGTCATACGTGGCCTGTGGCCTTTCTCGAACCGGTTTCCCTACGGCGTAGGGACCTTTTTCGTAGGTGGGTTTACCAGCTTGCTTTTGTGATACCTGGAAGTTCGCCGCGGTGTGCCATCTCACGGAAGCAGATGCGACAAATTCCAAACTTTTGGTAGACAGCGTGCGGACGACCGCAGCGCTGGCAACGTGTGTAACCGCGAACCTTGAACTTTGGCTTACGGGCAGCTTTTACTTTGAGCGATGTCTTAGCCATTAGTTCTCCCTAAAAGGAAAGCCGAGCGCCTTGAGTAGTGCGCGACCTTCTTCATCGTTCTTCGCGGTAGTAACAAAGGTGATATCCATACCGCGAGGACGATCAACTTTGTCTTGTTGAATCTCAGGGAACACAACCTGCTCGGTGAGACCAAAGGTGTAGTTGCCATTGCCATCGAATTGCTTTGGTGAAAGCCCACGGAAGTCGCGGATACGAGGCAAAGAAATCGAGAGAAGACGGTCTGCGAACTCCCACATGCGGTCTCCGCGCAGGGTCACGTGTGCACCAATTGGCATGTTCTCGCGGAGCTTGAACTGCGCGATGGACTTGCGTGACTTGGTGACCTGTGGCTTCTGGCCGGTGATCGTGGTCAGATCGCGGATTGCACCTTCGATCAACTTGGCATCACGCGCTGCTTCACCGACACCCATATTGACCACGATCTTGGTCAGGGTTGGGATCTGCATGACGTTCTTGTAGCCAAACTGAGTCTTGAGTGCAGGCGCAATCTCGCTGCGATAGCGTCCCTTGAGACGAGCTACTTCAGTGGTTGACATCAGATGTCCTTTCCGGTGCGACGGGAAATTCGCACGTTCTTTCCACTCTCGTCTTTGCGAGCGCCAAGGCGAGTGGCCTTGCCGTCCTCATCAACGAGCATGACGTTTGAAATTGCGATTGATGCTTCAACGTGCAAGATGCCGCCAACCTTCGCACCTCGGTCACCAGTGGTCTCACGGGTGTGACGGGATACGCGGTTAACGCCCTCGACGAGGATGCGTTTGGCATCCAGGTCGAGCACCTTGCCGGTGACGCCTTTGTCTTTTCCAGCGATAACCAGAACGGTGTCGCCCTTCTTAATCTTGGCCATGTCTAGAGCACCTCCGGTGCGAGCGAGATGATCTTCATGAAGCGCTTGTCACGAAGTTCGCGAGCAACCGGTCCGAAGATACGAGTGCCGCGTGGTTCGCCATCTGCCTTCAAGATGACTGCAGCATTCTCATCAAATTTGATGTAGGAACCGTCTGGACGACGGCGCTCCTTTACGGTGCGAACGATGACGGCCTTGACGACCTCACCCTTCTTCACTTGACCGCCAGGAATTGCATCCTTGACGGTACAGACGATGATGTCTCCAATACCGGCATAGCGTCGCTTGGAGCCACCGAGAACACGGATACAGAGAAGCTCTTTGGCTCCTGTGTTATCCGCAACGCGTAGGCGGGACTCTTGCTGAATCATTTTCTATGCCCCCTACTTGGCCTTCTCGATGATCTCGACTACGCGCCAACGCTTGGTTGCCGAGATTGGTCGAGTCTCCATGATGAGTACACGGTCGCCTACGCCCGCGGCATTCGCCTCGTCGTGGGCCTTGAATTTGCGCGAACGACTCATAACCTTGCTGTAGAGACCGTGCTTAACGCGGTCCATAACTTCAACAGTTACTGTCTTGTCCATCTTGTCGCTAACAACAATTCCCTCACGGGTCTTGCGGAAACCGCGATCTTCGGAAGATGCGCCATTTAGCGTCATGCAGCACCTCCGATTCCTAGTTCACGTTCACGAATAATTGTGTAGATACGAGCGATCTCCTTGCGAACTGCAGCGAGTCGTCCGTGGCTTTCGCTCTGACCGGTAGCAACCTGGAAACGAAGGTTGAATAGTTCTTCCTTCGACTCCTTGAGCTTTACGTTCAGTTCGTCAGCTGGCAATGCGCGAAGCTCCTCATTATTAGTAGCCATTACGCCTCCTCACGTTTCACAACACGGCACTTCATTGGAAGTTTGTGAATAGCAAGACGCATTGCTTCTTGAGCAATGGCATCGGTCACGCCGGAGATTTCGAACATCACGCGGCCTGGCTTTACGTTTGCAATCCACCACTCAGGTGAACCCTTACCCGAACCCATACGAGTTTCGGCTGGCTTCTTAGTAATAGGACGATCTGGATAAATGTTGATCCAGACTTTTCCGCCACGCTTGATGTAACGCGTCATTGCAATACGCGCTGCTTCAATCTGTCGGTTAGTGAC
>CAYLYA010000019.1:0-30084 GCA_964387855.1 uncultured Bifidobacterium sp.
GGTGGCAGTTCGCCATCACCACCGTGTATCACTTCCTATTTGTCCCGATCACGATCGGGATGGGCTTCTATGTCGCAGGGTTGCAGACCGCCTGGCACCGAACCGGTAACTTGAAGTACCTGCGGGCGACCAAGTTCTTCGGAAAACTCTTCCTCATCAATTTCGCGATCGGCGTTGTCACAGGAATCGTCCAGGAATTCCAATTCGGAATGAACTGGTCTTCCTATAGCCGATTCGTCGGAGACATCTTCGGCGCCCCCTTGGCCATGGAGGGCTTGCTTGCCTTCTTCCTCGAGAGCACCTTCTTGGGGCTATGGATCTTCGGCTGGGACAGGCTTCCTAAGAAGCTCCACCTGGCATCGATTTGGGCAGCCGCTATCGGCACCTTGTTGTCGGCCTATTTCATTCTTGCCGCCAACGCATGGATGCAACATCCCGTGGGATACACACTCAACGCAGAGAAGGGTAGGGCTGAGCTGACAAACATCTTCACCGTCCTCACTCAGAAGACCGCGTTGACCACTTTCTTCCACACGATTCCATCTGCGGCCTTTACTGGTGCCGCCTTCATCGCGGGAATTTCAGCTTGGCTGATCATCAAGAAGAAAGACGTTGAGATGACCAGGGGCACGTTGAAACTCGGCCTCATCTCGATGTTGATCAGTTTCATCTTTGTCGGAGTCTCTGGCGACCTCACCTCGCGGGTGATGACGCAACAACAGCCGATGAAGATGGCCGCGGCAGAGGCGCTTTATGACACCACTTCATCTGCTCCCTTCTCGTTGCTTACGATCGGAACCCTCGACGGGTCACGTTCGGTATTCCAGATAGATCTACCTTCGGTCCTCTCCTTCCTCTCCACTGGAGATTTCAAAGGAGTGGTTGAAGGAGTCAATGATCTGCAGTCCAAGTACGAAACCCAATTTGGACCTGGCGACTACAAACCGAATATTCCACTTGCATACTGGTCCTTCCGATTGATGATGGGCTTTGGATTCCTCGGCGCGCTCTTTGCCCTTCTTGCCCTCTGGCAGATGCGCAAAGGCGGCACACCCCACGGCAGGTGGTTTGTACCTGCAATGGTGACTCTGCCGTTCATGCCGTTATTGGCAAACTCGTTCGGATGGATCTTCACTGAGACTGCGCGCCAGCCTTGGGCGGTATTCGGTCTGATCAAGACATCAGCCGGTGTGAGCCAAGTGGTTTCAAGCGGCGCGGTCCTCTTTACCCTCATCGCTTTCACTCTTCTCTACGGGATTCTTGCGGTGATCGAGGTGGGGTTGATCTTTAGAACAATTCATATCGGACCCCGTCCTGAAGTCGAGTACGACGTCGACACTGTCGGCGGATCCGATAATCGTCCACTCGTGATGTCCTACTAGAAAGGAACTGGCAATGTCATTTCAAAGCGTATGGTTTCTATTAATTGCTGTTCTCTGGGTGGGATATTTCATTCTCGAGGGATTCGACTTCGGAGTCGGGATGTTGCTCTCCTCCGTCTCTCGAAACGAAGCCGATCGACGCGCGGTGCTTACAACGCTTGGTCCTGTATGGGACGGCAATGAGGTGTGGTTGCTCGTGGCAGGTGGTGCGACCTTTGCGGCCTTCCCCGAGTGGTACGCCACGCTTTTTAGCGGGTTCTATCTTCCGCTTTTCCTGATCCTCGTAGCGCTGATTGTTCGTGGTCTTGCATTCGAGTATCGAAGCAAATACGGCAAAGCAGCATGGCGCAAACGCTGGGACATTGCGATATTCGTAGGCAGTGGGCTTCCCGCACTTTTGTGGGGAGTCGCCTTCGCCAATATTGTGCGCGGTGTTCCACTTGAGAAGGCGAGCAGCGGTTCAATCGAGTATGTCGGAGGGTTTTTTAACCTTCTCAACCCCTACGCACTACTGGGCGGGGTAGTGACGCTGACCGTCTTCCTCACCCATGGGGCGCATTTCTTGGCACTAAAGACTGCGGGGGAGATTCGCCTACGTGCGCATGCTCTTGCAATTCGCCTTGGCTTGATAGCGGCTGTTGCGGCGGTGGCATTCTTGGTATGGAGCAACGTGATGCTTCCCTCGATCAACACGAAGTTCCTCGTGCTTTCGGTCTTAACTGCCCTCCTTTGGGTCGGAGGACTCGCGGCGAATTTCAAGGGACGCGAAGGATGGGCGTTTATCGCCTCCTCTGTCGCCATAGCCACATTTGTCAGCGGTCTTTTCGTGGCTCTCTATCCACGTGTGATGCCAAGCTCTCGCGGTTCCGAGTTTGATCTCACCATCTTCAACGCGTCGAGTACCAACTACACGCTCAAGGTGATGACGGTTGTTGCCGTGGTCATGACGCCTATCGTGCTGCTCTACCAGGGCTGGACGTACTGGGTCTTCAGGAAGCGCGTTAGCGCTTCCCAGATTCAACACCCAGAAGTAGGAGTACTCGATACATTGCACCAGTGAAATCAGTTGATCTGCGGCTGCTGCTCTCATCGGGTGGTGGCCGCAGATTATTTTCAGCCAGTGTGGCATCTGGTGGGTTCTGGTCGGTAATCGTCGTGGGCAATGCCTACCTGATTGCGGAAATCATCGTGGGAATCACCGGTCACAAGTCGCACGTCTATAGATTGATTGTCGCTTTGGGTCTTCTCTGGTTGGTCCGTGCGATCTTTCAATCACGCTTTGACTACTGGTGTTCGGCGCAGGCAATTCGGATCAAGCGTCTACTGCGAACAGAGGCAACGTCGCAGATAGAGAATTATGCTGGCGGGTCTTCTGCACGACTCAGCAATATTCTCACTAAGGGCTTGAACTCCTTGGATATCTACCTGGGTCGATTTGTTCCGCAAATGATATTTGCCACGATCACACCCATCATAGTTATTGCGGTGATGTTTACGCAGGACGCAATCTCAGGCGTCATCGCCCTCATCACCTTGCCGTTGATCCCGCTCTTCGGTGCATTGATCGGACGATATTCCGCTGAATCAGTCATGAAGAAATGGCAGAGCCTTGGAACACTTTCTGCCTACTTTGAAGATTCTCTGCGGGGATTTGTGACATTGAAGATCTTCGGACGCAGCAAGAGCCAATCGAAGAGGATTGGGCAGATGGGTGATGTTTACACCGATGAGACCATGAAGGTCCTTCGGATCTCCTTTCTTTCGGCATTTGCACTCGAACTCATCGCCACCTTGTCGGTAGCGGTGATCGCCGTGTCCATTGGGTTGCGACTGCTAGACGGATCGGTGGATTTCAAAACTGCGCTGATCGTCTTGGTCCTTGCTCCGGAAGTCTATTTTCCTGTGAGAAATGCGGCTTCACTCTTTCACGCATCACAAGATGGAACCCAGGCGTTACGGGAATTGGAAGAGGTAAAGGTTCGGCCGATCATTGCGGCACCGGTGAAGCCCCTTGAAGGGGGCGACGTAACTTCGCTTTCCTGGCATCGTTGGGATTTTGTTGAAGGTGTATCCGTGCCCGAGGGACAAGTCGCACGGGGTCAGATGCTCTTTATTCTCGGCGAATCGGGGATAGGTAAAACAACCTTCGCGGATAATCTTCTTGGCTTCTCATTTGCCGCGCGTGTTGAGATTCATTCTGGCGAGAAGGTATTTAACCTTCAGGACGGCATGCAGAATGCATGGCAAAAATCCGTGGGGTGGATCCCGCAGAATCCGCAGTTGGCAACGGGAAGTGTTCGTGACCAATTCCGTTTAGTGGATCCAGAAGTGAGCGATTCACTAATCGTTGATTATCTACGCGTCGCCGGTCTGTCTATCGGTGATCTTCCAGAGGGCCTTGAGACTCATCTCGGCAAAGGGGGAGAGAGTTCGCACTCGGCCTCAGGCGGCCAGATAAGACGAATTGCCGTGGCAAGAGCGCTCTTTCGAAAACCTGCGCTTGTCATTGCTGATGAGCCCACGGCAGATTTGGATCGGGAGAGTGCAGATGCAGTGATGCGTGCGCTTCGGCAAGCCCAAGATGATGGTGCCATGGTCGTGTGCATCACCCATGACCAATCGTTAGTTTGCCCTGAGGATCTCGTCTGCGACGTTGAGCGGATCTCACTATGAAGCGTGTATATCCATATCTATTGAGTAGCGCTGCCTACATTGCGGGCATTGGTCTTACGGTCACCAGCGCATGGCTGATAACCATGGCATCTTTTCGTCCTCCGTTGGTAACCCTGAGCGTTGCGATCGTGGGCGTGCGCTTCTTCGGCATATCCAGATCCGTCGCGAGGTATTTTGAGCGGCTCACTTCACATCGTCAGGTCTTCGGTCGGCTCTCGCGATTGCGTGTTCGACTATTTGAGGCAATCACATCAAATCCTCTGGGACTCATTCGAGGTTTGTCATCTGGAACGCTGGTCAAGCGGGTTGTGGATGACGTCGAACGCGTTCAAGAGTACGAACTGCGCATCACTCTTCCTCATATCGCAGGTGCGATTACCGTGCTAACTGCTGTGGTGCTGGGGGAATGGATTCTTCCAGTGTCGATTCTTATTACTTTGCCCGTGAGCATCATGCTCCTATTCATATTGCCGATATTTGTGAAAGCTCATTGCGAGGTGATTGCGAGAAGAATTGAGGTACTAGAGAACGAATATGCAGCACTTGTTCAGCAAGCGTCACATGGAATTGCCGAGGCACGGTTCTATGGATACCTAGATGAACGGCAAGAGCAGACGAAAGAGATCGAGACCGCAATCATGCATGAAGAGGATGCGCTATTGAAAACCAACAGCAGGTTCGCTTTCGCCTCTGCTGCAATGCTTGGAGTCGCGCTTGTTGGTCTTTCGTGCTTGGCGCAGGTGTACTCATCATCGCTTCCGGCGGTGAGGATCTCAATGCTCGTCTTTCTGCCTCTCGTGATGTTTGAGGCCGTGACTTTGTGGTACCCAAATCTTTTTGGCACGGGAAAACTTCTACTGGCGCGAGGAGAACTCTCTCAGATTCTGGCAACGCCGATGATCTCGATGATTCCCAAGGTCGAGCTTGCAGACCGGGCAACTCGCATCGTGGCGCGCAACGTTCAGGCGAAGTGGGCAGATGGCGAGCATTTCATGGAGCCGGTTTCCTTCACCGTTGAATCGGGCCATTCGTTGATTATCAGAGGTCGAAGCGGCAGCGGAAAGTCAACACTCGCCATGGCGCTATTGGGTCTACTCGACTACGACGGCGAGATACTCCTCAACGAAAGCGAATTGCGCACCATCGCGAGTTCCCCCATCGTAGGAGCGATTCAAGGCAGTCATATCTTCAACACATCCTTACGGGAGAACCTCAAGATCGCATTCCCGCTAGCGCAAGATGACGATCTACTTGCAGTTCTGAAAACGGTGGAGCTTGATACATTGTTGTCACAACTGCCTGAAGGGCTCGACACCGTGATCGGTCAATTTGGCCGCGCACTCTCCGGTGGTGAGGCAAAACGGCTCAGCCTGGCACGGGCTCTTCTCTCCAGTGCCGAAATTCTTGTCCTTGATGAGCCGACGGAACACTTGGATCGGGAACTCGCCCTTCGCATTGAGAAACGAATTCTGGAAATGGATCGAATCCTCATTGTCATTACTCATTCTGGATGGGAAGGCGCCAGCGCGACACTTCATCTGGTTCGATAACGCTTCTAATCCGAACATTTAGCGAGAGAATGATTCCATGGCCGACCTAACTACGAAGTTGCTTGATGTAGTCGGCGATCGAACGGCAAAAGCCCTGGAAGCCGGAATTGGCAGCCGCACTGTCGGTGATGTGCTGCGCCATTATCCGAGGCGTTACGTGGTTCGCGGCGAGCTCACAGATATCTCGGAACTCAAAGTCGATGACGAGGTGACGATCCTTGCCGAGGTCTTCAGCACAAATGCGCGCTCCCTACGGGGACGCAAGGGAAGCATTCTCGAAGTTGTCGTCACCGACGGCAAAGACAAACTCTCTCTCACCTTCTTCAACCAAGCATGGAGGGAGCGAGACCTGCGCGTTGGTCGGCAAGGACTCTTCGCGGGGAAAGTCGGAGTATTCAACGGCAAGCGGCAACTCTCGCATCCTGACTACGAATTGATCCCCGATGGAGGCGACGTTGACAGCGCAATCGGCCAATTCGCTGGCAAGTATCTTCCGGTCTATCCGGCCACAGCCAAGATGCCATCGTGGAAATTGGCGCAGTGCATCAAATTGGCAGTTGACGCACTAGATGAAGTTCCCGACTTTCTTCCTGAGGACCTTCGTCGCAAGCACAACTACCCGACGCTGAAGCAGGCCCTTGTTGATCTTCATCAACCCCACGATCTTGAGGCAGCCGAGAGGGCACGCGAGAGACTCACCTTTGACGAGGCGTTCCTGCTGCAGCTCTTACTGGTAGTACGAAGAGCGCAGTTGCGAAAACTCAACGCGACCGCGCGTCCTGTTCGCACCGGCGGACTGTTGGAGGAATTTGATAAGACGCTGCCATTCGTTCTCACTGACGGGCAGCGCGCCGTTAGCGCCGAAATTGAGAACGATTTGTCGGCGCCGCATCCGATGCATCGGCTCCTGCAGGGCGAGGTCGGTTCGGGCAAGACCGTTGTGGCCCTTCGCGCCATGCTCGCCGTCGTCGACAGCGGCGGCCAAGCCGCGCTCCTTGCACCGACAGAAGTACTTGCCCAGCAGCATTTTCGAACCCTCAGCACTTTGTTGGGAAACCTCGCCCAAGGGGGAATGTTGGGCGGTTCCGAGTGCGCGACGCAAGTGACCTTGATAACCGGCTCGCAGAATGCGGCATCTCGAAAAGATGCACTCGCACTTGCGGCATCGGGGCAGGCAGGAATCATCATCGGCACGCACGCCCTCCTTGGACAGAGCGTCAACTTCGCAGACCTTGGTCTGATCGTGGTTGATGAGCAACACCGATTCGGTGTGGAGCAACGAGATGCCCTCAAAGCCAAAGCGGGACTGCCTCCGCATGTACTGGTCATGACGGCGACTCCGATTCCGCGAACAGTGGCAATGACGGTTTTTGGCGACCTCGACGTTTCCACTTTGCGAGAGTTGCCTCGTGGCCGTCAGGAGATCACCACGCACGTTGTTGACGCGATTGAGAAGCCCGCCTTTGTGGAAAGGGCATGGACTCGCATTCGCGAAGAGGTAGCTAAGGGGCATCAGGCATACGTAGTTGCACCGCGAATAAATTCATCTGCGTCATCGGATGCCGATATGGACTTTCTTTTTGGAACCGCATCGACTGAATTAACATCTGTCGAGGAACTAGCTCCCAAACTTCACTCGAATCAATTATCTGGATTGCGTCTTGCGATTATGCACGGTCAACTGCCAACCGACGTGAAGGATGAGACGATGCAGGCTTTCGCGCAGGGCAAGATCGATGTGTTGGTGACGACCACCGTGATCGAAGTCGGCGTGGATGTACCTAATGCAACAGTGATGGTGGTTATGGACGCTGACCGGTTTGGCGTCTCTCAACTCCATCAGTTGCGTGGCCGCATTGGGCGAGGAACATCTCCAGGATTGTGCATTCTTGTTACCTCCGTACCTGCTGATTCCTCCGCACGGGCGCGACTAGATGCTGTCGCGTCAAGCATCGACGGCTTCGAGCTTTCCAGAATCGATCTAGAGCAAAGACGTGAAGGCGATGTTCTGGGTGTCAGCCAATCGGGGACAAGGTCGCATCTACGTCTTCTTCGGGTATTGCGAGATGAGAATCTAATCGATGATGCCCGATCCGATGCACAAGCCTTAATCGAGTCCGACCCCGACCTCTCATCGAGTCCGGCATTGGCCAAAGAGTTGGCTATATTGCAGGCAGATGAGGCCGCGGATTACATAGACAAAGGTTGATACATAGAATTGCCCGATGAGGATCATCGCAGGCCTTGCTAAGGGTCGAACTCTTTCCACCGTAGCAGGGGCAACACGGCCGACTTCTGATCGGGCGCGCGAAGGCCTCTTCTCATCACTGCTCTCCGGGTTCGGAGATTTCACCGCGTTGGGTGTTCTAGATCTTTTTGCTGGCTCGGGTGCGATTGGGCTTGAGGCACTCTCTCGCGGCGCGGGGGTAGTACACGCTGTCGAGAAGAACGAGGCGGCCTGCAGGACAATCACGAAGAATGCAGAGCTCGTTGCGAAATCCAAGGTTCCGGGGGAGTTTCATCTCTACTCGATGTCTGTGCAGAAATTCTTGGAGATGTCTGCGCCCTGCCAATATGACATTGTGTATATGGACCCCCCGTATGACTTCTCAGATGTTGAGCTCTATAAGTGCTTGGTTCAACTTCGATCAGGCGGTTTCATGAAGGAGGACGCGGTGATCGCGGTTGAGCGTGCGAGCAAGAGTGGTTCGATGAAATGGCCCACAGGTTTTGAGCCGATTCGGGAGCGAAACTACGGGCAGGCAGTGATTTACTACGGAAAGCTGGCTCAGAATGGATAAGACCCCCAATCATTGCTAGCGTTTGCGCTGTGAAGAGCGCCGTATGTCCAGGATCCTTCGACCCGATTACATACGGGCATCTAGACATTATCGAACGGGCCACATCGCACTTTGATCAAGTGATCGTCGCCGTTCTTGCCAATCGCAGCAAGTCCAGCCTATTCACCATTGAAGAACGTATCGAAATGATTCGTGAGAACACAAAGCATCTATCCAACGTAGTTGTGGATTCTTGGTATGGACTGCTAGTTGAATATTGTCGTACCAATAACGTAACAACCATTGTGAAAGGCCTTAGGGCGGTCACCGACTTTGATTATGAATTGCAGATGGCCCAGATAAATTTCCAAGCCGCCCAGGTTGAGACAATGTTCATGGCGACTTCACCAACGCACTCATTCTTATCGTCGTCGATCGTCAAAGAACTTGCTCATTTTGGCGGGGACGTTTCCACAATGGTTCCTCCAAACGTCGATGAGGCACTTCGCAAACGAGTAGCAGGGACAACAAACCGACTGGCGGGGGACTGAATTATGGATTCAATTGAGAAACTCGGTTCTGCCATCACTATGGTCGAAGAGGCTCGTAGCGTTCCTCTATCTGCATCCTGTGTCGTCCATCGAGCCGAACTCCTTGAGATATTGGACGAGGCACGAAACTCCCTTCCCCAAGATTTTGCCAAGGCCCAGAATCTGCTTGCCTCACGCGATGCCATAGTTGAGGAGGGTCGTCAAAGCGCCGAGCAGCTGGTTGCGATGGCACGCGAAGAAGTGGCCCGCATGGTTGAGCAAACCTCGATCGTTCAGGCCGCCCGCGATGAGTCTGCGCGGATATTGGACGAGGCTCGCTCGATGGCCGAGCGCGAGCGTCAGGAGGTCGAGAACTACATCGACTCTCGGCTTGCCACCCTTGAAGTAATTTTGAACAAGACCATGGATGCGGTTTCCCGAGGCCGAGAACGCCTTGCTGGGGCCGACGACAAGGATGTCTTGTCGCAACTCGCCAACGACTAATTGAGCGGGCGATGAACAAGTTCAAGGCCTTCCTCTTTAACACCCATGATCTGCCTCGCCGTGCGGGGGAGATGCGTGAGTACGCACTAGATGTCCCCGCCCCCGAGCGCATCGGCATCGACGTTATTGGCGTTCCCGAAGACCAGGGGATTCACATCGCCATGCGACTGGAGTCAGTGACCGAAGGCGTCCTCGTCAGCGCTGCGGTCTCGACGATGGCCGAGGGCGAATGCATCCGTTGCCTGGATTCGGTGGAAATGCCGATCACCCGCAATGTCCAGGAGTTATACAGATACGAGCCGGAGAAGGCTCACACTAAGGCCCAACGCAGGGCTGCCGAGGCCTTTGATGACCTGGATGAGGATGAAGATCTCATGATGGAGGGCGAGGTCATCAATCTTGAAGGCCCCGTTCGCGATGCCATCGTTCTAGCCCTGCCGATCAACCCCCTATGTGCCAAGGACTGCCCGGGTCTGTGCCCACGCTGCGGGGTGAAATGGAGCCTTCTGGAACCCGAACATCGCCACGATGTGAAAGATCCTCGCTGGGCGGGCTTGTCCGACCTGTTTGAAGATCTTGAGCCTTAAGCTCAATTTCTAGAACCAGACCCGATTTCAAGAATCGGCAGGTTTAGGGGATACTTAGCCCCGATCCTTTATAGGGCTGTGAGAAATCAGAAAGAGGAACGAAAAGTGCCAGTACCAAAGCGAAAAATGTCTCGCTCCAAGACCCGTTCCCGTCGGAGCCAGTGGAAAACCACAGCAGCAGCCCTCGTTGCATGCCCACAATGCCAGTCACCTCGTTTGCAGCACACTGCCTGCCCAACGTGCGGCACATACAACCGCCGTCAGGTAATCGAGGTCTGATCTGTACTCTGCGCTAACTAAGGCTCTGGGCGTTGAACTCAGCCCACATATGCTGGAGTTGGCACTGACCCACCGTTCTTTTGCTTACGAGTCAGGTGTAACACATACAAACGAGCGCCTTGAATTTCTGGGCGACTCGGTATTGGGATTGGTTGTCACGCAAGAGTTGTATGCCCGCTTTCCCGATCTGGACGAGAGTCGACTCTCACCCCTTCGCTCTGGCGTAGTTAACATGCGCGCCCTAGCAGATATTGCGCGCTCCCTCGAATTGGGCGCAGTGATCCGCTTGGGCAAAGGCGAAGAAGTCACCGGCGGGCGCGATAAGAATTCACTTTTAGCCGATGCCTTTGAAGCCATCATCGGAGCGATCTACCTGGAAAAAGGATTCGACGAGAGCGCAAAAATAATTATCAGACTCATCCATCCAACATTGGAGAGCGCGCTTGCAAAAGGCGCGGGGTTGGACGGCAAGACCGCTCTCCAAGAACTCCTGGCTTCGCAAGGCAAGGGTGCTCCCGAGTACGTTGTGACAGAAACAGGTCCAGACCACGACAAGAGTTTCACAGCATTTGCCATGGTCGGCGGCGAAGCTATCGCCGAGGGGCAAGGAAAAAGCAAACGCGAGGCAGAGCAGATCGCAGCGCGCGTGGCATATGAACTATTGAGTGTGCCTTCGCAAGGTTAAGTCCGATGCCATCTGGTGGCTAGGGTAGGTTTGCCCCGTGTATTTGAAAAGCATCACCCTCAAGGGATTCAAATCCTTTGCTTCGGCGACGACCCTGCGCCTTGAGCCAGGTATCACCTGCGTCGTTGGGCCAAACGGCTCGGGCAAGTCCAACGTCGTCGACGCCTTGAGTTGGGTGATGGGAGAGCAAGGCGCGAAATCCCTTCGCGGCGGCAAGATGGAAGATGTCATCTTCGCCGGCACCAGCGGTCGCTCACCCCTTGGACGCGCTGAAGTCTCGGTAACTATCGACAACACCGATGGCGCCCTCCCTATTGATTACACAGAAGTCACTATTTCCCGCATTCTTTTCCGCAATGGCACGAGTGAATACCAAATCAATGGGGATGCTTCGCGCCTTCTAGACATCCAGGAGCTCCTCAGCGACAGTGGCATCGGCCGCGAGATGCACGTCATCGTCGGACAGGGCCAGTTGGATGCCATCTTGATGGCAAACCCTGACGAGCGTCGAGGATTCATCGAGGAAGCCGCTGGTGTCCTCAAGCACCGCAAGCGCAAAGAGAAGGCACTTCGCAAACTCGAGTCGATGCAGGCCAACCTTGCCCGTATTCAAGATCTCACCGTCGAGCTTCGCCGACAACTTCGCCCGCTCGGCAAGCAAGCGGAGGTTGCAAAGAAGGCCGCAACAATTCAAGCCGACCTTCGGGATGCGAAACTTCGCCTGCTTGCAGATGATCTGATCTCGCTTACAAAGACTCTTGATGCAGAAGTTGCTGACGAAACTGCACTTCGCGAGCGCCGTGCGATTGTTGAAAACGATTTGGACGTTGCCAGAACTCGCGAGAACGAACTTGATGCGCAGATGGCTGTTGATTCTCCGAAATTAGTGCAGGCACAGGAGACGTACTACCAACTTAATTCCCTCCGCGAGAAATTCCGCGGAACACAGAGCCTTGCTCAAGAGCGCTCGCGCTTTCTGGCAGAAGAAGCAGAAGAGGCGCGTACGACTGGACGAGATCCAGAGACCCTCGATCGCGAAGCAGTCTTGCTTCGACAAGAGGAGGCGCAACTTCGCGCATCTGTAGAAACTTCCCGCGCGCAGTTGCATGCTGCCACAGCATCACTTGCTATCAGCGAGGCAGAGCTCAAGGCTGAAGAAGATCGAGTTGCCGCAGCCCTTCGTGCCCTTGCCGATCAACGCGAGGGCACTGCCAGGCAAGAAGGACATATCAAATCCCTTGCTGCGCGTTTGGACGCGATCACCGAAGAAATTTCCCGTCTGACGAAGGCGCGGGACGAGGCGCAGATGCGCGCGGATGCTGCCCAACGCGAGTACTCCACTTTTGAACTCGATATTGCCAGTGCCGATTCCAGCGAGCTCGGATTGGATTCTCAATTTGAATCGGCCAAGAGCACATTGGATGAGATCAAGGCAAAGCTGGTCGATCTTGTAGACCAAGAGCGCGCTGCCGACCGCGAACGCAACGCCCTTGAATCCAAACTCGAAGCAATGCACCTGACCTCGGCTTCACGTGATGGCGCTGCGGCACTACTACGCGACCCACGCGGCATCAATATCCTGGGAAGCATCGCCTCCCTCGTTGAGATCGATTCGGGTTGGGAAAGCGCAGCAGCAGCTGCCCTTGGTTCATTGGCCGATGCCGTCGTTCTGCAAGACCTCTCCTCTGCCGTGACTGCTCTCACGACCCTTCGCGCTGAGAATCTTGGTCAGGCCGATTTCCTCGTCTTTCGCTCGGATGCACGACACTCTGCGGGGTCGATTCCATCAGGGCTGACCGCAATCACCACCCACGTGCGCTCTTCACAGATTCACGCTCTCCTGCAGGAACTTCTTGCAACGACCGTTGTTGCCGACGGCGCCAGCGAGGCCGAATCCATTATCGGCTCGCATCCAACTCTCACCGTCGTCACTCGTGAAGGCGATGTTTTCACGCAATCTCGCGCTCGTGGCGGATCGAAATCTTCATCCTCATTGATTGAAATTCATGCACTGATCGAAGAGTTGAACCGGAAGATCTCCGATGTCACTCACGTCTGCCAGCGACTTCGGTTCGAGATTTCGACAGCAGAGACTCAAGTCGCCCAACGCCAGAGCGAGTTCGATGTTGCTCTGAGCAAGCTCAACGAATCTGATGCGCGCATTGCCGCACTGACAGAGCAGTTGGCCGTTGCAGGTCAGCATGCGAAGTCGGCACGTGCAGAGGTCGAACGGCTCAATGCCGCAATTCTTGAAGCAGGGTCAGCGAAATCGCGCGATGAGAGTGAATTAGCCATCGCTCAAGAGCAGATTCACCACCACGGAGATGTTGAAGAACCAAGTCACGCGCACGCAGAGGAACTTCGGGCAGAAGTCTCGGCGGCTCGCACAACTGAAGTCGAAGCGCGACTGAGTGTTCGCACGAGTGAAGAACGCGTGGAATCACTTGCTGCTAGAGCCAAAGCACTTGAGGATGCAGCAAAGGCCGAACGCGAAGCGTCAGAGCATGCGATCAGCAGGCGCGAAGCACGTGCACGAGGAGCAGTAGTTTCTCAAGCGATTGCAGAAGCGGCATACGAAGCACTAATACATATTGAGCGTTCGATAGCAAAGGCTGCGGCGGAGCGAGGCCGCCTCGAAGAAGCGCGTTCGGCGCGTGAAGGGGAGACCCTTACCGTCCGCGCACGAGTGCGTGAACTCGCAGCAGAATTGGAACAACTTACCTCCAGTGTTCACCGCGACGAGATTGCACGTGCAGAGCAGCGTATGCGTATTGAGCAACTCGAACTCAAAGCAGTAGAGGAACTCGGCGTGGATGTGACGACGTTGGTGAACGAGTACGGACCCGAGAACGACGTCCCTACGTTTATCGAAACCGATGAAGGCGCAGTCATTGCAGGTGACCTCATCCCTTATCGCCGCGAACAGCAAGAGCGACGTCTTATCAACACTGAACGCTCCCTTGCGATGTTGGGCAAGATCAATCCGCTCGCCCTCGAGGAATACACCGCCCTTGAAGAGCGCCTTCGCTTCCTCGCCGAGCAACTAGAAGACCTCAAGCGGACCAAGAAGGATCTCCTAGACATCATCAAGGAAGTGGACGAGCGCGTTCAACAGATATTCATGGATGCATACGAAGACACCGCAAGGCACTTCGAGGACATCTTCTCTCGTCTGTTCCCAGGCGGCGACGGTCGATTGATTCTGACAAACCCAGATGATTTGACTACGACGGGCGTGGATGTCGAGGCGCGACCTCCCGGCAAGCGCGTGAAGCGTCTGTCACTTCTCTCTGGCGGGGAGAAATCGCTGACTGCTGTAGCTCTTCTCGTCGCGATCTTCAAGGCGAGACCAAGTCCGTTCTACGTTCTTGATGAGGTTGAAGCAGCACTAGACGATGTCAACCTTGGTCGACTTCTTAGCGTCTTTGAGGAGTTGCGCGAGACGTCTCAACTTATTGTGATCACTCACCAGAAGCGCACCATGGAAATTGCCGACGCTCTCTACGGAGTCACGATGCGCGGAGACGGAGTCACCGAGGTAATCTCTCAGCGACTTCGCGACTCCACGCAAGCTGTATAGGTAACAGTCTCATGGGCTTGTTCGGCAAGTTGCTTGCAAAGATCACTGGCACTGCGCATGCATCCGCGGCGGACTGGGATGAATTGGAAGCAGCGCTCGTAGAGGCAGATCTCGGGCCAGACCTCGCGCGCAAGATTCTGCAATCGGCACGCACGGCGAAGAGCGAGACCGCTAGTCAAGCGATCGTCTCAACTTTGCGGGCCAGCCTTTGCGACAAGAGTCGAGAGATGTCTTCCCTTCACCCGAGTGCGATTTTGGTTGTCGGTGTGAATGGAACTGGAAAGACGACATCCTCGGCAAAACTTGCCAATGCCCTGAGCATCAACGGACAAAGCGTCTTGCTTGCGGCAGCAGATACATTCCGCGCTGCGGCGGTTGATCAATTGCTCACGTGGGGCGAGCGCTTGGACATCGATGTTGTTCACGGTGCAGTGAACGCTGATCCTGCATCTGTGGCCTTCGATGCCGCGCAACAATGTCTTGCACGAAAGTTCGATTGCCTGATTGTTGATACTGCAGGCCGAATGCACACAAAGAACGACTTGATGGATCAGCTGGGCAAGGTGAAGAGGGTTGTCGAAAAGGTCTTGCCCGTCAGTGAAATTCTCTTGGTAGTGGATGCGACAACAGGTCAGAATGGATTGACCCAGGCAAAAGTCTTCGCTGAAAGTGTCGACCTCACTGGAATCATCTTGACCAAAGTCGATGGCAGCGCCCCCGGCGGCATAGCCCTGGCCATCGAAGCCACACTGGGTATACCTATCAAGTGGGTGGGGTCAGGAGAGAGCGCGCGGGATTTCGCACCATTTGAGCCCGAGGCTTACATTCAATCGCTCTTGTAACCAATTCGTAACACAAGGGCGCTTTTTGTGACGCGCTCGAAACCCTTTGCGAGGGTTGCTGTAACCAGATTCGGTCATATTTCCTTCCATCTCAACGGCGAGAACGCTCACCTAAGTATTTTGGAGAAAATATGAGCTTCGTTAATACGAATTTTAATGCCGGTGACACAGCCTGGATTTTGGTGTCTTCTGCACTCGTTCTGCTCATGACGCCAGGGCTCGCCTTCTTCTACGGCGGCATGGTTCGTGGAAAAAACGTTCTTGGAATGCTGGCACAGAACTTTGTAACGATGGGTGTTGTCAGCGTTCTCTGGATTACCGGTGTCTTCAGCCTTGCATTCGTCGGGACCGGGAAATTTATTGGCAACCTTCATCAGTTTGGTCTCAACCACATTTGGCAGCAGCCCACAGGCTTTGAGGCTCTAACGATTCCCCCGTTGGTCTTCGTGGCATTTCAGTTGATGTTCGCAATCATCACCCCTGCGCTAATAACTGGTGGCACCGCAGATCGGTTGAAATTTGGAGCATGGACGCTCTTCTCCGCAGTCTGGCTCATCCTGGTGTATGCACCTGTTGCCCACTGGGTCTTCTCTCCAAGTGGATGGCTCTTCAAACTCGGCGCCGAAGATTTCGCCGGTGGAACAGTTGTTCACGCCAACGCAGGTGCTGCCGCACTTGCTGTCATTTTGGTTATCGGTCGCCGTCGAGGATGGCCGAAAGAGCGGATGCGTCCACACAATGTTCCCTTCGTTCTACTTGGAGCCGGCCTTCTCTGGTTCGGATGGTTTGGATTCAACGCAGGATCTGCGCTGGCTGCTAACACTTTGTCTGCATACGCATTCGTCAACACCAATACCGCAACGGGTGCCGCATTGCTTGGATGGATCCTCGTCGAGAAGATTCGCGACGGCCATCCAACTACTTTGGGTGCGGCTTCCGGTGCAATCGCCGGCCTAGTTGCCATCACTCCTGCTTGCGGATTTGTAAGCCCAATGGGTTCGATAGCTATTGGATTTGCAGCAGGAATCATCTGTGCACTCGCAACGGGTCTGAAGAACATCTTCAAGTTTGACGATGCTCTCGACGTAGTGGGTGTTCACCTAGTTGGCGGCGTCCTTGGAGCCCTTCTTATCGGCTTGTTTGGAACTCACATGGTCAACGGTGCAAACGGTCTCTTCTACAATGGTGGTTGGACGTTGATGGGTCATCAGGTCGTGGCAGTTGGCGCAGTTGTTGCCTACTCATTCGTCGCTACCTACATCATCGCATCGATCATAAATAAGACGATCGGACTTCGTGTCAGTGCCGATGACGAAGCAAAGGGTCTTGACTTGAGTCAGCACGCCGAGACGGCATACGAGACTGCTTCCTACGGTGGGGGATCTCGTGTCATTTCTTCATCCGAGTCGAACTGAAAAGGGGAAATGAATGAAACTCATTACCGCAATTCTCAAGCCATTTAAGTTAGATGATGTAAAGAATGCCCTCCAGATGCATGGAGTCACGGGGATGACTGTCTCGGAGGCGAGCGGATATGGCCGCCAAGGCGGACATACCGAGGTCTACCGAGGAGCCGAATACACGGTGGACCTCATCCCGAAAGTGCGGTTGGAAGTACTGGTCGATGACAGCGAAGCCGAAGCAGTTATCTCGGTGATCGTAAAAGCGGCCTCTACCGGTTCCATTGGCGATGGCAAGGTTTGGTCGACCCCGGTTGATCAAGTGGTACGTGTTCGAACAGGCGAACGAGGAGTGGATGCGATTTAGTGGGAACACGTGAACGCAGAACACGATCGAACGAGAGCGATCGAGTTCTGAGCGCGCTCTTTCTTGCAGCACATGAGCAGTTGCATAAAGGGGCGCGTGTAGAAATCGCTGGGATAGCACTCGCCGCGGTCGGTGGTTACGGCCGCGGCGAGCTATGTCCCGGATCAGATCTGGACATCCTCATCCTTCACAACGATCATCTTTCGCCTGAGGAGCTTCAAACCTTCGTCAATGCGGTGCTCTACCCGATCTGGGATGGGAAGACACCGAGCACCGATATCCCGCGCAGCGTGGACCACTCGGTTCGAACGATTAGCCAGACTCGCGAAGCCGCTAGTACAGACCTCAAAGTCGCGATGGGCCTTCTCGATATTCGATTGATCGCGGGGGATGCCTCCATGGTGGCAACTGTTCAACATAACGCCATTGATGATTGGCGGCGCGATTCCAAGCGGCGACTCGGCGAGTTGAAAGTCCTCTTGGCCGATCGCCATGAGCGCTCGGGTGAGTTGGCATATCTGTTGGAGCCGGATTTGAAGGAGGCGCGTGGCGGGCTTCGCGATATCGTCGCGCTGCGAGCAATAGCGATGAGCGGTGCTATAGACATTCCGCTTGAACGTGTGAGCGCAGCAGAGTCTTCACTCACGAGCATTCGCGAATCACTGCATATTCAAAGCGGTCGCACCAAGGATCGTCTGCTCTTCCAAGAACAAGACAAGGTAGCGGCGGCTCTGAATTTTCCCGATGCTGATGCATTGATGAGTGAGGTTGCCAAATCGGCACGCGCTGTTGATTACTTGATGCAGTCCACCTGGCATCGCATTGATCACCAAGGCAAAGACGGGCTCGGAAGGTTTCTTCGAAGGCCGCGAGTTACGAGCGTTGGACGAGGCATCAGTGTGGCGCATCAAGAAGTTGTTTTGGATGTGGGCGCCGTAACCATTGAAGACCCTGTCCTAGGTTTGCGCGCAGCAGCCAAGGCCGCTCAACTGGGGCTTCATTTGTCGATGGAATCGTGCGTGCTGTTGTCACAATCTCTCGGCCAGGGAATTGGAGTACTGCCCAATCCGTGGCCTCGTGAAGCGCGTGAGGATTTGGTTGCACTCGTTGGCGCGGGAAGCGCCATGGTTCCAGTGTGGGAGGCGTTGGACCAAGAAGAGATCATCTCTGCATGGCTGCCGGAATGGCAGTCGGTGCGAAGCCTTCCTCAACGCAATTTTCTGCATCGGCACACTGTCGATCGACATATGGTGGAGACGGCCGTTCACGCCGCTGCATTGACGCGACGAGTACACAGACCCGACCTTCTTCTCATTGCTGCCCTCTTTCACGATATCGGCAAGGGCGCAGAGGAGGATCATTCCGAGCGCGGCGCTCACCTCATCGAACCACTTGCAAGAAGGATCGGTTTTGGCCAGGCAGATGTTGCGACCTTGGTATTGCTTGTTCAGCACCATTTACTTCTGTCGGCAACTGCGACAAGGCGTGACCTCCACGACCCCGCAACCATCGCATCGGTCAAAGCAGTTATTCCGGATTTGCAGACGCTGGAACTCCTGCATGCACTGAGCATTGCAGACGGTGAAGCAACTGGAAGTGCGGCATGGAGCAATTGGAAGGCGACGTTGGTTGCGGACCTTGTCGAGCGAGTACGCATTGCGATGAGCGGAAGCATCGTTGCTCCAGAGCCTGAGCTGACGCCCGAACAACGCGGGTTCGCCGAAGTCGGTGCACTTCGCGTCGAAGTCCTCGTGCGAGAAGGTGACTACGCAATTGAGATCATCGCACCAGATAGACCTGGCCTTCTCTCTATCGTTGCAGGAGTTTTGAACCTTGCACGATTGGATGTGAGATCGGCGCGGACCAAATCACATGGCGTCTCAGCCGTGATGAAGTGGATCGTCTCCCTTGATCCCAACGCACCGATTCCAACTGCCGAAAAGATTCACGCCGATATCCATGCCGCTCTCAACGGCCATGGCGATCTTGACCGACGTATCCAGGAACGAGTGAAGGCATATTCGCAGCTGCCAACCATTCCCGTACCGCCGCCAATCGTTGAGACCTTCGATCAGGCCTCCAGTGAGTGCACCGTCTTTGAAGTACGAAGTCACGACCAGCCTGGTCTCCTCTTTCGTATCGGGGATGCGGTCACCCGTTGCCGAGTAGATATCCGATCAGCGATCGTCACCACCCTTGGGGCAGAGGCGATCGACACTTTGTACGCCACTGAAATATCCGGCGGCTCCCTGAGTCCAGAGCGAGCCCAAGAAGTGGCCCTCCGCCTCAAGGAGGCGCTGGGCTAAGCAAGTGCCGGGGATCAGGAGTAGCCATATGGAATTCTTGGTATTAGTATTTGAATATGCGTTCAAGTAATCAACAACTAAGAATGATCCTCAATGACCGCGAGGCGATCGAACTCTGCGCACGTCAGTGCGGTGTCATCGGGGATCCTATTAAGTTGAAAATCTGTTATCTCCTTCGACATCATCCCGAGCTCAGTGTCACGGCGATTGCCGACCTTGTGGGAACTTCGGTTTCCAACACCTCGCATAGCCTGAGCAAATTGCGTGGCGTCAACATGGTGAAGACGCGAAAAGAAGCCCAGACAGTTTTTTATTCGTTGAACGAGGCGGGAATGAGTAGGGAGATCAGAGGCTTGCTAGCACTCTGACACGGAAGCGAGAGAGGACTGGACCAAGTGGAGAAGCATGACTTGATCATCATCGGCGGCGGCGCCGGTGCATTCGCCGCGGCGATCAAAGCAGATGAGTTGGGAGCAAACACCCTGCTCATCAACGACGGACTTCCACTTGGGGGGACGTGTGTGAACGTTGGATGTGTACCGTCGAAAGCGTTGCTGCACGCCGCTGAGATCGTCAACACTGCCAAGAATCACAGTGTTCCCGGCATCACCTTCTCAAAGCTGGATATTGATTTTACCGCAGTCGTCCAGGACGAACTTGCTCTTGTTACAAGCTTGCGCGAGAAGAAATACGAGCAGGTGCTAAAGGCTCTTCCGAATGTGACCTTCTTAAAGGGCAGAGCGACCTTTGCTTCCGGGCGAAAAGTTCGGGTGGGAGAGGAAGAATTCGAAGCAGAGAGGTTCATCATCGCCACTGGATCCACAGCCATCGTTCCAGAGATAGACGGGCTTGTTGAGGCGGGATTCATCACGCATGTGGAAGCGATGAGTTTGAAGAGCGTCCCAAAACGATTACTCGTCATCGGTGCTGGCGCGGTAGGGCTTGAGCTAGCACAGATGTATTCCCGATTTGGCAGCCAAGTCACCATCGTGCAGCGGGGACCGAGAATATTGCCGAGTGCCGAGGAAGAATTGACAGAGAGACTGCAGGATGTGCTCGAAAGCGAAGGAATTGAAATAGTTCTGAATGCTGAAGTTACTCGCGTCGCAAGAGGGGTTGAAGAGAAGAAGGTCTTCTATTCCACTGCCGAAGGAGATGAGTCAGTATCGGTCGACGAAATACTTGTGGCGGCAGGTAAACGGCCTAACACTTCAGGACTAAATCTTGGAGTGACCGAGGTAATCGTCGATCACAAGGGGCGAGTTGCTACGACGGCGACCTTGCAAACATCCCAGCCCAGCATCTTTGCAGTCGGTGATGTAACAAACCTGCCTCTCAGGCTGGAGACGACCGCAGGACGCGAAGGCACCTATGCTGCAGAGAACGCGCTCACGGGCACTGTCAAATTCGTCGACTACAACACAGTGCCCTCTACCGTCTTTACAGACCCCCAACTTGCATCCATTGGATACACCGAGGATCGCCAGATGGCTGAATTCAACGCGTGCGCATGCAGGACCGTTGCGTTTGAGAACGTGCCAAAAGCTCTGATAACAAAGCGGAGCGAAGGCATGATTAAGATGGCCATTCATCCGGAAAGTCAGGTTGTCATGGGAGTGCATATCCTGGCGCCAGATGCTGGGGATCTCATTGCTCAAGCAGCGGTAATCATGAAGAACAAGAATACGGTTGACGATGTGATCGAAACGCTCCCTGTATTTCCCACGATGTCTGAGGCGATTAAGATCGTGGCGATGTCCTTTAAGCAAGATATCGCCCAACTTAGTTGCTGCATTTGAGCGGAGAAACATTGAGAATTTGGGGTTAGGCTAAGCGCCTATGTTTGACTCACTGACCCAGCGCTTCTCCGCATCCCTTGCTTCCCTGCGCTCTCGTGGCAAGATCTCAGCCTCGGACATCGACAACACGTGTCAGGAGATTCGCACCGCTCTGCTTGAGGCGGACGTGGCCCTTACAGTCGTCAATGAATTCGTCGAGGATGTCCGCACAAGATCCCTAGAGACTCTTCCGAACCTGCAATCCGGTACTAACCAAGCGCAGGCGATTTTCGACATCATCAACGCCGCGCTGGTCGAGATCCTCGGACAATCGGCAAGGCGGGTCCGTTTCTCCAAGCAACCTCCGACGATCATCATGCTGGCCGGCCTTCAAGGCGCAGGAAAAACCACGTTGGCAGGCAAGCTGGCCAAACACTTTGCAGACCAGGGAAACACCCCGCTCCTTGTCGCATCAGACCTTGCCCGCCCCAACGCCGTTACTCAGTTGCAGGTCGTGGGCGAGAGCATCGGCGTACCTGTCTTCGCACCCGAACCCGGAAACGGGGTTGGCAATGCGGTGGAGGTCGCCCGAGACGGACTGGCCTTCGCCAAATCGAAATTGCACAACATGGTCATCGTCGATACCGCCGGACGGCTCGGAGTCGATGAATCCTTGATGAAGGAAGCTATCGCCATCCGCGATGCGATCAATCCGAACGAGATTCTCTTCGTCGTGGATGCGATGATCGGACAAGATGCGGTTAGAACGGCTCAAGCTTTCCTTGAGGGTGTGGGTTTCGACGGGGTTGTTCTGACCAAGATGGACGGCGACGCCCGAGGCGGCGCCGCGCTGTCGATCGCCCAATTGACCAAGCGCCCCATCATGTTCGTCTCTACCGGTGAAAAACTCACCGACTTCGACGTCTTCTACCCCGACCGTATGGCATCGCGTATCTTGGGCATGGGAGATGTCGCGACTTTGGCTGAGCAGGCTAAGAAGGCCTTTGATCCTGCCACCTCGGCCAAACTTGAGACCAAGTTCGCTAGCGGCGAGGATTTCACCCTTGATGATTTCCTCGAACAGCTCTCGGCCATGTCCAAGATGGGTTCCATGTCCAAGATGCTCTCCATGCTTCCTGGGGCGGCCTCGATGAAGAAGCAGATCGACAGCTTTGACGAAGCCGAGATCGTACGGACCAAGGCGATCGTCCAGTCGATGACCCCAGCCGAAAGGCGCGACCCCAAGGTCCTCAATGGATCCAGGCGGGCCAGAATCGCCGGGGGAAGCGGTCGCACGGTGACCGAGGTCAACACACTTGTCGAACGTTTTGGCCAGGCCCAGAAGATGATGAAGCAGATGCGCGGGGGCAAGATGCCCGCGGGCCTCCCGCCAGCCATGTACTCGGGCGCACCAGCGCCATTCAAGCCCAGAATCGTTAATCAGAAGAAGAAGTCCAAGTCGGGTAACCCGGCCAAGCGCGCTCTTGAGGAGCACGGCTAACTTTGCCGTCATCGACACATGATGCATAAGGGCGAGATTAAAGTCACCTCCGATCAAGTTCGCCGATTGTTGGCTACTCAATTCCCTCTTTGGGCTGAACTTGAGATTCGACCAGTCGTCTCGTCTGGAACAGACAATGCACTCTTTCGCCTAGGAGACGACAAAGTGGTGCGCATGCCGATAGTTGATTGGGCAGTAGCAGATGTCGAAAAAGAGCAGAAATGGTTGCCCCGACTGGCTCCTTTCTTGCCAGTCTCGATCCCGGCGCCAATTTCGATGGGGAATCCGAGCGATGGTTACCCATACAACTGGTCGATTTACCGCTGGTGCAAGGGTGAAAATCCACGGGTTGGGCGGTTGACTCAACCTTTGGAGTTCGCCTCTGATGTGGCGCGTTTTCTCACATCCCTTCAGAGAATCGATACAAATGGCGCATCTTTCGCGGGTCGAGGACTTCCATTGGTAGAGAGGGACGCTTCCACAAGGAGCGCTATCGAGAGTCTTGAATCAACGATGGACACCCGAGAAATTGTGGCTGTGTGGGAATCTGCCCTAGAACTGCCTGTATGGGAGGGTCCGAAGGTCTGGGTTCATGGCGACCTTTCCCCAGGCAACCTGTTGAGCATTGGCGGGAGGTTGAGCGCAGTAATTGATTTCGGGGCTCTGTCAGTCGGCGATCCGGCCGTTGATCTAATCATTGCCTGGAACCTGCTGCCGGCGAAGGTAAGACCGGAATTTCGCTCCCAGGCTGGCGTCGATGAGGCGACATGGAGGCGGGGGCGTGCCTGGGCCTTGTCGATTGCCCTCATTCAGCTCCCGTACTACTTTCAGTCCAACCTGCCCCTAGCCGAAAGCGCCCGATACGTCATTGGTGAGGTTCTTGCTGATCATCGGAGCGAATAGGGTTCTGGCCTCCGATTTCACCTTTCCGCGCGTAGATGGCAGGATTAGCAACCTGTTCGGGGCCCTCTACCCCCAAACACTTCGTATTCGCACCAGTTGGACTCGTTGGCTCGCGCACCCCGCTGCGGACAACCAGGCCGCAACAACACCTACAGGAGCACAAGCACTTGGCTACAAAAATTCGTTTAATGCGCATGGGCAAGATCCGCACCCCCTACTACCGCATCGTCGTTACGGATTCCCGCAAGGCGCGTAATGGTCTGTCCATTGAGGAGATCGGCCGTTACTCACCAAGTGCGGAACCATCCTTCATCGAGGTCAATTCAGAGCGTGCGTTGTACTGGCTCGGCGTCGGCGCTCTTCCAACACCTGCTGTAGAGGCAATCTTGAAGATCACCGGTGATTGGCAGAAGCACAAGGACTTGCCAGGAAAAGAAGGCACCTTGCGCCATGCAGAACCTCGCGTCCACAAGAGCGTCGCGTATGAAGCAGCTGTCAAAGCTTCGATGAACGAGCCAAAAGAAGGCGCAACAACTCTGAAGAAGAAGGCGCAAGAGAAGCTGGCCGCTAAGTCGGCACCTGCTGAAACGCCTTCGGCCGAGGTCATTGAACCGACTGTAGATGAGTCTGTTGCGACCGAGGCAGTTGTTGAAACCCCTGCAGAGCCTGCAGTCGAGGCTGGCGAGTAACAATGATTGATGAGGCCCTAGAGCACCTCGTTAAGGGAATCGTTGATCATCCTGAAGATGTCGTCATTACGGAGAAGAACCACCGCCGTGGAAGCACTCTTGAAGTGAGAGTTAATCCAGAGGACATCGGCAAGGTCATTGGTCGCAATGGTCGCACCGCAAAAGCGCTTCGCACCGTCGTAAGCGCTCTTGCCGGTCGGCCGATACGTGTAGATCTTGTGGAGACGGACGAAGGGCGCTAGCCATGCGTTTGCTCGTGGGGCGAATTGGTCGCGCTCACGGAATCCACGGCGAGGCCACGGTCGAAGTTCGTACCGACAATCCTGAAGCGCGCTTTGCCATCGGCGCTCGCGTGCAAACTGAAAGCCGCGGTGATCTAGTCGTGCGCTCGTACCGAGTTCACAATGGAATCTTGCTGCTGGGCTTTGAGAATATCGTCGACCGAAACTCAATCGAAAAATTGCGCGACACCTTGCTCTACGCCGAGGTAGATATTGATGCCGAAAGCGAATACGAGGATGACTATCACGTACTTCAGTTGATCGGTTGCACGGCTTTTCTCGAATCCGGAAAAGAGTTCGGCACCGTAAGCGATGTCATCAATCTCCCCGGTCAAGACCTCCTTGCCATCAACACACCAACGGGTGAAGTCCTTATTCCATTCGTGCACCAATTGGTGCCTGTTGTAGATGTCAAGAACAAAAAGATGACGGTCATTCCACCCGAGGAGAGCGCTTGATGAAGATTGATGCAGTCACAATCTTCCCGGAGTACTTCGCGCCCCTGCAGTTGTCCCTGCTTGGAAAGGCACAAGAGAACGACATCGTAGATATTGCCATCCATAATCTTCGCGACTACACAGAAGACAATCACCACAGCGTTGATGACACACCATATGGCGGCGGCGCAGGAATGGTGATGAAGCCCGAGATCTGGGGCCAGGTCCTTGATCCCTTGATGATCCCTGATACAGATCTGATTATCCTCACCCCTGCTGGCGAAGTCTTTGATCAACGCATGGCACACGAATTGGCAAAATCGCCTCATCTGGTTTTTGCATGCGGGCGCTATGAAGGAATAGATGCACGTGTTGGCCAGTACTACTCGCAAGAATCCTTTGCTGCGCAGGGGATAAGGGTGCGCGAAGTGAGTATCGGCGACTATGTTCTTGGCGGCGGAGAAGTTGCGGCTCTCGTCATGATCGAGGCGATCACGCGTTTGCTTCCGGGAGTGTTGGGCAACCCCGAATCACTGGCCGAGGAATCACATGTTGAAGAAGGCTTCCTTGAGTACCCCAACTACACCAAGCCGAAAACATGGCGCGGTATTGACGTGCCTGAAATATTGCTCAGCGGCAACCATGGCGCCATCGCAGCATGGCGGGCAGATCAGGCAGTAAAGCGGAGTCAAAAATGAGGGTCGACTCGCTAGTAGTGCTAGCACTCGCGTAGGATTCTTAAATGGCATCCATTGATCCAGCAGTTCAGGCCCGTCTCATCCGTGACCTGGAGCCGACTGTCGCTGTTGAGTTAGAGCGCCATCTAGCTGTTCAGAAGAACTGGTATCCGCACGAGTACGTCCCGTGGAGTGAAGGTCGCACCTTTGCAGGCCCACTTAACGGAGATGCGTGGGAGGCCAAGGATTCCAAACTCTCAACCATCGCCCAAGATTCCCTCGTTCTGAATTTGATGACCGAGGACAACTTGCCGAGCTACCACACCGAGATCGCTATCTCGATGGGACGCGATGCGGCGTGGGGCAACTGGGTCGAGCGATGGACGGCAGAGGAAGCCCGCCACAGCATTGTGATCCGTGATTACCTGATGGCCACTCGAGCAGTGGATCCGTACGAACTCGAAGACCTCCGCATGGCGCACATGCAGTTCGGTTATACGACTCCTTATGACAACGACATGCTTCACACGGTTGCCTACGTTTCCTTTCAAGAGCTTGCAACTCGTATCTCGCACCGCAATACGGGCAAGATCTCCATGGACCCGATTGCCGAGGGCATGTTGCAGAGAATCGCCCTGGATGAGAATTTGCACATGATTTTTTACCGCAACCTTCTCGGCAAGGCGATTGACCTCGAGCCCAATGCCGCGATGCGCGCAATCGCAGATGTTGTCGCCAACTTCGCGATGCCGGGGGTCGGAATGCCCGGCTTTGGGCGGAAGGCAGTGCAGATTGCCCTTGCTGGAATTTATGATCTCAAGCAGCACGTTGACGATGTTGTCGCACCAGTGCTGCGTGCATGGAACATCTTCGAGCGTGAGGACCTCACGGGCGATGGCGCCAAAGCCCGCGACGAGCTCGCCGCTTTCTTGTCTAAGGCCGAAGGTGATGCGAACCGCTTCATTGAAAAACGCGATGCGCACTTTGATCGCTTGGTTGCACGCGGCCAGGAGCCAATTAGACTCATCTAATGAGCGAACTCGCAGGCAAAGTTGCACTTGTGACGGGTGCAAGCCGCGGCATCGGTCGAGTAATCAGTGTGCGATTGGCAAAAGCCGGCGCTCAATTGGTTCTTGCCGGTAGAAATCGCGACGCTATGGAGGAAACTGCTCGACTGATCACAGCAGCAGGTGGGCTTTCCCCACAGGTCATTCTCGTAGATCTGCTGGATCCTGCCTCTATCGATCAAGGGGTAAAGGAGGCCCTGAATTCCTTTGGCCGAATCGACATCCTGGTCAACAACAGCGGGATCGCGGGAAAGACCGTTCCCTTGTGGGAACTACACGAAGATGAATGGGATGAGACGATCGATACCAATCTCAAAGGCCCCTTTCTCCTTACCCGCGCTGTCGTTCCATCGATGCTCGAACGCAATAGCGGCTCAATAGTCTTTATCGGCTCAGTCACCGGAAAGCGCCCGTTTAAGAACAAAACCGCATATGCCGCCTCAAAGCTTGGGTTGGTCGGGTTGATGCGCACTCTTGCCCTTGAAGTGGCCCCGCGTGGAATCAGAGTCAATCTCATCTCTCCTGGATTTGTAGCCGGTCCTCGTTTGGACGGGATAATTGAACGGGTTGCTGAGACCGAGAACACGGAAGTTGAAGAAGCGCGCGTGAAGATGCGCGAGATGATTCCAACAGCCGAATTCGTCTCACCTGAGAATATTGCAGAGGGTGTTCTCTTTCTTGCAAGTGATCGTTCTGCAGGTATCACGGGCGACGATCTCAATATCTCCGGCGGATTGGTCATGTACTAAGTTAATTTATCTTGTAAGTACTTGCTAATGAGCGTGATTGCTTTATCTGTAAGAGGTTCAGTGCCGTGGTATCGAGCATAGATCGATTTCGCATCTTCGAGGGACGAGATCTGGCAAATAGCCGCCAAGGCGAGAATGTCCTCAGCATCGCGTATTCCTCGTGTAGCACGCAACTTCATTGCCAGTAGGAGTGGAGCGGAGGCCACGAGAATCGTGATTTCTCCTGATATTTGAAATGCTATCCAATCGTCTTCAGTGCAACGAGGAATGAAAACTTTTGCGTAATCGTTAAGCCAATCGTAAGGAATACTTTCAGTGCGGGCGATCTCTTCTACGACATCCCGTAGTTCGTTCTGCGAAGTATTGGGTGAGATGAATTCTGCATCAATGTCATTTGTGGGTGGCCTTTCAGCATATTTCAAAGCAATTGCTGCTCCACCCACGATTTGAAAACTTCCTTTGATTTCCAATTCATTGAGGCGTTTTACAAGTTTATTGAGAAGTTTTATTAGATCTGTTCGGCTAAAGCCCATGCAGTATCTAAACGCTCATTAGTTCACTTTCTCGGATGTAAACATTGCGATGTGCGAAACATTCGGGTGTAGATATCTCAATGTCCTCTTTGTCGAAGGGAAATTCTTCAAAGTACCAGGGCAATGGCAGGGAACGATTCTCGTTATTCACCCAATCTGGGAGGGGAAGTTTAGAGCCGATGAAGTAATATTCAACAATCCCAGCGATCAGTGCATCATAACCCTCGTGTCCGGTCAGTGGTGGTTCATTTATTGCCATATCCTGTTTGCGAATCGGGTCTGAAGCATGAAGGTTGTCATTCAATTGGATAAACGTGCGGAGAGCTAGCGATCGTCTTCCTGCGCGGAGGGCTTCAGCAATTTCGTGAGCAAATTCTGCGACGGGAGGACTCCTAAAGATATAAGCCTTCTCCACTTCGTGCCTCCTTAGACTCCAAAAGAATAGCAAGTCGAAGAGGTTATCGTTAAGATCCGACATCATGGGAATTGCACATAAGCGAGTCATCTTTATCGAGCACGATCATGTCAGCGAAGGCGGCCCTGTCTGGGAGCAGTTTGTAAATAGAGGTTACGACATCACCCGCTTCCATATCGTCGAGGAGGCCAATTTCAACAAACCCAACGTCAATGTCGTCTGGCCCGATCTTCACTCCTTTGATGTCGTAGTAGTGATGGGCGCACCGTGGGGTGCATGGGAGGACGAGCGCATCGGCAACTGGTTGTTGCCTGAACTCGCACTCATGCGCGAAGTTCACAACATCGGTGTTCCCATTCTTGGAATCTGTTTCGGCGGTCAGTTAATGGCAAGAGTTCTTGGTGGCTCCGTTGGACGAGCACCTCAAGCAGAAGTTGGTTGGTTTGAGATCGACAGCAACGACGAGTCATTGATTCCGAAGGGACCTTGGTTTCAGTATCACTGGGACCGTTGGACGACCCCACCTGGTGCAACCGAAGTGGCAAAGACCGATATTGCCCCGCAGGCTTTTACATTCGGTCGCACCCTCGCGTTGCAATTTCACCCGGAGATCGACCCGTATGTGCTTGATTTATGGCTGGAGATGGAGGGCGGTTGCGCTGAAGTTGAAGGAGAAGGTTTGATCGTAGAAGAGTTGCGGAGCGAAACTCGCGCACAGGAGCCTTACTCAAACAAACGCGCCCGCGATCTTGTCGACCAATTTCTTGATCGGATCGCAGGCGCGCCTGTCCAGTTAGTTAATTAGTTATCGAGAGGCGTTACGTACGCTCCTGAAATTCCGCCGTCAACCAAGAAGTTGGATGCGGTGATGAAGGAAGAGTCATCGCTTGCAAGGAATGCAACTGCTGCTGCGATTTCTGTGGCATCGGCGAAGCGGCCCATGGGAATGTGAACCAAGCGGCGAGCTGCGCGCTCCTTGTCCTTTGCGAACAGTTCCTGCAACAAAGGCGTGTTGACTGGTCCAGGGGAGAGGGCGTTCACGCGGATGCCCTCACGTCCGAATTGGACACCGAGTTCGCGCGTCATGGAGAGGACTCCACCTTTGGAAGCGGTGTAGGCGATCTGCGATGTTGCAGCACCCATGGTGGCTACGAAGGACGCGGTGTTGATGATCGAGCCCTTGCCAGCCTTCTGCATGTATGGAATGACGTACTTGCAGCACAGGAATACGCTGGTGAGGTTGACCTTGTTGACGCGATCCCATGCATCAAGACCGGTGGTCAAGATCGAATCGTCATCTGGTGGGGAGATACCTGCGTTGTTGAATGCGATATCGATGCGCCCGTAGGTGTCGAAGGCAACCTTGTACATGTTCTCGACATCCGCGGTCTCGGTGACATTTGCCTTGACGAAGATTCCGCCGACCTCTTTGGCTGCGGCCTCTCCGGATTCGGTGTTCATATCTACGATGACGACTTTGGCGCCCTCACTAGCAAAGCGACGTGCAGTTGCTAGTCCGATTCCACTGCCGCCGCCGGTGATTGTGGCAACGCGGCCTTCTAAACGTTTTGTCATTGTGTTGAGCTCCT
>CAYLYA010000020.1:0-28687 GCA_964387855.1 uncultured Bifidobacterium sp.
TCTCGCGTGTCCTTGCCGGCCCTTACGCAACGATGTTGCTGGGGGATATGGGCGCGCACGTCATCAAGATCGAACGCCCCATTGTCGGCGATGACACCCGTTCCTGGGGTCCGCCCTTTGATTCAGAGGGACGCGCGACCTACTTCCAATCGGTCAATCGCAACAAGGAAGGCATCACTGCCGATCTCTCCACCGATAAAGGACGCGCAAAAGCGCTGACGATTCTTTCTGAATCCGATGTCCTCGTTGAGAACTTCGGATTCGGCGCGATGGAGAAATTTGGCCTGGGATACGAGCAGATAAAGGAGCAATTTCCGCGCCTTGTTTATTGCTCCATTTCCGGCTTTGGCGGCAGCGAAGAAGGCAGGCAGCTTCCTGGCTATGACCTTCTCGTGCAGGCTATGAGCGGCCTGATGAGCATCACGGGCCCGGATGCAGATCACCCCACCAAAGTTGGCGTGGCACTCGTCGATGTCGTCGCAGGTCTCCATACGGCACTAGGCATTACCGCGGCGGTTGTCTCTCGCAACGACACCGGTCATGGACAGAAGATCGAGATCAATCTCTTGAGTTCCATTCTCTCCGGCATGGTCAATCAGACTGGCGCCTACGCGGGTGCAGGAGTCATTCCGCAATCCATGGGCAATGCCCACCCGAGCATTTCTCCCTACGAGGCCTACAAAACCAAGGACAAGCAAATTGTGATCGCGGTCGGAAACGATGGACAGTTTGCCAAGTTGTGCGCCGTTATGGGCGCGCCCTTCGCCACCGATCCCAAGTTCTCGAACAATCCAGTCCGAGTAAAGAACCGCGTAGAGCTCAACGAGCTGATGACGGCAATCCTGGTGACCAAGAGCGCAGATGAGTGGGTTGATACCCTCACAAAGGTCGGGGTTCCAGCCGGTCCTATCAACAATATTGAGCAGGCAATTCGACTTGCCGAAAGACTCGAACTCGACCCTATTGTCACGATCAAAGACTCCCGCGACGGGACCATAAGCAAGACGATCGCAAATCCGATCAAGTTCTCGGAGACGCCCGTCATCTACCGATACGGCCCGCCGCCCCTAGGTATTGATGATTGAGCTGTTACGGTCGCTCAGAAAGTTGTGATCGGACTTCGAAAATCAAACACGACTCCTTCGAAACCATACTGGCCGAGAGCGCACCAATGCTTATCACCGGTGAGAATCGGCAAATTCGCATCAAGTCCATAGGATAGACATGCTAGATCTGCAAGGGACAAACTTTTGACTGTGCTTTTTGCGACTCCAGCAATCAACTGAGCATCGCGACTCAACTCATCTATATGTTTGAGTTTGTTAAAATATCGCGCAGCAGACAGGCCGAACGAATCGATTTGTAGTCCCAATCCAACGAAGGCGCTCTCAACTTTCTGAGGGTCTACATCCAGTAACTGCTCCAACTTGTAAAGCATCTCCCCAAAGTTGATGGATGTCGCAACGCATCTCGACAGAATAGGAATAAATAAACACGCATCAGGATCACTGTCAATGATGCCGATCAGAAGGGAGGCATCTACAAGGATCTTGCCCGATGGAATAGTTGGCTTGGTTGCCACGCACTACTTCAAACTTTTGTCATCGCGACGGTCTTCAAGGAGGCGATCAACCAGTGAACCTCGAATATGTCGATCGCGCTTGTGCGTCGCAACGCTCTTCTGCAGCGCCCCAAGTAGCGCAGTTGGATCTTCAAGAACCACTCGCCCTGGGCCATCCACGTGAGCAACAAGTTCTTGAGAATCAGCCATGATGCCTGCCTCCTCTAATAGCGCAGAGGGAAGCGTAGGGCGGCGTCGACCATCAAGCCGTACAGAATAGGAAGCCTTGTGGGGAACGGATGACTTGTTCATGCTTCCCATTCTATCCCTTATCGTGGGAAATACTACCCAGTTACCCACTCAAGGGGGAAATGGGGTAGTGAAGGCAATTACTGCTACCTAAAGGCTGCAATTCCAGTAAGCGCCTGACCGATAGTCAAAGCATGGATCTCGTGCGTTCCTTCGTAGGTAAGCACTGACTCAAGATTGTTCATGTGACGGAAGATCGAATACTCCGTCGTGATCCCAGCGGCACCGAGAATCGATCGAGCCTCCCGTGCAATTTCCAATGCTGTGCTTACGTTATTGAACTTGCCCATGCTGATCTGTGCTGGTTCGATCTTGTGGTCATCCTTGATCTTCCCAAGATGAAGGGCCAGAAGCATGGATGTGTTCAGATTCGTGGCCATTCGAGCCAATTTCTCTTGCGTCAACTGGTGACGAGAAATTGGGCCGTCAAATTGAAGACGCGTTGACGCATAGTTCAATGCCGCTTCGAAACTGTCGCGTGCTGCACCGACTGCACCGAAGATGATTCCGTAACGCGCCTCTGCCAGACACATAAGCGGTGCTCGAAGACTCGTTACCTTCGGCAGTCGTGCGCTGTCAGGCACACGCATGTCGGTGAAAACCAATTCAGATGTCACCGATGCACGGAGCGAGAGCTTATGTTTAACGGTGTTTGCACTGAAACCTGGGGTGTTCGTCGGAACAACAAATCCGCGGATGCCTTCCTCCGACTGCGTCCAAATAACCGCGACGTCAGCGACAGATCCGTTGGTAATCCACATTTTGCTGCCGTTGATAACCCAATCGCCACCTTCTTTTCTTGCGGTGGTGAGCATTCCCGAAGGATTAGAACCAAAATCGGCTTCGGTTAATCCAAAGCAACCGATGGTCTGCCCAGCTGCCATCTTGGGAAGCCATTCTTGTTTCTGCTCTTCACTGCCGTAGGCATGAATTGCGAACATTGCAAGGGAGCCTTGTACCGAAACAAGCGACCGAATTCCCGAGTCTCCTGCTTCTAGTTCCAAACATGCAAGACCATATGAAGTCGCATCAGTGCCAGCACACCCATAGCCCTCAAGGTGCATCCCCAGCAGACCAATCTCTCCGAGTTCCTTCGCAAGTTCGCGTGCGGGGATTTCTCCCGTCTCATACCAATTGGCAATGTTAGGTTTGATTCGATTCTCGACATATTGTCTAGTAACGGACTGAATCTCCCCTTGCTCTTGGGTTAACTCTCGTTCGACATCGAGCAGGGCAAAGGGGTGCTGAGTAGCCATGGTCAAGAGTATCGACTTGTCTAAAAAATCACTCAGAAAGAGGGGTAGGAAAAGGGGAGTAGGAGTACATTATTTTTTGTGAGGGAAGAGGATCCTTTCTTGGCACGACGTTTTATCAACTGCCAAGCCCACAACTTGACCTCTTCCCTCACTCATTTGTTTGGCTCGGTGATCAAACCTTACATTTAGCCTTCTCATTGGCGCGGACCGTCCCTAAGCTGCTCGTATGCGCTACTGGTGGGTGAACCAAAATCAAACCTATAGGTATGAAGTTCCGGGCGGATTTTTGTGGTCACCAAAAACGCGTGCCGATGGTGGTCGAAACTATTTCTATCGAACGATGGAAGAGGTTAGACCTGGAGATCTTGTTTTCTCTTTCTGTGCCACATATATAAAGGCGATTGGAATTGTACAAAGACCGGCAACCACAGCGCCAAAACCAACAAACTTTGGCGCGGTAGGTACAAATTGGGCGGAAACAGGCTGGTTCGTCGAAGTGGAGTTTTCGGAAATCGACCATCCCATTCGACCAAAAGATTTTATGGATCGGATCATTCCCTTTCTTGAAGACAAGTACGCGCCCCTTCAGGAGAACGGCAATGGACTCCAAGGTGTCTATCTAACTGAAATCTCGAAGCCGCTTGCCGAGCTCTTAGTTGCTTTGTCACGTTCGGATCTGCCGCGCATTGAAAAGGAATTGGCAGCGCTTCCAGATCCTGAATCTGATTATGAAATTGAGCTAGAGATTCAGGCACGTCACTTGGAAGGTGACCTGGAGAAGATTCAGCTAACCAAATCACGAAGAGGACAAGGAATATTTAAGGCCAACGTGAGATTAATTGAGGACCACTGTCGTGTTACGGGAGTTACAAATATTAAACATTTAAGGGCAAGCCACATCAAACCTTGGGTAAAATCGAACAATCGAGAAAAGCTGGATGGCGCAAATGGACTTCTTCTCTCACCTCATGTGGATCATCTTTTTGATAGGGGCTTTATCTCGTTTCAAAATCAAGGCGAGATTTTGGTTTCCAACCGTCTGAATAGGAATATTTTGGATCAATGGGGAATCGAGATTCCGGGAAATGTAGGTCATTTTCACGATTCTCAAGCGGCCTACCTCGATTATCACCGACGAGAGATCTTCCAAAGTTGAGGTACCAAGCATCCCTAACTTGAACGATGTCCGCTGTAGGGTCTAGTCATGCTCGCCTATCTTGAGACCAAGGAACAATTCTTAAGCGATGCGCCGCGTATCGAGGACATTGTTCGAGAGGAAGTAAGTCGCAGACTGAATGTTCAAGTGGGTCAGGCCGAGTATCAATCATGGCGAAACTCTCTAGGTAACGCCATGTTTCACGTCATGAATACGGAACTTATTCCCGGTGACGCCGGGATCGCTATCGAATATCGGTTAAATGGACGACGCTTCCGCATCGACTTCATGATTTCAGGCAAGACCTCAGACGGCAAAGAGTCACTCGTTATTATTGAACTCAAACAATGGACTGATGTCCAATACTCAGATCTCGCTGAACACGTGAGAACCTTCGTTGGGGGCGGAATGCGCGACGAGCGACATCCTTCATATCAAGCCTGGAGTTATGCAAGTCATTTAGAATCATATAACGAGTATGTATATGAGAACGGTTTGGAAGTTCATGCGTGTGCTTATTTACATAACTGTAAGAATGCTTCTGTTATCAGCAATTCGCGATACGAAAATGAACTCAGAAGGGCGCCAGTCTTCCTGAATGGAGAAATGGACGGCTTGAGATCGCTTATCTTGGCGAACATTGTTCAGGGGAGTGGAACGGGACTCTTGGAGAGAATCGACTCCGCGCCGATTCGACCTTCACAGCAACTTGCCGATGCGGTTGGATCCATGTTGAAAGGTAAGGAGGAATTTGTTCTACTCGACGAACAAAAGACAGTGCTGGAGAAAATTATTTACTCCACGAGGAAGTCGTTAGAGGGGAAAAAGCAGGTATTGATCGTTAACGGGGGCCCGGGTACTGGCAAATCCGTGATATCTATGAATGCCCTTACGCGGTTAACCGGTGAACGGTTGAATGCCCGATATGTGACGCCTAACGCCGCTCCCCGTGCTGTCTACCAATCCAAACTCAAGAGTTTCATCACTGGAGATGCTTTTAGACATCTCTTTACAGGCTCGGGTGCCTTTACTGCTTCAGGAATGGATTCATTCGACACCCTTATCGTTGATGAGTCCCATCGCCTGAAAATGAAATCGGGAATGTTTAAGAATTTGGGGGAGAACCAAACAAGAGAAATCATCAATTCAGCCAAAACTAGCGTCTTTTTTATAGACGAGGCGCAGAAGGTGACTTGGTCTGATGTCGGTGAGATTGCAATGATTGAAGACTATGCGAAGGCCGTGGGTGCTGAGGTACAGCATCTTGAACTGTTTTCTCAATTTCGCTGTGGTGGATCGGATGATTACATGGCGTGGCTAGATGACACTTTAGGCGTTCACCCGATGGCGGATAATTATTTTTCTCCGACGCGTTTTGATTTCCGGATTCTAGATAGTCCAACAGAGTTACATAAGCTAATAAAGGACAGGAATAAGGCAAACAATAAATCTCGGCTAGTTGCCGGATACTGCTGGGATTGGATCAGTAAGAATAGACCTCAGTTATTTGATATTGATATGCCGGAATTCGGTTTCAAGGGTAGGTGGAATTTGACTTCGCATGGCAGTGAGTGGATCTTGCACCCAAAATCAGTTGAGGAAATTGGCTGCATTCATACATGCCAAGGTCTGGAAGTCGATTACATCGGCGTCATCGTCGGACCGGATCTTCGTGTAACAGATGGTCGTTTGACCACAGATCCACTTGCACGCGCAAAAACTGATAAATCACTGGCTGGGTACATCAAAGAATCTAAAGTAGATCCAGTGGCCGCCAGCATGAAAGCCGATGAGATTATTCGCAACACTTATCGGACACTGATGAGTAGAGGGATGAAGGGTTGTTACGTTTACTTCACAGACCGTGCTACTGCGGACTACTTTAGAAACCTGATGCCGAGCTGATACAGAAGAAAAGAGTCAAAGTTTATGAACGAATTTGAGAGACTAACTGTCGAAATTCGGAAGTTTGCTCAAGCACGTGACTGGGAACATTTTCATACTTCAAAGAACTTGGCTATGGCGATTGCTGGTGAGGCAGGCGAACTAAGCGCAGAGTTTCAATGGCTGACATCCGATCAAAGTGAAAGAATGTCGCTGTCTCCTGACAAATTGAAATCTATCGGTCTAGAGATTGCGGACGTTCAGATCTATCTCTTGCGTCTCGCTGATGTTCTCTCTATCGATATTCCTGAGTTTGTCAGAGAGAAAATGGCTACTAATGAATCTAGATTCCCCAATTAGTTAGGACGCCATGTAGCGCAATAGTGGTTTGGCGCCCTGTAGGGCTTGAGCCCGGGAAGTGAAGTTGCCTGTCTGAAATGTTGCCAAATCGTTATCAATTGAAGTTGACACTGGAGGGGAGAGGTCCTTATGGTTCAGAAAGCGATTATGTAATCGATTACAAGGAGCGAAATGAGCGTGAGCGGGGATTCGGGCCTGAACGAGGCTCTCGTTGAGCGTTCAGTTGAAGCCGCTCGTTATGCCTTGGAGACCGAGATCGCGGAGCTCAGCGGGCTTCTGAAGAAGGTCGACGATCAGATCAAGTCCTGTCTAGGAATCCTTCTAACCTGCAAGGGTCGGGTTGTAATTACCGGACTGGGCAAACCAGGGCATATCGGAGCCAAAATATCGGCGACGCTCTCCAGTACGGGTACCCCTTCTTCGTTTATGCATGCGGCCGAGTCGTTGCATGGTGATTCGGGTGGACTGCTTGCCGGAGATGTTCTGCTGGCGATTTCGAATTCGGGTGAGACGGTCGAGGTGTGCGCTCTAGCCAAGATGGCCCAAGAAATGGGTATTCCAGTCATTTCCATGGTCGGACGGGTGAAGTCGACCCTTTCTTCTCATTCGAATGTTGTGTTGAACGTTGGGGTCTTGCGTGAGGCCGATCCTTTGAATCTTGCACCCACTTCTTCGACGACTGTTGCTCTTGCTTTAGGTGATGCGATTGCTAGTGCATTGATGGCGGCACGGGGATTCACTGCGAATGATTTTGCTAAGCGCCACCCTGCCGGTTCATTGGGTAAGCAACTCAAAGCCTCTGGAAATGCAGAGGTGACCGAGTGAACGGTCGCGTCTGTGTTCTCGGAAGTTTCATGATGGACCTCATTGCCTACGCACCGCGCCGTCCCGAGCCAGGGGAGACGATGAAGGGGACTGGTTTCACGATCGCGGTGGGCGGCAAGGGGATCAATCAAGCCGTTGCCGCATCGCGAGCGGGTGCGAAGAGTTCGATGTTGGGCAATTTGGGTATGGATTCTTTTGGCGACACTTTTATGGAGACCCTGACGAGTGAGGGTATTGATTCTTCTGGAGTGGAACGTCATGCCGATGTCGGAACCGGTGTCGGACTGCCAGTTGTCAGTGCTGACGGCGATAACTCGATCATCATCATCCCGCAGTCGAACGATCTGGCGGATGAGGCTTTTGTGCAACGGCATGCGGGTCTGATTCGTGGATCGCAAGTGCTGTTGCTTCAGTTGGAATTACCGACTGCTGGCGCAGTTGCTGCAGCGAAGATCGCGAAAGAAGCGGGCGTGAAGGTTGTACTGACTCCGGCACCTGTTGCGTCGCTGGATGCTTTTGTCGGATTGATAGACGTGCTTGTGCCAAATGAGATGGAAGCAGCGGCGCTGACGAATGAGAACGACAGCGTTCAAAAACAAGCGGCCGCATTGATGAAAAAGCTCGGGTGCCATGAAGTTGTGATCACCCTGGGTTCCAAGGGCGCCTTTGTGACCAATGGAACACACTCCGAAATTGTTCTGGCGCCTCCCGTTGAGGCAGTGGATACCGTCGGTGCGGGCGACACTTTATGCGGATATTTGAGCGCGAAATTGGCTGTTGGGGATGATTTATTCAGCGCAGCCCATCAAGCAGTCTATGCCGCAAGTCTTTCTGTGACCCGTCGCGGTGCTGCCCTGGCTGCGCCGTATGCAAATGAAGTTGATACCTTCATGAGTGAACTTTCGAGGGAGAAGGTCACAGAATGAAGCACATAAATATTGCTGGAAGCGGCTTACACAGCCACGAAGAGGTATGGAATCTCGTACCTGGTTTAACGCCAGAACTCACCAAGTTGGCGATGGATCTTCTGCCATCGATGAAACGTTACAAGCGGCTGATTGTGCTCATTGGCGCGGCATCGTTAAGTGGAGGTGCCGAGAAGCAGGTGACAGACTCCGCACAGGAACTGGCGATGATGGCAGGGCAGATGGCCCGGTTGATTGCAGTGCGTTATGAAGGCGCATCAACTGATGCACTGATTGGCCAGATCGTCCGCGAGACGCAGATGCTTGGTAGTCAGGCCAGTGTCATCGCGCTCCACGGAGCAGATGCAGAGGTGGCGCGCTCATTGCGCGTGGCATACAGGGCTCTTCGCAATTCATGTACTGCGCTTTGGCAATACGAATTTGTGCCCGAGGGCAATCCGCTGACTTCGGTGGCAGGGGGTCGGCCATGAGCGACTGGTCGATCTGGATGCTGGAGTACGCCCGCTGCATGACCCAGCCGGTTGGTTGCATCCTTTACGGACATTGGAATGAAGGCACGAGGCAGTTCCCGTATTCATACGTCTACATCGAAGGCAACGGACACAAGGTTCTAGTCGATGTCGGATATGACCAAGAGACCTACGGCGGGGATTTGGGCAAGCGGTATGACGTTGTGAATTGGCGTGATGCCGATGTTGTTCTTGCTTCCGTCGGTGTGAAGCCCGAAGAAATTGACACCGTGATTTTGACACACGCCCACTACGACCACGTGGGCAACCTCTCGAAGTTTCCGAATGCTCACGTCTATATCCAGCGCAGAGAAGTCGAGCACTGGCAGTGGGCGATGACGAAGGGTCCCAAGTTCGGCCAGTTGACCGGCGCGTTGGATCCCGCCGATGTCTTGTATTTGCTGGAGCTGAAAGAGACAGGACGCCTGACCCTTCTTGAAGGTGCTGTCGACAATGTTCTTCCTGGCCTGCATGTGAAGCCGGCATTCGACACTCACTCGGATGGATCGCAATATGTGGTGCTATCGAACGCGAAGAACAACTGGGTTCTGGCCGGAGACAACCTCTACAGCTACGAGAACGCCGAGGGCGTCAATAAGAGCGGCGAATACGTGGCAGTTGGCTTTGGTGGCGGGGGAGCCTGGAACAACCTCCTGATTATCGACGAGATGGTCGGCATTGCCGAGACCACCGATCGCATCGTGGTCGTGCATGAGAACGAGACTTTCAAGCGCCATGCATCGTGGGTTACCGATTCAGATTTGTCCGTTGCCGAACTTCACCTTGCTGCGGGAGTCACATCTCGAAGGCCACAACAAGAAAAGGAAAACGCATGAAGAAAACAGGAATCCTTAACCGCGATCTCTCTTCCCTTGTCGCGGCGATGGGTCACTACGACCGCCTCGTTGTCTCCGATGCAGGTTTTCCCATTCCCAAGGGCGTGCCCTGTATCGACCTGACGATGGGCGCGAATTCGCCGACGGTTCTTGAAGTGCTCAAGGTGATTGCACTCGAACTCGAGGTCGAGGAGTTCTATTTCGCCAACGAGATTTTACCAAGTCCGGAAGCGCGTTCCTTAGAAGTACAAGGAATTTTTCCGAAAGCCAAAAGTTTCCCGGTCCCACATGTCGAGTTTAAAAAACTCGCGTTGGAGGCTCGTGGAATTGTACGTACCGGCGACTTTCATGCCTACGGGAACGTGCTGCTTGCTTCAGGGGTCGCTTATTGAGGACCGCGTAGTTCAGGGATCTCAATAAGAGATGTCTCTCGTAAAAGGCGCCCTAGGCGCTACCAATTCCCACGCAACTTCTACACACTGAAAAGGAAAACTATGTTACGTACTACAAGAAAGTACATTGTAGTTGCTACGGCGGCGGCACTCCTCGCTGGAGGAGTAAGCAGCGCGAACGCAGCTCCAAAGAAACTGCTCGGTATCGTTTCAATTACCGCAACCGATGCGGGCAATGCTCGTGTTATCAAGGGTGCAACCGCTGCTGCTCAGGCCGCAGGTTGGACTGTCCAAGTTGTTGACGCACAAGGAAACGCGGCGACTGCAAACGCCGCGATTACAACCTTCGTCAACAAGAAGGCTTCAATGATCTTCGACCTCGTGTTCCCAACCACGTCACTTGGCGCTGGCTTGGCTGCTGCCGCTAAGAAGAACATCCCTGTAGCAACATGGGGTGGCGGACTCGGTAAGGGCGTCGTCATGACCACCGGTAACGGTGCACCATTCGCAGCTCCTGCAACCAAGGCACTCCTTGATGCAATGGGCGCAGAAGGCCACATCCTCGCGCTGACCTACCGCACAGGCCAGGTCTGCCGCGATCGTGAAGGCATCTTCGACAACATGCTTACCGGCAAGGCTGGAATCACAGTCACCAAGAACGAAGTAACCATCCCAGGCTTCTTGCAAGATGGTGCTAAGTACGCAACCGCTTGGCTTGCAGGACACCCTGCCAACTCAGGAAAGCTTGCAATCTGGGGCTGCTGGGAAGACCCAACACTTGGTGCAATCTCTGCACTCAAGCAGCAGGGCCGCACTGACGTCCTCACCTACGGCATCAACGGATCCAGCACGGCGATCAAGGCAGTTCAAGATGGCAGCCTGACCGCAACCGTTTACGAAGATGGCGTTAAAGAGGGTGCAACAATGTTCGCAACAACATTGAAGGCAATCAAGGCCGGCAAGGCGTGGAAGCCAGTAACAGTGAACGTTCCAGGCGTTCTTGTTACCGCATCCTCTGTTGCAGGCTTCCTCGCATCACACCCAGAAGCACTTAAGTAAGCGCGAGAAAAATAGTTAGACCTAGAGAGGGAGGAGATCAAGTGAATAGTGGTTCGGGTGTTTCCAGTTCACTTGGTCTCCCTGTAGGGAGCTCTCGCACCTCAAGTCATGGACATTGGCTTGAGGTGCGAGATCTCGCAAAACAATTCGGCGGGGTGTATGCGCTTAAAGATGTATCGCTGAATATTCGCCGCGGCGCAGTCCACGGCCTTGTTGGCGCCAACGGCGCCGGTAAATCCACTCTTATTCGCTCGCTGGCCGGTGTTATCGAACCCGATTCAGGCGAGATCGTGATTGAGAACAAAGTGGTGAAGATTTCGGATCCGCATGCTGCAACCGACCTGGGCCTTGCATTCATTCACCAGGAAGTCAGCCTTGTCCCCGGTTTTGACGTGCTGCGCAATATGGCGATGGGCATCGAGCCCGAAACTCATTTTGGATTAATTGATTGGCGATCGATGCGCAAGCGGGCAGAGCAGGTGCACGAGAGACTTGGAATGCATTTCTCTTTGAACGCCCGCACCGATGATCTGAGCACGGCAGAACAGTGGCTTGTCTTGATTGGGCGCGCGCTGATGCGCGACGCCGTCATGATCGCGATGGATGAACCGACCGCGTCGTTATCTGCCGCCGAGGCTTCCCGCGTCCACAGGGTCGTCCGCGATCTTCGCGATGAGAATGTGGCCGTCATCTACGTTTCTCACCGATTGGATGAGGTTGTTGATCTGTGCGACGACATTACGGTCTTCAGAGATGGCGCCGCGGTGATGAGTACGACCCGCGAGAACATCACCAAGCCAGCCTTGGTGCGCGCGATCGTCGGCAGCGATGTCGAAAGACTCGAGAAAGACGAGTCAAACGTGCATGGGCGAGTGGTGCTGGATGTGCGCAATGTCAGTGACAAGAAACTTCTGAGGGATGTTTCGCTGCAAGTCCATGAGGGCGAGGTCTTGGGGCTAGCAGGACTCGTGGGCGCCGGACGTACTGAACTGGCGCGGATTATTTACGGTGATTCCAAGGCGACTGCGGGCGAGGTCTATTTGGATGGCGAGAAGACGCATTTCCATACTGCGGCAGATGGAGCAAATGCAGGTATAGGTCTTGTGCCGGAGGAACGCCGATCGCAGGGCGTCTTCCTTGATAGGTCTATCGCATTCAACGTTAACATCGCATCCCTTCGCGACACTGTGGTTTCTCGCTGGCTGCCACTGTTGAAGATCGGCGCGGGTAATGCGCGTGCGCTGCAATCGACGCAGGAGGTCGGGGTCAACACCCAGGACATGAAGATGCTGATCGGGTCTTTGTCCGGTGGAAACCAGCAGAAGGTTGTGATCGCCCGCTGGCTGGCACAGAAGCCCAAACTCCTGATCCTTGATGAGCCATCTCGCGGAGTTGATGTCGGGGCACGCGCTGAGATCCACCGGGTCATCCGCGAACTTGCTGCTAACGGAACCGCCGTCATCGCGATCTCGTCTGACAGCGAAGAACTCGTGGATCTGTGCGATCGGGTGATCGTGATGAATGAAGGAAAAGTCAGCGAAGAACTAACGGGTTCTGCAATCACTCTGGAAAATATTGTGTCGATGAGCTTCAATCGAAAGGAAGACTAGTTATGACGAGCACGCAAACCCTGCCCAAGGGAGGCGGAAAGCGAACTAGCCGCTATGCCAACATGACCAAAAGCAAAGCCACGTTGGTCATCGTCTCCAAGTACGGCACTTTGATGGCGATGGGGTTGATGCTCATCATTTTCAGCCTGGCTGTGCCTGACAACGGTTTCCTTAACTCCGACAACTTGATCAACATTCTCAACCAGTCTTCGTTGACCGCGATCATTGCATCGGGTTTGACGGTCGTGTTGGTTGTTGGAGAATTCGATCTGAGCATCGGGTACGTCGCAAGCCTTGCGGGAGTACTCGTGACGGGGTTGATTGCAAAGCAAGGTCTTTCGATGCTGATGGCAATCCTTGTGACGCTGGTAGTCGGAGTCGCGATTGGAGTGATCAACGGCCTCGTCGTCACCAAGGCCCGCGTCAATGCAGTGGTGGCCACCCTTGGAGTTGGAACGGTCGTTGTCGGTATGAGCTACGGCTACACCGCGGGTTCACCGATCGTCGAGGTGCCGGAGTCCTTCTTCAAGATCGCACTGGGTAAGACCTTCGGATTGCCCAACCCGATCTGGTTGATGGGCATCATCTTGTTCCTGCTCTGGGTGATCTTGAACAGGACGCCATTGGGCCAGAGAATTCAGGCAGTTGGAGGCAACCTCCACGCTGCCCGTCTTGCCGGTATCCGTACCGATCGCACCAAGATCATCACTTTCATGATCGCGGGTCTCATGGCCGCAATCACGGGAATCATGTTGTCGTCCTTGCTTGGCAGCGGAACAGCGGCTGCGGCAGATAGCTACCTGATGGACTCATTTGCTGCTGTTTTCCTTGGGTCAGCGACATTGCGAGATGGTGAGTTCCATATCGTTGGGACATTGATCGGAGTTTTGATCGTCAATGTTGGCTTCAACGGCCTGAGTCAGCTCGGAACTCCGGTGTTCTGGCAGTACATCTTCAAGGGTGGAATTCTCGTGGCAGCAGTGGCTCTTTCAACTGTGGCGCGACGCTACTCGAAAACGTAAGTTTTACAGGATAACTAGGGCAAAATACCCGTAATAGGTGAGAGGGGAGGATCGAACTTGGTAGTCATGCGTGATGTTGCCGAAGCAGCGGGTGTTTCCACTGCGACGGTTTCCAGGGTGCTCAACAAGTCAGCCGATGTGGATCCGGCACTTGTCGAGCGGGTGATGGCTGCCGTCGCGCGACTTCGATATAAGCCCAACCTCACCGCTCGCGGACTGCGCACGCAGTCGACACCTGTTCTTGCCCTCATCATCTCCGATATCGAGAACCCATTCTTTACTTCCGTCTGTCGTGGAGTTGAAGATGTCGCAAGCAGAGCCGGATACTCGGTCATGCTTTGCAACGCAGATGGCGATCTTCAGAAAGAGACCGATTACATTTCGATGCTCTCATCGCAGAATGTCTCTGGCGTCATCATCAGCCCTGCCGCATATGAATCCACCGACGTCACTCCGCTGACAGAGCGCGGCATCAACATTCTCACCATTGACCGTGAGCTTCCGATTGCGACCGACGGCGTGCAGATCAACAACAAACTCGGCTCGAAGATTGCGACACAGCACTTGCTTTCCTCGGGCGCTCGCAGGGTTGCCTGCATTACGGGCCCACGCCATGCCAGCACCGCTCGCGATCGCTTGGCGGGCTACGTCGAGGCACTCGAAGCAGCGGGCCTTATAGCCGATCCAGACCTGCAGATCTACGCGGATTTCAAGGACGAGGGCGGCTATCACGCGGTGGGTCTGCTTCTTGAGATGGAAGATCCACCTGATGCGATTTTCGTGACCAACAACCGAATGACGACGGGCGCCCTGCATGCATTGATGGAGTACAAGATTTCTGTCCCAGATGACGTGAGCCTTGTTGGCTTCGATGATCTTCCGTGGGCAGACATCGTTAGCCCTGGCATTACGACGGTGCGCCAACCGAGTTACGAGATGGGTACGGCGGCTGCAAGAAAACTCATCGAGCGATTGGAAGGCGATGATTCGCCGGCGCAGACGATCGTCTTTGATCCAGAATTGATCGTGCGTGGAAGTTCGGTGAAAGCAAGAACCGTGCGCGCACCACTTAAACAAAAATCGGTTTAGCCCGGGCAGGGGTGCGCCATAAGAAGCGCACCCTCATGGATTTCTTGTGAACAGGGCGTAATTCTTGTCAGAGTCCCTATCTAGGGTCATTGTCGTAGAGGAAACTTCTAGGCGGACAATTATGGATACTAAATATGCAAAATTGCCCACTGATTGGTTAAAATGGTGACAAAAATAGATACAGGGTATATATTTTTAACCACGTGAAAGGGGTCATTATGACAGTCGCTACGGGGCAGAGAAACTGGACCGAGCAAATCTCCAGCGTGGCTAGCGAGAACGACGGTTTCGTGGCCACAGATGAATTGGTGAGACGTGGTGTCGCGGCCACTTGGCTCTCTTTATTGGCTCGACAGGGGCGTCTGGAGCGGATAGCCCATGGTCTGTACCGCGTGCCAGGGTGGCCGACTTCCCGTTTGACCCAATATCGAGAGGCGATGCTTTGGGCCAGGGGTCGTGCTGTTATTGCTGGCGAGGCAGCCCTTGATGTTTGGGAATTATGTGATGTCAATCCACGCAAAATTGATCTCCTAGTCGATATCGGATATCGCCCGCGGAAGGCGGGGGGAAGCGCATATCGAGTATCTCGAAGATTTGTAGAAGCAGATTCCATTGATAGTTGTGAAGGCGTGCGCGTTTTGAGTCCTTACGAGGCAATCGCCGACGCATCCAAAAAAGGGGTGGCCAGTAAATTGATATTCCAAGCAATTGATGTAGCACAGCGTCGCGAATTAGTGACGAAACGTCAGGCGGCACGATTGCTAGTTGGGATGGACACAAGGGAAAGCAATTGACGTACACCGACAACTTTCGTTTCCCTGGCAGCAAGTCAGATCTGGAGCGTCGTATAACGCAATGGGGTAAAGATTTGGGTTTGCCGGTTTCATGGTTGCGGCAGTACATCTCTAGCAGCGTATTGATCACCATGCTGAGTCGATCAAAAGATAGTGAGGGCCATTCGTCCTTTATTCTCAAGGGCGGCACTTCTATGATTATTCGATTTGGAACTGACGCCCGGGCAACCAAAGATTTTGATGCCGTCTATCGCGGTTACGCCCGTGATATCTCAGATTCACTTTCGGCGGCTTTTATCGAGCCAATTTGGCAATTTGAGGCAACTTTCAAAGAGATTGGTCCTTCTGAAGGAGATCGCCTTCCCGTCGTTGTTTATCGCTACAAAATTGCCTTGAAGTATCGTGGGGATCCGTTCAATACTGTAAAGATGGAAGTCACGATTCAAGGTGATGCAGTTGGCGACAAGGTGGATGCAGTTCTGGATCTGTATCCCGTGCGACTTCCTTTGCCAACAGATCTCGAATTGTTGGCTATTGGTAGACAAATCGGGGAAAAGTGGCACGCCTGCACTGAACCTGACCGAGATGGCATCCCTAACGATCGCGTTACAGATATTTATGACCTTCACTTGCTCCTTCGTGCGATCGAAACTGGGGGATCGACCGAAGAATTGTTATTGATCTGCGAGGAGGTCTTTGTTGCCCGCGATACACATCCTTGGCCTGCGGAAATCTCAGTGCGCGTGGGGTGGCAAGAGGTTTGGGAGAATTTACGTCGAGATCTGCCTTTGGAGGCATTGGAAATTCCAAAGGATTTAGAAGAAGCGATTAACGACTTGAATCAAAGGCTATTTCGCAAAAGTTAGTTAGCGAACGCTCCTCAGCACTGCGGTCACCTTGCCGAGAATCTCGCAATCATCGCCATTGATCGGCGCGAACGAATCATTGGCCGGCAGCAACCAGATGTGGCCATCCTTCATGGAGAAAGTCTTCACAGTGGCTTCGCCATCGATCATCGCGGCGACGATTTCGCCCTTCTCGCAGCCTTTCTGGCTGCGGATGACGACAAAGTCGCCGTCGCATATGGCTGCATCGATCATGGAGTCACCCTTGACCTTGAGCATGAAGAGCTCGCCCTGGCCGACGATGGATTCGGGAAGGGGGAAGGTCTCCTCGACTGCCTGCTCGGCCAAGATGGGACCACCGGCTGCGATCTGGCCGAGGAGGGGAACCATGCGAGTGTTATCTGCTGGTGCTACTTCGGAAGGTTCACCGGGCAACAGCACTTCAAGGGCGCGGCCGCGGGTTGGATCGCGGCGGATGAAGCCCTTCTTCTCAAGGGCCTGGAGTTGGTACTGCACTGAGGCTGGGGAGGCCAGGCCCGCTGCCGCGCCGATTTCACGCATGCTGGGTGGGTAGCCGTTGGTCACCAGGGCCGCCTTGATGGCCTGGAGGATCTTGAGCTGGCGCGTGGTCAGCCCGTGCTCATCGGCTGGGCCGTCTGGTAATTCGGTGATGACGTCGTCGCCATGTGTGGATTTAGCCATGGTTTGAGGGTAGAGGAAGTTCATCGATTATTCAAACATCTGTTCGAATTTTCCTTGCGTTTTGTCGGTGGGGTGCGCTATAAATGTCCTATCGAACAGACGTTCGAAAAGGAGTGAAGACCATGAGCGCAATCGCACTGCAGTATCCGTCCCTTCCTCGACTGGGCCGTCGTGGTCGGTTGGCGCGGTTCCTCGTGGTTCTTTCTCTCACCGTGGTTCTAGGTGCTGGCTTTGCCATGAAGGCAGGGGCCGGAGTTTCGATCCATCATGCTTCCAAGTCATACGTGACCATGGTCGTGGCACCAGGGGAAAGCCTCTGGTCGATCGCCTCCGATGCAGCCGGTTCCGGAGATGTTCGCACTATGGTCGATGAAATCATCTCGATCAATTCTCTTTCGTCGGCCGATGTTGCTGCCGGTCAGAGCTTGCGAGTGCCTGTTTAAGTTTTCTTCTTGGTTTTATGAGATATGTTAGCCTTGACTCATGAAGGCTAAGGTAAAGGCTAAGAAAAGGGCGGCAGCGCCTGTTAAGACCCGTAAGGGCCGCACAACAACCACGCGTCTTAGCGCTAAGAATCAGATTACTTTGCCTGTCGAGATTATTAGGAAAGCTGGATTTAGAGTGGGTGACACTATTAATTGCACGGTAACCAAGGAAGGCAAGATAGAACTTTCTCCGCCCAAAAATCCGATTCTGAAATTGGCTGGGATCGCCACCGGTGTCTATGACAATTTTGATCTTCGAGCGGAACGTGATTCATGGGACGAGTGATGTTGGATTCGTCAGTCCTAATCGCTCTTTTTGATCCACATGATGTCCATCACGAAGTTGTTCTATCGAAATTGGAATCAGCCGACAATCATTATGAAATATCTGTAATAGTTCTCATGGAGACTCTTGTGGCCCCATTTGCCGAGAAGCCCAATTTGGTTGGTCGAATGCGTTCGAAAATGGCAGAGTCAATTACCGTGGTTCACTCGGTGGACGAAGAGGTCGCCGTGGCTGCGGCAAGAATTCGAGCTAGAACGAATATGAAGGTTCCTGATGCGCTTATCAGCGCCACCGCGACATTGGCGGGAGCCGAACTTTGGACGTTAGATGAGTGCTTGGCCAAGGCCCATAAGGGCGCGGTGCTGGTCACCTAGGGTATGAGTGCTGACCCCGACACGCCGATGGAAGAATTCATCTGGTCAATGAGGGTAAACCCTCAAGACTTCCTTTATGGTTCCTACTAGATGTAGGGGTGAAGGCGCGATATAGTTCCATAAGTAGTGGTTTTCCAACCCTACTCAGGGATTTTTCAATAAATTGCGATACACCCCATAGGGACTGCAGGAAGGATGACACGCCGATGATCTGCCCATTTTGCCGACATGATGATTCTCGAGTCGTGGATTCTCGTCCCGCAGAAGATGGAACTCAGATCCGTCGCCGTCGCGAATGTCCTGAATGCGGTGCGCGTTTCTCGACGCAGGAGACCGCCCTTCTCAACATTGTGAAGCGCAGCGGAGCCACCGAACCCTTTAGCCGCGAAAAAGTCATCGCTGGTGTCAGGAAGGCCTGCCAAGGTAGACCGGTGAGCAATGACGACCTTGCCCTGTTGGCCCAACGAGTTGAGGAGACCTTGCGCCTTACCGGTGCGGCCGAGATCGAGGCCCAAGAAGTTGGGATGGCCATCTTGGCCCCGCTTCGCCAACTCGATGAGGTGGCATACCTACGTTACGCCTCGGTTTATCGTAATTTTAATTCCCTTGAAGATTTCGAAGGCGAGATCGCTTTGTTGCGAGCTGTGCCCTCGAGTACGCAAAGCAATTCCCCAACCTCCAAAGCAAAAAATTAAAACGCACCACTAAAGAAATCTGGAGAACCACACATGTCAGAGACGGTCATCAACCGACCAGGTAAGTCCACCACTAAGTCAAGCAAGGGGTTGGTACTCGAACGCATTTACACCACACAAGGTGTGCACCCTTATGACGAAGTGACCTGGGAGCGTCGCGACATCGTCCAGTCCAATTGGAAAACTGGCGAGACCATCTTCGAACAGCGCGGGGTTGAATATCCGGATTTCTGGTCAGTCAACGCATCGACCATCGTCACCACGAAGTATTTCCGTGGGGCAGTAGGTGCAGAAAATCGTGAATGGTCATTGAAGAACGTGATCGACCGCGTTGTTCTTACCTACACGAAGGCAGGAAAAGAGAACGGCTACTTCGCAACTGAGGCTGATGCTGAAATCTTCGAGCACGAAATCACCTACATGTTGCTGCACCAGATTTTCTCGTTCAACTCACCCGTATGGTTTAACGTCGGAACTCCAGAGCCTCAGCAAGTAAGCGCCTGCTTCATTTTGTCAGTTGATGACACTATGGAATCGATCCTCAACTGGTACCGCGAAGAGGGAATGATCTTCAAGGGCGGGTCAGGCGCAGGTCTTAACCTGTCGCGTATCCGTTCGTCCAAGGAGTTGCTCAAGTCCGGTGGCACAGCCTCCGGCCCGGTCTCCTTCATGCGCGGAGCAGATGCATCTGCCGGCACCATCAAGAGCGGTGGCGCCACTCGTCGCGCAGCCAAGATGGTCGTCCTAGATGTTGATCATCCAGATATCGAAGAATTCATTGAGACCAAGGTTCGCGAAGAGGACAAGATTCGAGCCCTTCGTGACGCTGGCTTTGACATGGACTTGAGCGGTAAGGACATCATCTCGGTCCAGTACCAGAACGCAAACAACTCAGTCCGCGTCAGCGACAAGTTCATGCGCGCATACGAGAGCGGCACAGAGTTCGGTCTGACTGCGCGTTCAACCGGCGAAGTTATCGACACAGTCGATGCACGCTACTTGTTCCGCAAGATGGCAGAGGCTGCGTGGGCATGTGCTGATCCAGGAATTCAGTACGACGACACGATCAACGATTGGCACACCAACCCAGAGACCGGGCGTATCAACGCATCCAACCCTTGCTCTGAGTACATGTCCCTTGATAACTCATCGTGCAACCTTGCATCGTTGAACTTGATGAAGTTCTTGAAATCTGACGGATCATTTGATGCCAAGACCTTTGCCCGCTCGGCAGAGATGATCATCACTGCGATGGACATCTCGATCTGCTTCGCCGATTTCCCAACTGAGGCAATCGGCGTGACGACCCGTGCATACCGCCAACTCGGAATCGGATACGCAAACCTCGGCGCGCTCCTTATGGCATCTGGACTTCCATACGATTCTGACGGAGGACGTGCCCTTGCCGGTGCGATCACATCGTTGATGTCGGGCATCACCTACAAGCGTTCTGCCGAACTTGCAGGAATCGTCGGACCATACGAAGGCTTCGCACGCAACGCCGCACCTCATGCACGAGTCATGCATAAGCATGCATCGGCCTCAATTTCAGCCAAGTCCGTGACCACCCTCGATCGCGATGTGTGGACGGAGGCCAATAAGGCATGGGAATCGAACAACAAGATTGGCGAGAAGAACGGCTGGCGCAATGCCCAGATTTCCGTTCTGGCTCCAACCGGCACGATCGGTTTGATGATGGACTGCGACACCACCGGTATCGAGCCTGACTTCTCCCTGGTGAAGTTCAAGAAGCTCGTCGGCGGCGGATCCATGCAGATCGTTAACCAGACCGTTCCCGCAGCCCTTCGCAAGCTTGGTTACACGGAGGAGACGATTGAAGCCATCGTTGAATTCATCGCAACCCACGGTCACGTCATTGATGCCCCAGGTCTAAAACTAGAGCACTACGACGTCTTTGATTGCGCACTCGGTGCACGATCGATTGCGCCAATGGGTCACGTGCGAATGATGGCTGCTTGTCAGCCGTTCCTTTCAGGTGCGATCTCCAAGACCGTCAACTTGCCAGAGGATGCAACCGTTGAAGATGTCGAAGAGGTTTACTACGAGGGGTGGAAGCTTGGGCTCAAGGCACTTGCCGTATACCGCGACAACTGCAAGGTCGGGCAGCCTCTCTCTGACGGAAAAGCAAAAGGCAAGGCAGTTGTCTCTGAGACAGCCCCTGCTGCCGCTGTTCGCAAGCGCCTTCCAAAATCGCGTCCTGCGATGACGACGTCGTTCTCCGTGGGCGGGGCAGAGGGTTATATGACCTCTGGTGCCTATGCCGATGGCGCACTTGGTGAAGTCTTCTTGAAGCTTGGAAAGCAGGGTTCAACTCTTGCCGGCGTCATGGATGCTTTCTCGATTGCAGTGTCGATTGGTCTTCAATACGGAGTCCCACTCGAGACCTTCGTTGAGAAGTTCACCAATTTGCGATTTGAGCCAAGTGGAATGACCGACGATCCTGATGTGCGTATTGCGCAGTCGATGATGGATTACATCTTCCGTCGCTTGGCACTTGATTACTTGCCGTTTGAAACACGATCCGGAATGGGCCTGTACTCGGCGAAAGAGCGTGCACGCGCTCTTGAGACTGGCGAATACACACAGGATCTTCCAGTCGAGGAAGATGAACTTGAGCGCACTCCTGCACCTGTTCCAGTTGCGGTTACAAAGCCCAAGGAAGTCAAGATCACCACTGCTCCATCACAGGGCTACGGATCATCCACTGAATTGCTTGAGGCAATTACTGGAATCGCATCCGATGCGCCCCTTTGTATGACGTGCGGTGTGAAGATGCGTCAATCTGGTGCCTGCTATGTATGCGAAGGTTGCGGAAGCACATCTGGTTGTAGCTAATTGACCGATCTACTCGACCTCAGCGCAGGTGAGATAGCCAATCTCATCTCGCGTCGAGAGGTTTCTGCGGTAGACGTAGTCACCGCATCCTTGCAAGCTATTGACGAAGCACGCGATTCGCGTGCCTTTCTTACCGTAGCGAACGAATCAGCGTTGTCGGCGGCGCGCGAGGCAGATGCGCGTGCTGCTGCAGGGATCGGTGGCATCCTCAATGGGGTGCCAGTGGCAGTGAAAGACCTTAATGATGTGCGCGGAATGCCGACCTCTCTTGGGCTTGCGGCCTACCGCGATAATTTTCCGGATGCGGATTCGGCAATGGTGGAGCGATTACGGGCCGCTGGTGCGATCATCGTTGGTAAGACGAATACTCCGGCGCTGGCCACCCTTGGGGAGACGATGAACCGTCTTGGTGCGGACTGCGTCAACCCGTGGGATGTGTCGCGTACGCCTGGCGGTTCTAGTGGCGGTTCGGCTGTCGCCGTGGCGTGCGGCATGGTGCCGGTGGCCACGGGCACTGACTATGCAGGTTCAATCACTGGACCAGCGGCCATGTGTGGAGTCTTCGGGATCAAACCAACACACGGTCGGATCTCCAACTGGCCCGCTGGCGAAGGCTCTGGATTGCTCAATGACCTAGGCCCGCTCACGCGCACTGTCCGCGACGCAGCATTGATGCTGAAGGTTATGGCCGGTCCCGACTCGCGAGATCCCGTCTGTCTGCCAGAAGAACCGCCATCCTTTATGAAGGCAGTTAGTGACGTCATCCTGTCGGATCGGCCATTGGTCGGAATGCGGATCGCATGGACGCCCGACCTCGGGCACTTCCCGGTTGACTCCACTCTCATCGACGTTGTGTCACGCGCACTTCCGGTATTGGAAAGCCTTGGAGCATCCGTAGCGGCCGATGAGCCGCGAATCTCCAATCCATTCACTACCCTCATGCCGATCAGCGCGGCGGACATACGCCTTGCCTTGCGCGGATTAGTTCCGTCAGCTCGTGAGGAACTCTTTCCGGAAACGATCGCAGAGTTGGAGGCTTATCCCGACATCCCAGCGACGGAATACGACGCTGTGCTGAGTCAGTTGTCGCAAATGCGTGCCACTGTTGCAGAATTTTTCAAACGGTATGACCTTATGGTGATGCCCGCGACTGCGGTACCGGCGTATCCGCTCCGACGGCCACCAACCCGCATCGGTTCAATAGACGTAAAGCCAGGCTGGGTGACCGCAATGCCTTTTGCGGCTTTATGGAATATGACCGGGCAACCGACTGCATCGCTTCCGTGCGGACTCACACCGGAGGGTCTTCCTGTAGGTCTTATGATCGTAGGACGACTAGGAGCGGAAACAGATGTCCTGCGCGTATCTGCGGCGCTGGAGATTGCCATGCCATGGTCAACTCAAGTGCCACGAATGCGTTGGAGGTCTTAGTCAACCAAGATAGATCGCTTGGAAAGGCCCATAAAATAGCCATCTATAAGGGTTTTTGGGGCAACGTCGGGGGTTTGCGACGCACCGAGTGTGATGAACAGCGGGGTGAAGTGCTCGACGGTTGGGTGGGCGTAGGGCATACCTGGCGCATTGGATTTGAAATTCGCGAGTTCATCTACGTCGCCCGTCGCCAATGCTTCCGCGGCCCACTGATCGAAATCGCTTGACCACGTTGGAGCCTCTGCGTTGATGCTCCAGTTGCGAAGGTAGGGAAGGCCGTGGGTCATGAAGCCGGATCCGATGATGAGTACACTTTCATCGCGAAGTGGTTGGAGCCGTTTTCCTAACTCCATAAGTAAATATGGATTCGACGTCGGCATCGACATTTGAAGGACGGGGATGTCGGCATCGGGGTACATGATCTTCAATGGAACCCACGCGCCATGATCGAGGCCGCGATTGCTCTGATGGATCGGTTCGCTCGATGGCATCAGTGCCGCGACTCTTTGAGCAAGAGCAGATGCATTGGGGGAGTTGTAGGTCATCTCGTAGTACTTCTGGTCAAAGCCGTAGAAGTCGTAGACCAAAGGGGCATTGGCCTCGACGTTGCTCAACGTGATGGGAGCAGACTCCCAGTGGGCAGAGACGATGAGGATTGCTTTCGGGCGCGCGAGGTCATTGGCGACCCGGGTCAATTCACTGGTCCAGGTCGGATCGTCAAGGAGCATCGGGGCGCCATGGCCGATATAGAGCGTCGGCATCTTTGTTTCCATGAGTGAACCATAGCAGATATAGTTGAAAGTTCAACTACCTTGAGTACGGGGCAGAGGCCTTGTCTTCGATCATGGGTAGGCTGACCCGCGTGAGCGAGTTTTCAGACCAAGTGAGACTGGCCTTAGATACTGCGGTGGAGGCAATTGGAGGCTCGCCTCGTGAAGGCCAGATCGAGATGGCAGAGGCCGTGGCCAACGCCCTTTCCGACCGGCATCACCTGATGGTCCAAGCGGGCACCGGCACTGGAAAATCATTGGCTTATCTGGTTCCGGCTCTGGTGCACGGCAAGAGGGTATTAGTTGCTACGGCGACTTTGGCGTTGCAACGTCAATTGGTCGAGCGAGATCTGCCAAGAATCGTGCCGGCTCTGTCAAAGGTGCTGGGTCGCGAGATCACATATGGAATTTACAAAGGCGTTGGAAACTATGTCTGCCTGCAGAAGATGAACAGCGAAGGCGATGATCCAGATGGCGAGATCATGCTCGAAGTGAGCAGTCTTGAAAAAGATGCCAAGCGACTCCATGAATGGGCGAGAAAACCTGGTGTATCTGGTGATCGCGACGACGCCCCTGATGTAGATCGACGTGTGTGGGCGGCCAATTCCTTGTCGGGGCGCGAATGCGTCGGGGCAGATGTCTGCTCATATGGTCACCAATGCTTTGCTGCGATCGCAAAGTCGAAGGCGCAGAGCGCAGATGTCGTAGTCACAAACCACACTCTGCTTGCAATCGAAATCGTGGATTCGCATCCGATCCTGCCTGAGCGCGACGCAGTGATTCTGGATGAAGCACATGAGTTCATGGATCGAACTACGCAGGCTGTCACAGAAGAACTTACCGGTCCGCGAGTCTCGCGCGCTGCGGCAATGTCTCGAAAGCACATGCCTGGCAAGCTTTCTGATGCCCTTACCAAGGCGGCGGAGGCTTTTAATGATGCTATGGATGACTACGGTCAACGTGTTAAATACGAAACTGGTCTCCAAGGCAGGCTTAGTGAAATTCCATCCGAGTTGGAGGCCCCGATTCGTAAAGTGCGCGAGAGTGCGCAGGCAATCATTCAATCGATCGGCGCAGATGAAGAGATCATTGATTCTGATGCGATTGCCGAACGCGCCCGAGTCAAGGGCGCGGTGACTGAGGTCTCGAATACGGCGGCAAAGATATTAAAAATGGGTAAGGGGCAGGTTCTCTGGTACGAGCCGACCTTCTCGACATTGCATCTTGCGCCGTTGACTGTCTCATCGGTTCTGCGTAACAACTTGCTGACGAAGACGCCCGTGATCGCGACATCGGCGACTCTGACGGTAGGTAAGGGCTTTGAAGCGATGGCGCGCAATATCGGCTTTGTGGTTGATGACGCCGCTGAAGAAAATATGGAAGTTGAAGAAGGAGATGTGGACCCTAGTAACGTGCAGATGCTCGACGTTGGCTCTCCCTTTGATTTCGCCAATCAGGGAATGCTTTATTTGCCCAAGTATCTTCCTGAGCCAGGTCGCGACGGACCAAGCACGGAGGCGTTGACCGAACTCGGCGAGCTCATTGATGCAGCTGGCGGGCGCACCCTTGCGCTCTTCTCTTCGTGGCGTGGGGTAGAGGCAGCCGATGCGCATCTTCGAAAAGTGCTTGCAGAATTGCCGATTAAGATCATCACGCAAAAACGCGGAGACGCGGTGGGACCCTTGGTGGAGCGCTTTGCCAAAGATGAGACCTCGATTCTCCTCGGGACGATCAGCCTTTGGCAGGGCGTGGATGTACCAGGCTCCTCATGCATCCTTGTCGCAATCGATCGAATTCCATTTCCGCGCCCCGACGATCCCGTCATGTCTGCACGATCCGCCGAGGTCGATGCGGCCGGCGGCAGCGGTTTCATGAAGGTGTCGATGCCCCGCGCAGCTTTGATGCTTGCCCAAGGCACCGGTCGGCTGATCCGCTCAGTCGAAGACAGGGGAGTAGTTGCAATTCTGGATTCTCGCATCGTCACCAAGCGATACGGATCAGTGTTGTTGAATTCGATGCCGCCTCTATGGCGCACATCCGATGATAAGACGGTCAAGGAATCTTTGAGAAGACTCCACGCATCATTTACTGAGGCAGAGACGGCTTAGAAATCTCGCTCCAAGATCGCGTGAACTGCTGGCCATGTCTTGGCAAAACTTGGGTGCAGCTGCATCGCATCGATGTCCTCCCATGCAACCCATCGCAACTCTTGGGATTCGTCGTTCATTTCGTGTGGAACCAATAGCGGGCTCGCGCTGGCGACAACTGTGTCATAGCGCCAGTCACCGTGATCATCATGATGGGTGCGATGAATGGTGACAAGTTCTGGATTGATCCCAGTTTCCTCAACCGCTTCGCGAAGGGCGGCCTCAATGACGCTCTCGTGAGAGTCGCGGGCGCCGCCAGGGATTCCCCACGTGTCCCCGTTATGCACCCACGGCGCACGATGTTGAAGCAGGATCGTTCGATCGCGGATGAGGAGAATTCCTGCCGCACCGTGAAGCCCCCAGTGCTTTCCGCCGCATCGACATCGGACCCAGCCGTCTCCATCACGATGCGCCATGAGGCCACTTTATGCCTAGCGCTATCGTCTTTCCACAATGGCGCGATCTGCCAACTCGTGAGGGTGGGAAGACTTTTACTGTTACGTAAATGTTGAATCTGAGATTGCAGAGTGTCTTTATAGCCGGAGCCCTAATCTGTCCGATTTTCCTTCTTCCCGCCTTAACGCGCACTGATTACGCCCAGGCTGCGCAGTGTGCGGCGAAGGCATGTGTTGATGTGTATATTGAAAACGGCCACATTGTGATTGAGGCGCACAAGGGAAGCGGACCCACATCGCACAATGCGCCGAAAGCGATTCCTAAAGTCAAAACCATTCCTAAATCGGCTCCGCCAATACCGAAATCGAAACCACGTGTCACTGCGAAGTACGTCAAACCAAGGACTGTCACTGCTCCAAAGAGAATCGCACCCAAAGCCGTACGCAAGGTCGCGCCACGAGTCTCCCTTAGCGAGAAACTATTCAAATTGATTCCAACAGGGAATATTTTGCGTGAGCCGTCTGCAAACGCCATAGTGAATATTCCTGTCATCTACTGGTGCGATCTGTCCGGTGTATTCAGTACGAGGGTGGCGGTTATAGGCGAAGTCGTGGATGTCACGATGAGACCTTCGTTCCTGTGGAGTTTCGGCGACGGATCTTTTTATGCGACGACGTCACCAGGGGCCGCCTATCCACATCAAGCCATCAGTCATACCTACAGCAAGGCAGGTACGTACGCAGTTGTCATGCTGGCAACGTGGGGAGGCGTATGGACGAATAACGGAGTGGCTCGTGCGATCACGGGCGAAATTCGTAAGGTGTCGGTAGCCACGGTCGAGGTTGCCAACGCCCCCACGCGTTTGACGAAATGACCAGGCAAACAGGCGAGGATTTTCCACAAGCTGATTGTCATCACCTCAATAATGTGGGCAGCGACCTGAACTCTTTGTCCTTATGACAACACTTACTTCACCACATGATCTCTTGGCCGCAATTCCGTTTCTCATCGGATATCACCCGACCGATTCTCTGGTCATCGTCTCTTTGAAAGAAGACTGCGTCGGAATGGCGATGCGGATTGACTACCCAAGCATCGAGGGTGTGGATTCCATAGACGCCTTTGACGCTCTGGTTTATCACTTAGTGCGCGAAGGAGCCGAAGGTGCACTCGTTGTTGCCTACGTTCCCGATGATCGGAGCGACGGTGCGGAGATCCTTGAAAATATCGCCATTGCCCTCACCCGGGCGGAGATTCCAATTCGCGAGTCTCTGCTCATCACCAATGGCCGTTGGCGGTCGGTCCTCTGCGGTGATCAAGAATGCTGCCCGGTACAAGGGAACGAACTTCCCGAAATCTCCTCCTCTCGTGTGGCTGTGGAACAAGTCGCGGATGGACGTCCGATGCCGTATGGAAATCGTGAGGGAATGGCCGAATCCATTGCACCGCTCTCTCTTGCCACCGATGCAGACTTCATTGCGCAAGTTGAGCAATCTCGGATCGACCCTCAGGCCGATCAACTCGAGTGTGGTCAACTTCAGAGTTCGCAGCGCGGCGGCGCATTGGCGGTCTTGGACTTGGCATCGCGATTTATTGCCGGATCATTGGGAGGCGACATCGCCGATGATCAGAGATTGTCGGCTCTCGTCCTCGGCAGTCTGAGCGACATACAGGTGCGTGATTTTGCCCTTGGCTCCCATGATGAGATCAGCATTGAGATCTACTGGACCATGTGGCGCTATCTCGTCCGCATTGCCCCATCTGGATTTGTTGCCCCGGTTGCCTCGTTACTGGCCGCACTCTCGTATGAGAAAGGGGAAGGCGCCCTAGCTCAACGGTGCCTAGACCGTGCCCTCGCAGACGATCCTTCCTATTCCCTGGCCGCACTTCTTAGGCGGGTATTTAGCGCTGGATGGCCTCCAGAATCCTTTGGCGCAATGAGAAGGGATCTCCATCCGAAGGTGTGCGCTGGAATCTTTGATCCCAATTAATCGTTTTTCCCTTTGTCCGCTCTTAGTCTAGAATTCGCAGAAGATAGGTCACGAGTTCCAGGTACGAGCCCCGGCTAACTGGACGGCAACCCTCCATCGCGGCGGGGTGCTCCGGGTGAAG